>NZ_LZIS01000072.1 GCF_001667015.1 Mycobacterium sp. E3198 | reverse complement strand
GGGCCGGCGCGCGCAGCAGCGCGACCACGGCGACGAATTCCTGGACATGAACGTCGACGTCGACCCGGACTGGGGCGCGACGGCATCGGACCAGGGCGGCGGCGCTCTGGGCTTCGCCGGCACCGCGCCCACGGGTGCGGCCGCGGGGGCGGCCGGCCTGACCGTGTTGGCCGGTGACGAATTCGGCGGCGGCCCAAGGGCGCCGATGCTGCCGGGCACCTGGGAGCCGGGGGACGCCGGCGCGGCGGGGCGCCACCGCCAGTCGGGGTAGGGTCGGTTAGGTGCGTAGCGAAGGTGATACCTGGGACATCACAACGAGTGTCGGCTCGACCGCGCTGTTCGTGGCCACCGCGCGGGCGCTGGAGGCGCAGAAGCCCGAGCCGCTGGCCGTCGATGAGTACGCGGAGCTGTTCTGTCGCGCCGTCGGCGGCCCCGCGGCCGACGTGCTCGACGGCAAGGAACCTGACCACCCGCTGAAGACCGCCGACTTCGGCGAGCACTTCGTCAACTTTCAGGGCGCCCGCACCCGGTACTTCGACGAATACTTCTGCCGGGCGGCCGACGCGGGCGTGCGGCAGGTGGTCATCCTGGCCGCCGGGCTGGACTCACGCGCCTACCGGCTGGACTGGCCGGCCGGAACCACGATTTTCGAGCTGGACCGTCCGCAGGTCCTAGATTTCAAGCGCGAGGTGCTCGCCGGCCAGGCCGCCCAAGCCGCCGAGCGCGCCCAAGGGGGCGACGACAGGCAGCGCAAGGGCCAGCGCGGCCGGCTGCGTGACCCCGAACGAGGCGATTTCCGCTATGTGAAGCGGCCAGTCGAACAGCTCGAGGCTGATCAGGTACTGAACGGCCAGCACCGGATTCTGCGTCAAATACACGCCGAACTGTTCGAAGTCCTCGAGGACTTCCAGCGATCGGACCACATAAAAGATCGCTTGGCTCGGGTCCGCATAATCGTCGTATTCGAGTCCGTTGACGGTGCCCTCAGCGGGGTTCCACGTCACCCCGAACCTCTGCAGGATCTGCGCGATGAGTTGATTCAGCGGGTTGTCGACCAACGGGTCGTGTGCGAGTTGGAGGTTTCCGACACCCAAGTCGTTTTGCAGAAAATCCACCAGCCACTGTGGAAGACCGAGCGGGTTGTCGGACTGCGATATCGCTTCGAGGTTCTGCGAGACCTGCTGGGGAAGACTCAGCAGATTTCGAAAGAGCTGCTCGATCTGCTGCTGGAGGCTCTGCAACGGGTTGACCACCGCAGGTAAACGGGCTGGGGCCTGGGCGTCGGATTTGACGATCTGCGGCGCCGGGCTGGTTTGCGGGCTGGCCGCCACGGCCGCGCCGGAGACCCCCTGGTAGGTGGCCATCGTCGTGGCGGCCTGGATCCACATCCGCGCGTAGTCCGCCTCGTTGAGCGCGATCGGAATCGTGTTGATGCCAAAGAAATTGGTGGCCACCAGGACTCCGTGCACGACGTGGTTGGCGGCCAGCTCGGGCAGGGTCGGCATGGCCGCCAGCGCCGCGGCGTAGGCCGCGGCCGCGGCCTCGTGCTGCGCGGCCGTCGCCGCGCTGTCGGCGCCGGCCCTCATCAGCCACAGCAGATACGGGGCGTGGGCGGCCACGTACGTCGCCGCGCTGGGCCCCTCCCACGCGCCGGCCTGCACCGACGCGAGCACCCCGGTGAGTTCGTCTGCGGCCGAGGCGTATTCGGCGCTCAGCGAGTTCCACGCCCCCGCCGCGGCCAGCAGGGACCCCGGCCCCGGGCCGCTGCTGAGCAACGCCGAATGCACCTCCGGCGGCGACGCCATCCAGACCGGCGCGGTCACAGGCACTCCTCGGGCTGAGTGGTCAGACCCGAGCGAGCCTAATGAAAATGATTGTCGTTATCAACCGGAGCGGCCGGCCCGCCGGCTACACGAGGGGACGCCCCGTGCGGATGCGGCGGTCCAGATCCCAGAGCATCCAGTTGAACGGGAACTCGCGGACCCGCCGCGGCAACAGGTTGTTCACCGCGCCCACAACCCTCATCAAGCGATCGAAGCGGCGCTGCTTGGCGGCGTCCCATGGCAACCGCATCTCGTCGCGAAACCGTTGCGGCAAGAAGCCGGTGGTGATCAGCAGGTTGAAATCCTCCGAGCGCCGCTGCAGCCAACGGGGCAACGAGAATCCTCGAACCCGGGACACCGCGATGGGGTAGAGGAATTCGCGGACGGTGTCGTCGATATGAACCTTCGCCAGCGATTCCTGCCAGTACCGGTCGAAGGCCGCCCGATCCGGGGGCCACATCTCCGGCGGTACCTGCAAGGTCGTGCCCAGCGCCATGCCGTCGCGGTATAGGCGATCGGCTTCCTCGTCGTCCAGCTCACCGACGAAGGTGCGATAGATGTCGATGCCGCCCTTGTAGATGCAGGCAGCCACCCACAACTGGAGTTCGGGGTCGAAGGCGTTGTACGACACCGGGCTGTCGGGAGTCGAGTAGACCTGCGCGTGCGAGCGGTTGACGGCGCGGCGAAACGCCGCCTTCTGGGCCTCGGTGCCGGCATTCGCCACCGCGATATAGGTGAAGGTGGTGCGCGCACGCTTGATCGGGTGGCGGTCGATCCGGCCGCTCTCGACGCGGCTTTCGACGACGCCGTGGCCGACCCCGGGACGCGACAATTCCATGATCACGTTCGCGGGGCCCGCCAGCAGCGCGACGCCCATCATGCCGTAATCGGCAGCGGCCCGCCGGCGCCGAATGGACTGCGAACGCGGCGGGTCGGATATCGGGCGCTCCACATGAGGCCCCTGGACCGTCTGCTGAATCGTCATCGTCGAACTCCCCGCTAAATGTGCGAACGCTTGTTTCCCGATGTTGTCCTGTCACCGGCGCCGGTGTCAAGATGGTGGCTATGGCTGAGGGTTCCGGCGCGCGGCCCTACCGCGGCGTCGAGGCGGCCGAGCGGCTCGCCGGCCGCCGGCGCCGGCTGCTGACCGCGGGCCTGGAACTGCTGGGCGCCGAACAACAGGACATCGCCGAGCTGACCGTCCGCGGCATCTGCGGCCAGGCCGGCCTGGCGGCGCGCTACTTCTACGAGAGCTTCACCGACAAGGACCAGTTCGTCGGGCGGGTGTTCGACTGGGTGGTCGCCGAACTGGCGGCCACCACCCAGGCCGCGGTGGCCGCCGTGCCGGCGCACGAGAAGACGCGCGCCGGGATGGTTAACATCGTGCGCACCATCGCCGGTGATCCGCGCGTCGGGCGGCTGCTGTTCAGCACCCAGCTGGCCAACTCGGTCATCGTGCGCAAGCGCGCCGAATCCAGCGCTCTGTTCGCCATGCTGTCCGGCCAGCACGCCATCGAGGCGCTGCGGGCACCGGCGAACGAGCGCGTCAAGGCGGCGGCGCACTTCGCGGTCGGCGGCGTCGGGCAGACCATCAGCGCCTGGCTGGCCGGCGACGTCCGACTCGAGCCCGACCAGCTCGTCGATCACCTGGCGGCGTTGCTCGAGGAACTGACCAACCCGGAGCTGTACCGCGTCACGGAAACAGCGGCAGGTGCCACAGCCGCATCCCAGGATTGATCAACCACAACCGCATCAACGTGAGTCGCAGCAGGCGCTGCGCGCTGAAGATCATGAAGACCGCCACCGGCACCTCGATCAGCAACGCGGTGATGACCGACAGCCAGACGTCCTTGGGCCCGGCGGTCATCAGGTCGAACCACGCGTCGCAGATCAGCAACACCCCGGTGGTGAACGCGGCCGGGACCAGCAGCTGGCGGCGCAGGTAGCCGAGCACCGCGGTGGCCATCATGAACGCGACGAGCAGGACGTCGAAACCGATCCAGGTCAGGGTCCAATTGTGGGCGACGTAGTTCTGCGGCAGCGTCATCGACAGATACCCGAGCCAGGGGATCATCGCGATCGAGCCCCCGGTCATCAGGCTCAACCGGATGCGCCGTACCCGGGCAAGGAACTCCGGATCGATCACGTCGCTCAGGGGTTGCTCCAGCCGGCTGATCAGGTCGCGCCGCTGCTCGGGCGTCAGCGCCGCGATCTGGGCGTCGGACAGAATGCCGTCGGTCATCTCCGTTTCAGCGTACGGCCTCCACGGAAGGCGTGCGGTCGGCCGCGGTCTTGGGAACGGCCTTGGTGTCGCTCGTGCCGAATTCCCTGACCCAGCAGGCGAATTCCAGGGTGATGCCGTCGGGGTCCTGGAAATAGAACGAGCGCACGTAGACGCCGGGGTGCACCGTCGGCGACACCTGGCGCTCGCTCTCGTCGTGGTTGAGCACCGGGCCGACCCGCACGCCCTTGTCCTTCAGCCGCTGCCGGTAGTCGTCGAACTTCTCGGCCGGCACGTGGAACGCGAGGTGGTTCATGGTGCTCACCGCGCTGGTGATGTCCCCGATGCCGGGGATCGCGCCCGGCGACGAGAGGCCGGGCACGCGGTCGGGGGCGTCGGCGAACCAGAAGAACGCGACGCAATCGCCGTTGCCGGCGTCGAAGAAGAAGTGCTGGCCCGCGCCGTCGGGCAGGTCGAGCGACTTGATCAACGGCATCCCGAGGACGTTGGAGTAGAACTCCACGGTCCGCGCCATGTCCGAACACACCAGCGCGACATGGTTGATTCCGCCGAGCTCGAATTCCGTGTTGGTGTTGTGCGGCTTGATCATCGTGCGGCTCCCGTCCGCGGGTCATGGCCAAGATGGAAATCTGAATCTAACATCAGGTTCAGTTTTGCTCTAGGGAGGTGCGCCGGGTGTCGACCGCAACCGAACCTGATGGGCGAGCCGGCCCCGTCCGGGCGTTTCCGACGCGACGCGGCAGGCGGACGCAGGCGGCGATCGACACGGCCGCCCGGAGTGTCATTGCGCGCAAGGGCATTCTGGCGACGACGATCGCCGACATCGCCGCCGAGGCGGGCCGTTCCTCGGCCTCGTTCTACAACTACTACGACTCCAAGGAGGCGATGGTCCGCGAATGGGCCCTGCGGTTCCGCGCGGAGATCACCCAGCGGGCGCGCGCGGTGACCGAACACGGCCTGTCCGATCGCGAGCGTGCATACGAGGCCGCCGCCGCGCAGTGGCACACCTACCGCCACCGGCGCGCCGAGGTCGTCAGCATCTATCAGCTGGCCATGGTCAACGATGACTTCGCGCGGTACTGGGCCGAAATATGTTCGACGCCAATTGATTTCATCAGCGACTCGGTGCGGCGCGCCCAGGCCAGGGGCTACTGCACCGACGACGATCCGCGGCTGATCGCCGAGGCGATTCTGGCCATGTTCTACCAGTTCTGTTACCTCCAGCTCGCCGGCCCCGGCGAGCCCGACGACGAGGCGTGCATCCGGACGCTGGCCAACGTCTACTACCGGGCCGTCTACGCCGACGGAGGTGAGCCGAAGTGACCCGCCGCAACGCCGCCGCCGGGGTGCTCCGCGAGTTTGTCGGGCTGCCCTCGCCCACCGCCGGGCGGGCGGGCGCCGGCGGGCACCCCTGTCAGGGCCTCTACCACCGCGCGGTGGGACGCAAGCCGAAGGTGGCGATGATCGCCGCGCACTACCAGATCGACTTTTCCGAGCACTACCTCGCGGACTACATGGCCACCCGCGGCGTCGGATTCCTGGGCTGGAACACCAGATTCCGCGGGTTCGAAAGCAGCTTCCTGCTCGACCACGCGCTGGTGGACATCGGCGTCGGGGTGCGTTGGCTGCGGCAGGTGCAGGGCATCGATACCGTTGTGCTGCTGGGTAATTCGGGCGGCGGATCGTTGATGGCCGCCTATCAGTCACAGGCCCTCGAACCCAACGTGACCCCGCTCGACGGCATGCGGCCCGCGGCGGGGCTGACCGAGTTGATCCCCGCCGACGGCTACGTGGCCACCGCGGCGCACCCGGGGCGCCCGGACGTGCTGACGGCCTGGATGGACCCCGCGGTCGTCGACGAGAACGACCCGGTCGCCACCGCCGCCGACCTGGACCTATTCAACGAGGACAACGGCCCCCCGTACTCCGCGGAGTTCATCGCTCGCTACCGACGGGCCCAGATAGCGCGCAACCACGCCATCACCGACTGGGCCGAGACCGAGCTCAAACGGGTTCGCGCCGCCGGGTTTTCGGACCGGCCCTTCACCGTGATGCGCACCTGGGCCGATCCCCGCATGGTCGACCCCAGCATCGAGCCCACCAAGCGCCAGCCGAACGCGTGCTACGCGGGGGTCCCGGCCAGGGCGAATCGGTCCGCGCACGGCATCGCCGCGGCGTGCACCTTGCGCAACTGGCTGGGCATGTGGAGCCTGCGGGTGGCGCAGACCCGGGCCGAGCCGCACCTGGCCCGCATCGACTGCCCGGCGCTGGTGATGAACGCCGAGGCCGACACCGGCGTGTTCCCCTCCGACGCCGAGCGCATCTTCGACGCGCTCGCCAGCACGGACAAGACGCGGGCGTCGATCGACAGCGACCACTACTTCACCACCCCGGGCGCACGCAGCGAGCAGGCCGATACCATCGCCAGGTGGATCACCAAGCGGTGGCGCTGAGAGTTCTCGCCCACTTCGTTCCCGGCGACAAAGTGCTCGACTTCGTTGCGCCAGAATCGGATTGGCTCAAGATCCGATGGTGCGCCGAAGACGACGACTCTTGCTTTTACCGCGAGCTGCCGCAGGCGGACGTGATCTGGCATGTGCTTCGGCCGCTGTCGGGCGCCGACCTGCGGCTCGGGGACCGACTGCGCCTGGTGCACAAGCTCGGCGCCGGGGTGAACACGATCGACGTGCGGACCGCCACCGAGCGCGGCATCGCCGTCGCCAACATGCCGGGCGCCAACGCGCCGTCGGTTGCCGAGGGCACGGTGCTGCTGATGCTGGCCGCGCTGCGCCGGCTACCGGCCCTGGACCGCGCGATCCGCCACGGGCGGGGCTGGCCCTCGGACCCCGGGCTGGGTGAGACGGTGCGCGACATCGGCGGCTGCACGGTCGGGCTGGTGGGCTACGGCAACATCGCCAAGCGGGTGAGCGGGATCGTCGCGGCGATGGGGGGCGCGGTGCTGCACACCAGCACCCGCGACGACGGGCGGCCGGGCTGGCGACCGCTGCCCGAATTGCTGGCCGCCAGCGACATCGTCTCGCTGCACCTGCCGCTGACGGCACAGACCCGCCACCTGCTCGACCGCGACGCGCTGGCCCGAATGAAACCGAATGCGGTGCTGGTCAACACGTCCCGTGGCGCCGTCGTCGACGAAGCGGCCCTCGTCGACGCGCTACGCACCGGTCGGCTCGCCGCGGCGGGGCTGGACGTCTTCGAGGTCGAGCCGGTGGCGCCGGACAATCCGCTGCTCGGCCTGGACAACGTGGTGCTGACGCCGCACGTCACCTGGTACACCGCGGACACCATGCGCCGGTACCTGGCAGAGGCGGTGGCCAACTGCCGCCGGCTGCGCGACGGCCAGCCGCTGGCCCATGTAGTCAACCAACCGACTGGTTGTTAGCTTGGAAGCTACTGGGCCCAAACGCGAGCCATGGGAAGGCGACCAATGCCGATCGCAATAACTCCTGAGCATCAAGACCTGGCCGACTCGGTGCGGTCCCTGGTGGCGCGCGTCGCGCCGTCCGAGGTGCTGCACCAGGCCTTGGAGACACCGATCGAAAACCCCCCGCCGTACTGGCAGGCCGCGGCCGAACAGGGACTGCAGGGTGTGCATCTGGCCGAATCGGTCGGCGGACAGGGCTTCGGCATCCTCGAATTGGCCATCGTGCTGGCCGAGTTCGGCTACGGGGCGATGCCCGGCCCATTCGTGCCGTCGGCCATCGCAAGCGCGCTGATCTCCGCGCACGACCCGGATGCGAAGGTGCTCTCCGAGCTGGCATCCGGCGAGGCGATCGGCGCCTACGCGCTGGATTGCTGCGCGTTGACCGCCACCCGCCAGGGTGATGCGCTGGTCATCCGCGGCGAGGTCCGCGCGGTGAAGGCCGCGGCGCAGGCCTCCCTGCTGGTGCTTCCGGTCGCGATCGACAGCGGCGAGGAATGGGTGGTGCTGCGCGCCGACCAGCTCGAGATCGTGCCGGTGAAAAGCATTGACCCGCTGCGGCCCATCGCGCACGTGCGGGCCAACGCCGTCGAGGTCGGCGACGACGCCGTGTTGGGGAACCTGAGCATGGCGACCGCACACGCGCTGATGACCACGCTGCTGTCGGCCGAAGCCATCGGCGTTGCGCGCTGGGCGACCGACACGGCGTCGCAGTACGCGAAGATCCGCGAGCAGTTCGGCAGGCCGATCGGCCAGTTCCAGGCCATCAAGCACAGGTGTGCGGAGATGATCGCCGACACCGAGCGGGCCACCGCCGCCGTCTGGGACGCGGCCCGCGCGATCGACGAAGCACGCGAAAACGGTTGGGACATAGCCGCTTCCCACGTCGAGTTCGCCGCCGCCGTGGCGGCGACGCTCGCGCCGGCGGCCGCCCAGCGCTGCGCGCAGGACTGCATTCAGGTGCACGGCGGGATCGGGTTCACGTGGGAGCACGACACGAACGTCTACTATCGCCGGGCGCTGATGCTGGCGTCGTCCTTCGGACGCGGTTCGGAGTACCCGCAGAAGGTGGTGGACACCGCGACCGGCACGGGGATGCGCCCGGTGAATATCGACCTGGACCCCGACACCGAGAAGCTGCGGGGCGAGATCCGGGCCGAGGTGGCCGCGCTCAAGGCCATGGAGCGCGACGCCCGCACGGTCGCGATCGCCGAGGGCGGCTGGGTCCTGCCGTACCTGCCCAAGCCGTGGGGCCGGGCCGCCAGCCCGGTGGAGCAGATCATCATCGCCCAGGAGTTCAGCTCCGGGCGGGTCAAGCGCCCGCAGGTCGGCATCGCGGCGTGGATCATCCCGTCGATCGTCGCGTTCGGGACCGAGGAGCAAAAGCAACGGTTCCTGCCGCCCACCTTCCGCGGCGAGATGATCTGGTGCCAGCTGTTCTCCGAGCCGGGCGCCGGGTCGGACCTGGCCGGGCTGACCACGAAGGCGACCAAGACGGAGGGCGGCTGGCGCATCACCGGGCAGAAGATCTGGACCACCGCCGCGCAGTTCTCGCAATGGGGCGCTCTGCTGGCGCGCACGGACCCGTCGGCGCCCAAACACAATGGCATTACGTACTTCCTGCTGGACATGAAGAGCGAGGGCGTCACCGTCAAACCGCTACGCGAGCTCACGGGCCAGGAGTTCTTCAACACCGTCTACATCGACGACGTGTTCGTGCCCGACGAGTGCGTGCTGGGGGAGGTCAACCGGGGCTGGGAGGTCAGTCGCAACACGCTGACGGCGGAGCGGGTCTCGATCGGCGGCAGCGACGCGAATTTCCTTGCGACGCTTCCCGAGTTCGTCGAGTTCGTCCGCGACGGGCAGTTCGATCAGGTCGCGCAGCACCGGGCCGGGCAGCTGATCGCCGAGGGGCACGCCGCCAAGGTGCTGAACCTGCGCTCGACGCTGTTGACGCTGGCCGGCGGCGACGCCATGCCCTCGGCGGCGATCTCGAAGCTGTTGTCGATGCGGACCGGGCAGGGCTACGCGGAATTCGCGGTGTCGTCGTTCGGCACCGATGCCGCGATCGGCGATACCGCCGAACTGCCGGGCAAATGGGGCGAGTACCTGCTCTCCAGCCGGGCCACCACCATCTACGGGGGCACCTCGGAGGTGCAGCTCAACATCATCGCCGAACGGCTGCTGGGCCTGCCCCGCGACCCGTAATCACCCCAAAAAAGGGACATGCCGACCCGTCGCACGTCTGTCAGGTCGGCATGGCCCGGTCTTTGGCCGCTACGCGGGCGGCGCTAGCTCACCACCACCAGTTCCACCAGGGCCGGTAGCCCAGTCCGGGGGGACCCCAACCGCCGTTGCCCCAGCCGGGGTGGCCGGCCCAGCCGCCGTGGCCGCCCCAGTGACCCGGTCCGCCCCAGCCGCCGTGGCCGCCCCAGCCGCTCCAGTGGCCGCCGGGTCCACCCCAGTGACCGCCGCCGGGTCCGCCCCAGTGGCCGCCGGGTCCGCCCCAGCCACCGTGGCCACCGCCACCATGGCCGCCGCCTCCGCCGTGGCCGCCGCCGCCCCCGCCGGGCCGCAGCGGGATGTCCGGGGCCCCGTGCGGGCCGGCCATGTCGAAGCTGTTGCCGGGTGCCGGCGGCGGAGCGGCGTGCGCGGCGGGGCTACCCGCGAACAGCAGCGCTCCCAGCAGCAAGCCGACCGCGGCTGCGGCGACCGCGGCCCGACGGAGCGAAAGCAATGAGATCAACATTTTGCGCCTCCTTGCGACGAGGGGATCGAAAGGTTCTGGTGCGTCACCGGAACAATACCCATATTTCGAAAATCTACACAAAATCAGCAACGCTCTGAAAAATGTCACCACCCACCGCGCCTTCGGGCGTCTCGGACAATGCCGCGATAGGAGTGTCTCGCGAGATTACTGATTTCAGTGTTTCTTTACCCGATCAATATGCAGGTGATGGCCGCTTTACTGAGCTACGTAGTTGCACACTTACGCCAATACGAAATAGCACAGTTAAGTAAATCTGTCTGCGCGTCCACTGTTGCCAACTATTTCTTACAGCAAACAACCATGATGAACTCATGCGGAGATTTGCCGTCAGGCGGCTTTTCCGCCGCGTCCCGGGCCGGCCGCGCCGGCGCGCGGCGGGCACGCGCGATGCGCATACTGAAGAGCGGATCTACTGACGTGCAACCCCTCCAGAGAAAGTCGCGTGATGACGATCAACTCGGGTCCCAACCGGTTCGCCCGGTATACCGCCAAGCCGCCCCTGCCCGGGCAGACGGGGCCGACGCAGCGCCTCAGCGCGCTCGGGGAGCCACCCGCCCGCGCGTCGCGGGATCGGCGAACGCGTCGGACCGTCGACCTGCCGCTGGCGACCCACCGCGCGCTCGACGTCTGGCAGCGCGACGCCGCCGACCGGATCGGCGTCGCACGGGTGACGGGGCAGGAGGTCCTCAGCGCGCTCATCGATCAGCTGCTGATCGATCCCAAGCTCTCCGCGCAGATCACGCGCGCCATTCAAGCGCGCAGGTGACCAGGGACGCCTTCGGGCGCCGAGAGCGCTGCGTCAGTCGATCTCCATCTCGCGCAGCTCGCGCTTCAGGATCTTCCCGGTGGGGTTGCGCGGCAGCTCTTCGAGGAAGATCACTTCCCGCGGCACCTTGTAGCGCGCCAGGTGGTCGCGCACGTATCCCTTGATGGTGTCCTCGTCGACGCTGGCGTCCTCCTTCTTGACGACGAACGCGCGCAACCGGTGGCCCCACTCCTTGTCCTCGACGCCGATCGCGGTGGCCTCCACGACGTCCGGATGCCCGGTGATGAGGTCCTCGACTTCGGCCGGGAAGACGTTTTCGCCGCCGGAGACGATCATCTCATCGTCGCGCCCGCTGATGTACAGCAGGCCGTTTTCGTCGAAGTAGCCGACGTCGCCTGACGACAACAACCCGTCGATGATCTGCTTGTGGCCGCCGCCGGTGTAGCCCTCGAACGGGAAGGCGTTGCCGACGAAGATCCGACCCACCTCGCCCTGCGGCAATTCTTTTCCGTTGTCGTCGAAGATCTTGACCTTGACGCCCTTGACGACGGGGCCAACGGTCGAGGAATTGAATTCCAGGTGCTTGGGCTCGGCGATCGTGGCGAAGGCGATTTCCGTCGAGCCGTACATGTTGTAGATCACCGGGCCCAGGTCCTTGAGCGCCCGTTCCGCCAGCTCCGAGCCGAGCGCCGAGCCGGACACGAAGACGATCTTCAGTGAGGACAGGTCGGGCTTCTTATCCATCTTCTCGACCGCATCGAGGATGCGCGACAACATCACCGGGACGACGACCATAGCGGTCACCTTGTACTTCTCGATGTCCTCGAGCACCAGCGGCGGCTTGAACTTCCGGCGCAATACCAGCGTCGAACCCAAGAACATCGCGATGGTGCCGTGCAGAAAACCCAGCGCATGGAACATCGGGGCGGGCAGCGAGGTCACCTCGCCGGCCTTGAACGGCACGTGCGACAGGATGCCCCCGATCGGCGCCAGCGTGGGTGGGGTGCTGCGGTTCGCGCCCTTGGGGGTGCCGGTGGTGCCGCTGGTCAGGATGATGATCGACGAGTGCTTGGTCGCCTTCGGGGCGGGCGAGGAGTCGCTGCGCTCGATCAGGTCGGCCAGCGTCTCGTCCTGGCTGCCCGACGGCTCGTCGGCATCGGGGTTGGATCCCAGCGCCCGCAGCTTGCCCAGCTCCGGCTCGGCTTTGCTGACGGCCTTGGTGTACTCGTCGTCGTAGATGATCACCTTGGCGCCCTCGCGCTCCGACACCTCGCAGATCTGGGGGCCGGAGAACTCGCTGTTGAGCAGGATGATGCGGGCGCCGACCCGGGCGGCGCCGAAGTAGGCGATCAAAAACCAGCGGGTGTTGCGGGCGAGGACGGCGACGCCGTCGCCGCCCTTGACGCCCTTCTCCAGCAGCCCGTTGGCCACCGCGTGCGCGGCCTCATCGAGCTCGCGGTAGGTGAATTCGCCCTCCTCGTCGATGCAGGCGGCCTTGTCAGGATGACGCCGTGCGTTGAGCGACGGCAGCATGCCGAACTCGCCCCACTTGTAGATGTCGGCGGCCATCGCGGCGTAGTTCTGCGGGGGCTCGATCCGGAACGCGCCCGATTCGAAGATCTTGCGCACGTAGTGCAATTCGGCCGCGCCGCGGTCGAGGTACTGCTGAACTTTGGCGACAGCCTGCCCCGGCAGGCCGATGAGGTTTGGCATGCATTCCACCCTATGTGACGTCCGTCTCAGTGCCACTAGTTAATACCCCCCGACTTACGATGATGAACATGACCGGTCCGGCGTCACTCGAGGTGGCCGGGCACCGGGTCACGGTGACCCATCCGGACAAGGTGGTCTTCGAACGCCACGGTGACGCGGGCCCGTACACCAAGCTCGACCTCGTCCGCTATTACCTGTCCGTCGCCGACGGGGCGCTGCGCGGCGTCGCCGGGCGGCCGATGATCCTCAAGCGCTTCGTCAAGGGCATTGGGCAGGAGGCGGTCTTCCAGAAGCGGGCGCCGGCGAACCGGCCGGACTACGTCGACGTTGCCGAACTGCACTACGCGCGCGGCACGTCCGCCGCCGAAGCCGTCATCCACGACGCCGCCGGGCTGGCGTGGGTGATCAACCTCGGCTGCGTCGACCTCAACCCGCACCCGGTGCTCGCCGGCGACCTCGACCACCCCGACGAACTGCGCGTCGACCTGGACCCGATGCCCGGCGTCGCCTGGCCCCGCATCGTCGAGGTCGCGATGGTGGCTCGCGAGGTGCTGGAGGACTACGGCCTGGTCGCGTGGCCGAAGACGTCCGGGTCCCGCGGGTTTCACATCTACGCCCGCATCGCCCCGCGCTGGGGGTTTCGCCAGGTGCGATTGGCGGCCCAGACCGTCGCCCGCGAGGTCGAGCGGCGCGCGCCCGAGGCCGCGACCAGCCGCTGGTGGAAGGAGGAGCGCGAGGGCGTCTTCGTCGACTTCAACCAGAACGCCAAGGACCGCACCGTCGCGTCGGCCTACTCCGTGCGTGCGACCCCGGACGCCCGGGTCTCGACACCACTGAGCTGGGACGAGGTCGCAGGCTGCCGGCCCGAGGCGTTCACCATCGAAACCGTGCCCGACCGGTTCGCCGAACTGGGTGACCCGTGGGCCGGGATGGACGACGCGGCTGGCGAGCTCGACCGGCTGCTGATGCTGGCCGAGGAGATGGGACCACCGGAGCGGGCGCCGAAGGGTTCCGGCACCCGCACCGAGGGCGGGCGCGTCTCGTCGAAGCCGCTCATCGAGATCGCCCGCACCAAGACCAAGGACGAGGCGATGGCCGCGCTGGACACCTGGCGGGACCGCCATCCCGCGGCGGCCGGCATGCTGCAGCCGGCCGACGTCCTGGTCGACGGGATGCGTGGGCCGAGCTCCATCTGGTACCGGATTCGGATCAACCTGCAGCACGTGCCGGACGACCAGCGCCCCCCGCAGGAAGAGCTGATCGCCGACTACAGTCCGTGGGCCAGGTATCGGCAGGACAGTGGCGATCGCGAGCGCGGCGTAGCCGGGCGCTGGGGGTCCCCCGCGAAGCTGGGGGACGGGTCGCCACCATCATGACTAGACGCCGAGGCGCCCCATCCGGGTCTTCTTGCGCAGGTACGCGAGCCAGGTGACGGCCAGCAGCGCGACGAAGAACGCGATGTAGAAGCGCAGCGCGGGCTCGATACTGCCGAAGTGCGACTTGGACCAGGCGTACGCCAGCGGCACCACGAACCCGCCGAAGGCGCCGATCGACGAGATGACGCCCAGCGCGCCGGCGGCCTGGCGGCGCATGTGCACCATGGTGTCCGCGTCGCCGCCGGCGAGCTCTCCCTTGATCACGAAGATCCGCGAGATCATCCGGTAGGTCGAACCGTTGCCGATGCCGGTGGCGACGAACAGGAACATGAAGCTGGCGAAGAACACCGGCAGGTTCTTGGCGTTGACCGACCACAGCGCCGCCGCGGCGCCGACGGCGAGCATCGCGAAGCTCATCGCGGTGATGCGCGCCCCGCCGACCCGGTCGGCCAGCTTGCCGCCCACGGGCCGGATGACGGATCCGATGCCCGCGCCCAGGAACGCCCAGGTCAGCGCGATGTCCCCGCGCCCAAACACCGTCTTGAGCAGGGTCGGGAAGGCCGCCGAGTAGCCGATGAAGGAGCCGAACGTGCCGATGTACAGCAGCGACATGATCCAGGTGTCGGCATGCCGCAGCGACTGCAGCACCGGCTTCACGTCGGCCTTCGCCTCGGACAGGTTGTCCATGAACAAAAACGCGCACACCGCCGCGGCGACCGCCAGCG
>NZ_LZIS01000071.1 GCF_001667015.1 Mycobacterium sp. E3198 | reverse complement strand
ACTTTTGGTCGCTGATCACCAGCACGTCATCCGGGACGGCGCTGTTGCTGAGCCTCAAGACCGCCGCCGCCAGCACCGCCCTGTGCGTGCTGCTGGGGGTGCCGCTGGCCCTGGTGCTGGCCCGCAGCACCGCGCGGCCGGTGCGGCTGCTGCGACCGCTGATCCTGCTGCCGCTGGTGCTCCCGCCGGTGGTGGGCGGCATCGCATTGCTCTACGCATTCGGCCGGCTCGGCCTGATCGGGCACTACCTGGAGGCCGCCGGCATCAGCATCGCCTTCAGCACCACCGCGGTGGTGCTGGCGCAGACCTTCGTCTCGCTGCCGTTTCTGGTGATCTCGCTCGAGGGGGCCGCCGTCGTGCTCGGCGGGACCGGGGTAGGGGTCTCGGGATCGGCGCTACAGGTCGCCGGCAATGCGATGGCGACCGCGCTGGCGCTGGCCACCGTGGCGATCGCCAGCGTCGCCCAGAATCCTTTGCGACGTGTCGAGTTCGCGTCCACCTGCTCCATGGCGACGAACCTACCGTGTTACCGCTGTGACGCAAGGGTGCCTTGCGGCGGTTTTGCCGATGTTGCCGATGTGCAACCTTGCGGGCGTCCGCGCAGGTCACCGGGTCTCGGCGGGCGGCGCCGGATACAGCGTCACCTCGTGTGCCTTAACGGAGAACCACACCCGCTCCCCCGGCGTGAGCCGCAACTCCGTCGCGGCGTCCGCGGTGATCTCGGCGGCCAGCCCCGGCGCGCCGTCCGGCTGTTCGCGGCCCCGCACCAGGACCGCGGATCCGCGGACATCGAGCTCGGCCACCGTCACCTCGACCGTGTTGCGGGGGCTGCCGTGCGGGCGATCCCGATACACGGCCACCGCCGCGGGCGGGAACACCGCGACCGCGACGCCGACGCCGGCGTCCGGCTGCTGCGCCGGGGTCGCATGCCAGTGGGCGCCAGAGCGATCGCGCAAGGAGCCGTCGGGCCCCACGGTGCCGGTGACGATGTTGATGCCGGCGATGCGCGCGCCGAAATGGCTGCGCGGCGCGGTGAGAACGTCAGCCACGGGGCCGAATTCGGCGATCTTGCCGGATTCGAGGACAAGCACGCGATCGGCCAGCGTGAACACGTCGAGCAGCTCGTGGGTGACCAGCACGACCGCGCAGCCGGTTCGGGTGACCACGGTGCGCAACACCGCGCGGATGCCCGCGGCGGCCGCGACGTCGAGCCCGGACAGCGGCTCGTCGAGCAGCAGCACGTCGGGTTCGGCGGCCAGGGCGCGGGCGATCGCCACCCGCTGGGCCTGGCCCCCGGAAAGCTGCCGCGGTTTTCGGTCCGCGAAGCCCTCGGCGTGCACCTCGCGCAGCCAGCGCAGCGCGGTCGCCCGCTCGGTGCGGCGAGTGGACCCGAAGAATGGGCGGCGGCTGCGCGGCCCGAACGCGACGTTGGCCGCGACGCTCAGGTGCGGGAACAGCAGCGGGTCCTGCAGCAGCAACCCGACCCGGCGATCGTGCGTCGCCACGTTCACCCCGGCCGCGGTGTCGGTGAGCACCCGATCCCCCAACCGCACGACCCCCACGTCGGGGCGAACGAGGCCGGCGATCACGTGCAGGGCGGTGGACTTGCCGGCGCCGTTGGGCCCCAGGACCGCCAGCACCTCGCCGGCGGACACCGAAAACTCCACATCCAGGCCGCGCTCGGCGACGACGGCGCGCAGCTGCAGCCGGCTCACCGCGGCTACCTCGTGTCCGTCCCGGTCAGCCGGCGCGCACCCAGCCCCAGCACGACCAGCGCCGCGACGGCCACCAGCAGGATCGACAGGGCTACCGCGGCGTTCGCGTCGGTGACCCGCTGCAGGTAGATCTCCAGCGGCAGCGTTCGGGTGACGCCCTGCCGGGAACCGGCGAACGTCAGCGTCGCACCGAACTCCCCGAGCGAGCGGGCGAACGCCAGCACCGCTCCCGACGTCATGCCCGGCAGCAGCAGCGGCAGGGTCACCCGCCACCAGACCGCGCTGGGTCGGGCGCCCAGCGTCGCGGCGACCACCTCGTAGTCGGCGCCCGCGGTGCGCGCGGCCCCCTCGAGCGAGATCACCAGAAACGGCAGCGAGACGAAGGTCTGCGCCAGCACCACCGCGGTGGTGCTGAAGGCGATGCTGATGCCGGCGGCCTCCAGGTAGTGCCCGATCAGGCCGAGCCGGCCGAATGCGTAGAGCAATGCGATGCCGCCCACCACCGGCGGGAGCACCAGCGGCAGCAGGATCAGCGGTCGCAGCAGCCGCACCGGCCGCGCGGTGCTGCGGGCCAGCACCAGGGCCAGCGGCACCCCCAGCAGCACGCACAGGGCGGTGCTGGCGGCGGCGGTCTTGAGGCTCAGCAACAGCGCCGTCCCGGATGACGTGCTGGTGATCAGCGACCAAAAGT
>NZ_LZIS01000070.1 GCF_001667015.1 Mycobacterium sp. E3198 | reverse complement strand
CGATTAGGTTCCGGCGCGGTTAACGATCCATCACAATGAGTGACGTGACCGCCCCGATGCCCCTTCCCGCGGCGCCGTTGCTGGCGAGCAGCCACACGTCGCTGATGCACGGCTGGGTGCCCGCGACGGTCCAGGTCGGCGCCGCGGTGGTGCTGACGCTGGCGGTCGGCTGGCGGTCACGGCGCTGGCGGACGATCTGGCTGCCGCTGGCCGGCCTGGCCGGCGGCGCCATTGCCTATGTGACGCACTGGTATATCGTCGATCGCGGCCTGTCCGACGATCCGGCGCCATCGGCGCTGTGGGCGTGGATCGCGTTGACCGGCCTCGCCGCGGCGGTGCTGGTGCTCGGCTGGCGCAGCGCGCCGCCGTGGCGCCGCGGCGCGACAGTGCTCGCGGTGCCGCTGTGTTTGCTCTGCGCGGCACTGACGCTCAACCTGTGGGTGGGCTACTTCCCGACCGTGCAGGCGGCGTGGAACCAGCTCACCTCCGGGCCGCTGCCCGATCAGACCGACCCGGCCACCGTCACGGCGATGGTCGCAAAGCGGGCCCGGCCGTCGCACGGCAGCGTGGTCCCGGTCGTGATCCCTTCTGAGGCATCGCATTTCAAGCACCGCGGTGAACTCGTGTACCTGCCGCCCGAATGGTTCACCAGCAGCCCGCCGCCGGCGTTGCCGACGGTGATGATGATCGGCGGGCAGTTCAACACGCCCGCGGACTGGACGCGGGCGGGCAACGCGGTCAAGACCATCGACGACTTCGCGGCCGCGCACGCCGGCAAGGCGCCGGTGTTGGTGTTCGTGGACTCCGGGGGCGCGTTCAACAACGACACGGAATGCGTCAACGGCCCTCGCGGCAACGCCGCCGACCACCTCACCAAGGACGTTGTGCCATACATGGTTTCGAAGTTCGGCGTCAGCCCCGACCGGTCCAATTGGGGCGTTGCCGGCTGGTCGATGGGCGGTACCTGCGCCGTGGACCTGACCGTCATGCATCCCGACATGTTCAGCGCGTTCGTCGACGTCGCCGGCGACTTCTACCCCAATGCGGGCACCAAGGCCCAGACCATCGCCAGGCTGTTCGGCGGACACGGGGAGGCCTGGGCGGCGTTCGACCCGACCACGGTGATCAACCGGCACGGCCCGTACCGCGACGTGGCCGGCTGGTTCGCCATCTCCTCGAACGGCCCGCCGGCGCCGCGGCGCGACCTGCCGGTAACCGACGCCGGCGCAATGCGTCTGGTCAGTCGTGACGCCGCGGCCAACCCGAGCAACCAGACGGCCGCCGCGTATGCGCTGTGCGCGCTCGGCCGCGCCAACGGCATCGACTGCGCGGTGCTCCCCCAGCCCGGCAAGCACGATTGGCCGTTTGCGGACCGGGCCTTCGCGGCCGCGCTGCCGTGGCTGGCCGGCCGCCTCGGCACCCCCGGGGTCACGCGGACCCCGCTGCCCAGCGCGTCCGCCCCGTCGGCGCCGCCCAGCCAGGTGGTGGTCCCGGCCGAGCGTTCCAGCACCGCCGGCAGGTAGCCGTAGCCCCGGCCTCTCGAGGCGCTCATCGAAGAAGGTTCCCATCCGACGCCTGCTCTGGCGCAACGCAACTGCCCCGGAAGCGATACGCGGATACGGTAATCCGATACCCACATATCGGGACGCCATGTGGGTGTATTGTCCGGCCGTGGGAACCACCCGGCTGTTTCCGTACGAGCCGCCCGAGCCGCCCGAGCCGTCGGCCAAGGAGCGGATACGTGACGCCGCGCTGGGCTGCTTTGGCCTTCGCGGTATCGCCGCCACGCCGCTGCGCACGGTCGCCGAGACCGCGGATGTTTCGATTGGACTGGTGCAGCACCACTTCCGCACCAAGGCAGCGCTGATCGCCGCCGTCGATCAGTACGTGCTGCAAGTGGTCGGTGAGGCGCTCAAACCGAGAACGCTGCCCGGGGCGCCCTCCGACGGACTCAACGAAGCCGGGCGCCGGCTGATCGCACTGATGGTGGAACGTCCCGACGTGATGACCTATCTCGGGCGCGCGCTCGCCGAGGGCGGCGCGTTCGGCTCGGTCATCTTCGAGGGCCTGCTGGGTATCAGTACCGCACAGCGCGAACATTTCGTGGCACAAGGCAATACACAACCGGACCTCGACCCGGATTGGGCGGCGATCAACGTGGTGATCCTGCGCGTCGGCGCCGTGATTCTGCATCCCTACATCGAGCTCTACCTGGGCAACTCGTTCTTCACCGAGCCGCAGCTGCGACGCTGGGACGCCTCGGTCACCAGCCTGCTGCGACACGGCCTGTTCCTCGAGGACACCGAACGCCCGGCCGGGGACATCGTGACCGAGTGAGCGATCGACGATCGCTTATTGCCCGCGTCACATTTTCCGTCTGAGCGCAACGTCTGAGCCGCCGAGCCACCGGCAGGTGCTATACACAAACCACCATGGACGCGTCCGAGAAATCCGCCTACATCGCGCAGATTCTCGACCCCGGCGATCCCGGCGACAGTTCGGTGTTGCAACGGCTCCGAGCCGACCCCACCGTGGAGTTCATCGACCACCGCGCAGCGCAGCTGGCCAACCTGCGCGGCCTGCGGCCCGCCCCGGATGCCGAGCTGCTAGCGGAAGGCGGTCGGTGGGCGTACTACCCCTGGCGGCGCGCGGTCGTGGCGGTGCTCGGCCCGCGCGGGTACCGCGCGGTGCGCCTCGACCGCAACCGCAACAACATCACCCCGGCCGAACAGGAACAGCTCGGCCGGCTGCGCATCGGTGTGGCCGGCCTCAGCGTCGGCCACGTGATCGCGCATACGCTGGCCGCGCAGGGCTTGTGCGGCGGCCTGCGCCTGGCCGATTTCGATCACCTCGAGTTGTCGAACCTGAATCGGGTGCCCGCCAGCGTGTTCGACATCGGCGTCAACAAGGCTTGTGTGGCCGCGCGCAGGATCGCCGAACTCGACCCGTACCTACCGGTCGAGGTCGTTGACGCCGGCCTGACGTTCGACACCGTCGACGCGTTCGTGGACGGGCTCGACATCGTGATCGAAGAATGCGATTCGCTCGACATGAAGGCCGTCCTGCGGGAAGGCGCCCGCGCCCGCCGCATCCCGGTGTTGATGGCGACCAGCGACCGCGGGCTCGTGGATGTGGAGCGCTTCGATCACGAGCCGCAGCGCCCGATCCTGCACGGTCTGCTCGGCGACCTCGACATCGGATTGCTGCCCGGCATGAGCAGCCGCGAAAAGGTCCCGCATATCCTGCGACACCTTGAGGCGGAACGACTTTCGCCGCGGGCCGCCGCTTCATTGGTAGAGATCGACCGCACCGTGTCAACCTGGCCCCAGCTCGCCTCCGACGTGGTGCTGGGCGCGTCGGCCTTGGCGGAAGGCGTGCGCAGGATCGGGCTCGGCGAACAACTGCGCTCGGGCCGCACGCGCGTCGACATCGCCTGGGCGCTCGACCAACTCGACGAGCCAGACATGGCCCGGCACCGCCCGGCGCCGGCAGAACACCACGAGCCGGCGGAGCTACCCGGGATACCCGGCAGTATCGCCGCCGCGGCGATCCGCGCGCCGTCGGGCGGAAACGTTCAGCCCTGGTACGTTCAGGCCGGACCCAGCAGCATCACCATCGACCTTGCCGCGCAACACACTTCGACCATGGACGTCGGCTTTCGCGGCAGCGCCGTCGCGGTCGGCGCCGCGCTCCTGAACGCCAGGATCGCCGCGTCGGCGCAGCACGTCCTGGGCCCCACCGCGCTGATTGATCACGTCGACGGAACGCCGTTGCGCGCCACCCTGACATTGGCCGACGGCTCCGACCCCACGCTCGCCGAGCTCTATCAACCGATGCTCGAGCGCTCGACCAACCGCCACCACGGCAGCCCTCGACCGTTGGACGCGACGACCGTCGAGTCGCTCACCGCCGCAGCGCAACGGGAGGGCGCGCGGCTCCGCCTGATCACCGCGAGGGACGACATCGCGCACGCGGCAACGATTCTCGCCGCATCCGACCGCACCCGTTACCTGACGCCGCACCTGCACCGAGAGATGGTGTCGGAATTGCGCTGGCCCGGCGACGCCGATCCCGACACCGGCATCGAGGTGCGGAGCCTCGAGCTGGATGCCGGTGATCTGGAATTGCTCGAGATCCTGCGCCGCCCGGATGTCATGGCGCACCTGGCCCGTTGGGACGCGGGCAGCGCGCTCGGCGAGGAAACCCGCGACCGGATACTTTCCAGTTCGGCCCTGGCCGTCGTCAGTGTGCCCGGACGGGAGCTGAGTGACTACGCCACGGGGGGCTCCGCCGTCGAGCTGGTCTGGATCATCGCCCAGCAGCACGGGCTCGCCGTACAGCCCGTCTCGCCAGTCTTCCTCTACGCCCACACGCGCGCCGACTTCGACGAGCTGTCACCCCAGTTCGCCGATCAGCTAACACAGTTGCAGCGTGACTTCCGGGGTCTGGCCGCCATACCCGCGGAAGAATCCATCGTGCTGGTGCTGCGGTTCACCGTCGGGCCCCCGGCATCGGCGCCGAGCCGACGCAGCCTGGACAGGGCGCGGGTGCAGAGTTGAGCGAATCATTGCTAGACGCGCTATGTAATACCGGCATCGCGCCCCAGTTACGGCTACGGTAAAGGCAATGTCGGGCGCACTGGACCACCTGGTCACCGCTGCTGCCGCCGAGTTGATGGCGGCCAGTGCGGCTGACTCTGCCGCGATCAGTCAGCGGGTGCTCGGCAACCTGGTGAGCGACCTGGGCGTCGACTTCAGCTTCCTGCGCCACAACGATCACACGATCCGCGCCACCGTGCTCGTCGCCGAGTGGCCGCCGCGCAACGCCGACCCGGACCCGATTGGCGTGGTGTATTTCGCCGACGCCGACTCGGTCTTCACGAGGGCCGAAAACCTCAAGGTTCCGGAAGTGGTGCGCCCCGAGGCCGCAAACGCCGACTACCAGAGCAATATCGACGAAGGCACCGGATGGGGTGCGGTCTCCCTTGCGGCCGTCCCGCTGCTGTCAGGGGACGTGACGACGGGCACCCTGGCCTTCGGCAAGGTCGGCGACCGCGAATGGCTACCGGAAGAGCTCAATGCGCTGCAGGCGGTCGCCGCGCTCTTCGCGCAGCTGCAGGCCCGCATCGTCGCCGAGGAACAACTTCACTACCTTGCCGAGCATGACGACCTCACCGGGCTGCTGAACCGCCGGGCACTCATCGCCTACCTCGACAAGCGGCTGGCCGAGGGGCAGCCGGGCGCCGTCTCGGTGGTGTTCCTTGCGCTGGACCGGTTCAAGGTGATCAACGAACGCCTCGGGCAAAACGCGGGCGACCGGTTCATCGAGGCCTTCGCCGCGCTGCTGCGCGCGGCCACCGACGTTCCCTCGGTGATCGCCCGCTTCGGCGGCGACGAATTCGTCGTCGTGCCGGCCGCATCCATGGACGTCGAGGCCGCCGAGGCGTTCGCGCAATCGATACACACCCGGGTTCAGCGCCAGGTCGTGATCGACGGCGAGATGCTCAGTCGCACCGTGAGTATCGGCGTCGCGACCGGTGTACCGGGGTCGGAGAGCACGTCCGATCTGTTGCGCCGAGTCGACCAGGCCACCCGGACGGCCAAGAGTTCCGGCGGTAACAAGGTCGCGATCTTCAGCCCGGAGATGTCCAGGACGGACATGATCCGCAACGACATCGAGCTGTACCTGGAAGGGATTATCGACAGCGACAGCGACGCGCTGGTGCTGCACTACCTCCCCGAGTTCGACATGCGCACCGGCGAGATCCTCGGCACGGAAGCGCTCATCCGTTGGCAACACCCCACTTTGGGGCTGTTGATGCCGGATTCGTTCATCCAGGTCGTGGAATCGATCAATCTGGGCGCAAAGCTCGGCCGCCTGGTAATCCGTTCGGCGTGTGCGCAGTTCGGGCTGTGGCAATCGCGCGGCGTCGGGCACGGCGCCGTGCTGCGCATCAACGTCTCGCCCGTGCAGCTCGTCACCGAAGGCATCGTCGACACCGTCGCGACGACCCTCGAGGAGTTCGGCCTCGATCCCAGCACGGTGTGCCTGGAGATCACCGAAAGCGTCGTGGTGCAAGACATCGACGCGACCCGCAAGACGCTGTTTGGATTGAAGGACATCGGTGTGCGGATCGCCATCGACGACTTCGGCACCGGCTACAGTGTGCTGACTTATCTGAAGTCTCTCCCCGTCGACGGGCTCAAGATCGACAAGGGGTTTGTCCACCATCTCGACACCAATGCCGGTGATCTGGCCATCGTGCGCTCGACGCTGGCACTGGCCGACGCCTTCGGGCTCGAGGTCGTGGCCGAAGGCGTCGAAACCGTGGCGGCCGCCAAAACGCTGCTGTCCCTGGGTTGCTCTCGCGCGCAAGGGTTTCTGCTGTCCCGCCCGCTCGACAGCGCGGCCATGGAGTCGTTGCTCGCCAGGCGCGTCATCCCGATGGACTTCTCCGACGCGCGCGAAGCGCCGCAGCCCGACGGACCGGGGAGAAAGGACGTTGTCTAAGCCTGCGGCAAGCGGCGACCAACCTTCACGGGCGGCGCTGAAACAGGTAGTAGTACGTCGGGGTCTTGTCGTCGAGCTCCCGCTCGTCGCCCGTGGACAACAGCGTCCACCCGGCGGCGAATCGTCGTTCCATTTCGGCGTGATCGATGCCCGGCACGCCGAACCTCCCGCCGGGAGGAAACGCGACGATGTACAGCTTGGCGTCGGGCGCCGCCACGGAGCTGACTTCGCGGACGTACGCCTCACGGTCGGCACCGCTCATGTTGTGGATGCAGCCGTTGTCGACGATCAGGTCAAAGCCGGTACCGATCCCCTCCTGACTCAACCGCGTGACGTCGGCACGGGCGAAGTTGACCGACGCATCCGCCGCGCGGGCCTTGGCGCGGGCCTTCTCGAGCGGCTTTTCGACATAGTCGACCCCGGTGACCTTCCACCCGTGTTGCGCCAGGTAAATCGCGCAATCCCCGGTACCGCAGCCGACGTCCAACACCGAGCCCGTGGGCAGCGCGGCCGTGTCGGGAGTTCCCTCGATCAGATCCCGCAGACCCTGCCCGATCGCGTGACCATCCCACGGCGTAAAACCGACCCGATAGAAAAATCGAAATCGCGTGTGTCGAGAAGCCATGGCCGCAATCATGGCATTCCCGCTCGCGGCGCGCGCCGCGACCGCGGGCGCGGCCGCGAAGAAGGGGTCGCTGACCGATGTCACGGCTGAGGGCGTGGTGGAACCAGCCCGACCAGTACGACTGGACCACGACGTTCCTGCGCCAGCGCGGGATGCTGCGTCCGGCGCGGACAATCATGGCCGCCATCGCGGGCTCGTCGGCGCTGGTGCCACTGACCGTGCTGCCGAGCCAACACCATCCCAGCGCCGTCGAAGTGATCACCGGCGCGCTCGCCGCCGCGTTCACCGCAGGCGTGACCGCGTTGTGGTTGACGCGCTGGCCGACGCGCCGGCAGTCGCAGTTCGGCGTCGCGATGGGCGCGCTGTGCGTCGGCGGGTGGAGCGTCGTGCAGCCCACCGCGGCCCTGGCCGCCCTGGCTTGCACCGCCATGGCCATCACCGGCAGTTACATCGCGCTGTTCCACGGCCCCCGGCTGCTGGTGTTCAACGGCGCCGTCGCCGTCGCGGTCACCACGGCGGCGGTGCTGAGGCTGACCCGAGAGGCCAACGTGGCCAGCGCGGCCTCCGCGTTCTGGCTCAACATCTTTCTCAATCTGTGGCTGCCCCTTGGGGTTTGGGGTATCTCGCGCGCCATGGGAACGTATGCCCTTCGCTCCCAAGAGGATTCCCTGACTGGCCTGCTGAACCGCCGGGCGTTCACCGACGAGGTCGGCAGCCGGTTGACGAATCCGCCGCCGGGGCACAGTCACCTGGTGGTGGTGATGGTCGACCTCGACAACTTCAAACGCATCAACGACACCCACGGCCATTCGGCCGGGGACCGCGTCCTGCGGGAAGTGGCCGGCCTGCTGCGGGCGCGCACCCCCTCCGACGCGGTCATCTGCCGCGCCGGAGGGGAAGAATTCCTGGTCGCGCTGACCTCGGCGACCCCGGACGTCGCCCCATTGGCCACCGAGTTCTGCACCGCGCTCGCCGAGTTGTCCCCCGAGATAACGGCCAGCATCGGCACCGCCAGCGCCGAGCTGCGCCTGCTCACCGGGGGCGACGTGGCGTGGCTCGTCGACGAGCTGATCATCATCGCCGACACCGCGATGTATGCCGCCAAACGTCGCGGCGGAAACCAGGCTCACCACGGCGTGCGGGCCTAGCGCCGGCGCGTCGTGCCGGTCAGTGACGCAGCCGTACCCTGGCCATGATCGGAGCCGCCGCCACCATGGTGAACGGCACGGCCAGCGGGAAATCAGCCGACGTGGACTCGATTTCGACGCGGCGAACGATGGTCGCCAGCGCCAGCGTGGCCTCCAGCATCGCGAAGTGATCACCGATGCACGAGCGCGGCCCGCCGCCGAATGGAACGTATTGCCAACGGTCGCGGCCTTGATCGCGCTCTGGGCTGAATCGGTCCGGGTCGAAGCGCAGCGGGTCGTCCCACAGGCTCGGATCGGTCTGCACCGCCATCCTGCCGAACGCCAGCATGGTGCCGGCCTCGACGCGGTAGCCCGCGACTTCGACGTCGCGCGTCGCCATGCGCGTTCCGGTCGGCCCCGGCGGGCACAGCCGCAGCGCCTCCTGCAGGACCCGGACCGTGAACCCAAGCCGGGCTACGTCGTCGGGGGTGAGCTGGCGGTCGCCGAGCTCGGCGACTTCGGCCGCCACCCGCGCCTGCACGTCGGGATGGCGACCCAGCGCCCACAACGCGTACGTCAGGGTCGTCGCCGTCGTGTCGTGGCCGGCGAACAAGAAGATGATCATCTCGTCGCGGATCTCGGTGTCGGTCAACGACTGCCCGGTTTCCGGGTCGGTTGCCGCGATGAGCGCGTGGACCAGCGGCGCCTCCCGGTCGGTGTCGGCGCGACACGCCTGCAGGATCTCGTCGGCGAGCTCGCGAATCGTCCGGGCCGCCGCCCGGGCGCGCCGGCGCGCCGGGGTGGGCATCCACTCCGGCGCGCGCAGCGGCCGAATGGCCCGCCTTACCGCGTAACTCGTGGCCACCCGCAACGGTTCGGCGATCGCGTCGGAGCGCTCATCGAGGTCCAATCCCAGCACCGAGCGACCCAGCGCCCGCAAGGTCAGCGTCCGGCATTGCGCGTCCAGGTCGATCTCGGCGCCGTCCCCCCACGTGGCGCACACTGTTTCGGCGGCCTCCGCCATGTGTCCGCCGAACTGGCGGACCCGCTGGCGGGTGAACACCGGCTGCAGGGTCCTTCGGCGGGGCAACCACTCGGTGTGGGGCAGCACGAACAGGTTCCCGCCCAGCAGCCGGCGCAGCTCGGTGGCCACCGTGCTCGTCTTGTCGACGGAACCGTCGCGCACACTGACGATGTCGCGAATGCCCCCCGGTGAGGTCGCCAGCACGATCGGCGGGATCAGCCAGCGCGGTCCCAGCGTGACCCGGGTGACCGGTCCGCCGGCGTCGCGAAGCTTGTTCGTGCCGGTGTGGAATTCCCGGATCGCCTTCAAGCGTTCGCGATACGGAAGCGGATTTTTCGGGGCCAACGGCAGCGCGGCGACGTCCCGCACGGGCCGGTCGGTGACGGACACCCCTCGACCCTAGACCGTCGGGGGCGCTGGTCGAATTCCGCGTGGTGCCAGCGAAATAGGCGTCCTGAGCGCGCGCCGTACCCTAAGCCGAAGCACGACGAAGGATGACCGCGTCCTCGGCGCACATCAGCTTGTATTGATCGGGCTCGGCGTGCGTGGCGATGGTCCGGCGATCCCACCACATGACTTTGGTTCGGTAGTCGTCAGTGGGATAGGCGGCCGCCGGTATCCGCGAGGCCACCACGCCCCCGGATGATTGCCACTGTTCCAAGACGTGGGCCGCCGCGGTGGCCATGACGAACTGGGCACCCATCAGCGTCATCGTCGGTAGCGCGGTGCGGGCCAACACCCTGGAGAGCGCTCGGCTGCCGTACTGCTGGGAATTGGCCCAGGCGCTCTTGACCTCGACGACACCGAACGGGATGCGGTTGGCGATCATGTAGCGCAGCACGGCAGCGCCGGGGTTGCCGCTCCACTCCTCGAGCGCGTGCGAGTCCTCGGGCGCGCGCAGCGGCCCCACGACGCGGGTTCCTCCGACGACCCGGCCCTCCGGATCGGTCGCGGCGAAGAACAGCGCCGTGTCGGCGCCGTCCCGGACCGCGTCGACGTCGAGCACCCACTCCAGCCCGTGCCGGCGATAGCTCTGAAACGCGCCGTCGAGGTATTGGTCCCACAGCTCAGGCTGCGCCTGCGGCGTCGACGCCGTGACCCGGCATCCCGTCGCGTCGTCCCGCCATCCCCAACTGCCCTCCAGCCAAGGGCCATCGGTCGCCCTTCGTGCCAGCTGAGCCGCTTCCATAGTTGTCCCTTCATTCCCGATCTGTGCTGCTCGGATCATTTATGCGCACGCTCTTGAAGTATTTCGTTATCTCAGCGCAATAAATTACCGCCCCAATTGCGCGATGGATCCCCGCTTGTCGTGACGACACCGCCGCTTTAGCCGAGATCATTGTCCACATTCCTGAACTACTGTGAACGAAAATTTGCCTGTAACGGTACAGCGGTGTTCCCTGCGCCGCGGACCAGGTGATCGCCGCGTGGGATGCATTTCGGTTAACCACGTGTGTACGCGTCCGCGTGGCTGGGTCCGAACGGGACCATTAGGCCTGTTCGAAGCCCCTCGGCCCCTTCTCACTTAGATGATTTAACCGGACGAAGCTGGCTGCTTCTAGTTCCAATTTTTCCGCGTGGCGCCGGCCGGGCGCTGCGGGGTTAGCTGGTTTCTGACCGCGCGCATCGACTCCGGCGACCACAAATGGGCGAAGTTGTCGCGGCGGTCCCCGGAAGACAACGAATTTCGCCCGACACAATTTTGCAGAGGCGTTTAGGCCGCCACCCAAATCGATCGGGCGGCGGGCGGCGGAACTTCGCCAAACGCCGGGCCGGGGCGCACACTCGAAACCGTGACCCCACCCTCGCCCGCCGCCCGCCTCGGGCGCGTGATCTTTGCGCGCCACTGCAATCCGTGGAGCGCCTGGACGCGCTGGGCGAGCACGCCGCTGATCCTGGTGCCCGTGTGGACGCGGCGCTACAGCCATGCGGCGTTGGTCGCGCTGTGGTTCGCCGCCAACCCGTTCGTCTTCGGCAAGCCGGCGCACGAACGCGCCTGGTCAACCAGGGCGATGCTGGGCGAGGAACTCTGGATCGGCCGTCGGCCCCGGGACGCGGCCATGCTCGTCAGCGCGCTGACCTCCGCGGCCGCGTTGAGCACCGTCGTCGCCGCCCGGCGCCGTCGCCGCGTGCCGGCGGCGATCGCGCTCGCGGTGCAGATGGGCCTCACCCTGGTGTATTGGCAGCAGATGGTGCGCTATTTCGACCGCCAGGCGCAGTAGCGTGACGGGATGCCCGACGAACCGACGCCTCCCGACCCCGGGTACGACGCCGCCGGCGTGCCGACCTTCGATTCCGTCCGGGAGAAAATCGAGTCCCGCTACGCGACGGCGGAGGGAGCGGCCGAGCTCGACGCCGGCACGGCGGAAGGCCGTTCGGTCGAAGAGCAGTACGAGCAGCGCGAGCGCGCGGCGGCGGAGCGGCTGAGGCAGATCCGGGAGTCGATGCGCTCCGACGAGGGTTGAGGGTGCGGACCTTTACCATCGACGAGCGGCGTAACCGCTTGGCGCGCAGGCATTTCCTTTCCGCGGGCGACCCGCTGCCGCTGACGCGGCTGATCGCCGGGCTGGTCGGGCTGCACGCGACCGACCCCACCACCCCGTACCTGTCGCTGTGGGCGCGCTACCCGGGATTTGCGACCGCCGACCTCGAGCTGCAGCTGTACCGGAAACGCGCCGCGGTCAGGCAGCTGGCGATGCGACGGACGCTGTGGCTGGTCACCAGCGACGACCTGCCCATGATCCAGTCGGCGGCCAGCGCGCGGGTCGCCGAGAACGAACGGCGCCGGCTGGCAGCCGACGTGCGCAAGGCCGGGGTGGCCGCGGACGGCGAGCGCTGGCTCGACCGCGCGTGTTCGGCGGTGGTGCGCCATCTCGATGACCGCGGGCCGGCCAGCAGCACCGAACTGCGGGCCGCGCTGCCCGAGCTGGCCGGGAGCTACGACCCGGCTCCCGGAAAGCGTTGGGGCGGCCAGGTTCCGCTGGCCCCGCGGGTGCTGACCGTGCTCTCCGCGCGGGGCGAGATCGTGCGCGGGCCGAATGACGGGGCTTGGACGACGTCGCGGCCGCGCTGGGCCCTCACCGGCGACTGGCTC
Source organism: Mycobacterium sp. E3198 (assembly GCF_001667015.1). GTDB lineage: Bacteria > Actinomycetota > Actinomycetes > Mycobacteriales > Mycobacteriaceae > Mycobacterium. The sequence goes on along the minus strand of NZ_LZIS01000070.1, from coordinate 26,506 downwards.
GACACGCCAGTGCAGGCCCCACCCGCGCTCGCCGCGCGGGCGGACCTGACCCGCCGCTGGCTGGCGGCCTTCGCGCCCGCCACCGCCGCCGACCTCAAGTGGTGGCTGGGCGCCACGCTGACCGCGACCCGCAAGGCCCTGAGCGACGTCGGCGCGGTGGAAGTCGAGCTGCAGGGCAGCCCCGACGGCACCGGCTGGGCGCTGCCCGAGGACCTCGACCCCGAGCCCGAGGCGCCGCCATGGTGCGCCTTGCTGCCCGCGCTGGACGTCACCACCATGGGCTGGTTCCAGCGGGAGTGGTATCTCGGGGAGCATCGCGGCCAGGTGTTCGACCGCAACGGCAACGCGGGGCCCACCGCGTGGTGGAACGGGCGGGTGGTGGGCGGCTGGTATCAAGACGACGGCGCCCGAGTCCGGGTGCAGCTCCTCGAGGATCCCGGTCGCGACGCGCGGCGCGCCCTGCAGCGCCGCGCCGACGAGCTCACCGCGTGGCTGGACGGCGTGCGGATCAGCCCCCGCTTCCCGTCGCCGCTGTCGAAAGCCGGCACGGTGTCCGGCTGATCGAGCCTGCGCTCAGAGCGCCAAAATCGCGAAAGTGAAGCGCTGGGCGCAGTCTCGACGCCCCGGCCACTCAGGCGGTGACTTTGCGACGGCGCGTCGCGCGCCGCGGCGGCTCGGCCCGGCCTACCACCTCGGCGAGGAACTTGCCCGTGTAGCTTTCCGGAACGGCCGCGACGTCCTCCGGGCTGCCTTGGGCGACAACGGTTCCGCCCTCGGCGCCGCCCTCGGGGCCCATGTCGACGATCCAGTCCGACGTCTTGATGACGTCCAGGTTGTGTTCGATGACGATGACCGTATTGCCTTTGTCGACAAGGCCGTTGATGACCTTGAGCAGCTTACGGATGTCGTCGAAATGCAGCCCGGTGGTGGGCTCGTCGAGGATGTAGATGGTGCGCCCGGTGGAGCGCTTCTGCAGCTCGGCGGCCAGCTTGACGCGCTGTGCCTCACCGCCGGACAGCGTCGGGGCGGGCTGGCCGAGCCGGACGTAGCCCAGCCCGACGTCGACGAGCGTGCGCAGGTAGCGGTGAATTCCGGTGATCGGCTCGAAGAACTCCGCGGCCTCCTCGATCGACATGTCCAGCACCTCGGAGATGGTCTTGCCCTTGTAGTGCACCTCCAGCGTTTCCCGGTTGTACCGGGCGCCGTGGCAGACCTCGCACGGCACGTACACGTCGGGCAGGAAGTTCATCTCGATCTTGATGGTGCCGTCGCCCGTGCACGCCTCGCAGCGGCCGCCCTTGACGTTGAACGAGAACCGGCCCGGCTGATACCCGCGGACCTTGGCCTCGGTGGTGGCCGCGAACAGCGTGCGGATCTTGTCGAACACCCCGGTGTAGGTGGCCGGGTTGGACCGCGGCGTGCGGCCGATCGGCGACTGGTCGACCCGCACCAGCTTGTCCAGGTGGTCCAGGCCCGTGACCCGGGTGTGCCGGCCCGGGACCTGCCGGGCGCCGTTGAGCCGGTTGGCCAGCACCGTGGCCAGGATGTCGTTGACCAGTGTCGACTTGCCGGAGCCGGACACCCCCGTCACCGAGGTCAGCACCCCGAGCGGGAACGACACGTCGATGCCGCGCAGGTTGTGCTCGCGGGCGCCGACGACGGTGAGCTGGCGGCGCCGGTCGACGGGCCGGCGGATCGCGGGGATCTCGATGCTCTCCTTGCCCGACAGGTAGGCGCCGGTGATCGAGTCCTTGTTGGCCAGCAGGTCGGCGTAGGTTCCGCTGTGCACGATCTCGCCGCCGTGCTCGCCGGCCCGGGGGCCGATGTCGACGATCCAGTCGGCGTGCGCGATGGTGTCCTCGTCGTGCTCGACGACGATCAGGGTGTTGCCCAAATCCCTTAAGCGGGTGAGTGTTTCAATGAGCCGACGGTTGTCGCGCTGGTGCAGGCCGATGGACGGCTCGTCGAGCACATAGAGCACGCCCACCAGGCCGGAGCCGATCTGGGTGGCGAGCCGGATGCGTTGGGCCTCACCGCCGGACAGCGTGGCCGCCGCGCGCGACAGCGACAGGTAGTCCAGCCCGACGTCGAGCAAAAAGCCCAGCCGCGACTGGATCTCCTTGAGCACCTGCCCCGCGATCGCCTGCTCGCGCGTCCCGAGGGTGAGCGCGTTCAGGAAGTCCGAGCAGTCCGAGATGGACAGTTCGCACACCTCGGCGATGGACTTCTTGCCGCGCCCCCCGGCGGACAGCGAGACCGCGAGGATCTCCGGCTTGAGCCGGGTGCCCTCGCACACCGGGCAGGGCACGTCGCGCATGAAGCCCTCGTAGCGCTCCTTCATCTGCTCGGACTCGGTCTGCGCCATCTTGCGCTGCAGGAACGCCAACACGCCCTCGAAGTCGGCGTAGTACGAGCGGGTGCGGCCGTAGCGGTTGCGATACCGCACGTGCACCTGGTGATCGGAGCCCTCGAGGATCGCCTTGCGGGCCTTGGCCGGCAGCTTGCGCCACGGGGTGTCGACGTCGAAGCCCAGCTCGTCGCCGAGCCCGGCCATCATGCGGGTGAAGTACTCCGCGGTGTGGCCCGTCGACCATGGCGCCACCGCGCCCTCGGCCAGGGTGCGCTCCGGGTCGGGCACCACCAGGTCCGGGTCGACCTCCTTGCGAATGCCCAGGCCGGTGCACTCCGGGCAGGCGCCGTAGGGCGAGTTGAACGAGAAGGACCGCGGTTCCAGGTCGTCGACCGCCAGCGCGTGCCCGTTGGGGCAGGCGAGCTTCTCGGAGAACCGCTGTTCCCGGTTGTGGGCGTCGTGTTCGTGGTCGACGAACTCGAGCACCACGATGCCGTCGGCCAGGTTCAGCGCGGTCTCCACCGAGTCGGTGAGCCGCTGCTTGGCGCTGGCCTTGACGGTGAGGCGGTCGACCACCACCTCGATGTCGTGCTTCTCCTGCTTCTTCAGCTTGGGCGGATCGGTCAGCGAATGCACCACGCCGTCGACCCGTACCCGGCTGTAGCCCTGGGCGTTCAGCTTCTCGAACAGGTCGGCGAACTCGCCCTTGCGGGTGCGCACCACGGGGGCGAGCACCTGGAAGCGGGTGCCCTCCGGCATCGCCAGCACCTGGTCGACGATTTGCTGGGGCGTCTGGCGGGCGATCCGCTCGCCGCACACCGGGCAGTGCGGGGTGCCCGCGCGGGCGTACAGCAGCCGCAGGTAGTCGTAGACCTCGGTGATGGTCCCGACGGTCGACCGCGGGTTGCGGTTGGTCGACTTCTGGTCGATCGACACCGCCGGGGACAGGCCCTCGATGAAGTCGACGTCCGGCTTGTCCATCTGCCCCAGGAACTGGCGGGCGTAGGCCGACAGCGACTCGACGTAGCGGCGCTGGCCCTCGGCGAAGATGGTGTCGAACGCCAGCGACGACTTGCCCGACCCGGACAGCCCGGTGAACACGATCAACGCGTCGCGCGGCAGGTCGAGGTCGACGCCCCGCAGGTTGTGCTCGCGGGCGCCCTTGACGATGAGGCGGTCAGCCACGCTGCCCTCTTTCAAGTGGATCTTTTACGTGCTGCAGCCGTTGATGCGCACGGCGCATTCCATGCTATGTGCCCATACCGACAAGCAACGTTCGACCAGTAACGTGGCCGCTATGACTGCCTCGGTTGTGCCCGACAACAACTACACCGGACACGTCGACCCTGGTACCGCGGCCCGCCGGACCCTACCCGGCGCCACGATTCTAAAGGCGTCGGTGGGCCCGATGGACAACAATGCCTATCTGATCACGTGCGCGGAGACCGGGGAAACGCTGCTGATCGACGCCGCCAACGACGCCGACCTCCTGATCGACCTGATCCGGCGCTACGCGCCGAGGCTGTCGCTGATCGTGACCAGCCACCAGCACTTCGATCACTGGCAGGCGCTCGAGGCCGTGGCCGCCGCCACCGGCGCCCCGACCGCCGCCAACAAGATCGATGCCGAGCCGCTGCCGGTCAAGCCGGAGCGTTTGCTCTCCGGCGGCGACACCCTGCACATCGGCAAGCTGAGGTTCGACGTCATCCACCTACGCGGGCACACGCCGGGATCGATCGCGCTGGCCCTCGACGGGCCCGCGACCGGCGGGGTCACGCAGCTGTTCACCGGTGATTGCCTGTTCCCCGGCGGGGTCGGGAAGACGTGGCAGGCCGGGGACTTCACGCAGCTGCTCGACGACGTCACCACCCGGGTGTTCGACGTGTACGACGATTCCACCGTCATCTACCCCGGCCACGGCGACGACACCGTGTTGGGTGACGAGCGCCCCCACCTTGCGGAGTGGCGCGAACGCGGCTGGTAGCGCGCGTGCGACGTCCCCCGCAAGCGGGAGGTACCCCCAGGTCGCCACCATCAGGCTGGGCAGTCACCGCTGAGTGTGCGCTGACGGCTTTCGGTGGGCACTGACGGCGGGATCTCGGCGATTTTTCGGCCCTGTGCTCACCCTGAAAGCCCTAACTGCACGCTAAAACCCCAAAGCCCCGCCGCGCGGGATTCGATGGGACAGTGCGCGCGCTAGTTCGTGGTGTGCACGATCAGCACGTCGACCTTGGCGCGCCGTGAGACGTTGGCCGGGACCGATCCGAGCAGCCGGCCGGCGATCGTGCTCAGGCCGACGTTGCCGACGACCAGCAGGTCGGCCTTTTCGTCCTCGGCCAGCTTGACCAGCGCGTCGACCGGCGCGCCGACGATCGACCGCTCCTCCACGTTCTTGGCCCCCGCTTTGTGCGCGCGCTCTTTGGCGTCCTGCAGGATCGCGTAAATAGGGGCGGTGCCCGACACCTTGTAGCTTTCCTCCCGGAGAGCGTCGGCGGCCCGGGTGTCCTCGTGCTGCGGCAGGTACGCCGACGCAATGATCAGTTTGGCGTCGTCTCCGGCAATCTGCGCTGCCTTGTCCACCGCACGAAACGATGAATCCGAGCCGTCCGTCCCGACCACCACGGTCCGATAGGCACTCATTTACCCTCCCAGTCTCGGTTGGTCCGCCAATCCAAGACAGTATCTTGTTTGCCGGAAAAAGAGGGATCGGATTAGTGGGTCAGCGCGGCGTGGCGCGACCGTCGATTGCGGGGCCATGCCACGCCAACGAGCAGTTTGCCCGGCGCCGGAATGGCCGCTTGACCACGGCAAAGCGGAATGTCTTGCATTCCCGGCGTTTTCGCGACATTCGGCGGCGAGCGGGACTGCGCCGCCCCGGCACGGCGGGCCAAGGGTGAGCCGGTTCATCGGGTCCGCCCTACAGTGACAAGCATCATGGCCATGTCCACCGCGCAGCAGCGGGCGTCCGACACCCCCGGCGTCGCTGACCAGCCGGGTTCCGCGCGCCCGCGGGGGAGGTTGCTCGATCCGTGGGCGATCGCGGTGTTCGCCGCCGTCGTCAGCGCCGCCTGGGCCTGCAGGCCGTCGTTGTGGTTCGACGAGGGCGCCACGATCTCGGCCTCGGCCAGCCGGACCCTGCCCGAACTGTGGAAGCTGCTGGGTCACATCGACGCCGTTCACGGGCTGTATTACCTGCTCATGCACGGCTGGTTCGCGATATTTCCACCGACCGAATTCTGGTCGCGGGCGCCCAGCGCCCTGGCGGTCGGGGCCGCCGCCGCCGGCGTCACGGTGTTCACCAAGCAATTCGTGCCCGGGCGCGCCACGGCGGTGTGCGCGGGCGCGGTCTTCGCGATCCTGCCGCGCACCACCTGGGCGGGCATGGAAGCGCGCTCGTATGCCTTCGCGGCCGCCGCGGCGATCTGGCTGACGGTGCTACTGGTCGCCGCCGTCCGGCGCAACCGGACGCGCCTGTGGGTGTCCTACGCGGCGGCGCTGGCGGTCTCGATCGTGCTGAGCCTGAACCTGGTCCTGTTGGTGCCGGTATACGCCGCGGCGCTGCCGGCGCTGGCGCCGAGGGGATCCCGCCGGCCTGCGGTCATCCGGTGGGCCGTCAGCTCGGCGGTCGCCGTCGGGGCGGTGACGCCATTCATCGTCTTCGCCCACGGCCAGGTCTATCAGGTGAACTGGCTCTTTCCGGTCAGCTGGCACTACGCGTTCGACATCATCCTGCGGCAATACTTCGACCACAGCGTTCCGTTCGCCATCCTCACCGGCGTCCTCATCCTCGCGGCGGTGGCGGCGCGCCTGAAGGGCTTGCGGGGACCGGGGGGCGACACCCGCGGCCTGTTGGCCATTTGCCTGGTCTGGATCGTCCTCCCCACCGCCCTCGTCGTCGTCTATTCGGCGGCCATCGAACCGATCTACTTTCCGCGGTACCTGATCCTCACCGCGCCCGCGGCGGCGGTCGTCATGGCGGTCTGCATCGCGACGATCGCCCGCAAGCCGTGGCCGATCGCTGCCGTGGTGCTGCTGTTCGCCGCGGCGGCGCTGCCCAATTACCTGTTCATCCAGCGCTGGCCCTACGCCAAGGAGGGCTGGGATTACAGCCAGGTGGCCGACCTGATCAGCTCCCACGCGTCGCCCGGGGACTGCCTGATGGTCGACAACACCGTGCCCTGGCGGCCCGGGCCGATCCGCGCCCTCCTGGCCACCCGGCCGGCGGCCTTCAAGTCGCTGATCGACGTCGAACGCGGCGCCTACGGACCCGAGGTCGGCTGGCTGTGGGACGGTCACGTCGCGGTGTGGCTGACGACGGCCAAGATCAACAAGTGCACCACGATCTGGACCATCACGAACAAGGACACGTCGCTGCCCGACCACCAGGCCGGGCAGGCGCTGCCGCCGGGGAGCTCCTTCGGCCGGGCCCCGGCGTATCGATTCCCCAGCTACCTGGGGTTCCGCATCGTGGAGCGCTGGCAATTCCATTACTCGCAGGTCGTCAAGTCGACGCGATGACACAGGTATAGAAGCGCCGGCCGCGGGTAGTTGACGGTCATGCAAACGTGGCTGGCCGGCCCGCTGCTGGATGGCGACGCGCAGAACGCGCGACACGTCGTCGAACTGCTGGCCGCGTTCGGGCTGACGGCGCTGATCGGCATGGAACGGACCATCCAGGGCAAGAGCGCCGGCCTGCGGACGCAGACGATCGTCGGCACGTCGGCGGCGTTGATCATGCTGGTCAGCAAGTATGGCTTCGGCGACGTCTTGAGTTCCGGGACGGTCGTGCTCGACCCGTCCCGGGTCGCGGCCCAAATCGTTTCCGGTGTCGGCTTTTTGGGGGCCGGGATCATCATCACCCGGCGCGGCGCGGTGCACGGGCTCACCACCGCGGCGGCGGTCTGGGAATCGGCCGCGATCGGCATGTCGGTGGGCTCCGGGCTGCTGCTGCTGGCCATCGCCGTGGTCGGCTTGCACTTCGTCAGCGCGCTGGCCTTCCACGCCGTGGAGCGACAGCTCACCGCCAGGCTGCGCGGCACAACACGGCTGCACATCATCTACGAGAACGGCCGCGGCGTGCTCCGTGAGGTGTTGACCATCTGCGGGCAACGCAACTGGCAGCTCACCGAACTCGGCGCTGACGCCCATGACATCGACGACGGCGAGGTCAGGGTGACGATGACCCTGTCGGGTGCCAGGATGGGGAACGCGCGGGACGTGTTCACCGAACTCGACGGGGTCATCGCCGTCCTGCGCGCCGACGAAGAACCGGACTGAGCTCAGCGGCCGCCGCGGGTGGCGCGATAGGAAGCCACCACACCCGCCGCGGTCAGCGCGGTGAACACGGCGAACAACCAGCGGGCCGCCATCGCCTCGCCGCCCTGAGTCGTGTTGACCACCACGCCCGCCACCCCCGCGCCGAACGCCCCGGAGACGAGCTGCACCGTGTTGATCGCCGCGGCCGCGGCGACGCCCTCGGCCGGGTCGTTGACGGAATCCATTGCGCGCACGGACAAATGGGGCCAGGCCATCCCGATCCCGATTCCGGCCACCAGCAACGCGAGCGTCCAGGCCGCGACCACCCCGGCCGACGCGTTGTCGCGCTGGGTGAGCGCGCCCAGCGCCAGGCCCGACGCCACCACCACCGGTGCGACCGCGATCACCCGACCGATCGCCCGCGGGCTCTGAAGCGACGCGCTGACGATCTCCGAGACCGTCCAGCCGACCGCCAGCGCCGCACCGAGGAATCCGGCCGCCACCGGCGTCAGATGCCCCAGTCGCTGACCGAACAGCGGCACGTACGTGTCCACCATCGCCCCGACCATCAGCAGGCCCATGGTCAGGTAGATCCACTTCAAGGGTCCGGGCCCGAACACGCTGGGCGGCAACACCGCCGCGCGCATCCGCCGGTCGACGACCGCGAACAGTCCCGCCAGGACGACGCCGGCCACGAGGAGCCCCGCGGTCGCGACGATGTGGTGCGGGATCTGCGCGACGCTGACCGCCAGCGCCGCCGCGCCGATCAGCACCAGCGACCACACCGGCACCCGCAGCACCGGCGTCTCCGCGCCCGCGCCGACCCGGCCCGCGGGCAGCGCGACGGGGACCAGCGTCGCCATCAGCGCCGTCAGGATCGCCATCGCGACGAACGCCCACCGCCACAACCCGAACTGCGCGAACAGGCCGCCCGTCGCGGGCCCGACCACCGTCGCGACCCCCCACATCGCCGACACCAGCGCGGAGGCCCGGGTCCACAGCGAGCGCGGCAGCGCCGCGTTGATGACCGCGTAGCCCAGGCCGGCCAGCAGCCCGCCGGCCACGCCCTGCAGGGCGCGCGCGGCGATCAGCACCCCCATGTTGGGCGCCGCCCCGCAGGCCAGGCTGGAGACACCGAACACGGCCAGGCCCATCAGGTACGACGGGCGCGCCCCGACGCGTACCAGCATCGGGTTGACCATGGTCGCCGCCACCACCGACCCGACCAGGTAGAGGGTGGTCACCCACGCGTAGAGGCGGCTGCCGCCGATCTCGGCGACGGTGTTGGGCAGCAGGCTGATGGTCAGGAACTCGTTGGTGGCGTACAGCCCGACGCCGCCGGCCAGCACGACCGACGTGCCCAGATGCCTGGCGCCCAGCAGCTCGCGCCAGCCGCCGGTGGCATTCGCGGTGTGGGTCACTTCAGGCCGGCGGCGTCCATCCCGCGCAGTTCCTTTTTCAGGTCGGCGATCTCGTCGCGGAACCGCGCCGCGAGCTCGAACTGCAAGTCACGGGCGGCCGCCATCATCTGCGCGGTGAGGTCCTTGATCAGGTCGGCCAGTTCGGCGCGGGGCATGTTCGACGTGTCGCGGCCCTCGAACACGCCGGCGCTGACCGCGCGGCCGGGCTCACCCTGGGCGCGGCGGCCGCGGGACATGCTGCGGCCGGAGCCGATTTCGACCGTTTCGGTGTCGTCGGCCTCGCGGTAGACCTGGTCGAGGATGTCGGCGATCTTCTTGCGCAGCGGCTGCGGGTCGATGCCGTTGGCCTCGTTGTAGGCGATCTGCTTGGCCCGGCGCCGTTCGGTCTCGTCGATGGCCTCCTTCATCGAGTCGGTCATCGAGTCGGCGTACATGTGCACCTCGCCGGACACGTTGCGGGCGGCGCGGCCGATGGTCTGGATCAGGCTGCGCGTCGACCGCAGGAAGCCCTCCTTGTCGGCGTCGAGGATCGCCACCAGCGACACCTCCGGCAGGTCCAGGCCCTCGCGCAGCAGGTTGATGCCGACCAGCACGTCGTATTCCCCCAGCCGCAGCTGCCGCAGCAGCTCCACCCGTCGCAGCGTGTCGACCTCGGAATGCAGGTAGCGCACTCGGATGCCCATCTCCAGCAGGTAGTCGGTGAGGTCCTCGGCCATCTTCTTGGTCAGCGTCGTGACGAGCACCCGCTGGTCGGCGGCGGCGCGCTGGCGGATCTCGCCGATCAGGTCGTCGATCTGGCCCTTGGTGGGCTTGACCACGACCTTCGGATCGACCAGCCCGGTGGGCCGGATCACCTGCTCGACGAACTCGCCGCCGGACTGGCTGAGCTCGTAGGGGCCGGGCGTGGCCGACAGGTAGACCGTCTGACCGATCCGGTCGGCGAACTCCTCCCAGGTCAGCGGGCGGTTGTCGCACGCGGACGGCAACCGGAAGCCGTATTCGACCAGGTTGCGCTTGCGCGACATGTCGCCCTCGTACATGCCGCCGATCTGCGGCACCGTGACGTGCGACTCGTCGATGACCATCAAGAAGTCTTCGGGGAAGTAGTCGAGCAGCGTCGCCGGCGGCGAGCCGGGCCCCCGGCCGTCGATGTGGCGGGAGTAGTTCTCGATGCCCGAGCAGAACCCCACCTGGCGCATCATCTCGATGTCGTAGTTGGTGCGCATCCGCAGCCGCTGGGCCTCCAAAAGCTTTCCCTGGCTTTCGAATTCGGCGAGCCGCTCGGCGAGTTCCCCCTCGATGGTGGAGATCGCGTGGGCCATCCGCTCGGGGCCGGCCACGTAGTGGGTGGCGGGGAAAATCCGCAGCGAGTCGACCTGGCGGATCACCTCGCCCGTCAACGGATGCAGGTAGTACAGCGCCTCGACCTCGTCGCCGAAGAACTCGATGCGGACCGCGAGCTCCTCGTAGGACGGGATGATCTCCACGGTGTCGCCGCGCACCCGGAACGAGCCGCGGGTGAAGGACAGGTCGTTGCGGGTGTACTGCACGTCGACCAGCAGCCGCAGCAACCCGTCCCGCGGCACCTCGGTGCCGACCCGCAGCTCGACGGAGCGGTCCAGGTAGGACTGCGGCGTGCCCAGGCCGTAGATGCACGACACCGACGCCACCACCACGACATCGCGGCGCGACAGCAGCGACGACGTCGCCGAGTGCCTTAAGCGCTCCACGTCGTCGTTGATCGAGCTGTCCTTCTCGATGTAGGTGTCGGTCTGCGCGATGTACGCCTCGGGCTGGTAGTAGTCGTAGTACGACACGAAGTACTCGACGGCGTTGTGCGGCAACATCTCTCGCAGCTCGTTGGCCAGCTGGGCGGCCAGCGTCTTGTTCGGCGCCATCACCAGGGTGGGGCGCTGTAGCCGCTCGATGAGCCAGGCGGTGGTGGCCGACTTCCCGGTGCCGGTGGCGCCGAGCAGCACCACGTCGCGCTCCCCCGCCCGGATCCGGCGCTCCAGCTCGTCGATGGCCGCGGGCTGGTCACCGGCCGGGGCGTGCGGGCTGACGACCTCGAAGCGGCCGCCGGCGCGCACCAGCCCCGCCACCTCTTCTGCGGCGGGGCGGTATTCCGAATGCGCGATTACCGGGTGTTCAGTGGCAAAGGCCATGCCACCAGGGTAGAGGCGCGCACCGACAAGTGGCCCGGCGCTGGTCGCGGCGCCTTCTCTGTCGGGGGTCTGGCCTTAGGATCGATTCGATGACAAGTTCTTCAGACTTGGTGGTGGTCGACCTGACCAAGGACGAACGCAATTTCATTCGGCAAACCTTGCGCCAGTGGGAGTCGTCGGCGGCTGGTCAGCCGTTTCCATTCCAGGTGCTCGGGTTACGAACCTGGGAGGAATTCGGCGCGCTCACCCTACGGCTCGAGCATGCGGTCACCGACCACGAGGCACTGACCGATCTGGATTGGGCGCGGGTGCTGTTTCTGACTGAAGTCACTTGGGCAAGCGACCTGATCGGAGCGGGTTTGGACTTCGACGCCGTGACGAGCTTCTCTGACGCCGATGCCTTGACCCTGCTTCGCGGCCTGCAGCGCAAAATCGGCGGCTACCGGCGCGCCAAGCTATTGTTCCCGGCGGGTGGCCGAAAGCGTACTGGCGAGGAGATTCACTAGTCGCCCACTTCCGGGTCTGCCACTAGGGACCGCTTGGCGTGCGCGTATCCGGTGGCAAGCCGCCGGACGGCTCCCATCGAACTATCCGATTCCACTCGATCGCGAATCATTCACCGTGGTCCCAAGGGTTGGGGTCCATATCACCGAGCACTGGCGGGTGGTGATGGCCAGCGTGCGGCGGCGGGACCAGCGTAGGACCGAAAGGCGTGGCGGCGGGTCCGCCAACAACGGCCGGTCCTTTCCCTCCCTGCACCGGAGGTGCCGGTTTTGGCGCAGGCATTGCCTCTTTCGGCGGTGGTGGTCCGGTCTGCGGGGCACGCGGCGGTTGTGCGGCGGGCCCGGGGGGTGCCATCTCACCGGGAGCAACGGGAGGCAGCCGCCCTGGCGCAGGAGGCGGCAAGGGCTCGACTGGGCGGGTGCGCTGCTCAAAATAATCCTGCGGGGTTCGCCATGTACTGCCAGGACGCGGCTGAGGCGCATAAGTGGTGCCGTAGTCTCGACCCCTTGGATTGATTTGAATGATCTTGCCATCGCGGAGCAGCGTCAATGCGCCCGAATCGATATCGCTGCCAAAACGCGTTTTGGGGTCATTCATCGACTCATAAATCCAGCGGGCCAGGTCTCGCTCGGTCCATCCTTTCGGAAAATCCTCCGCATGCTTGTCCAACGCATGACCGTGCGCGATTTCGATAGCAACTTGCTGTTTCTGCTCATCGGTCCAGCCCGCAAACGGATCGCCCGGCGGGCCCGGCGGACCAGGCGGCGGGTCCTGTTTGAAGGTGTGGTTGTCGACGGCCTGGAGATCAGTTTTCCGTGGGCACGCTTCGCGGATTCCGGCCATCGCAGTCGTTACTCGCCCCGCTACCTGTTGATCGAGGGCGACCAGTTGCGCGGCGCGTTGGCGGATGTCGGCCGCGAACGTCTGCGCCTTGGCTTGCCGCGCGGCGCGCTCCGCGACCGGACCGCCTGTCGAGCGGTCTACGACCGACATGTCTTCATACATATCGAATCCGGCGGCGTTGGCGTCTTGGATCGCATAGCGCAGCCGCGAACGGGCCGCAACCAGATCCGAGGCGCCGCTGCGGGCAACTTCGGCCGCCGCTTGCAGCTGGTCGGCGACGGCGCCGGTGGTCATCATGTCGGCGTGCGTCGCGGTGCGCAGCGCCTCGGCACCCTCGCCGTGCCAATCAACCGAGAGCGCATCGCGCCACACCTGGTTGGCCACCGCGTAACTGCGCCCGGCCACGGCATCCCAGTGCTCAGCCGCCTCGGTCAAATGCTCCGTGGGCCAGACCACCAGTTGCGAAAGGCTGGGAATCCCCGCAACCGCCGCCATCGCTACACGCCGGTCACCGGCGGCATCAGCGTAGCCATCGCGTGCGCCGCGTCCGCTTCGTTGGCAAGGTAGCCGGAATTCGCTTCGCCGGCATGAGCGGCGTGGCCGACGACCCGAGTGGCCAGCGCTTCGGTGAATGCCGTGACCTCGGCGTGAGCGGCGGCCACCGCGGCCGCGCTGGCCTGCCACGACATACCGATTCCGTCCGGGGCGACAGCTTCGTTAAGTTGACCCGCCGACGCCGCCCACCGGCCCGCCATGCCCTGGACGGCCGCAGTGTCCACCCGCAACAGCTGCATAGGCGAAAGTCTATTCACGCTGTGACGCAGCGAAAGTCAGTCACATTGTCCACATGGATAACTCGGACACACCACCACTCGATCCGCGATTGCGGTAGCGCATGTGCTACCGGATTCCCGAGTCGCCGATTGGTCAATTCTCCGACGCGGAAGCGAGTCGGCCAAAGACCTACGCCGACGGGCGCGTCCAGGTGCGAGTGACGGGATCGCACTGCAGCAGATAGCCGTCGTTCGAGGTGGACATCGCGAACACCGAGGTGTTCGGCCGGTTGCATGAGCTACCGGAGGCGTGCACCCCCATCGTGATCGGCGCCTTGGCCCAGGCGCTGCCCTCGCAGACGACCTGCTGGTTGGTGGTCGGGTCGTAGGCGAGCTTGTCGACGTCGCCGCACGGCCCGCCGAGTACGGGCGGTGCAGAGTCGGACTGCGCGTTCGAGGCGCTGAGCAGTTGGTTGGGATCGGCCAGGGCCACGCCGGCCGGGGCGTCACCGACCCGGGTGGCCACCATGGGCACCCGTACCACCGCCCCCTGGGCCCCGCACTCGTTGGTCAGGACCGTCTCGGTTTGCGTGCCGCGTAGCGAGCCGTCGGCCTGTGGGGCCAACGACCAGGCGATGGTTTCTTGCTGGGTGGCGGTGACTTGTCCGTTCGGCTGTGTGCAGCCGACGCGTTCCTGCTGCGGCGCGCCCTGCCAGTAGCCGGAGATGAAGTGCAGCGTGTCCGTCTGGCCGCCGTCCGTGGTGGCGGCGACCTGGTGGTTGGCGTCGTCGAGCTGGGTGCCGGTGGCCGCGCACCCGTTTGTGGCGGTGCACACCCAACGGAAGGCCCACCAGGCGGTGCTGGCCCCGTCGTGGCGGATCGGGATGCCGTTGCCGGTCAGCTTGGTTCGGTCGAAGGTCAACTTGAAGGTGCCGTTTTCGACCGGTCCCCCGGGCTTCGCGGGCGCGGCGCTGGGTGCGGGGACCGAGGGCCGCGAGGCCAGCGCCGGGACGCTGGGCGCGGGACTCTCCGGCTGAAACGAATACAGGAGCGACCAGGTCGCGGCGACGGCGATCAGCACCGCGCACAGCAACGCGGTCGCCCACCGGGCGCGCGACGAAAACTTGCGCGCAGGCTTCGTCGGAGCGGTGCCGGGGTCCGCCTCGGCATCGCCGTCCAACTGTTCGCTGATCGCGGCGGCGAACGCGCGGCACCGGTCGAAGCGGTCCTCGGGCTGCTTGGCGAGGGCCTTGAAGAATACGTCGTCGAGGTGCGCCAGCTCGGGGCGGTAATCGCTGAGCCGGGGCGGATCCTCGTGCAAATGCTGGCTGATCACCGCGACCGGGTTGGAGTGCCGGAAGGGCGGCGCACCGGTCAGCAGGTGAAAAGCCGTGGCGGCCAACGCGTATTGGTCGGCGCGACCGTCGATGTTGGAACCCGTCAGCTGTTCGGGCGCGGCGTAGGCCACCGTTCCCACCGCGACGTTCGTCTCGGTGATGCCGCTGATGTTGGCCAGGTGGCGCGCGACGCCGAAGTCCGCCAACAGGATTCGGCGCTCCCCGTACTCGGGGTGGGTGAGCAGGATGTTGGCGGGTTTGACGTCGCGGTGCAGCAGGCCGCGGTCGTGCGCGAAGTCGAGCGCGCCCGCGACGGCCTGCACGATCGCGCACACCTCGTCGAGCGGCATCCCGTCCTGATAACGCTCCTTGACCAGCCGGGCGGCGTCGGTGCCCTCGACATAGTCCATGGAAATCCAGAGCTGGCCGTCGAATTCGCCGCGATCGTGGACGCCGACGATGTGCGGGTGCCACAGCGTCGCCGCGAGGTCGGCCTCCCGGTTGAACCTCTCCCGGAACTCTTGATCCGCGGTGACCGCCTCGGCGAGGACCTTGATCACGTCGCGTCGCGGCAACCGCGGGTGCAACGCCAGATAGACCTCCGCCATGCCGCCGGCGCCCAGCTGGCGCAGGATCGTGTAGCCGGCGAACGGCGCGCCGCTGCTCAGCGCGAGGCGCGACCCGCTGACCTCGGCGGGCGGCGCCGACACGGGCTCGGCGTTCGGGGTGGAGCTGACGGGCGGGATGCGGCGAAACAGGTGCGCGACGGTCGCCGAGGGTATCGACTCGAAGCCCGCGCGCAGGGCCTCGCGGGCCGAGCGCGGATTGCTCAGCAGCCGTCGCCCGACGTCAATGCGCCGGGTCGTCCCCTTGTGTCCGTGCGTCAACGGTTGTCCCCTCCTGTAACTCCCCTCACGCTGGAATCATGCCGGATGCCGGTGGGCGGCGGGTCTCAGCAGGCTATGAATCAGCTTTGAGTGGCCGCACCGAAATAAAGGGAAATCACAGGCGAGTCCCATGCGGACCACTCATAGCGCGGACCGATACTTGACTATGTGACCCGACCCGCCCCGCCTGTCCTGACCATTCGGCACGACGGGTCTCAACGCTCGTTCGCGGCCGGCCAGGAGGTGGTGGTCGGGCGTGACGCCAACGCCGACATGCGGATTCCGGATCCGCGGATCTCCCGTGCGCACCTGATCGTGCGGTTCGACCAGGGCCGGTGGCTGGCGATCGACAACGGCTCGCTCAACGGAACCTACGTCAACGGCTACCGGATGCCGGTCATCGACATCCACGACGGCCAGAGCATCAACGTCGGCAACCCGCAGGGACCGCGGCTGACCTTCGCGGTCGGGCCGCAGCAGGGCCAGACCAACCGGCCGCCCCAGCCGAGGCCGGCGCGGGACTCCGGGCCGCCTACCCTGGCGTGGTCGTCGCTGCCGGAACAGACCAACCCGACGGCGCCGCCGCGCGGTCAGACCGGAAGCCGGCCGCTCAGCCAGCCCGCGTGGGGCGGTCCCCCGCCCGCCGCGCCGCGCCCGATGCCGCCCAGGCCGCCGGCCCCACCGCCCGGGCCGCCCCCGCCCAGGCCGCCGGTGGCGCCGCCGGCGCGGATCCAGACGTCGGGGATGCCACCGGCCGGAGGGCCGCTGCGTGCCGCGCCGCCCGACCCGATGACGGTCGTCCACGCCCCGACGGCTCCGCCCGACGCGCCGCCGCCCGCCGAGTCCACCGTGATCGACGCCAAGACGGCCGACGTGTCGAACCTGGCCACCCGCTTTGTCAAGCTGCTCTCGCCGCGACTGTCGGCCGCCGCCGGCACGGCCGGCGCCATGACGATCGGCCGCGCGGCCGAAAGCGACATCGTCGTGTACGACGTGCTGGCGTCCCGTCATCACGCGACGCTGCTGCAGACCCCACTGGGGACCGAGATTCGCGACAACAGCATCAACGGGACGTTCGTCAACGGGACCCGGGTCGGGTCGGCGATCCTGACCGACGACGACATCGTCACCATCGGCAACGTCGACCTGGTATTCCGCGGCGGCACCCTGGTCCAGCGCAGCGAGGCCGCGACCCGCACCGGCGGCCTCGAGGTGCGCAACGTCCGCTACGTCGTCGACAACGGCAAGCAGCTGCTCGACGACATCTCGCTGACCGCGCGTCCGGGGACGCTCACCGCCGTAATAGGCGGCTCGGGCGCCGGCAAGAGCACGCTGGCCCGGCTGATCGCCGGCTACACCACCCCGACGTCGGGATCGGTGACCTTCGAAGGCCACAACATCCACACCGAGTACGCGTCGTTGCGCAGCCGGATCGGCATGGTGCCCCAGGACGACGTGGTCCACCGCCAGCTCACGGTCAACCAGGCGCTGGGCTACGCCGCGGAGCTGCGGCTGCCCCCGGACACCAGCAAGGCCGACCGGGCCAAGGTGGTCGCCCAGGTCCTCGACGAGCTCGACCTGACCAAGCACGCCGACACCCGCGTCGACAAGCTCTCCGGCGGCCAGCGCAAGCGGGCCTCGGTGGCGCTCGAGCTGCTCACCGGCCCGTCGCTGCTGATCCTCGACGAGCCCACGTCGGGCCTCGACCCGGCGCTGGACCACCAGGTGATGACGATGCTGCGCCAGCTGGCCGACGCCGGCCGCGTCGTGATCGTGGTGACGCACATGCTGTCCTACCTCGACGTGTGCGACCAGTTGCTGCTGGTGGCGCCCGGCGGCAAGACCGCCTACTTCGGGCCGCCGGACCAGATCGGTGACGCGATGGGCACCACGAACTGGGCCAAGATCTTCACCCAGGTGGGGGCGGACCCCGAGGAGGCCAACCGGCGGTTCCTGGAGCAGCGCGACGCCCAGAAGCGGCCGCAGAAGCTGGTGCCGGACAAGGCCGACGAGCCGGGGGCGCTGGGCGAACCGGTGCACACCAGCGTGCGGCGGCAGATTTCGACGGTCGCGCGCCGGCAGGTCCGCCTGGTCGTCGCCGACCGCGCCTACTTCGTGTTCCTGGCGCTGTTGCCGTTCATCCTGGGGTCGCTGTCGCTGACCGTTCCGGGCGGCAACGGGTTTCACGCGCCCGGCCCGAACGCCGGGACACCCGACGAAGCCGCACAGATACTCGCCCTGCTGCTGCCCGCCGCCGCGTTCATGGGCACCGCGCTGACCATCCGCGACCTGGTCGGCGAGCGCGCCATCTTCCAGCGCGAGCAGGCGGTCGGGTTGTCGACCACCGCCTACCTGCTCGCCAAAACCGCGGTGTTCTGCGGGTTCGCGATTCTGCAATCGGCGATCATCACCGCGATCGTGGTGATCGGCAAGAGCGCCCCGAGCCGTGGCGGCGTCCTGTTCGGGCATTCGACCTTCGGCGCCACCGCCGAACTGTTCGTCACCGTCGCGGCGACCTGCGTCGCCTCGGCCATCCTCGGGCTGGCCATCTCGTCGCTGGTCCGCTCCAGCGAACAGATCATGCCGCTGTTCGTGGTGACGGTGATGGCGCAGCTGGTGCTGTGCGGCGGCATGGTCCCGGTGACCGGCCGGCTCGGGCTCGACCAGCTGTCCTTCGCGATGCCCGCCCGCTGGGGCTACGCCGCGGCGGCGGCGACGGTCGACCTGCGCAACCTGGTGCCCGGTTCGCTGGTGTCCCAGGACCGGTTCTGGGAGCACACCTCGACGGTTTGGCTGCTCGACATCGGCATGCTGGCCGCGCTGTCGCTGTGCTACGCCGGCTTCGTGCGATGGAAGATCCGGTTACGCCGATAGGGTGGGACCATCCATCCGCCGAAGCACGAGACGTTCGACCTGGTCGACCGCACCAACACCGATCCGAAAGGCATTGTGCGGGCCGTCGACGAGTACGTCGTGCGGCCGTGGGGCCTCTACCTGGCCCGCCCCACCCCGGGCCGCACCCAGTTCCGCTACCTCGAGTCGTGGCTGCTGCCGTCGCTGGGCTTGCGCGCCACCGTCTTTCACTTCAACCCCGGCCACGAACGCGACCACGACTACTACCTCGATGTGGGCGAATACACACCCGGCCGGCACGTGTGGCGTTCAGAGGACCACTACCTCGACATCGAGGTCCGCACCGGCTCCGGGGCGGCGCTGGCCGACGTCGACGAACTGTTGGAAGCCACGCGCCACGGCCTGCTGACGGCGGAGGTCGCCGAGCGGGCGGTGCGGCGCGCCGTGACGGCCGTCGAGGGCCTGGCCGGCAACGACTATGACCTTTGCCGGTGGCTGGCCACCCACGGCATGGAGCTGACCTGGCATGGCAGCTAGCCGTTTGCGCGCCGTTTCCCGGTCGTTTCCGCACATTACCGACGGGTATTCCCAGGGGATGCGCTTGAGCTTGACCGACTACCGGCGCAGACGCCGGTCCGGCGGCCAGCCGTGTTTCGTCCTCCAGCACGACGCGGCCGGCAGCGACCACTACGACCTTCGCCTGGAGATCGACGGCGTGCTGGTGTCGTGGACGATACCCAAGGACGGGCGGCTGGCCCGCCGCACCGACGACCGACCGCTCAACGACGCCGCGCGGGACGTCGTCGTCGCCGACAGCGGCACCTACGCCAACGTGACGCGGTACGACATGGCCGAATGCCTTGATTGCGGGCATCTTTCGTTCCGGCTGAGCGGCGAGCGGCTGCGCTGCTGCTATTCGCTGACCCGGGTGCGGGACGGCGAGGAGGAGACGTGGCTGCTGATCAGGCGCAAGGAAGAAGCGGACGACTGGTCATGACCGACCTCGCCGCGCTGCCCGATTCCGTGCGCGCGGCGCTGCGCGACGAGCCGGTGCCGGACTGGCGGGCGCCGACGCTGGCCACCCTGACCGAGAAGCGGTTCTCCGATCCCCACTGGATCTTCGAGCGCAAATTCGACGGGATGCGCTGCCTGGCGTTCCGCGATGGCGACCGGGTGCGGCTGCTGTCGCGAAACCGCCAGCCGCTCAACGGCAGCTACCCGGAACTCGTCGACGCGCTCGGTGCCCAGCGCACGACGCGGTTCGTCGTCGACGGCGAGGTGGTGGCGTTCGCGGGTCGCCGCACCAGCTTCGCCCGGCTGCAGGGCCGTCTGGGCATCACCGACCCCGAGGTGGCCCGGGCGTCGCCGGTGCGTGTCTTCTACTACCTGTTCGACCTGATGCACCTCGACGGGAAATGCACCACCGGCGTCCCGTTGCTGTGGCGAAAGCGGTTGCTGCGCAAGGCCATCGCGTTCGACGATCCGCTGCGCTACACGGCCCACCGGGTCGGCGACGGCCTCACCGCCTACCGGCAGGCCTGCGAGCGCGGCGACGAGGGGGTGATCGCGAAGCTGGCCGACGCCACGTATGACGGCCGGCGATCGCCGAACTGGTTGAAGTTCAAGTGCGTTCGCGATCAGGAGTTCGTGGTCGGCGGCTACACCGCCCCCAAAGGCAGCCGCATCGAGTTGGGCGCGCTGCTGCTCGGCTACCACGACGGGCGCGACCTGGTGTACGCCGGCAAGGTGGGCACCGGTTTCGACGAAGCCACCCTGCGCCGCCTGCACGGGCGGCTGTCGCCGATCGAGCAGGACGCCGCGCCCTTCACCCGCGGCCTGGTGCGCGAGAACGGCGCCCGCTGGGTGCGCCCCGAGCTGGTGGTCCAGATCGGCTTCACCGAGTGGACGCGCGACGGCAAGCTGCGCCACCCGCGCTACCTCGGCCTGCGCACCGACAAGGCGGCCGCGGACGTGGTGCGGGAGTCGCGCTGATGCCCCGCCTCGCCGTCGAGGTCACCCACCCGGACCGGGTGATGTTCCCGAAGGACGGGATCACCAAGGGCGAACTGGTCGACTACTACGGCGAGGTGGCCGACACGATGCTGCCGCACCTCAAGGGCAGGGCGCTCACCGTGCAACGGTTCCCGCGCGGCATCGGCGAGCAGGGCTGGGTGCAACAAGATTTCGCCGATTCGCTGCCCGACTGGATGGGCCGCGTCGGGGTCCCCAAGGAGGGCGGCGACACCGTGGTGCATCCCATGGCCGAACGCCCGGAAGCGTTGCGCTGGCTGGCCAACCAGAACTGCGTCACGCTGCACGTGTGGCAGTCGCGGCGCCAGCGGCTGGACAGCCCCGACCGGCTGGTGTTCGACCTCGACCCCTCCGGCGGCGACTTCGCCGTGGTGCGCGCGACCGCGCGCGCGGTGGCCGGCGTCCTGGACGACCTCGGGCTGGCGTGTTACGTGCAGACCACCGGGTCGCGCGGGTTGCACGTCGTGACGCCGCTACGCCCCGACAGCGATTTCGACACCGTGCGGCAGTTCGCCCGCGGTGTGGCCGAGGTGGTGGCCGCCGACGACGCCGCGCATCGCACCGTGGAGGCCCGCAAGAACAAGCGGGGCGACCGGGTGTACCTCGACATCATGCGAAACGCGTACGCGCAGACCGCTGTTGCCTCGTACTCGGTCCGGGCCCGGCGGGGCGCGCCGGTGGCGACGCCGCTGGAGTGGGACGAGCTGGACACCCGCGGCCTGCGGGCGGATCGGTTCACGATCCGCGATATTCCCAAACGGCTTGCCGGGCAGCCGGATCCGTGGGCCGGCATGTACCGGCGCGCCCGCTCGCTGACCGGCCCCGCGCGGCGCCTGGCGAAGCTTCGTGCCTGAGCTGCCCGACGTGGAGGGGTTTCGGCGCCGGCTGGCCGACACGCTGCCGGGGCGGCGAATCCGGCGGGTGCGGGTCCACGATCCCGGCGTGCTGCGCAACACCACCGCCGCGGCGCTGGGCCGGCGCCTGGACGGCCGGCGGTTCGATTCCCCACGGCGGCACGGCAAGTGGCTGATGCTGCCGACGGACGGCCCGACGCTGTTGGTGCACAGCGGGATGACGGGGCACCCGTACTACGCCGCCGACGGCGGCGCCCGAGAGCCCTACGAGCGGCTGGTGATCGCGCTGGATCGGGGGGAGTTGCGCTACGCCGACCTGCGCAAGCTGCGCGGAGTGTGGCTGGCCGACACCGACGCGGACGTCGCGCGGGTGACCGGTCCGCAGGGCCCCGACGCCCTGGGCATCGGCCTGGCGGCGTTTCGCGATCTGCTGGCGGGCCGGCGCGGTCGGGTGAAATCGACGCTGATGGACCAGGCGGTGATCGCCGGGCTGGGCAACCTGCTCACCGACGAGATCTGCTGGCGGGCCCGGATCGCGCCGCACCGCCCGGTTCCCGGCTTGGACGCCGACGACGTCAAGCGCCTGCACGCCGCCATGACGTCGGTGCTGCGCACGTCGGTGCGGCATGGCCGGGTGCCGGGACTGCCGCGGTGGCTCACCGGGGTGCGCGACGAGCCGGACCCGTCCTGTCCGCGCTGCGGCGCGCGCCTCGCGCACGGCCGGGTGGGCGGCCGGACGTCGCTGTGGTGCCCGCGGTGCCAACCGGCGTAATGTCGGCAATTATGGGCCGCAGCAAGCGCAAGTGGATGCCGATCGTCGCCCTGACCGTGATCGCGGCGGGCTCCCAGCTAAGCCCCGCAACCGCGCGGGCGGACCTGCACAACATCACCTACCGCGCCCGGGTCGACGCGCTGACCACCGGCAGCCAGGCCGCCTTCATCATCAACGGCGGTCAGACGAACACCACCAACCTTCCGTCCATGCCCGGCAACGCGTTCGAGGCGAATACGGTGCTGCCCGACCCGGGGCAGGCCGGCATGCGGATCGTGCTGCACTTCCCCTACTCGGCGAACGTGCACTGCGAGATCGACGTGGACGACAACGTTTTCACGCAGGTCGACCAGCTCGTCAGAACCTCACCCGGAAATCCGGGCCCCAACAATGGCGTGCTCCAATGCGGAGCGCCCGTGCCCGGCTAGGGCTGCCATCCGGTTGAGTCGGCCCACTCCCAAGCCCGCCGATAGGCGTCGGGATACCACGGCTCCTTCGCGGCGACGTAGGACGAGATGTCACCGCCCGCTGCTTGTTCGGCCTGGAGCTTGACGGCCAGGTAGTCGGCGCGCGCGCCGACGTCGGCCCGCAGCCAGGCGACGAACAGCAGGGCGAATTGCTGGTTGGGCCAGCCGTCCACCCGCAGGTGCACGTTGGTCGGCCGGCCCGGGTCGGCGGAGGCGTGAATTCGCTTGTGCCACAGGCCCGGATCGTCGCTGTGGTCGTACCGATCGACGGTGCTGCGGGCGTCGTCCTTGGCGACGTCGGAGGTGAGGCGCTCGATGCGGGGGTAGCCGGCGGCCAACAAGGGTTCGGCGAGTTCGTCGGCGACGGCGAGTGATTCGACGGTGACCTGCACGTCGATGACGTCCTTGGCGTCGAGGGCGGGCAGCGCGGTGGAGCCGATGTGGTCGATGCGGATGGCCCGGTGGCCGCAGGCCGTCTGCAGCCGGTTGACGATGCGCCGCGCCTGCTCGGGCCAACTCGGGTCGGCCGGCACCAGTCGTGCCGGCGCGTGCGCGATCTGGCGCGCGCTGAGGTTGTGCGCGAACGGCACGATCCGGTTGTCCCACACGTCGTGGGCCCGCCGCACCAGGTCCTCCGGGCTGCCCGAGTTGTCGACCCAGATGTCGGCGACGGCGCGGCGCTGCTCGTCGCTGGCCTGGGCGGCGATCCTGGCGCGGGCGTCCTCTTCGGGCATCCCGCGTTGGTCGACCAGCCGTCGCACCCGCACCTCGACGTCGGCGTGCACCACCACCACGAGCGGGAACAGCGGCGCCATCCCCGATTCCACCAGCAGCGGAATGTCTTCGACGACAACCGAATCGCCGGGCACCGACGCGATGATCTCCGCGCGCCGCTTGCCCACCAGCGGGTGGACGATCCCGTTCAGCTTCTGACGCGCCTCGTCGTCGCGAAAAGCCTTGGCCGCCAACGCGGGACGATCCAGCGACCCGTCGGGAAGCAGGATGTCGTCACCGAACGCCTCGACCAGCGCCGCCAGCCCCTCGGTGCCCGGCTGGACCACCTCGCGCGCGATGACGTCGCCGTCGACGATGACCGCACCGCACGTCGCGAAGGTGGACGACAGCGCCGACTTGCCGGCGCCGATGCCACCGGTCAACCCGATGCGGAGCATCAGTGAACCGGGTTAGGCGTTGCCGGCGAGCTTTTCCCGCAGGGCGGCCAGCTGGGCGTCGCTGGCCAGCGATCCGCCGGCCGCCTTCTCCGGCGGAGCGCCGTTCGCCGGCGACTGTTCGCCGGCGTGCCCGGCCGCCTCGGCCGCCGCGAACTTCTCCATCTGCGCGGTGTGCATCTTGTGCCGGCGCTCGGCCTCGGCGTAGCGGGCCTCCCATTCGGCGCGCTGCTTGTCGAAACCTTCCATCCACTCGTTGGTTTCGGCGTCGAAGCCCTCGGGGAAGATGTAGTTGCCCTGTTCGTCGTAGCTGTCGGCCATGCCGTACTTCGCCGGGTCGAACTCCTCGGTGTAGTCCTCGTTGGCCTGCTTGAGCGACAACGAGATCCGGCGGCGCTCCAGGTCGATGTCGATGACCTTGACCATCGCGTCGTCGCCGACGGCGACCACCTGGTCGGGCACCTCGACGTGGCGCTCGGCCAGCTCGGAGATGTGCACCAGGCCCTCGATGCCCTCCTCGACGCGGACGAACGCGCCGAACGGAACCAGCTTGGTGACCTTGCCGGGCACGATCTGGCCGATGGCGTGCGTGCGGGCGAAGTGCCGCCACGGGTCTTCCTGGGTCGCCTTGAGCGACAACGAAACCCGCTCGCGGTCCATGTCGACGTCGAGCACCTCGACGGTGACCTCGTCGCCCACCTGCACCACCTCGGACGGATGGTCGATGTGCTTCCAGGACAGCTCGGAGACGTGCACCAGGCCGTCGACGCCGCCGAGGTCGACGAACGCGCCGAAGTTGACGATGGAGGAGACCACACCCTTGCGGATGCTGCCCTTCTGCAGCTGGTTGAGGAATTCGCTGCGCACCTCGGACTGCGTCTGCTCCAGCCAGGCCCGCCGCGACAGCACCACGTTGTTGCGGTTCTTGTCCAGCTCGATGATCTTGGCTTCGATCTCCTTGCCGATGTACGGCTGCAGATCGCGGACGCGGCGCATCTCGACCAGCGAGGCGGGCAGGAAGCCGCGCAACCCGATGTCGAGGATCAGGCCACCCTTGACCACCTCGATGACCGTGCCCTTGACGGCCTCGTCCTTCTCCTTGAGGGCCTCGATGGTGCCCCAGGCGCGCTCGTACTGCGCGCGCTTCTTGGAGAGGATCAGCCGGCCCTCTTTGTCCTCCTTGGTGAGGACCAGGGCCTCGACCTCATCGCCGACGGAAACGACCTCGTTGGGGTCGACGTCGTGCTTGATGGACAGCTCGCGGGCGGGGATGACCCCTTCGGTCTTGTAGCCGATGTCGAGGAGCACCTCGTCCCGGTCCACTTTGACGATCGTGCCCTCGACGATGTCGCCATCGTTGAAGTACTTGATCGTTTTGTCTATTGCGGCGAGAAAATCCTCGCTCGAGCCAATGTCGTTGACGGCTACTTGCGGCGAGGTGACGGTGGGACTCGGCATGTTGTTGGGTTGCTCCGGACAGGTGAGGTCGTAGGGATAAAACAGGATTTACCTGTCGAGGCTACTCGACGGGGCACTAGCTGGACAAACTCGGCCACCAGATGCTGGCGCGAAAGTAACGCCACGGCGAATTTTCGGCCGGTTTTTCGCCCTCACGGTACCTCAATGCGCGGCGGCGTCCCAGGAGCGCCCGTAACCCACCGACACCTCGAGCGGAACGTCCAGGGGGTACGCGCCGCCCATCTTCTGCCGCGCCAGCGCCTCGAGGGGTTCGCGCTCGCCGGGCGCGACTTCGAACAACAGTTCGTCGTGCACCTGCAAAAGCATGCGCGACGCCAGTCCGGCCTCTTTGATCGCCTTGTCGACCTCGATCATCGCCACCTTGATGATGTCGGCCGCGCTGCCCTGGATGGGCGCGTTGAGCGCCGCCCGCTCGGCCGCCTCGCGCACGTTGCGGTTGCTGCTGTCCAGCTCGGGCAGGTAGCGGCGGCGGCCCAGCACCGTGGAGGTGTAGCCGTCCTTGCGGGCCTGCTCGACGACGTCGTGCAGGTAGTCGCGGATACCGCCGAAGCGGGCGAAGTAGGCGTCCATCTGCTCCTTGGCCTCCTCGGTGGAGATCTTGAGCTGGGCGGACAGCCCGTAGGCGCTCAAGCCGTAGGCCAGCCCGTACGACATCGCCTTGACCCGGCGCCGCAGCTCGGCGGTGACCTCCTCGATCGGCACCCCGAACGCCCGCGAGGCGACGAACGAGTGCAGGTCCTCCCCCGTGTTGAACGCCTCGATCAGGCCCTCGTCGCGGGACAGGTGCGCCATGATCCGCATCTCGATCTGGCTGTAGTCCGCCGTCATCAGTTCGTCGAAGCCCTTGCCCACCACGAACGCGTCCCGGATCTGGCGGCCTTCCTCGGTGCGGATCGGGATGTTCTGCAGGTTCGGTTCGGTCGACGAC
The DNA here is from genome assembly GCF_001667015.1 of Mycobacterium sp. E3198. GTDB lineage: Bacteria > Actinomycetota > Actinomycetes > Mycobacteriales > Mycobacteriaceae > Mycobacterium. The sequence goes on along the minus strand of NZ_LZIS01000070.1, from coordinate 417 downwards.
AGCCTGCCGGTGGCCGCGATCGTCTGGTTGAACGTGGTGTGGATGCGGCCGTCGGCGGCCACCGAGTTCAGCAACCCGTCGACGGTGACCTTGAGCCGGGTGACGTCGCGGTGGGCCAGCAGGTGCTGCAGGAACGGGTGCCCGGTCTTGTCGAACAGCGACTGCAGGGCGTCGGCGTCGGTGGTGTAGCCGGTCTTGGTGCGCTTGGTCTTGGGCATCCCGAGCTCGTCGAACAGCACCACCTGCAGCTGCTTGGGCGAGCCCAGGTTGATCTGCTTGCCGATCACGGCGTAGGCCGCCTCGGCGGCGTCGCGGATCTGGTCGCCGAACTGGCTTTGCAGCTCGCCCAGCAGCTGCAGGTCGACGGCGATGCCGGCGCTTTCCATGTCGGCCAGCACCTGCTGGACCGGCAGCTCC
>NZ_LZIS01000069.1 GCF_001667015.1 Mycobacterium sp. E3198 | reverse complement strand
GCGGGCGGGGCCGGCGGCAAGGGCGGCCTGATCGGCAACGGCGGTGACGGCGGCGCCGGCGGGTCCGGCCACGGCGGCGCGGGCGGAGCCGGCGGAGCCGGCGGCAATGCCGTCGCGATCGGCGACGGCGGCAACGGCGGCAACGGCGGCAACCCGGGCAGCCCGACCGGCACGCCGGGCACCGGCGGCACCGCCGGTGTGCTGGTCGGCCAGAACGGGAACACCGGGAAGCCCTAGCCCCGCGTAGCCCCCGACGCTGCGCGACCTGGGGACCTCCCGCGGCCGGGGCCTACCCCGCCTGCTTGACCGGCGGCCGGTAGAAGATCAGCAGCTGCCCGGCGGCGCCGGCCAGACCGAGCCCCGCCGAGATCACGAGGCCGGGCCAGCCGTCGTACCAGTTGTGGCCGAAGATCACCCAGTCCAGGCTCAACCGCCCGGCGCCCAGCGTGGCCACCACGACGGCGCTGACGGCCAGCACCAGGTTGTACTCCCAGCCCTCCTTGACGATGAAGAAGCCGTTGGCGCGGTGCACCGTCCAGGCCGCGACCAGCATCAGCGAGACGAAGCCCGCCGCCGGGATCGGCGTCAGCAGCCCGGCCGCCAGGCCCAGCCCG
>NZ_LZIS01000068.1 GCF_001667015.1 Mycobacterium sp. E3198 | reverse complement strand
CGCCGCCCATGCGGTGCAGCTCATCGCCGAGTTGGACGCGATCTTCGCGACCCGCCCACTCGACGAATGGGCGCAGATCTTCGCGGGCGAACCCGATCTGTTCTGGTCCCCGGTCAACGCGCTCGAGGACGTGGTGGCCGACGAGCAGTTCCACGCCGCCGGCGGAATCGTCGACGTGCCCGACGGGCAGGCCGGCGTTGCCATGGTGGCCACACCGGCGGATTTCCATGGCACACCCTGGGCCCCGCGGTCCGCGGCGCCGCAACTGGGGCAGCACACCGACGAGGTTCTCGCCGAACTGAAGGCCCGCCGCGGGTCGTGACCCGCCCGCGAGACCTTTACAAATTTGGCCTGAAGTGTCACGCTGTCCGGTGACAACAAGCCCACGACAAGCGCTGCAGGAAACGCCAACGATGGTCACCCCAACGTTCAACATCGGCCACCAGAGCCGGGTCAGGTCCGTGCAGGCGACCCGCGCCGACGGAGAGAGTCTGCGATACCGGTTGGACGTCGTGGCGGCCAGCACTACCGACGTCGTCGCTTCCGCCGGGGGTTGGCTCTACGACCGGGTGATGGCCGGTTGGGAGGTGACCGTGCTGCTGCCGCGCGGCTGCGATACCCGCGCGCTGCGGATCCTCGGGGTGCGGTCATTGGACTTTGACGGGCGGCCGGATCCGGCCGACGCAAGGAGCCACGGCCTCGCGGTCAGCGCCGAGGCGTACACCGCCGACGCGCGCGTGCGGGAGCAGGTGCTGGCGGCGATGGACGACCGGTTGACCGAGGTCGCGCTGTGGGGTGACGGGTGGCCGCTGGCGGTCGACCGCGCGATGACCCGGACCCAGCACGTCCTCAGCATGGCGGCGCGCCGATTCAAGGGCTACGCGCTGGCGGAGGCCGGGATCGGCTGCGGCCCGGTCGATCCGATCGAAACGCTGCTGTGCGACGCGGCCACTCGGCTCTAGTGATGAAGAAGTATTACGGCCACACCCTGCTCTATCTGCACGAGACGATTTCACTGGGATCCGGGCGAAGCGACGGATTCACCGAGGCGTTCACCGACATCTACCGGCCGATGATGGACGACCTCGGCGCCCGGCTGTTCGCGATCTGGGAGGCCACCCCCTATAACGGCCACTGGCCGCAGGCCACGGTCATCTGGGAGATCGACGGGTTCGCCGACTACGCCCGCATCGGGACCGCCCAGGCGCGCGGCGGCAGCCACCAGGCCGCGGCCGGCAAGTGGGCGGCCTATCTGTCCGACACCGGCGCCTCGGGCGAGGGGCGGATCATGTACCCCGGCCCCAGTAACAAGACGCTGGCGCAGCTGCGCGAGACGAATTTCGCTGCGCCGCTGGTGATCCAGGAGATCATGCAGACCAAGCCGGGGCGCCAGGACGACTACATCCGCGAGCTGGAGCGCCTCTACGTGCCGTGGTCGGAGCGCACCGGGAAGCGATGGCTGGGTTCGTTTACCACGACGTTCCGCTACAACGAGGTCATCCACTACTGGGCGCTGGACGGCGGCTGGGAGTGCTTCGCCAATCACTACCCGTCCTGGAAGGACAGCCCGCCGGCCGAGATCATCACCTGGATGAGCGTGGCGCCGGCCCTGCGCGACGGCTGGGAAGACTCCATCCTGCAGGCCCTACCTCCATCGCCACTGCAGTGAGCTTTTCGTACGATCCGTTCGACGCGGAAGTGATGGCGAACCCGTTGCCGTACTACCGGATCCTGCGCGATGAGCACCCTGCGTACTACATGCCGCAGTGGGACACCTACGCGCTGTCCCGCTTCGACGACATCTGGCGGGTCCTGGAAGTCAACGACGGGACCTTCGTGGCGTCGGAAGGCACCCTGCCCGCGGCGGCGGTACTGGCCAAGCACAACACCGGGCCGGTCGACGACCCGCCGCTGCATCCGCTGCCGTTCCACGCGGTGTTCGACGCGGACCTGTACGGCCAGATCCGGCGCGCGCATTCGGCGCCGCTGCGCCCCAGGGCCGTCGCCGGGCTGGAGCACCGGATCCGCGCGCTGGCCAACGAACGCCTCGACGCGCTGCTGCCGCTGGGCTCGTTCGACCTGACCCAGGACTACGGCGGCATCGTGGTGGCGTCGGTGGTCTGCGAATTGCTGGGCATTCCAACGGATCTCGCGCCGCAGGTGCTGGCCGCGGTGAACGCCGGCAGCCTCGCGGAGCCCGGGGTGGGCGTGGACACCGCCGAGGCGCGGCCCAACTACATGGAGTTCCTGGTGCCGGCGGTCCAGCGCCGCCGCGCCGACGCGTCCGGCGGACCGCTCGGCGTGGTCGACGGGCTGCTCGGCTACCGCCTGCCCGACGGCAGCGAGCTCGACGACGTCGAGGTCGCCATGCAGATGCTCTGCATCTTCATCGGCGGCACCGAAACCGTGCCCAAGATCGTCGCCCACGGCCTGTGGGAACTGAGCCGGCGACCCGACCAGCTGGCCGCGGTGCGCGCCGATCCCGACACCAACGTGCCGATCGCGCGCGAGGAGATGATCCGGTTCTGCGCCCCGGCGCAGTGGTTCGCCCGAACCGCGCGGAAACCCTTCGCCATTCACGACGCGACGATCCAGCCGGGCCAGCGCGTCATCACGCTGCTGGCCTCGGCCAATCGCGACGAACGGGAATACCCGGAACCCGACGAGTTCGTCTGGAACCGGCCCATCCGCCGCTCGCTGGCCTTCGGCCGCGGCCAGCACTTCTGCATCGGCTACCACCTCGCCCGGCTGGAAGTCGCTGTGCTGCTGGCCGAATGGCTCCGCCGGGTGCCCGACTACGCGATCCACGGCGAGGCCGCCGCCCGCCTGCCGTCCAGCTTCCAGTGGGGATACAACAAGATCCCGGTGGAGGTCTGACGTGTGGTCCTACCGGATCATCGCCCCGTACCTGTTCGAGCGGACGTCGATCCCCGACCACACGGTCGAGCACCTCACCGACGGGCAAGTGCTGCTGCAGTTTTCGGCCGCCGGCGTCTGCGGCAGTGACCTGCCGGCCTTCCGCGGCAACCGCGGCCGCCTTGCGGGCGACGACGGCAAAAGCGCCGCCGAGAAGGACGGCTTCCCGATCCACGAGGTGGCCGGCGAAGTGATCGCCAGCCGGCACCCCGACCACCGCGCCGGCGATCGCGTGGTGGGCTGGGCGTCGGGGTTCGACGGCCTGATGGAACGAGTGATCAGCGACGGCGACATGCTGGCGCCGTACGACCCGGCGCTGACCCCGGCTGAGGCGGTCGGCCTGCAACCGCTGGCGTGCGTCCTGTACGCGCGCGAACAGCTGCCGGACCTGTCCGGGCGGCACGTCGCGATCATCGGCCAGGGCTCGATCGGGCTGCTGTTCTCCTACGTCGCCAAGGCGGCCGGCGCCCGGCGCGTTACCGGCGTCGACCCCGTAGACCGCGGCGGCCACGCAACGGCTTTCGGGGTCGACGACCCGGTGCGGGCCACCAGCGACCGCTGGGTCAGCCAGCTGGCCCCCGGCGACCGCGCCGACGTCGTCATCGAGGCCGTCGGCCACCAGGTGGCCACCCTGGGGCACGCCATCGAGGCAGCCGCACCCGGCGCCACGGTCTTCTATTTCGGCGTCGCCGACGACGAGGCCTACCCGATTAACATGCGCCTGATGCTGCGCAACAACCTGACGCTGAAATCCGGTGTCACCCTGGACCGGCGGCGCGTCC
>NZ_LZIS01000067.1 GCF_001667015.1 Mycobacterium sp. E3198 | reverse complement strand
TCAGCTGATGTTCCGTCGCCACCGCGATTGCACGCCAATGGAATACCTGCGCCGGGTCCGGCTGCATCACGCCCACCAGGACCTGCTGGCCGCCAACCGGGCGCATACGACCGTCGCGCAGGTCGCGGCCAGGTGGGGGTTCGCGCACACGGGCCGGTTCGCCGTCTACTACCGCCAGGTCTACGGCCAAAGCCCGCATACCACGCTGCGCGACTGACGCTGCGACTGAGGCTAGGTCACCCGTTTGAGCGTGGCGTGCGGGCTCTGACCGTAGGTCTGCCGATACAGCACGGCGAACCGGCCCGTGTGCGCGAAGCCCCAGCGCTGCGCGATCTCGGTAACCGTGCTGCTGGAGGGCTCGGCGGCGATCAGCTCGTCGTGCGCGCGGTGCAGCCGGACGCGCCGCACGTATTCGGTGGGCGTGGTGTCGAGCTGGCGCCGGAACATCAGCTGAATCGCGCGCGGGGTGACGTAGGTGGCGCCGGCGATGTCGCCGATGCCGATGTCGGTGTCGGC
>NZ_LZIS01000066.1 GCF_001667015.1 Mycobacterium sp. E3198 | reverse complement strand
TGCGGATCGGGCTCCATACCGGCGAAGTGCAACTGCGGGACGAAGCAAACTATGTCGGGCCAACCATCAACCGAACCGCACGGCTGCGCGACCTGGGGCACGGGGGCCAGACGGTCTTATCAGCCACCACAAGTGATCTGATCGCCGACGCGCTCCCGGCCGGAGCATGGCTGCTCGATATGGGCACCCACGCGTTGCGGGACCTGCCCCGACCCGAGCGGGTAACACAGCTGTGTCACGCGGATCTTCGCAACGACTTCCCACCCTTGCGTGCATCGACAACGACTGGGAAACAACATCTCCCGCCCCAACTTACGAGCTTCGTCGGCCGCGGCGCCGAGATGAAGACCGTACGGCAGATCGTCGGCGAAAACCGGCTGGTGACGCTGACCGGCGCGGGTGGCGTCGGCAAGACACGTTTGGCAGTGCACGTCGCGGACGAGATGGAGAGCGATTTCGCCGACGGAGTGTGGTATGTGGATCTGGCGCCGATCGCTGACGCCGACACCGTTCCGGTTGCAGCGACTCGCGCGTTGGGGTTGCCCGACCAGGCCGGGCGCTCGACGATGGACACGCTCACCCGGGTGATCGCCGGTCGACACATGCTCATCGTCTTGGACAACTGCGAGCACCTGATCGATGCGTGTGCCTCGTTAACCCTTGCGCTGCTGGCGAGTTGCCCGGCGGTGACAATCCTCGCCACCAGCCGTGAGCCGATCCGAGTGGCGGGCGAAGTCGCGTGGGCGGTGCCCTCCCTGTCGCTGGCCGGCGAGGCGATCGCGTTGTTCACCGACCGCGCGCGCCAGGTGCGGCCTGATTTTGTTGTGACCGAGGATAACTCGGAAACGGTGACCGAGATCTGCCGGCGCCTCGACGGCATACCGCTGGCGATAGAGCTGGCGGCCGCGCGGGTTCGGTCACTCTCGTTAGTGCAGATTCTCGACAGCCTGCACAATCGTTTCCGGCTGCTGACCGGCGGCGCCCGAACGGCCGTGCGCCGACAGCAGACACTCCGGGCTTCGGTCGATTGGTCGCACGCACTGTTGACCGAGCCCGAACGCGTCCTGTTTCGCCGGGCAGCGGTTTTCATGGGCGGATTCGATCTCGATGCGGCGCAGGCCGTGTGCGGCGACAGCGACATCGAGCGTTACCAGACCCTCGATCAGCTGACGCTGCTTATCGACAAGTCACTCGTTGTGGCCGAAGACAGCGACTTCGGGACGCGCTACCGAATGCTGGAGACGGTCCGCCAGTACGCGCTGGAGAAGCTCAGCGAGTCCGGCGAAGCGGACGCGGTTCGCACTCGCCACCGCGATCACTACACCAAGACGGCGACGTCGCTCGATACTCCCGGCCGCTCAGGACACCAGAGCCGCGTCGAGCTTGCCGAGATCGAAATCGACAACCTGCGGTTTGCATTCGCGTGGTGTCGAGAAAATGCCGAAATCGCAACGGCATTGCAGCTCGCATCGGCGTTGCACCCGCTGTGGGTTACACGGGGTCGCGTCCAGGAGGGAATGGCGTGGTTCGACGCTGCACTCGGCGACGCGAGTTTGGACTGTGGGGAGTTGCCACCGGCAGTTCGCGCACGGGCGCTCGCCGACAAAGCCACACTCGGCGCCACCCAGAGTATTTATGACAACGTCGCAGCGTTGGAGGCTCTCGCGATCGCCCGCGAGATCAACGACCCGGCCTTGCTGGTCCGGGCACTTGCCGGTTGCGGGCTCATCGCTGCCTACGACCCAGAGGCCGCGGGCCCGTACTTTGACGAGGCGCTCGGACTGGCCCGCGCATTGGGCGACGACTGGAGTCTCTGCCAGATTCTGGCTTACCAAGCGTTTGCAGCGGTGACCGGGCAGGGTGATCCGGCTGCGGCGCGCGCAGCGGGCGAGGAAGGCCGTGACGTCGCCGACGCGATCGGTGACGGATACAGCTCACGCGGGTGCCGCTGGTGCGTTGCGTTGGCACAGCAATGGGAAGGGGATCTCGCCGGAGCCATCGCTGAATTCCGCGCCCTGGCCACCGAATCGGACCAGGCGCACGACCCCATGTGGGCGATGTCCAGCCGCGTCAGTTTGGGTCACATGCTCGCCTACGCGGGCGACACGGGCGCGGCCCGCGCGGCCGCAAGCGCAGCCGTGCGGGGCGCCGAGGACTTCGGAGAGTTCAACCAAGGCTTTGCGTACGCGGCGTTGGCCGTCGCGACACTGGCCGCGGGCGACATAGAGGCGGCGGACCATGCGGGCGAGGCGGCATGGCAGCGGATGAAAGTTCAGCCGGAGTTGGCGATTACCAACGTCGTCCCGCTCGCGGAAGTCGCACTCGCACAGAGCGATCTGGTCGCCGCCCGGCAGCGGGCCGACGACGCCGTCGCGGTGGCTCCAGGCATGCACCGACTGTTGGCGCTGGCGAAGCGTGCGCGGGTCGCGATCGCACAGAACGATTTTGAACAGGCAGAACGAGATGCACAGGATGCGCTCACTACGGTGGCAAACCTCAAGGCTTACTTCGTCATTGCCGACGTACTCGAATGCCTAGCCACGATTGCCGTCGAGGCGGGCGGCTACCAAGAAGCTGCCCACCTTTTCGGAGCGGCACAAGCACATCGTGGGCGCACCGGATACGTGCGCTTCAAGATCTATGACGCTCCCTATGAGGTATCGGTAGCCGGTCTGCGCGAGACCCTGGGTGACAACGCATTCGAAGATGCCTGGGCCGTGGGCGGGGCGTGGTCCATCGACGAAGCGATCGCCTTCGCGCGACGTGGCCGCGGCGAACGGAAGCGGCCGGCAACTGGTTGGGAATCACTGACTCCTGCCGAAATCAATGTGGTGAAGCTGGTCAGCGAAGGGCTTCCGAACAAAGACATCGCCGCGCGCCTCTTCGTCTCTGCGCGAACCGTGCAAGCGCACCTCAGCCACGTTTACTCGAAGCTTGGCCTCAGCTCCAGAGTGCAACTCGCCCAAGAGGCGGCGCGCCACGCCTAGTCGGCGGCCTTGCCCCGGTGCATGTTGACGGCGGCGTCCACGTTGGCCTTCTTGTCCTCCCCGGCGCCCTTGGCCGCGGCCTTCTTGCGCTTCGCGACGACGGCGTCGACGGCGCCGTTGAGCGCCGAACCCAGCGGAAACCCGAGATAGTGGGTCAGGAAGACGGCCATCTCCTTCAGCTCGGTTTCGGTGAGTTCGCCGTTGAGCAGCGCGGCGTTGATCTGGATCTCGGCCAGGTCGCGATTGCCGATCGCGGTCACCGCCGTCAGCGTCATGATGCGCTTGTCGCGCATCGACAACCCTGGTCGCGTCCAGATGCTGCCGAACAGGTGATCAACGGTCAGGTCGAAGTATGCGTCGCCCTCGATGTTGGGCATCTCCCAGCCGTAGACCTCGTTCATCTTCTCGAGGCCCTTGCGGCGCAGTTCGTCCATCACGCCTCTTTCTCTGTGTGCGGTACGCCCAGGCCAGCGGCCAGCCCCTCGTATGCCAGCCGGGCCAGTGGCAGGTCCACCGATAACGCCTCACCCAAACCCAGCGCCAGGCTCAAGTCTTTCTCCCCGAGGCCCCGGGTGTGCATAAACGGTTGGTACAGGAAGTGTTCCGGCTGAAGGTCTTTCATGTCGTCGCGGACCATGATCGCCCCCGGCCCGCCGGTAAGCGCGTCGGTGTGGCGCACCACCCGGCCCAGCGCCTGCAGGTCCAGCCCCGCCGCCTCGGCCAGCTTCATGGCCTCGCACGCAGCGACATACGACGTGAACGTCAACATGTTGCGGGCCAGCTTCATTCGCGTGCCCGCGCCGGGCTCGCCGGCGTGGACGACCATCGCCGCCCAGTGTTTGAAGGCCGGCTTGATCCGTTCGTAGACCTCGCGCTCGGCGCCCACCATGGTGGCCAGCTCGCCCTTCGCGGCGGCGGCCGCGCCACCGCTGACCGGTGCGTCGACGATGTGGATGCCGCGCGGTTTGAGCTCGCGGGCCAGTTCGACGGCGGTGGTGTCGCTGATGGTCGAGTGGATCGCGATCACCGTCCCGGGCTCGGCGTGCGCCGCCAGTTCGCCGACGACTTCACGCACCTGGGCGTCGTCCAGGACGGTGACATGAACGATGTCGGCGGCGGCCACGTCGGCGACGCCGTCGGCCAGGCTGGCGCCCTTCTCGGCCAGCGGCGTCATCGCCTCGGTCCGGATGTCGTAAACCGTCACCCCGCCCGGCCATTCGGTCATCTTCGTGGCCATCGGCGCACCCATGTTGCCCAGGCCGATGTACCCGAGCTTCGCTGCCTCACTCATGACCGGATTATCTGCCCGCCGTCGACGTTGAAAACCTGCCCGGTGATCCACGACGCCTCGTCGGACAACAAGAACAGGCACATCCCGACGACGTCCTGCGGAGTTCCCATGCGCGACAGGGGCAGACCCTTGACGATGTCGGTGACCATCTCTTGCGGTGTGGTGGTCCGGTTGGCCTCGGTGTCGATGGGCCCGGGCGCGATCGCGTTGATCCGGATGTTTTGGCTGCCCAGTTCGCGGGATAGCTGTTGGGTCAGTCCGTTGATGCCGACCTTGGCCAAGGCGTAGAAATTCGCATACAGCCACGCGGCGCTGGACGACTGGTTGACGATCGCCCCGCCGCCGCGTTTGGCCATCTTCTTGTACACCGCGCGGGTGCACCACAGCGCGCCGTCGAGGTTCACGCTCATGAACTTCTTGTAGTACTCCGGGTCGACCGTGAGCAGGAAATCGAGCTTCATGCCGCCGAAGATCGCGGCGTTGTTGACCAGGTAGTCGATGCCGCCGAACTCGGCCAGCGTGCGGTCGGCCATCGCCTTGGCCGACGCCGGGTCGGACACGTCGACCGGAACGGCCAGCGCGGTACCGCCGTCGGCGACGATCTGCTTGGCCACCGCCTCGGCCGCCTCGGCCTTGATGTCGGCTACGACGACCGCGGCGCCCTCACGCGCCAGCGCCTCGGCGTAGGCCTGGCCGATACCGCCGCCCGATCCCGTGACGATGGCGACCTTGTTCTCGAATCGCATGCCCTCAAGCTCCTCTAGTTGACCGCTGTCGCGATGGTCTTGATCTCGAGGTACTCCTCGAAACCGGCCAGTCCCATCTCGCGGCCGTTTCCGGATTGCTTGTAGCCGCCGAATGGCGCATCGGCCGAATACCACACGCCGCCATTGACATTGATGGTGCCGGCCCGAACCCGCGCGGCAACCCTCGCCGCCCGCTCCGGATCGGCGCCGAACACCGTGCCCGACAATCCGTATGGCGAGTCGTTGGCGATGCGCACGGCGTCGTCGTCGCCGTCGTGCGGGATCACCGTCAGGACAGGGCCGAAGATCTCCTCCCGCGCGCAGCGGGCGTCGTTGCCCAGCCCCGCGATGACGGTGGGCTCGATGAAGAAACCGATGTCGCGGTCGGCCGGCCGCCCGCCGCCGCACGCGAACGTGCCGCCCTCGGCGATCGCCGAGTCGAGGTAGCCCTGAATCCGGTCGCGCTGGCGCGCCGAAATCACGGGGCCGCAGATGGTTCCGGGGTCGGTGGGGTCGCCGGCCTTGATCCCGCCCATCGTCGCGGCCGCGATGGAGACCGCTTCGTCGTAGCGCGCCCGCGGCACCACCAGCCGGGTGGTGATCGCGCAGCCCTGCCCGGCGTGCATGCAGACCGAGAAGCCCGCCACGCCCACCGCGCCGCCCAAGTCGGCGTCGTCGAGGACGATGAACGCCGACTTGCCGCCCAGCTCGAGGAAGACCTTCTTGATGGTGGCGGCGCCGTCGGCCATCACGCTGCGGCCGGTGGCGGTCGAGCCGGTGAACGAAACCATGTCCACCCCAGGGTCTTTGGCCAACAGCGCACCGACACCGTGGTCGCTGGACGTGACGATGTTGATCACCCCGGGCGGAAAGTCGGTGTGCTCGGCGATCAGTTCGCCGAGCACGGCGGCGCACCAGGGGGTGTCGGGCGCGGGCTTGAGGACAACGGTGTTTCCGGCGGCCAGCGCTGGCCCGATCTTGGCGAGGTTGATCTGGTGGGGGAAATTCCACGGCGTGATGGCGCCGACGACACCGACGGCCTCGCGCGCGATGGTGCGCCGGGTGGGGATGCCCATCGGCGCGGCCTCGCCGAGATCACGGCTGAATTCGTAGGATTCGGCGGTGTCGGCCGCGAACGCGAGGTCGTTGACCGGTACTTCGAGCTGGGCGATGCTTGTGAGCATGCGCGGTGCGCCGACCTCGGCGATGGTCAGGTCGCGCAGCTCTTCGAGGTGCTGCTGCATCGCCTCGCGCAGCTGCCGCACGCACCGCACCCGCAGCTCGGTGTTGCGGCACCAGTCGGTGTCGTCGAAGGCCCGCCGCGCGGCGTCGATGGCGCGACCCATGTCGTCGGCGTCCGCGTCGGCGGCAACTCCGAGCACTTCCTCGGTTGCCGGGTTGATCGTGGAAAACGTGCCGGCGTTGCCCGGCGAGAACTTCCCGTCGATGAACAGTGCGCTCGCGCCGTCGGCCAACAAGGCCATCTCCCGCTCCCGTCTGTGCGCGGCTCAATCAAGCACGCCAACTGAGTGGACACTTGTCCGATATGGTCGCATCGAACCATAGTCGCCAGGCCGTCTGCGGTGCAAGAGCGGATCTCGCCCGGCGCGCCGATGATCGGCAAACTGCGCATTTTATCTGCGGATATGCCGACCGGTCTTGCTTCCCGCGCCCCGAATCCGATAGCTTGGACATGTGTCCAGCGATGCACTGGTTACCGTCGCATCCCGCGCCGACCGCCAGACCGGAGCGACTTTGCGCAACCGCCGCCAGGAGGAGACGTTCCGCAAGGTCCTCGCGGCCGGCATCGAAACCCTGCGCGAGAAGTCGTATGCCGACCTGACGGTGCGCGCAGTGGCGGCTCGCGCTAAAGTGGCCCCGGCCACCGCCTACACCTACTTCTCGTCGAAGAACCATCTGATCGCCGAGGTCTACCTCGACCTGGTGCGGCAGGTCCCCTACTTCACCGACGTGAACGACCCCATGCCCGCCCGCGTGGACAAGGTCTTGCGCCATCTGGCCCTGGTGGTCGCCGACGAACCCGAGGTCGGAGCGGCATGCACGGCGGCGCTGCTGGGCGGCGGTACCGACCCCGCAGTCTGCGCGGCACGCGACCGGATCGGCGCGGAAATCCATCGCCGCATCGCCTCGGCGATCGGTCCGGGATCCGACCCCGCCACCGTATCCGCGCTCGAAATGGCGTTTTTCGGCGCGCTCGTGCAGGCCGGCAGCGGCCAGCTCACCTACCGCGAGATCGCCGACCGCCTCGCCGACGTGGCGGGGCTCATCTTGAGCGCCGCCAGCGAGGAGACAGGTAATTAGATGACCGTCCACGTCGGCGACCACGAACTGGTCCTGGATCCCTACGATTACGACTTTCACGAGGATCCGTATCCGTACTACAAGCGGCTGCGCGACGAGGCGCCGCTGTATCGCAACGACAAGCTGAAGTTCTGGGCGCTGTCGCGGCACCGGGATGTGCTGCAAGGGTTCCGCAACAGCACGACGCTGTCCAACAAGTACGGCGTCTCGCTGGACCCGGCGTCGCGAGGCCCGCACGCCTCCAAGACGATGTCGTTCCTGGCGATGGACGATCCGGCCCACCTGCGGCTGCGGACGCTGGTCTCGAAAGGGTTCACGCCCAGGCGGATTCGGGAGCTGGAGCCCCGTGTCACCGAGATCGCGACCCGGCACCTGGACACCATGCTGGAGAAGGCGCGGTCTTCAGCGGACGGCACCGTCGACTACGTCGACGAGTTCGCCGGGAAGCTGCCCATGGACGTCATCTCCGAGTTGATGGGCGTCCCCGAGCCGGACCGGGTCCAGGTCCGGGCCTGGGCCGACGGCGTGATGCACCGCGCCGACGGTGTCACCGACGTGCCACCCGAGGCGGTCGAGGCCTCGCTCAACCTGATCGTCTACTACCAGGGGATGGTGGCCGAGCGGCGTAAGAAGCTGACGGACGACCTGACCTCGGCGCTGCTGGAGGCCGAGATCGACGGCGACCGGCTCACCGACGACGAGGTGCTCGGCTTCATGTTCCTGATGGTGATCGCCGGCAATGAGACCACCACCAAACTGCTTGCGAACGCCGCGTTTTGGGGGCACCGGAACCCGGATCAGCTGACCCCGGTCTACGCCGACCTGTCGCGGGTGCCGCTGTGGGTCGAGGAGACCCTGCGCTACGACACGTCCAGCCAGATCCTGGCCCGCACCGTGTCCGGGGAGCTGACCCTCTACGACACCACCATTCCCGAGGGTGACGTCCTGCTGCTGCTGCCCGGCTCGGGCCATCGCGACGAGCGGGCCTTCGACAACCCGGACGACTATGTGATCGGGCGCGAAATCGGGCCCAAGTTATTGAGTTTCGGTAGCGGCGCACACTTCTGCCTGGGCGCGCATCTGGCGCGAATGGAAGCCCGGGTCGCGCTGACCGAGTTGTTCAAGCGAATCCGCGGATATCGGGTGGACGAGGCCAACGCCGTCCGCGTCCACTCCAGCAATGTCCGCGGATTCGCTCACCTACCCATGAGCGTGGAGGTCCGCTGAATGCCCCGCTTTGACCCGTTGCCCGAACGCCGGCCGGCGATAGTGGCCGGCGCCTCGTCCGGCATCGGCGAGGCCACCGCCATCGAACTGGCGGCCCACGGGTTCCCGGTCGCGCTGGGCGCCCGCCGGGTCGAGAAGCTCAACGACATCGTCGGCAAGATCAACGCCGAGGGCGGCGAGGCGGTCGGGTTCCATCTGGACGTCACCGACCCGAACTCGGTGAAATCGTTTGTCGCGCAGGCGGTCGACGCGCTCGGTGACATCGAGGTGCTGGTGGCCGGCGCGGGCGACACCTACTTCGGCAAGCTCGCCGAGATCACGACCGACGAGTTCGAGTCGCAGCTGCAGATCCACCTCGTCGGCGCCAACCGGCTGGCCGCCGCGGTCCTGCCCGGCATGCTCGAGCGCCGGCGCGGCGATCTGATCTTCGTCGGCTCCGACGTGGCCCTGCGCCAGCGTCCGCACATGGGCGCCTACGGCGCCGCCAAGGCCGCGCTCGTCGCGATGGTCACCAACTTCCAGATGGAGCTCGAGGGCACCGGCGTGCGGGCCTCGATCGTGCACCCCGGCCCGACGAAGACCTCGATGGGCTGGAGCCTGCCGGCCGAGAAGATCGGCCCCGCGCTCGAAGACTGGGCGAAGTGGGGCCAGGCCCGCCACGACTATTTCCTGCGGGCGGCGGATTTGGCGCGAGCCATCACGTTCGTCGCCGAGACTCCGCGGGGTGGCTTCATCGCGAACATGGAGCTTCAGCCCGAAGCCCCGTTGGCCGACAAGAAAGATCGGCAAAAGCTCGCTCTCGGCGAAGAGGGGATGCCAGAACAGTGACTACAGCGATCGTGCCGCGGGTTTCCGGCGGCGAAGAGGAGCACGGCCACCTGGAGGAATTCCGCACGGACCCAATCGGTTTGATGCAGCGCGTCCGGGACGAGTGCGGGGATGTCGGCTGGTTCCAGCTGGTCGACAAGCACGTCATCCTGCTGTCCGGCGCCGGCGCCAACGAATTCTTCTTCCGTTCCGCCGACGAGGAGCTGGACCAGGCCGAGGCGTACCCGTTCATGACGCCGATCTTCGGCAAGGGCGTGGTGTTCGACGCCAGCCCCGAGCGGCGCAAGGAGATGCTGCACAACTCGGCGCTGCGCGGCGAACAGATGAAGGGCCACGCCGCCACCATCGAGGGCGAAGTCAAGAAGATGATCGCCACCTGGGGCGAGGAGGGCGAGATCGAGCTGCTCGACTTCTTCGCCGAGCTGACCATCTACACCTCGACGGCCTGCCTGATCGGGCTGAAGTTCCGCGAGCAGCTCGACCACCGGTTCGCCGAGTACTACCACGAGCTGGAACGCGGCACCGACCCGCTGTGCTACGTCGACCCCTACCTCCCGATCGAAAGCTTCAAGCGGCGTGACGAAGCGCGCGTGAAACTCGTTGCGGTGGTGCAGGAAATCATGGACCAGCGGGTGGCCAATCCGCCGCAGGACAAGGCCGACCGCGACATGCTCGACGTGCTGGTCTCCATCAAGGACGAGGAGGGCAATCTTCGGTTCTCCGCCGACGAGGTCACCGGGATGTTCATCTCGCTGATGTTCGCGGGTCACCACACCAGTTCGGGGACCTCGGCGTGGACGTTGATCGAGTTGATCCGCCACCCGGACGTCTATGCCGAGGTGCTCGCCGAGCTCGAGGAGCTGTACGCCGACGGCCAGGCCGTGAGTTTCCATGCGCTGCGCTCGATTCCGAAGCTGGACAACGTGGTCAAGGAAACCCTGCGACTGCACCCGCCGTTGATCATCCTGATGCGGGTCGCCAAGGGCGAGTTCGAGGTCGAGGGCTTCCCGATTCACGCCGGCGACTATGTGGCGGCCTCCCCGGCGATCTCGAACCGGATCCCCGAAGACTTTCCCGATCCGGACGCCTTCAAGCCCGATCGCTACAACAAGCCCGAGCAGGCCGACATCGTCAACCGGTGGACCTGGATCCCGTTCGGCGCGGGGCGGCACCGCTGTGTGGGGGCCGCTTTCGCCCAGATGCAGATCAAGGCGATCTTCTCGGTTCTGTTGCGCGAGTATGAGTTCGAGATGGCGCAGCCGGCCGACAGCTATCACAACGACCACTCCAAGATGGTCGTCCAGCTCGCCCGGCCGGCGAAGGTGCGCTACCGCAAGCGGAAAGCCTGACCGGTCATGGGTTTTCGAATCGAAGCCGACCTGGATCTGTGTCAGGGCCACGCCATGTGCGAACTGGAGGCGCCGGACTACTTTCGGGTGCCCAAGCGGGGCAAGGTCGAGATCCTCGACCCCGAACCGCCCGAGGACGCCCGCGACGAGGTCGAGCGCGCGGTCGCGATGTGCCCCACGCAAGCGCTGTTCATCAAGGAGAAAGAAGGCTAACGATGGCGTCACATTCACGCGCGGACCTCGAGGGATGGGTCGACCGCTGGCTGCAGGCCAACAAGGACTGCGAGAAGGCCGGTGACTGGAAGCCGCTGGCGGACTTCTACGCCAAAGACGCCACCTACGGCTGGAACATCGGCCCGAAGGAAGACGTGATGTGCGTCGGCGTCGACGAGATCCGCGATGTCGCCCTCGGCCTGGAGATGGAGGGCCTGGAGAACTGGGTGTACGAGTACCAAAAGGTGCTCATCGACGAGAAACAGGGCGAGATCGTCGGCTTCTGGAAGCAGATCGTCAACAAGACCGACGGCACCCAGGACGAGATCTACGGGATCGGCGGCAGCTGGTTTCGCCTCAATGGCGACCAGCTCATCGAGTGGCAGCGCGACTTCTTCGATTTCGGCCACGTCGCGAAGATGTTCGCGAAGCTGATCGAGTCCGGCGATCTGTCCGCGGGCATGCAGCGGCGGATCGAGCGCAGCATCGCCGGCGAGAAGCTGCCGGGCTATTACCCGCTGGGCCGGGCGCCCGTCCCGATCTGGTGACGGGACCAACCAAGCATTTGATTTGTCGCACGCGCTATGCTGGCGCGACAGGGGTGCCGTGTGGCACTCGTCACCACTGCTGCCGGGCAAGACGGGTCGGGCAGTCTCACTTCAAAGGCGAAATGGGGTCAGGTCCAACGTGAAGACAAAAGGCGCTCTGATCTGGGAGTTCAACCAGCCGTGGTCCATTGAGGAAATCGAGATCGGCGACCCGCAAGCGCATGAGGTCAAGATCCAGATGGAAGCGGCCGGCATGTGCCACTCCGACCATCACCTGGTCACCGGCGGCATCCCGATGGCGGGCTTCCCGGTGCTCGGCGGCCACGAGGGCGCCGGCATCGTCACCGAGGTCGGGCCCGGGGTGGAAGACATCGCCCCCGGCGACCACGTGGTGCTGTCGTTCATCCCGTCCTGCGGGTCCTGCCCGACCTGTCAGGCCGGCATGCGCAACCTGTGCGACCTGGGCGCCGGGCTGCTGGGCGGCGCCGCGGTGTCCGACGGCACGTTCCGCATCCAGGCCCGCGGCCAGAACGTCTTCCCCATGACGCTGCTGGGCACCTTCTCGCCGTACATGGTCGTGCACCGCAGCTCCGTGGTGAAGATCGACCCGTCCGTGCCGTTCGAGGTGGCCGCCCTGGTCGGCTGCGGCGTCACCACCGGCTACGGTTCGGCGGTCCGCACCGCTGACATCCGGCCGGGCCAAGACGTCGCCATCGTCGGCGTGGGCGGCGTGGGCATGGCGGCACTGCAGGGTGCCGTCAACGCGGGCGCGCGCTACATCTTCGCGATCGACCCGGTGGAGTGGAAGCGGGACCAGGCGCTGAAGTTCGGCGCCACGCACGTCTACCCCGACATCAACGCCGCGCTGATGGGCATGGCCGAGGTCACCTACGGCCTGATGGCCCACAAGGTGGTCGTGACCGTCGGCGAGCTGCACGGCGCCGACGTCGACGCCTACCTGAACATCACCCAAAAGGGCGGCACCTGCGTGCTGACCGCCATCGGCAGCCTGCTGGACACCAACGTGAATCTGAACCTCGCGATGCTGACCCTGATGCAGAAGAACCTGCAGGGCACCATCTTCGGCGGCGGCAATCCGCAGTACGACATCCCGCAGCTGCTGTCGATGTACAAGGCCGGCAAGCTCAACCTGGACGACATGATCACGCGCCAGTACAAGCTCGAGCAGATCAACGACGGCTACCAGGACATGCTGGACGGCAAGAACATTCGCGGCGTCATCCGTTACACCGACGCCGACCGGTAACCCACCGGTCCTGAGTGGCCAGCTTTCCGCACCTGTTGGCGCCGGGGCGAATCGGCGCCATGGCGGTGCGCAACCGGGTGGTGATGTCTCCGATGGAGACGATGTACGGCACCCCCGACGGGCTGCCGTCAGCGCGCACCCGCGACTATTTCGCCGCCCGCGCGCAGGGTGGCGTCGGCCTGATCACGGTGGGCGCCACCGGGGTCGACCACCAGCACCCCGAGACGCCGGGCGGCCTGCACCTGGCCACCGACGACGCGGTGGACGCGCACCGGGCGTTGGTGGAGGCCGTGCACGAACACGGCGCCAAGATCCAGCCACAGATCGTGCACGCCGGGCCCGACGGCCTGGGACCGGAGATGTTCGGCGTCACCTCCCTGGGGCCGTCGGTGATCCCGTCCTACCTCACCGGGCGGCCGTCGGCCGAGATCAGCAAGCGGCAGCTGTGCGAGGTGTTCGACCTGTTCAAGGCGGCGGTGCGCCGCGCCGCCGAGGCGGGCTACGACGGCATCGAGTTGCACGCCGCGCACGGCTACATGTTGCTGGGGTCTTTCCTTGCCCCGCAGCGCAACCGGCGCACCGACGACTACCGGGGTGACTCGGCGCGCGGCCGCGTGCGGGTGGTGATCGAGGCGCTGGCCGCGATTCGCTCCGAGGTCGGCGACGCCCTGCCGATCACGCTGCGCATCTCCGGCTACGAGCGCGTCGCGGGCGGCCGGCCGATCTACGAAACCGCCCGCCTGGCACCTGAACTCGTGGCGGCTGGGGTGAGCGCGTTTCACGTCAGCGGCGGGGTGATCGACCGGCTCGTCACCGGGATGGTCAACGGGGCCGACGACGGCGACTCGCTCAACGTCGGGGCGGCGGCCGCGGTCAGGCAAGTGGTCGACGTGCCGGTGATCGCCGTCGGCCGCATCCACGACCCCGTCGCGGCCGAGCGGATCCTCGCCGAGGGCCGCGCCGATTTCGTCGCGATGGGGCGGCCGCTGCTGGCCGACCCCGAGCTGCCCCGCAAGGTCGCGTCCGGCCGTGCGCGCCGGGTGCGCAAGTGCATCTCCTGCGAAAACTGCATCGACGCAATGGAACAGCGGTTTTCCGTCGACTGCGCGGTCAACCCCCGCACCGGCAAGGAGCGTGAGCTGGCCGCGCCCCGCGCCGGCCGGGCCAAGCGGGTGGTGGTGGTCGGCGGCGGGCCGGCCGGGCTGGAGGCCGCCCGGGTGGCCGCCGAACGCGGCCACCGCGTCACGCTGTTCGAGCGCAGCGCCCAGCTCGGCGGGGCCTTGCGCTGGGCGGCGGTGCTGCACCCGGAAAACCAGCCGTTCCTGAACTACCTGCGCGACGAGATCAGGCTCAGCACGGTGAAAGTCGAGACAGGGAGCAATGTTTCGGCCGACGACGTCGTCCGATCGGCACCCGACGCGGTGGTGGTGGCCACCGGCGGCCACGTCGCGGTGCCGGCCATCCCCGGCGCCGACCTGCCGCACGTGCACACCGGGCCCGGGTTGCGCGCGTTGTTCGCCGGCCGGCGGGAGCGCCTGGTGCGCCCATCCGCCTTCCGGCTCGCCACCCGGGCCTGGATGCCGATCGGCCGGCGGGTCGCCATAATCGGCGGCGACCTGGTCGCCCTCGAACTCGCCGAGTTCCTGGCGAGCCGGGGCCGACTGGTGTCAATCCTCGAGCCGGGCAAGGACATTGCCCCCGAGGTGGGCAACAAACGCAAGACCGAGCACATGGATCGCCTCGACCGGCTCGGCGTCACGGTGCACGTCCGTGCGGACGTCGACCGGATCACGGTGCGCGACGTGGTGTTTACCCCCGCCGGCGGGGCGCCCCGCGAGTTGCGCGCCGACAGCGTCGTCGTCGCCGGGACGGTGCAGCCCGACACCAGCTTGTTCGACACCCTGGTCGCGGCCATGCCCGGCGCCGCGGTGCACGCCGCCGGCGACTGCGGCGGGCTGGGTCTCATCCGCAAGGCCACCGAGGAGGGCGCACGCGCCGCGTGCGCGATCTAGAGATAGGAGAAACCATGACCGAAACCGCGCAGGCGTCACCGGCACTGGCCGCGTCGCAATCCTCGTGGCGCTGCGTGCAGGCGCACGACCGCGAGGGATGGCTGGCGCTGATGGCCGACGACGTCGTCGTCGAGGACCCGATCGGCAAGTCGGTCACCAACCCCGACGGCACCGGGGTGCGGGGCAAGGAGGGCGTCGCCGCCTTCTACGACACCAACATCGCGGCCAACCAGCTGACCATCACCTGCGAGGAGACGTTCCCGTCCAGCTCACCCGACGAGATCGCGCACATTCTGGTGCTGCACAGCAGGTTTGAGGGCGGGGTCACCAGCAAGGTGCGCGGCGTGTTCACCTACAAGGTCAACGACGCCGGGCTGATCACCAACATGCGCGGCTACTGGAACCTCGACATGATGGAGTTCGGCCAGGAGGGATGAGCCAGCTCAGCCGATGCGCCCGAGCCCGGTGAGGTTGCCCTGCATGGCCTTACCGTCCATCAGCACCATGGTCGGGGTCTGCAGCGGATCGCTGAGGATGGTGAGCGATTTCGGTTGCTGCCACAGCAGCGCCCCGTTGCGTGCGTCGACGACGCCGTAGGCGAACAGGTCGAGCGGCGTGGTGCGGTCGACCCCGATGCGGGTGATGGTGTAGAGCAGGCCGTCCGCGGCGGACAGGTGTGGCAGCGCCGCGCTGCGAACCTTGTTCTCCCACACGGTATGACAGCCCGGGTTGTCGACGTCCACCCTGGTCATCCCGCCGACGAACGGCGCCGTCGCGGGGACGGCGGGAGGCGCCCCTGGGGGAACCGCGGGGTAGGGATAGCCGTAGGTGCTGGACACGAACACCGAGTTGCCGAGCCCGATCGGCGCGTTTTCGCTGCCCGGGCCGCCCTGGGTCAAAACGGTTTGCTGGCAGATCAATTGGCCCGTGCCGGACTGGTAGATCAGCGCATGCACCTGGGGGTTGGCATTGTCGACAATCGTCACGTAGTCGGCGCCCGTGACGGGACCGAAATACACCGGCGTGGAACCGGTTCCCCAGCTCAGCTGTCCCGGCTTGCGGGCGGGGCCACGATCATAGGCCGCCCGCCAGAGGATTTGGGGGTTGCCGGCGATGTCGAGATTCAGCTCGTAGAGGGCGAAGGTGGTGGCCACCGCGACGCGACCGCTCGGCGCCGACGAGATGCTGTTCGCCACCTGCTCTCCCGCGGGCAGCTGCACGCTGGCGACCCCGCCCCCCGTCTTGGCCACACCGACGACGCCGTTGCCGGTGGCGAACCAGACGTTGCCCGCGTAGTCGGGGACCAGGCCCACCGAGTTGTCGCCGGCCGGTATCGCGCCGGACAGGTCGGTCGACTCGGTGACGATCAGCTTCCAACAGCCCAGCGGCCCCTCCTTGGCGTGCGCGATGCGCAGCAGGTGGTTGGTGCCGTCGATCATCACCACCTGGTTGTTGTTGTCCAGGTAGGCGTAGACGCCGCCGAGCAAGCTGCCCTTGGCGACTTGAAGTTTGGCCAGCGGGACGAAAACCGGGGCCCAGCCCCCGGGATCGATCAGGAAGATCGTCGGGGTCTGCGTGAGGTCGCTGGTGCACAGGGCCAACACCAGCCCGTCGGTGCCCTGCATGATCGTCGGGCACGCCGCCAGCAGCGGGTAGCCGAAGATCGGGACCGGGTGGGCGCCGGGACCGGGAAGCGGTCCCGCGTCGGATGATTCGGCGTCGTTGTGCAGCGACGCGAGGCCCAGCGGCGCCATGAACGGGTTGGGCGGTGCGAACGGCCCCCACGCGTCGGCGGCCCGCGCGTCGGCTCCCGCGGCAAGCGCCGGTGCGAGGGTCACGGCGCACGCGGTGAGCAACGCCACGGGAAACCGCACAGAGGTCTCCTCCCGTGAATTGCGTACAGCGATTTTCCCGAGGCAGCAGAACGAATCCGCAACGCTGCGCTAACGATTCGGGCTCGGGTCGGCGTGGCACACCGGCCGGCGTTGGCTAGCGGCGCGTGAAGACCTGATGCGTGACGCCGCTGGGGCTGCTCACCGATTCCACCGCGAATCGCTGCTCCAGGCCCTCTAATCCGTCCCACAATCGCTCGCCGCGCCCCAGGATGATCGGTACCACCGTGATGTGCAGATGGTCGACGAGGTCAGCGGCGAGGAATTGGCGAACGGTCGACGGTCCGCCGCCGAGCCGGATGTCGGTGTCACCGGCGGCCTTTCGCGCCAACGCGAGCGATTCGGCGGGGCTGGCGTCGATGAAGTGGAAGGTGGTGCCGCCGTCCATCTCGATCGAGGGTCGCGGGTGGTGGGTCAGCACGAACACCGGGGTTCCAAACGGCGGCTCGGCGCCCCACCACCCTTTCCATTCCGCGCCCCCCGCTGTGCCGGCCCACGGGCCGCGCTGCGGCCCGAACTTGCCGCGTCCCATGATCTCGGCGCCGATGCCCGGCGCCCACCTGCCGGCCAGCGCGTCATCGATGCCCGTGGTCCCACCCGTCTCACCGTGCATAGCGCGGAAGGTCCGGGTGGCGAAGAACCATTCGTGTAACCGGCCTCCGGCGTGCCCGAACGGCGCCTCCAGGCTTTGTCCGATGCCCGTAGCGAAGCCGTCGAGGGAAACGGAAAGGTTGTGCACGCGCACCAGTGACATGACGAAATCTCGTTCCTTCGTTGTGGTCCTATTTCGAACTGACCATCGACACCCACGAAACTCATCGATCGGTGGCCGAACCTATGCTGGGCCCATGGCTTCGATCTTCACCAAGATCATCAACCGCGAACTGCCCGGTCGTTTCGTCTACGAGGATGACGACATCGTCGCGTTCCTGACGATCGAGCCGATGACCCAGGGCCACACGCTGGTGGTGCCGCGCGCCGAGATAGACCAGTGGCAGGACGTCGACGGCGCGGTGTTCGCCCGTGTCATGGCAGTCAGCCAGCTAATCGGTAAGGCCGTGTGCAAGGCGTTCAAGACCGAGCGCTCCGGGCTGATCATCGCCGGCCTCGAGGTGCCCCACCTGCACGTCCACGTCTTCCCCACCCGCAGCCTGAGCGACTTCGGGTTCGCCAATGTCGACCGCAACCCGTCACCGCAGTCCCTCGACGATGCCCAGGCCAAGATCAAGGTGGCGCTTGCTCAACTGGCGTGAGCCGGCTCCGGCGCCGAGACATCGCTGATGCGGGGCAGCGTGACGCGGAAGCAGCATCCCTCGCCGGGTGAGGTCAGCACGCTGACGTGGCCGCCGTGCGCGCGCACCAGCGAGTCGACGATGGACAGCCCCAGTCCGGTGCCGCCGCTGGCCCGCGCCCGCGACGAGTCGGTGCGGTAGAACCGCTCGAACACCCGCGACGCGTCCTGCTGACTCATCCCGGGACCCTTGTCGGCCACTTCGAGCACCGCGTCGTCGCCCTCGGTGCCGACGCGAACCGTGACGTCGGCGCTTTCCGGGGTGTGCTGCAGGGCGTTGGCGACCAGGTTGCTGAGCACCTGGCGGATCCGGGGTTCGTCGCCGAGCACCTCCGGGGTGCCGGGGCCGTCGAAGACCTCCATGGTGATGGCGCGCAGGGGGTCGATCGCCTGCGCGTCGTGCACGGCGTCGCTGGCCAGCGCCAATAGGTCGACCCGGTGGTGTTCGAGGGGCCGTTGCACGTCGAGCCGGGCCAACAGCAGCAAGTCGTCCACCAGCAGGCCCATCCGGCTGGCTTCGTTTTCGATCCGCGACAACAGCATGGACACGTCGCGGGCCGCGCCCTGCCGGTACAGCTCCGCGAAGCCACGGATGGTCGTCAACGGCGTGCGCAGTTCGTGGCTGGCGTCGGTGATGAACCGTCGCATCCTGTCCTCGGAACGGCGGGCCTTCTCGGCCGACGACTCCGAGGAGGCCAGCGCCTGCTGTATCTGGGTGAGCATTCCGTTGAGCGCCAAGGAAAGCCGGCCCACCTCGGTGCGCGGATCGCGTTCGGGAACACGGCGATCACGCTGGCCCGCGGCGATCGCCGCGGCGGTATGTTCGACCTCCACCAGCGGTCGCAGGCTGCGGTGCACCACCACGAAGCTGGCGATCCCGACGACGACCAGCACCGCCACCCCGATGCCGAACTGCAACCAGACCAGAGAGCTCAGGGTGTGCTGCACGTCGGACAGGTCGATCGCGACGGTGGTGATGCCGTTCGGCCCCTTCACGGACACCGCTCGCCATTGGATGTTGGAGCCGTTGACCGACGGCAGCGTCGTCGGAACGGGGCCGACGTCGTTGTTCGGCGGCAGCGCCGGTTCGGCGTTGCGGTCGTTGATGGCGGTGAACGGGGTGCCGTCAGTGCCGATGCCCCGCACGTAGAACTTCGACGGCGGCCGGCCAGGGTCGGGGCTTTCGTAAGGGGGCGGCGACTGCCGCCGCGGCGCCTGTGCCCAGCCCCGCGAGGCCTCGAGCAGAGTCTGGTCGATCCGGCCGACGAGCACATGACGCAGGATCGAGGTCACCGCCACGCCCGAGAAGGCCAGCCCGCAGCCCACCAACAGCAGCGTGGCGGCCACCAGACCTACCCGCAGTGGCACCCCGCGTCGAACCTTGTTGGCCATGCCTACATTCTTCGCTTTCGCGCTCAGCGCGGCTCGCGCAGGACATAGCCCACGCCGCGCAGGGTGTGCAACAGGCGCTTCTCGCCCGTGTCGATCTTGCGCCGCAGGTACGAGACGTAGGACTCGACGACGTTGACGTCGCCGCCGAAGTCGTAGCGCCAGACGTGGTCGAGGATCTTCGGCTTGCTCAGCACGGTGCCCGCGTTGATCACGAAGTAGCGCAGCAGCGTGAACTCGGTCGGCGACAGGGACACCGGTTCGCCGGCCTTCCAGACCTCGTGGGTCTCCTCGTCGAGTTCGATGTCGGCGAACGTCAGCCGGGCGTTGCGCGGTTCGGCCCCGCCCTTGCCGGCGCGCCGCAGGATGACCCGCAGCCGGGCCACGACCTCCTCGAGGCTGAACGGTTTGGTCACGTAGTCGTCGCCGCCCAGCGTCAGGCCGGCGATTTTGTCCTGTAGGGAGTCGCGGGCGGTCAGGAACAGCGCCGGGGCGTCGATGCCGTCGGCGCGCAGCCGGCGCAGCACCCCGAAGCCGTCCATGCCGGGCATCATCACGTCGAGGATCACCGCGTCGGGCCGCGCGTCGCGGGCGCGATCCAGCGCCTGGGCCCCATTGGTCGCGGTGTAGACCTCAAACCCCTGGAATTTGAGGCTGACCGAGAGCAGCTCGACGATGTTGGCCTCGTCGTCGACAACCAGTACGCGAGCCTCCGGTTTGGCTTCGTTTGAGGTGGGCGCTGTCATGGGGTACTTCCGTCCTTTGTTTGAACGTTGCCTTTCCGATTATTGTGCGTTTCCTGAAAGCTCGGTGAAAGGCATCTGCTAACAGTCTGCCAGGAATCATCGCATAACCTTGGAATGATGCGGCTTTACCTGGGGTGTCGCGAATAGACTCTGACGGTATGAACCTCGCCAAAGACATCGTGTCGCTTGCGACCGCTCCCGCCCGGGCCGGGCTAGCCGCCGCCGACGCGAGCTTGAGCGTCGCGACCGCGGCGGTGGGCGTGGCGAAGCGCGCGCTGGGCGAGGCGGGCAGCGACGCCCGGACGAACGCGATGGCGTCGATGTTCGGGCTCGACGACGCGATCACCCGCGCCAACCGGTTGGCTCGGCTGTTGGACGACGACGCGCCGCTGGGTCGCGCCGTGGCGCCCGACGGGCCGCTGGACCGGTTGCTGCGCCCAGGCGGCGTGGTGGACATGCTGACGTCGGAGGGTGGCGTGCTCGACCGGCTGACCGCCGAGGGCGGCGCGCTGCAACGCGCCCTGCAGCCGGGCGGGCTGGCCGATCAGCTGCTCGACGAAAACGGGTTGGTCGAGCGGGTGTTGTCCGAGGATGGTCTGGCCGACCGGCTGCTCGCCGAGGGTGGGCTGATCGACAAGCTGACCGCCAAGCGCGGTCCGCTGGACCAGCTCGCCGACGTCGCCGACACGCTGGCGCGGCTGACCCCCGGGATGGAGGCGCTGGAGCCGGCCATTGCCACCCTGCAGGACGCGGTCATCGGGCTGACCATGGTGGTCAACCCGTTGAGCAACATCGCCGACCGGATCCCGTTCCCCGGCCGCCGCCCCGGGCGGCGCTCGCCCACCCGGCCGGTGCGCTCGACGCGCATCATCGAAAGCGAGGAGTGAGCCGTTAGGCTGGCCGCTTGGTTGACCCGGTCCTCAGCGACCGCAGACTCGGTGTCGAGCCTGGCCTCCAAGAGCAAGCGTCGGCGGTGCGACTGTTGACATGCATTGGTGCAGAACACCTTTAGCCGACGGCCTTCGAAAACGACTCCGCACATGAATGGAGCCGCGTGAGAGACTCGAACTCTCGACATCCGCTTTACAAGAGCGACGCTCTACCAACTGAGCTAACGCGGCCGGGGTCGGCTCGATGAGCCACGACGATTCTACGACGGGGTGATGCCGTCGCAGCTGCGGGCAGAGCCGGCAGGATCTACGGTTCGGGCGCGTGGATGCGGAAGCCGGTGACGATCGTGGGCTCGATGGCGATGACGGTGTCCGCCTGGTTAACCCACGGGTGCAGCAGTTGCTCGTAGCGCGAGACTTCGGCGGGATCCGTGACGGTGTACATGCGCCCTGTTGCAACGACGCTCCACCCTGTCCGGGTCGCCGGGTCGAAGCTGTCGACCTCGTAGGCGACCACCGAATCGTCCCTAGACCGCATGGCGGCCGAGATCGCCGAGGTCAGCCGGGTGCGGATGATGATGCGGCCGTCGTCGACCAGATGATTGACCGGACGGACCGCGGGAAGCGCACTAAGCGTAAAGACGACCCGCCCATACTCGGCGCCGGCCAGCAAGCGCATCGCCTCGGTGTCGCTTAGCCGTTGGGCGCCGACGGCCGGCCGAGTCAAGCCGAGGCCGCCGTCATAGTCCAAATCGTCCATAGCCTCAGAATCTTGCACTACCTTCCGCGTGGGCACCTAGGGCCAAAGTGCCCACGTCGGATGACCACAATCGGGTCAAGACTTCTTCGATGGAATGACGACGACGACGATCAACGTCAGGATCGAGAAGAACAGCCCGAGAATGCCCCAGCCGAGAGCGCTGCGGCCCTTCATAGCGGCGATGCCGGCGCACACGATGGCCGCGACGACGCTGCCGATCGCGACGAAGATGCCTTTGATGCCCTTGAGGATGATGCCCGCGGCCTCCGGCTGTTGTGCCGCTGCCAGGACAACGCTGTGCAACATGATGCCTCCTCGGTGAACGACACAGTCGGGGTGTGCGCCGGTCTGACTGCGTAGATACCCAAACCGGCAAACAACCAAGCGCGCCGCAAGGACCGTGGGGGAGTAGTCCCGCCGGCAGCGGGTAGTCCTTACCAAAGGAAATTGTTGGCGCTGGAGGTCACGCGATGCCGGTTACGGCGGGTCATGTCCCCGGGTTGACGTCGGGACTGCGCAGGGTCCCGATGGACCCGGGGCGGTTCCACAGCGGGCGTTGGTTCGTTTTGCTCGAGGGCGCGCTGGTGAGTGCCTTCGGCATCGCCGGGCTCGTCTCGGCGGCCCTGCATCCGCATGCCGGGCCCACCGGGTCCTCGGTTCTCGGTCTGACCGCGACCCCCTGGTACAGCGGGATGCTGCTGGCCTTTGGCGTGGCGGCCATGGCGTGCTCCTGGAATCGCCGCGCGGCGATAGCCGTGACCGCGCTGAGTGCCCTCGCCTACACCCTCTTGCTGTTCATCAGCGCCGTCGCCACGGCGCGCGACAAACCGACGCCGCTGGGGTTTCACGCCGCGGACGTGCTGCTGCACGGTGTGCTGGCGGTGGTCAACCTCGCACTGCTGATGTGGCTGATTCCCGACGAGCTGGGCGACGAGGTCTGGGCGCCGCGACGGCGGCGGCGTCGCGATCGGCGACGACCGCCGACCCCCGCGCCGTCCACCACCGACCCGCCGGCCGCGCCCGTGAGGGCGGTTTCGTCGACGAGCGCACCGGAGCCGCGCGGTCGTCCAAACCCACCGCCACAGAGCCCGGCGACCGAAGAGCCGTCAGCGCACCGGGTGGCAGCGTCAACGGACGCGAAGCACCCCGTCCCTCGGCCCACGACTCCGGTGTTCTCACGCTGGATCGTCGTGGCAATGGCGCTCCTGGTGGCCGTCGCCGGCATCGTCATCTGGCTACGCCACCGCTGATACTGGCAGGAACTTTCCAGGTTCCACGCGGGGGCATCCGCCTAGCATTGATATTGGTTGGTCGTAGCACTTGCCGGGCCTCGGATGCGGAAGTTAGTCGCGGTATCAGTTGCCGTTGGCGCTTTGATGCTCAGCGGGACCGTTGCGCACGCCGGCACGCCGCCACCGACCCCCAGACCGCCGCCGGGCACGCCGAAGTGCCTGACCTTCGACGGCCAGCAGCTCAATTACCTGCCGTGCGGATGGACGACGGATGGCAAGCGATGGACTCCGCCGCCAGCGCCACCCGATCCGTGATAGATCACGGTTGGCCCGGGAGAGCGGGCAGGGCGTCTCGGATGCCTTGCAGGTCGCCCCGGATGCCCTGCAGGTCACCCTGCACGGCCTGCAGGTCCGAGAGGGCCTTCTGGAGGCCCGGCTGTAGCTCCCCCGGGCTTGCCTGTTCGTACTGAGGACAGTAGGAGACGACGGCTCCGCCCACGAAGCTCGCGCTCTGGTTGGAGTCCCATATCGTCGATCCTTGGACAAATCGGATCGCCTCGGCGAAATCCGGTTGGCGGCTGAGGAAGTCGCAGACCGCGTGCCCATGGGTCGTCACGTACTCGGGGCTGGGGACCGGCACGCCGTCGTGTTTCAACGCGCCGATCAAGACGCGGTCCGCGATGTCGAGCTGCGGAGCGAGTGCAGCCGGCGCGGCCGGGCTGGGTCGCACACTCGACGGCGGTGGCGGGACTGCCGCCGGCTCGGCCGCCGGCTCGGGGTTGTGCGCCCGCGATATCACCACCACCGCGGCGACACCGGCGATCAGGGATAGCGGCAAGGCCGCGAGGAGGCCGAGGCGACGCAGCGGGCCCTTGCGGCGCGAAGACGCGATGGCACCGGTCGTGCGCCGGGGCCCGGTCTCGGCGGCAACCTCCGGCTCGGGTACCGGCGCGCGATGGCCCAGCCGCTCGTCGAGCAGGTCGTCGACCTCCCGGATCGACGGCTGCCCGCCCTGCTCACGGATCGACCGGCGCCCAAGGGCGATGCGCCGCAATTCTGAGTCGATCGTCTCCCGATCGCGCATATCAGCCAGTCTGATGGTGCGAGAACGTTCTCACAAGCGGCGGCGACTACAAGGCGAGCGCCCGGCGCAACACCGCGACCGCCTCGTCCCCCTCGCGCCGCGAGATCGCCGCGTCCGGGATGAGGGCAGAACCGTGGAAAGTCCCTGGGAACAAATGCAATTCGACGGTGACCCCGGCGGCCAGCAGGGCCTGGGCGTAGGCGATGCCTTCATCGCGCAGCGGGTCGAAGTGCATCACGGAAATGTAGGCGGGCGGTAATCCCGCCAGGTCGGTCGCGCGGGCGGGTGCGGCATAGATCGACACGTCCGCGGAGCCGGCGCGGCCCGCGCCGAGGTAACAGTCCCAACTCGCCACGGCCTTCGGGCGACTCCACAGCGGGGTGTCGGTGAAGGCGGTCATGCTGGCGGTGGCGAGCCGGTCGTCGAGCTCGGGCACCCCGAGGAACTGGAACGCGATGTGCGGACCCTGACGATCCCGGGCCAGCAGCGCGAGCGCGGCGCACAGCCCGCCGCCGGCGCTGACGCCGTGGATGGCGATGCGGCGCGGATCCACCCCGAGCTCGGCCGCGTGCGCCGCGGTCCACACCAGCCCGGCGTAGACGTCCTCGAGCGGCCCGGGAAACGGTGTCTCCGGGGCGAGCCGGTAGTCGACGGCGACCACCACGACACCGAGCGCGCGCGCCAGCCCCACGTTGCCGGCGTGTTCGGTCTCTAGGTCTCCCGCGATGAACCCGCCGCCGTGGACGCTGTAGACCGCCGCGGGTCCGCTGCGTTGCGTTGGTCGGTAGATCCGGACCGGCACCTCCGGGTCGCCGGGGCCGCCGGGGATCAGGCGATCCTCACAGTCCACGCCCGTCAGGTCCGGGGCCGGCAACTGGGCGATCATGGCTTTGAGGGACGACCGCATCGCCGCCGGATCGGCACCGTCGAGGTCGGGCAGCATGGGCACCACGGCGGCGAGCTCGGGGTCGAACGCGTATGTCATCTTGGCCTCCTGCTCCCTCGGGATACCGGCGTTAACGATGATAGTATGTTGTTAACGCGCGTTAGAAGTGGGGATTTGTGATGACGGCCAACGACCTCGGAGAAATGATCGCCGAGCACTACGCGATCAGCGGCACGGACCTGGCCGAGGCGTTGCAGAGCCTCCCCTCGATCCGGCCCGACGCGGCGGCGCTCTCGGAGGCGGACGCGGCGCTGTTCGATGAGTCGGACTTCGCCGAGGATGACCGCGCATACGCCCGCGTCACGGTGGAGACGCTCGGCCGCGTCGCCCGTCTCATCAACACGGCGTATTCGGGTGGTCAGGTCGCCGAGCTTCTCGGCGTCAACGAATCTCGGGTGCGCCAGCGCCGCGCCGACCGCACCTTATGGGCGATTCAGGATCGCGGCGGCTGGGTCTTTCCCGCTCTGCAGTTCGACGACGAGGCCGGGCGGCGCGGTCAGATCCGGGGGCTCGACCAGGTATTGCCGGCGCTCCCGACCGACCTGCATCCCGTGTCGGTCGCTGGGTTCCTCACCGCACCGCAACCCGACCTGAGCGTCGATGGTGAACCGGTGTCGCCACTGGACTGGTTGCGCAGCGGCGGAGACATTCGGCTGGTGCTCAGCGTTGCCGAGGCCGCCGACTGGGCCAGCAGGTGAGCGACGCCGAAACCCTTGGCGATCCGCCGTCGAAAGAGAAGCTGCAGGCGATCGGGATCCGTGACGACGAACTGCGCGCGATCCGCCGGTCAGCGACATGGTGGCGGGTGCATCGCACGCAGGGCGAACATGTCTTGGCCTGGAACGAATTTCGGGTCTATGGGCCGCTGCTGAGGTTCGACCCGCACCCACAACCCGAGGGCGACCACCCCGACCACGGCGTGTGGTACGGGGCCTCCGTGCCCGGTGCAGCGCTTGCCGAGGCGTTCCGAGCGCACCGCACCATCGACCGGGTCCGCGAAGCGCCGTACCTGACGTCATTGCGGTTCACCCGAGACCTACTGCTGCTCGATGTCGCCGTCGACAGCGCCGGAGCGTGGCCGACGCGCGCCGGCGGCACTTTTGCCATGTCGACCGCGCCCCATGCGATCACCCAAAGGTGGGCCCGCGTCATCGTCGCGGCGTACCCGACCCTCGATGGAATGCGGTACAACAGCCGGTTCGCCGGCAAGGCGTGCATCGCGTTGTTTCCGCCGGCCGCGACGGCAATGCCGCTGCGGCCATCCTCCTCGCACCCGTTGACGCATCCCGGCCTGGCAAAGCGCATCGCTCGTGTCGCCGACCGTCTCGGCTACTCGATGGTCTAGATCAGACCCGCCAGTTCCGCCGACAGCCCGCCGACGCTGGTATGGGTCACGGCGTGCACCAGGTCCCGGGTCACCGCGATCGGAAAGTGCAGCGCCGCGCCGGCGACCTCGTCGACGCCATTTTGCGCGGCGCTGAGGAAGGTCACCGGATCGCCGGTGCCGAAGGCCGCCCAACTGTTCCAGGCCGCGAATTGCGGCGCGGTGATCAGGTCGCGCGCGTCGACGAACAGCTTGGTGGGCAGGGTCGGTGGCCCCACGGGTATGCCGTCCCAATTCGTCATCGTCCAGCCGCCCTGCGGGCTGCCCTGCACCACGATGACGCCGGTGTTGGGCAACGGGTGGGTGAGCATCAGCAGGGGGTTCGGGTTGTTGACGTTCATCAGCGTCCCGACCTCGATCGCGAATTCGCTGGAGAAAGCGACGTCGGTGACGTGGCCGTTCACCGGGTTCACCACCGGGTTCGTCATGGCGGTGCCGTACATCGTCTGCATCGCGTTGGTGAAGCCTTGGTCGAAGACGATCCCATTGAGGTGCGCGGATCCGGGGGCGAGCATCGGCACGATCGGGAATCCGAGCGTCCACGCCAGCGGGGCCACCAGGTACATGAGGCCCTGGGGGCTGATGTCCGGTGCGCCGTCGAAGATGCCGGCGTTGATCTCATTGAGCCCGGACAATATCGGCACGTTGGTCATGCCGGCGAAGAACGCGGTCTGCTGCACCCTGGTCAGCTGCGACTCGAAAACCCCCGCGAAGTTGCCTTGTGCCCCAAGCACCGTGCCGATTGCCGTCGCCTGCTGGGCGCCCAGGGCGGTGAGGGGCAGTCCGGGCACGGCCGTATCGATCAGGTTGGCCGCGTTGCCGATTGACTGGCCGTGCCGCACGAAGTCGATGACGATCGACTGCTGGTTGCCGCCGGTGCCGCCGATGGCCGCGTTGATGATCGGCGCGAGCGCCTGGCCGAAAGGGCTGTTGTCCCAGGCCTGTTCGATCGCGCGAAGCGGACCGGCCAGGGGCGCCGCGGCGGCCCCGCCCAGCGGAGCCCGCAGCGACGCCGCAATGCCGGCCTCCGCGGCCGCGTACGACGACGCGGCTGCGCTCAGCGCGCGCACGAACTGCTCGGAATACGTCGCCGCCCGCGCCGCCGCCGCCTGATACTCCTGGGCGTGGGCGCCGAACAGCGCCGAGATGGCCGCCGACACCTCGTCGGCGCCCGCCGCGGCCAGTTCGGTCGTCGGGATGGCCGCCGCCAGATTGCCGGCGCTTACCGCCGCACCGACCTGCGCGGCGTCCGCCGCGGCCGTCTCCAAGACGTCCGCCGTCACGACCACAAACGACATCGCCCACCCCCCGGTGCTCCTGCGTACTCGCCATCATGAGGCTCAGCGCCAGAAAAAATACGCGTATCGGCAGATTTGAAAACGAGCATCGCCGTTTGCGCTTCCGCGCGTGTTGGCGAGGGGTTCAGCCCGTGGTCACTTTTTCCAAGGCTGCGGGTTGTGCACGATGTTGTTGTAGTACGTCGCGATGTCGTCGTCCACCCGCGTGACGGTGTCGTTGCCGAGGGTCCGGCTGAGCGCGCTCGAGAGATCGCTGTCGTAACTTTCGACGGGATTGGCGTCACGCCACGCCTGGGGCATTTCGGCGTAGGTGGCGATCCGCATGGGGCCATGGGGCTGCTGCGGGTCGACGGGCCGGTAGAACTCCGGTCCGAGCCCGTTCAGGGGTTGGCCGGACGCCAGGAAGCCGTCGAGCACGAGCCGCGGTGGCGCGGTGTGCGGCATGTCCGGGATCGACGGCGTGGTCGGCTGTGCACCAACGATGTCGTGCTCCATGGCCGCGCCGATGAGACCCGCTCCGCCGCCGACGATTCCGGCGCCCGGGACCGGAAGCGCGCCCACGCCGAAGCTGCCGCCCTTGGTGAGGACTTCGTAGGCCGATTTCTTCAGGTTGTACGCGGCCATCGCGTCGGAGTTCGACGCGTTGTACGTGCCGACGTCGACGAGGCCTTTCAACCGGGCCGCGTACTTGAGGCCCTCGTCGTGATTGATTAGATCGGGCACGTGGTTGCCAACGGCTTGGGCGAACCGGCTGTCGGCCTGGATGATGTCGCGGTCGGCGGCGCCGTTGAAATAGTCCGACGCCGTCTTGTCGGTGCTCAACACCGAGAAAATACCTTTCGCCACCGGCCAGGAATCGTTTTCCTGGTTCTCGGCGGAGTCGGGGGTGCCGAAGAACTGCGACAAGTCGTTGTGTTCGCCCGCGATGTTGGGGATGTACGGCGCCAGCCCGTGCGCAAAGGACTGCACGAGACCGGGATTCGCCCCACCCAGCGTGGTGGTGCCCAACCCGTCGGGCAGCTTGAGCAGATCGCCGGCGTGCTGGCCCAGATAGGTCGCGTAGGAATGCGCGGTCCTGCCCGCGATTTCGGCCTCCGCCCCGGTTGGGTTCTCGGTCCAGCTGAACAACGAGCCGACCGCCCTGCCGCCGTCGTCCCACCGATTGTGGGTGACGTCGGACAGGAACTGATCGTGACCGCCGCCGGTGATCAGGTCCGTCACCCGCAGGTGATCTCGCCCGGCGGCGCGGAACACGTCGTCAAGGACGCCGCGCTGGTCGCCGTGCAGCAGGCTGTGGTCGAGGAGCTGTCCGTGCGGGAGCTCCTCGTGCAGTTCGCGTGCACCCCAGTCGAGCATCGCTTTGTCCAGTTCGGTGCCGTGCTGCAGCGCGGGGTTTCCGTCGCCGACGATCTTTGCGATCGACTCCATATCGTCGGCCGACCAGCGAGACGATTCGTTGCCGGTGAGTGTGTTCTGCACGCTCTGCGGCAGCTGAGAAAACCCGCCGCGCGTCGTGTCCGATCCCTGCTTGGCACCCACTTTCAGCGGAGTCTTGGGGAACGTGAGGCTCGGGTTGCTCATCAGCTGCAACGAGTCGCCGATCATGTTCTTCTCGACACCGAGGCGTTCTTCGGCGGTTTGGAGCTGGGGAACGGTCATCCCATGCTCTTGTGCCTGCAGCTGACTCAAAACCGCTGCCTGCTCGGCGGTTAACGGCACCTTGCCGGCGAGCTGGTCGGGGGTGATGGTGCCCAGCACGCCGTTGACCCGGGCCGCGGCGCCCTTATCGCCGCCGAGCGCACCGTGGACGTCTCGCTCGGCCGTGTCGGGCGTCTCCGCCTCATGCCCGTCGGCGCCCCAAATCCTGGCGGGGTCATATCCATCGGTGGCCAGATTTGACTGCCCGCTCTGCAGAATCTTCGAATAGGTGCCGCGGATCGAATGCAGCCGGCCCACAGCCCTTTTGGTGACGTCGACCGCGCCGTTCTCGCACGA
Organism: Mycobacterium sp. E3198; assembly: GCF_001667015.1. Taxonomy (GTDB): domain Bacteria; phylum Actinomycetota; class Actinomycetes; order Mycobacteriales; family Mycobacteriaceae; genus Mycobacterium. Next base: position 57,115 of record NZ_LZIS01000066.1, on the reverse strand, counting down.
ATCGATGAATTCGTCAAGCGCGTGCCGATCCTCGTCGGTAGTCACATGATGTTTCATAGCCACGGCCTGGGCGATCATGTCGTCGAGCTCGCGCAGCGACGTTTCCAGGGCCGAGATCGTTGCCTTGCCGCCCTTTTGCGCCTCGGCCAGGGCGGCGGCGACCTCTTCGAGATGCGCCCCGATCTTGGGCAACTGCTCGGACTGCTCCCCCAGCGCTCGCGCGGTGCGCTGCACCTCGGCGGAATCGTTGATCGGATTATCGCCGTTTTCGTGGGTCCAGGACTCCTCGAAGCGACGACGCGCCTGCTCGAACGTGGCGTCGGCCTCGGCGGTGGATCTGCCCGCACCGTGGAAAGCGCCGGCCAGGGCCGAGATCTGCGCCGGACGACCGGCTTGCAGGCTTTGATTGATCGCCCAAGGATCGCCACCGGCGGCGGCGACCAGCCCAGGGATGCTGATGTATTGGAGCTGCATACCACCCCCCTCCGGCCCCTGCCAAACTCGAGATCAGACTACTGCCGCAAATTTGCCGGTCAATTCAGCGCACGACTGAACGCGAAAGTGCAACTACCGACACATTTCCCGAGTGCCGGCTGGTAGTTGCACTTTCGCGGCATTCAGTTTTGACTTTTCTTGCGCGACAGGAACGCCTGCATATGTTGCTGTGGCTCCCCGGTCAGGAACGCGAGCGCGAACTGCTCGATGCTGTCCTCGATCGCCCCGTGCACCGTCATATCGAACCAGCTGTTGAGTAGCCGCTTTTGTTGGCGGACCGCCTGCGGGCCGAATCCGACGAATTTCGTTGCCAGCTCGGCAATTCGGGCGTCGAGGGCACGGGCCGGGACGACCTCGTGCACCAAGCCCCAGGAGGCGGCGGTGTCGGCGTCGACCGTCTCCCCCGTGAGGAGTAGCCACGCCGCGTGCGAGGCCCCGATGAGCGCCGGCAGCAACGCCGAATGGATCACCGACGGGATGCCGACCGCCACCTCCGGCATCCCGAATGTGGCTCCCGACTCGGCGATCCGCAGATCACACGACGCCGCGACCTCCAGGCCGCCGCCCAGGCACCAGCCCGCGAGCCGGGCGATGACGGGGACCGGGCAGTCGCGAATCGCCTCACACAGGCCCGCTAGCCGGCGGATGAACACCTCGGCGCTGGACCGATCGAGGGCGACCATCTCGTTGATGTCGGCGCCGCCGATGAACGCCTTCTCGCCGGATCCGCGGAATACGACGACCCGCACGTCGCTGTCGTGGCTCACGGTGGCGAACGTCCGCGTCAGTTCCTCGATGGCCCCGGTGCCGAGGATGTTCAGCGGTTTGGCGTTGATCAACTCGAGGGTGACGACGCCGCCGTCGCGGCCGAGCCTGACGAATCGCTTGTCCGCGGTGCCCATGCGCCCCTTCCCGGCCTCGCTTGTCGACTGGGGCCGACAGTTGGAAGCCGCCCCGACGCATGCCGGGGCGGCTTTCACAAAGGGCTCGAGAGCGTCAGTACAGCGGTACCCAGACGCCGAAGAACCAGTAACCCCAACCTCCGTAATACCAGTTGAAGACCGGGAAGACGGTGAAGGTGTTGTACTCGAACGGGCCGAAATCGGACCGAGCGTGGACGACGTCGCGCGGCGGCCCGCTCCACGGGCGGTTCCAGCCGCCGGGAGGCGGCGGACCGTCCCAGCCGCCGGGGGGCGGCGGGCCATACCAGCCGGGCGGGGCGCGGTGCGGAGCCGGGCCGTCGTTCCAGCCCCAGCCGCGGACCGGCGGCGGCGGCGCGCCTCGGCCCACGATGCTGAATTGGGCGTTACCGGCGGGGCCGCCGACTTCCGCGCTGGCCGTGACCAGGTCGCGGCGCGGAACGTAGGCCGGGTGGGGAGGCTGCGTGCTCGGCGGATTCAGCGCCGGGCGCGCCTCCCGCCCCGACGGCGGGCTGGTTTGCCCGCTCGCCGGTGCCGTGGTTTGCGGGCTCGGCGGAGTCGTCTGCCCGCCGGGCTGCGTGGTTTCCGTCCTCGGCGGCTCGCTGCCGCGTGTCCACGACGGGTGGGTGCTTTGGGTGGCCGGCGGCTCGGTGGTGGCCGGCGGCTCGGTGGTGGCCGGCGGCTGGGTGCTCTGCGTCGCCGGCGGCTGACTTTGGGTGGCCGGCGGCTGACTCTGGGTGGCCGGCGGCGCGGTGCTGTGGGTGGCCGGCGGCTGGCTTTGCGTGCTCGGCGCCTGCGGCGGGTTCTGCGGCGCCGGTGTCGCCCCGCCGCCACCACCGCCGTGGCAGTTCGGGCACGGAGGCGGCGGGTCGAGCGGCGCGGAGCTGGCGAACCCCGGGTTCAGCGCGGAGATCCCGAGGCCGGCCACGAGCGCCGCCGCGCTGGCAATACGTTTCATCGACATGGAATGCGTCCCCTCTTGGGTGTCGGTGCCTGCGCTACGGGCAGGTCACGTCCAGCTCAAATGGCTTGGTCACCGTCTTCGGCTGCTGCGGGTCGCTCATGTCGGTACCCGTCGCCGTGCCCTTGATCGCGTAGGACTTGCCGTTGACCGCGGCCCCCGCGTTGCTGGCCTGGTTCGGAGCGGCGTCGGAGAAGCCTAGCGCGATGCCGTTGACGCTGCCCAGCCCGACGGAATGAACGATCGGCGGATTGTCGGTGCTGAGCACGGCGCCGATACCGGCTGTCGCGTCACCGATTCCGATGGTGACCACGCCATTGGCCGTGTTGCACGTGACCTGGCCGCTGACGTTTTGATTTTGACCATCGACCGTGAGCTGAGGGCCCGACGCCGCCGGCGCCCCCGAACTCGTTGAGGCTCCGGTGCTGGACTTGTTGCTCGAACAACCGGCACACGCCGCGACCGCCACGGCCATGCCCGCTACGCCGACCACGATCCCACGCTTCACTAGTGCTCCCCTTCGTGTCGCTGGTGCGCTACCTTTTCCCCGTTCCTACCATTCGCAAACGTCGGTTCTCGCGCCCGGTGGTCAGGCCAGGACGCGCAGGCCCCACTTGCCGAGCAGGGGGGTCACCAGCGCGAAGTACGTCGTGTAATCGTCACCATCGGGTGAAGACGTCAGCAGCCCCACGGCGCTGGCGGTGCCGTCCGGGTTCTTCACGAAACCGGGACTGCCGCTGTCGCCGTTGAGGCTGTAGACGCTGGTCTCGACGACGTCGTTCTCCACGCTCTTGACGGTCCCGCACGTCTCTCCGGTGACCGCGCCGATCTTGCAGAACGGCATGCCGACCTGAATCTGCGCCGCGCTCAACACATCCCGGACCGGATACTTGCCGCCGACGTGACCGTCCGGCGCGCCGACGTTCGGATTGAGATGGATGATGGCGGCGTCCCGCGTGTCGCCGTCTTGCTCGCTGGCCGTGATCCTTCCGAGCCGGACGTCATCGCCGTAGGTCCATACCGAATCGTCGTGGTGGTCACAGTGCCCACTGGTCATGAGGTAATAGCTGCCGTCATCACCTTGGGCCGCGAAGCCCGCTGTGCACGAGCTGTTTTCGTCCTCAACCTTGATGCCCGGCGCCACCCCCGGGTCGGCCAGGACGGGGTGCGCCAGGACCGTCGCCGCAATGACCACGGCGGCGATCGCCCCCGACCCTCGCAACCAACGCAACCCCACGCCGCCTCTCTTCTTGGGTAGGGCAGCATGTTAACAGCAGCAACTGGGTTCGGTTCGACGTCGTTGGCCGCAGGGTTATCCAGTGCGAAGTGGAGGACGCGTGTTCGGTATCGGTGGCCGACGGCTGGAGCGGAAACTACGCGGGCAGGGCCGGGCGGCGATGGCTACCGTGCTGTCCACCCGCCGCACGATGTCCGGCCTCTACAAAACCAACGACCCCTTCTATCAGACCCCACCTACCCAGGCGACGCCGGACCTCTGGGCGATGACGGTCCGGGTGCAGCCCCAGAATGCGCCCGCGTTCGAGGCCCGAATCGAGGCTTGGCTCTGGGAGGCGGAGCGGCCGTGGCTCAACACCGTGGTCGCGGTGCTCTACGACCCTTCCGATCAGCACAAGGTCATCCTGGATCGCTCCCCCGAGGCCCAAAACGCCGCCCGGCAAGCGACTTTCGCGATGCGCGAGCGATGGCTGGAAGAACAGGCCCGCAGTCCGGTGGACCGGCTCACCGAGCTGATGAACCTGCGGGACCGGGGCGAGCTCACCGCCGACGAGTACGAGGCGCAGAAGCGAAAACTGCTCGGGCAGTAGGCGGTACGCGTGTCACCCGGCGTCCACATGCCGGCCAAGGAAACCCAGGACAGCCTCGGCGAAGATGTCGTTGCGGTCGCCGGCGACCATGTGTCCCGCGCCGCGCACATCGGTGAACTCGACCTGGGGGAAGCGCGCGAGGAACTCGTCGGCGCGCTCCTGGCTGACCAGGTCGCTCACCTGACCCCGAATCAACAGCATCGGCACGCCATTACGCAGGATCGCGTCGACGGCCGCGTGCATCCGATCGGCGTCGGTGACCTCGAACGGGGGGTACGGCGCGGTGCCGCTGATGAACTGCGGATCCCAGTGCCAGTACCAGCGATCGCCGCGGCGGCGCAGGTTGGCGGTCAGTCCGTCGAGGTCGGTGGGCCGGGGCCGGTGCGGGTTGTATTCGGCAATCGCGTCCGCCACCTCTTCGAGTGAGCCGAAGCCGGACTCCACCCGGTCGGACATGAAGTTATGGATGCGGGTTGCCCCGGACTGCTCCATGTTGGGCACGATGTCGACCAGGACGACGGCGCTGGCGGTGCCCGGGGAGAGCTCGCCTTCCAGCAGCATCGAGGTGAAGCCACCCAGGGACGCGCCGACCAACACCGGGCGCGACGGCAGAGTGCGCAGCACCTCTTGCACGTCCGCGGCGAAGCTGACCACGCGATAGTCACCCTCGCTGGACCAGTCGGATTCCCCGTGGCCGCGCAGGTCGATGGTGACGGCCTGCCAGCCGCGGTTGGCCACGGCCGCCGCCGCCTTGGCCCAGGAGCGGCGGGTCTGCCCGCCACCGTGCAGAAACACCACGGCGCGCGCTTGGGGATCGCCCAGCCGGTCGGCGACGATGCGAACACCGCCGGTCCCCCGGGTCGAAAACGTTTCAGGTGCGCTCGTCATCAGGAGATAGTAAGACGACCTCGCAATCTCCCGGCGCTTCCGTGAGGTATTGGTCCCCTCCGGAGAACTTGGCGATCCGCCGGATCAACCCGGCCCGACTAGGAGAGGCGCTGCTTGCTGGCCTTGACGGGTGCGCTGCTGGGCGCCAGCTTGAGCAGATTGCCGCGCAGGCTTCCCCGCGCGGTGCGGGCGGCCACCAGAAACCAGGTGAACAGCAAACCGGCGTAGGCGATGGTCGCGGTCGCCTTGAACGCCGGCAGATGCGTGTGCGCGGCGAGCTGCGCGGTGCCCGTGACGAAGGTGCCCACCGGAAAGGTCAGACTCCACCAGGTGAGGGCGAACGGCATGCCCCGTCGGAGGGTCCGCACCGTGAGTGAGGCGGCCAGCGCGATCCACAGCATCGCGAACCCCCACACCGGAACCCCGTAAAGGATCGCGAACGCGTCCATGTCCTCGGCCACTTCCGGCTTGACGGCAAGCGGCGCGGTCGCCCCGAGAAGCCCTGCGGCAGTGATGGATTGGCCGAGCGGGCCGAGCACGATCCATAGGGTGGGCACGCGCGCGGTGCCGGAGGTGCCGTACAGCACCAGCCGGGACCAGATCATCGCGATGATGTTCAACGAGGCGATCAGCGACAGCCCGAACATCGCGTAGCAGCCGTAGAGCATGGTCTCTCGCCCGGCGCCCGCCGCCATGTGTGGAAGCAGCAACGCGCCCGTCGCCGCCGACACCATGGGCGGAACGACCGGCATCAACCATCCGCCGAACGCCGCGTCCGGCTCGACGTCGTGCTGGGTGAACATGAGAAACGGGATGCTGACCGCGGTGAACAGCCCACCGAGCGTACCGCCCGCCCAGAGCGCCCAGTCGAGGTCGACGGCGACGCGTTCACCGATCAGATCGGAGCCGACGAGCACCGCTCCCCCGCCGACCGTCAGCAGCGCCATGGGCGCCGCACCGTAGAAATGGGCCATCTGCGGATTACGCGCGTGAGTGCGCGCCACGGTGGGGTGGCGCAACCAGTGACCGCCCACCAGGACGATCAACACTGTCAGCAGCCCCGCTGCGATCACCCAGACCACTTGGGCGAACGCCCGCAGCCCCACGATGTGGACCGGCAGCGTGGCGCCCGCGGTGGCCACGATGCCGGTGCCCATGACCGCGGCGAACCAGTTGGGCCCGATGTTGCCCAGCACCTCGACCCGGGTGTGCGGCGACGGCGCGTGCGCGTTGACTGTGGCCATAGCCAGCAGACCCTAGTGCGGCGCGTGGCGGGGCACGTCGATTTGTGAGCCCCTACACTCCGAACGTGACCCATCCCGCGCGGACCCGTCGCGGACTGGGCGGCGCGCCGCTGACGCTGGTGATTGCCGTCATGTTGTTCATCGCCGTCCTGGCGATACCGGTGAAGCAACGGTGCGGCGCCCCGGGCCTTTCGTGCGCCTCGGCAGTGGACCCGCAGGGCAACGTTCACTATTACTACGAGGTAGAACCGCTCGGCGTATACCTCGCCGAAATCGTCGCGGGCTCGAATATTCGCTGGTATTACGCGTCCGGCGAGGACCTGGTCAGGCCCCGATAGGCAGCTGGAGGCCACCATGTGGGTACGTGCGGCAGCGGCACTGTTCGTGATCGTCGCCTCGATGGCCGCCACCCCCGCCGGCGATATGACGCTCGTCGATGTACGCCAAAACCTCTGTCGCACAGCGTCTTTCTGCCCCGCCGACCCTCCGCCCGACGCCGGCGATCAAGCCACCGCCGAGCAGAGGATCATCGACGGCTACGTCGAGAAGCAGCTCACCTGCACGCCCGATTTGCCGCCCAACCCCCAGTCCGTCACCTGGGATCCGCCTGGTTTCGCGCCCTACGCCGGCGGTTCCGGGTTCATTCGCGATGCGAATCCTCAACTGGGCGGTCAGTATCGGGCCGACTATGTGAACGGCCGATGGCACATTGAATATCCGTATTGCTGAATGGCGTTCGACCACCCGCATCGCGAACGTCGACCAGTTGGCCGAAATTCCGCGCACATTTCGCGCAACAACTCGACGCGGAATGCCAAATTGGTAACGGGTTGGGTTCGATCCCGGCACGACGGCGCGGCACGGGCCGGCAGATTGTGCGCAAAGCCGCTGGTAGCGGCCGAATCGACGCGACGAAGCGGGGCGGCCGGCGGCGGGTGAGCCTCGTTACATCAACCCGCTCAATTGGGGGGTTCACAGCAAGCTAACGCATACTTGACGGCATGCTGCAAGCGACATCACCGCAAACCGCCGTTGCGGTGCCGGGTGGTGCGCTGGTAAAAGGACGAGGTTTTTGATGGCACGCTCAGGCGGCGCGCATCGCCGCCATCGGGCCGTTACCCAACCGTCGCGCCTCCGCAAGGGACTGACGCGCGGGTTGATGACGCTGGTGTCGGTGGGGGCCATCCTGATGACCGGGGCCGGGTACTACGTGGCCCACGGGGCGCTGGGCGGCATCACGGTCTCCGACGCGCTGTCGGCGGAGGATCCGCGTTCCAGTGGCGACAACATGAACATCTTGCTCATCGGGCTGGACTCGCGCAAAGACCAGGACGGCAACGATCTGCCCTACTCGATCCTGAAGCATTTGCACGCCGGCGATTCCGACGACGGCGGCTACAACACCAACACGCTGATCCTGGTGCACATCGGTGCCGACAACAAGGTCGTCGCCTTCTCGATCCCGCGCGACGACTGGGTGGCGTTCAACGGCGTTCCGGGATACAACCACATCAAAATCAAAGAGGCGTACGGGCTGACCAAGCAATACGTCGCGAACAAGCTCGCCAATCAGGGCACCAGCAGTCAGAAGGAACTCGAGACCAAGGGCCGGGAGGCGGGCCGGGCGGCGACCCTGCGCGCGGTGCGCAGCCTCACCGGCGTCCCGATCGACTACTTCGCCGAGGTCAACTTGGCCGGTTTCTACGACCTGGCCCAATCGCTGGGCGGTGTGGAAGTCTGCCTGAATCACGCGGTCTACGACTCGTATTCGGGCGCCGACTTCCCGGCCGGGCGGCAGACACTGGATGCCTCCCAAGCGCTTTCGTTCGTCCGGCAGCGGCACGGCCTGGAAAACGGGGACCTGGACCGCACCCACCGGCAGCAGGCGTTCATCTCGTCGGTCATGCAGGAGCTGCAGGCCTCGGGCACCTTCACGAACCTGGACAAGCTCAAGAGCTTGATGGCCGTGGCGCGCAAGGATGTGGTGCTGTCCTCCGGCTGGGACGAGGAACTGATTCAGCGCCTGGGCACGCTGTTCTCCAGCGGCAACGTCGAATTCCGGACGCTGCCCGTCGTGCGCTACGACAACATCGACGGTCAGGACGTGAACATCATCGACCCGGCCGCGATCAAAGCCGAGGTGGCCCAGGCGATCGGCGCACCACAGCCGTCGACCACGCCCGCCACCACCGCCGCCAAACCCAGCCCGTCAACCGTCGTCGACGTGGTCAATGCCGGCAGCGTGAGCGGGATGGCCACCGAGGTGTCCCGCGCGCTGAAGAAGCACGGCTACACCGCCGGTCAAGTGCGCGACCGCAATTCGGGTGAACCGACCGCCACCACCATCGAATACGGCGCCGGCGCGGAGACCGACGCGCGCAACGTGGCCACCCTGCTCGGCCTCGACGCGCCCAAGCAGCCCAACGCCGCCGTGCAGCCCGGGCACATCCGGGTGACCGTGGACACCAACTTCTCGCTGCCGGCCCAGGACGACACCACGATGGACGACACGACAACGACCACCACCACCACCACGACCAGCAAGTCCAACACGTATTACTACAACGGCACCACCACGACCTATCCGACGCCCGATCAAGGGAAGCCGATCGACGGCGGCGGGGTGCCCTGCGTCAACTAGCGGCGCCGCGGCTAGGCGTGCGTGCCGCCGTCGATGCGGATCTCGGTGCCGGTGATCCAGGCGCCGTCATCGGACACCAGCATCGCGATGACGCCGGCGATCGCGCTGGGCTCGGCCATTCCGGCCCCGCTGGATTCGACGGTCGTGGGCAGGATGGGCATGAGCCTCGGGAACAATGACCAGTCGGCATCTGTGGGGATGTATCCCCCGGTGGCATCGGTGATTCCGGACTTGATGCTGCCCGGCGCCACGCACGCCGCGCGCAGCCCCTGCTTGGCGTATTCGAGCGCCAACGAATGCGTGAAGGCCTGGATGCCGCCCTTGCTCGCCGCGTAGGCCGCCATGTACGGATGGGCGAACGAGGCCGACGTCGAGCTGAAGTTCACGATCGCGCTGCGCGGATTCGCCAGCAGGGCCCCGAGGGCCTCGCGGACCACGAGGAAGGTCCCGGTGAGGTTGATGCCGACGATCCGATTCCACAGTTCGAGGCTGGTCTCGTGCGTGTGCGCGGCGCGCAAGATGCCCGCCGCGTTGACCAGCGAATCCAGGCCGTCGAGGGTCTCGACGGCCCGGCGAACGCCGTCGATCACCGACTCCTCGGCGGCGACGTCCATGGCCATGGTGGTGAGGCGGTCGGCGGTCGCCGCCTCCTCCGCCAGCGCCTTCGTCCGGGCCAGGCCGTCCTCGGCGACGTCGGAGGCCGCCACCGTCGCGCCCTCGTCGAGCAACCGCAACGCGGTCGCCTGACCGATCCCCGACGCGGCGCCGGTCACCAGGATCCGCTTGCCCTCGAGTCGCTTCATAGAAGGCAGAGTGTATGACATGGACATCGGATTCATCGGCCTGGGAAACATGGGTCAGGGCATGGCGGCGAACCTGGTCGCCGCGGGTCACCGCGTGGCCGTGTACAACCGCTCCCCCGGCAAGACCGAAGGCCTCGTGCAGCGGGGCGCGACCGCGGCGGACACCGTGGCGCAGGCGTGCCGGGCCGAGGTGGTGTTCACCATGCTGGCCGACGACCGGGCCGTCGAGGCCGTCGCGCTCGGCCCCGACGGGATCGTGGCGTCGCTGCCGGCCGGGGCCATGCACGTGTCGTCGAGCACCATCAGCGTCGCGCTGTCGGAGCGCCTCGCCGCCGCGCACGCCGACGCCGGCCAGCGCTATGCCGCCGCGCCGGTGTTCGGTAGGCCCGAAGCGGCCACTGCGGCAAAGCTTTTCGTGATCGCCGCGGGCGCCCCGGAGGTGCTGCAGCCAGTGCAGCCGCTGTTCGACGCGATCGGCCAGCGCACCTTCGTGGTGTCCGAGCAGCCGCACACCGCCAATCTGGTGAAGCTCAGCGGCAACTTCCTGCTCGCGTCGGCGATCGAAACGATCGCCGAGGCCGTGGCGCTGGTGTCCAAGGCCGGTGTCGACCGGCAGCAGTACGTCGACATCCTCACGTCGACGTTGTTCGCCGCGCCGGCGTATCAGACCTACGGCGGGCTGATCGCGCGTCAGGAGTTCGAGCCGGCCGGCTTCGCGGCGAGCCTGGGCCTCAAGGATGTCCGGCTGGTCCTCGCGGCCGGCGAGCAGCTCGAGGTGCCGCTGCCGGTGGCCAGCCTGCTGCGGGACCGCTTCCTGACTTTGGTGGCGACGGGCGGCGGCCAGTTGGACTGGTCGGCATTGGCCACCCTCGCCGCCCGGGACGCCGGAAGCTCAGACCACTCCGCGTAATCCCTCGGCACCGAACGCGGGTTCCAGCATCGCGGAGAAGTCCGGGCCGCGCCGCAGGAGGTGGCCGCCGTCGACGTTGATGCATTGCCCGGTGATCCAGCTGGCCGCGTCGGACAGCAAGAACATCGCCAGGTTCGCGACGTCCTCGACCTCCCCCACCCGCGGCAGCGGCGTGCAGTGCCGGTAGTCCGCGCTCAGCTCGGGCGATTCCGTGATGGGCACGACCAAATCCGTGCGGATCAGGCCCGGGCGGATGCTGTTGACCCGCACCCACGACGGGCCGAGTTCGTCGGCGGCCAGCTGCATCATGTGGTCGACGGCCGACTTGGTGACGCCGTAGGCGCCGAACCACCGGTGGGTGTTGCTGGCCGCGATCGAGGAGATCCCGACGAACGATCCGCCGCCGCCGCGCACCAGCTCGCGGGCGGCGTGCTTGAGCACGTACATGGTGCCGTTGACGTTCAGGTCGACCGTGCGGCGCCAGGCCTCCGAGTCGATCTGGGTGATCGGCCCGATGGTCTCCGACCCACCCGCGCAATGCACGACCCCGTGGAGTCGGCCGTGCCAGGCCGTGGCCGCGTCGACCGCGCGAGCGGCCTCCTCCTCGTTGGTGATGTCGGCGGGCTCATACCGAATCGAGCCGTCCGCCTTGAGCACCTCGATCTCCTTGACGGCCGCCGCCAGCCGATCGGGGCTGCGGCCGACGATCATGACGGACGCCCCGGACGCCACCAGCCCGGCCGCGACCCCCTTGCCGATCCCGCTGCCACCACCGGTCACCAGGTACGTCCGGTTGTCGAAAGAAAGCTGCACGCCGCATCCCTTCACGCCAAAACTGAAACGGGTTCTAGCATAGGCGAGCGGTCACACGCGCCACTTACGTCCCGGGACAAGGGATTGCGTGTCCTCAGGGCTTTGCGTGTGTACCGAGGGTTGAGAAATCGACGAGATCGCGCCCCGGACGCACACCAAAAGCCCAGGTTTCACACTCGATGGCGATGACCGCCGGCATTTCACACTCGACAGAGCCGACCGCCGGCGTTACGGCGTATCGCGGCGGGCGATCTGCGTGGGCTTGGCGTCGCGCCAGTCCTCGACGTCGGGCGGCAGGCCGACGGCGTACCTGTTCTCGTTGTGCGCGGCCCAGTGCGCGTGGCCCAGCTCGTGAATGTGGAACGCGTGCCGGAGCGCCTCGGTGAACCCCATCGCGTCGGAGGCCGCGTTCACCGAGTCCTTGACGAGCAGCGCCGCCATCGTGGGCCGATCGGCGATGCGCCGGGCGAATTCCAGCGTCTTGTCCGCCAGCTCGTCGACCGGGAACACCTTCGACACCATGCCCAGCCGGTAGGCCTCGTCGGCGTCCAGCGCGTCGCCGGTCAACAACAGCTCCTTGGCCTTGCGGGGACCGAATTCCCAAGGGTGGGCGTAGTATTCGACGCCCGGCATCCCCAGGCGCACGGCGACGACGTCGCTGAACTTCGCGTTGTCGGCCGCCACGATCAGGTCGCAGGCCCAGATCAGCATCAGCCCCGCCGAGATCGCGTTGCCCTGCACCTGGGCGATGGTGATCTTGCGCAGATCGCGCCAGCGGCAGGTGTTCTGGAAGAAGTAGTGCCACTCCTGCAGGTAGATCTTCTCGGCGATGGGATCGCGGGTGCCGCCGTTGATGCGGAAGCTCGGGAGCTGGCTGCGTTCGGCGATCGCCAACTCGGACCCGAGGTCGTGGCCGGCGGAGAAATTCTTGCCGCGCGCGGCCAGGATCACCACGCGCACGGCGTCGTCGGCCTCGGCGCGCAGGAACGCCTCGTCGAGCTGGATCAGCAGGCCGCGGCTTTGCGCGTTGTGGGCCTCCGGCCGGTTGAGCCAGATCCGGGCGACGCGGCCGTCGTCGAGGGTCTCGTAGGTCACCAGTTCATTGGCCGGCGCGGCACCGGCTTGCGCGCCGGCTTGGTCGGAGAGTGTCATTCCGCCCACCTTCTGTCAGATCCGAGGGTTTACACATTACGGCCAGGATGTAAGCGGGTTCTCGCCGGGTGCCGCCCTTGGCCTAGAGTTATGTCATGCCTACGAAATCTGATCCTGGCGAAATCGGCGATGTTGAGCCGCTGGCCGACAGCACCGCGAGCCAGGCCAGGCGGGTCGTCGCCGCGTACGCGAACGACGCCGACGAGTGCCGCGTCTTCTTGTCCATGCTCGGTATTGGACCGGCCAAGCTCGACACTTAAATGGGCTTCGGCAATTCCGACTTCGTAGTCGTCGCCAACCGGCTGCCGGTCGACCTCGAGCGGCTTCCCGACGGCACCACGGCCTGGAAACGCAGCCCCGGGGGATTGGTCACGGCCTTAGAGCCGCTGCTGCGTCGCCGGCGCGGCGCGTGGGTCGGCTGGCCGGGAGTCGCCGACGACGACGAGGAGCTGGATTACCAGCCGATCGAGCAGGATGACCTGCACCTGCATCCCGTGCGGCTGACCAGCGACGACGTCGCCGAGTACTACGAGGGATTCTCCAACGCCACGCTGTGGCCGCTGTACCACGACGTCATCGTCAAACCCATCTACCACCGCGAATGGTGGGACCGCTACGTCGCGGTCAACCGCCGCTTCGCCGAGGCCACGTCGCACGCGGCGGCCCGGGGCGCGACCGTGTGGGTGCAGGACTACCAGCTGCAACTCGTGCCCAAGATGCTGCGCGAGCTGCGGCCCGACCTGACCATCGGTTTCTTCCTGCACATCCCGTTCCCGCCGGTGGAGCTGTTCATGCAGATGCCCTGGCGCACCGAGATCGTCGAGGGGCTGCTCGGCGCGGACCTGGTGGGCTTTCATCTGCCCGGCGGCGCGCAGAACTTCCTGTTCTTGTCCCGGCAGTTGATCGGCGTCAACACCTCCCGGGGGTCCGTGGGGGTGCGGTCGCGATTCGGCGAGGTGGAGCTGGAATCGCGCACCGTCCGGGTGGGCGCCTTTCCCATTTCGATCGACTCGTCCGCGCTCGACCACGCGGCCCGCGACCCGAAAGTCAGACGCCGCGCGCGCGAGATCCGCGCCGAGCTGGGCAACCCGCGAAAGGTCCTGCTCGGCGTCGACCGGCTGGACTACACCAAGGGCATCGACGTTCGGCTGCGGGCCTTCTCCGAGTTGCTGGCCGAGGGCCGCGCCAAACGCGACGACACGGTGCTGGTTCAGCTCGCCACGCCGAGCCGCGAGCGGGTGGAGAGCTATCAGATCCTGCGCAGCGACGTCGAGCGTCAGGTCGGCCACATCAACGGCGAATACGGCGAGGTCGGTCACCCGGTGGTGCACTACCTGCATCGCCCCGTTCCCCGCGACGAACTGATCGCGTTCTTCGTCGCCAGCGACGTCATGCTGGTCACCCCGCTGCGCGACGGGATGAACCTCGTTGCCAAGGAGTACGTCGCCTGCCGCGTCCATCTCGGGGGCTCGCTGGTGCTCAGCGAATTCACCGGTGCCGCAGCCGAATTGCGGCAGGCCTACCTGGTCAACCCACACGACCTCGAAGGGCTCAAGGACGCAATCGAGGCGGCGCTCAACCAGACGGACGAGGAGGGCCGGCGCCGGATGCGAGCGATGCGACGCCAGGTGCTCGCCCACGACGTCGACCGCTGGGCGCGGTCGTTCCTGGACGCTCTCGCCCAGTCGCATCCGCACGGCCCCAACTAGCCATGGTGTCGCGGCCGAAACGCTGTGATACTCGATGCAGCGTGAAGGGAGGGGCATCATGAAACTCGGTCGTGGGCTGGCCGCCGGCGCCGGCGTCTGCGCGGCCGTCGCGCTGGGGATCGCGTCGGAATCGGGCCACCCGGCCGGCGCCATCGGGCCGCCGGCGGACGGCACCTACACCTTCAACGAGGCAGGCGTATCCGGGGTCACCTGGACCATCTCGGCGCTGTGCGTTCAGCCGAACGGAACCCGGAACATGAACGACTATTCGGACCCGATCGTCTTCGCGATGAACTGCGCCCTGAACGTCGTGAGCTCGACGCCCGAACGGATCACCGCCGCGGACAAGCTGCAGAACTTCAGCGGCAGGGCCCGCATGTCGAGCATGCTGTGGACCTTCAAGGTGGACAAGGCCGACGGCGTTTCGTGTCCGGGCGGCGGCACCGCGCCGACCACCGAAACCTACGCGTTCAGCGACGAAACCATGACCGGCACCCACACCACCCTGCACGGCCCGGTCTGTGGGCTGCCGTCCGACATGAAGAAGCAACCGTTCTCGCTGCAGATGGCCGGGCCACCGCCCAGCCCGGTCGAGCGTTACCCGTTGCGCTGCAACGAGTTCGCCATGTGCTTCTGAGGTTGTCGCGGCGCCGAGTGTCACGCCAGCGTGGCGGTGGTTGCCGAACGTCACGCCAGTGTGACGCTGGGGCCTCAGGTGCTAGATCGGCGTGATGTAGGCGATCAGCCACTGCTTGCCGATCTTCGCGAAGTCGACCCGCAACCGGCTGCCGTCATAGAGCGGCTGCCGTGACTTGTCGGTCACCGTGCGGTTCATGTAGACCATCACCGACGCCGAAGTGCGTTTGGCCGACATGACGCCCACGCCAACGACATTGGCCTGAACGACAACCTCGCGCTTCTTGGCCTCCGGAATGATCTGGGTGTTGACGCTCTTCTGGAACTCTTGGCGATACGCGGGCGTCAGCAGCGGGTAGGCGGCCGACAGGCTGCGTTCGACGGTCTGGTAGTCGTAGGCGAAGACCTCGGGTATCTCCTTGGCGGCCAGCCCGGGCAGCACCGCGCGCGCGGCCGCCTCGCCGCGCGTCTGGACCCGCTCCCAGTAAAACCAGCCGGCCGCCGCGGACAGGCCGACGAAAGCCACCGCCAGGAACGTACCCACGACGGCGATCAGCCACCGCATCAGTTCCCCCCGTCGGGATACTTCAGGTCGTAGCCCGTCATCTGGCCCCGCTCGTCCTCGTGCACGATCACCCGCAGCCGATACGGCATGGACGGCTTGTTCGTCCCGTCGATATCGGCCACCGTGACCCGCACCGACACCAGCACCGACGCGTTGTCGGTGACCGAATCGACGCCCTCCAGAGCGGCGCCGTTGACGACGGCTTCCGAGGTGGCGTTGGTGGAGCGGAACAGGGCCTTGAGGTTCTCGATGTTGTTGTTGGCGCCCAGCATGCCGTGCAGCGGGCCGCTGGTGCCGTTGTAGAACCGGTTCACGCTGTCGTCGATGTTGTCCTGCTTGTAGCTGAACATGTTGACCACGGTCTGCGTGGCGGTGTCGACGAAGCGCTGATCACGCGCCTGCCTGGCGTCGGCTTGCCGCTGCTGGGTCAGCATGAACGCCAGGCAGCCGGCCAGCGCGCCGAGGGCGAGCAGCGCCGCGGCGAACGACGTCCAGAGCACCAGGGTCCGGTGGGGCCGCCGCCGGGGCGGCGGCTTGACCGGCTTGAGCGAGGTCGCCCTTTTGGCGGCGGGCTTCGCCGACGGCTCGGACGCGGCCGGGGCATCGACTTGGACCGCGGCGGCCCCATCTGACTCGCTCTTGGCGGGGCCCGCCGCGCGGGAGGCCCGCCGACGGACGCGTTGCGTCGTCGCTTGTTCTGCTGTCACTGCAAGCCCATCAAAGAGGCCTTGGATCACGCATCAGGTCCACCCAGTTCTCGGCGCTCGACGCGCCGCTCGCGCCGGGCGCGAAGATACCAGTGCCGCCGGCCGGGTCCGTGAAGGCTCCGGTGCGCTGGTCGTAGGTGGCGTAGGACGGGCCGCTGGCCTGCGGCTGGGGTCCGGGCGGCGGCCCCCACGGCTTCTCCGGTCCCGGACCCGCCGGCGGGGGATTGATGCCCTCCGGCGGTGCCGGCGGGGGCAGCCACTTCGGATACGGAAGCATCGGCGGCACCGGCGGCACCCCGGGCGGGTGCCACGACGGGTTGCCCGGCGGCGGTCCGCTGTCGTTGGGCGGCGGCGGGTCGTAAGCCGGCTGGTGGTTGGGCAGCGGTCCCGGCCCGGGCACCACGCCGGGAGGCGGTGGCCCGACGATGGCGGTACCCGGATCGGGTTCGGCGCCCGGCGGAATGTACGGGAACTTGTTGGGCGGCAACACGTTCAGGCCGTTGGTCACGGGCGTGTCGTAGGGCACCGGCGGTCCGCGCCAGGGGTTGCGGCCAACCGGAACGTAGCCCTTCGGGTCACGGCACAGCTGGATCGTCGGCGCCCGCTTGCCGGGAAACTCCTGGCAGGGATAGTTGCGGGCGCCGCGCACGGTGCTGGGATCGTTCTGGGCCGCCTTGCAGTACATGTCTCTGGGGAGCTCGCGCAGCGTCTCGTCAGCCGGGGTGCGCATCAGCGGCGGCGGCAGGAAGCCGACGGCGCACGGCGGCGGGTCGTTGAGGTCGAGCTTGAAGTCCAACTTCGCGCCCTCGTCTTGCGGGGCGCCGCCGGCGGCCGTGGTGATCGCCGCGAACAGCGCCGGCAGAACGACCAGCAGCTGCTCGATCGACTTGTGGTAGATGACGCCGACCCGGCCGAGGTTGGCCAGGCTGGCGGCCAGCGCAGGGAACGACGGCCGGATTCCGGAGAACGCGGTACTGGCCTCGTCGGTGGCCCCGGGCGCGGTGGCCAGCGTCTGGCGCAGCTGCGGGTCGGCTTGGCGCACCTCGGAGGTGAACCGCGCCAACCCGTCGGACAGCGACTTGATGTCGGCGCCCGCGCGGATCTGGGCCTGCAGGAACGGGCCGGCCTGGTCGATCAGCTGCGAGACCTGCGGATAGTTGGCGTTGGCCTCGTCCACCAGCAGCCGGGCGGACTCGATCAACCGGGCCAGCTCGGGACCGGACCCGTTGGCGGCGACGAACGTCTCGTGCAGCAGCTCGCGCAACCGGGTGTCGCCGAGGCTGTTGACCAGCGCCTCCGCCCGCTTCAACAGGTCGGCGACGTCCTGGCCGATCCGGGTGTTCGCCCGGTCGATGCGGGATCCGTCGTGCAGCTTGGCCGATGCGGGATTCCCCGGCGGCACCAGGTCGATGTACTGCTCGCCGACGGCCGACACACTCTTGACGGTGGCGGTGACGTTCGCCGGAATGGGGGTGCCGCTGTTGAGCCGCATTTCGGCGGTGACGCCGCTGGGGTTCAGGCCCACCGACTCCACGCGGCCGACCGCGACGCCGCGGTAGGTGACGTTGGCGTTCTTGTACAGCCCACCGCCGGCGACGAAATCCGCACTGACTTGGTAGGTTCCGATGCCGAACGTGGCGGGCAGCCGCAGGTAGAAGACGGCCATCACGGTCAGCGTGATGGCGGTGATCACCGCGAACACCCACAGTTGGATCCTGGTGAGTTTGTCGATCATCGCGCCGCCCTACCGCCCCTCAGTACCCGAAGCCGCGCCGGGCGGGATCTTGAACGGGTCGGCCGCCTGCCCGGACAGGTTGGCCAATTCGCCGGTCAGGAAGTCGGGCGGGTTGAGGACCTCGCTCATGTGCATCATGTTCGGGTCGAGTGCGTACGACGTCGTGAAGAACGTCTCACCGATCCGGCGCAGGGTGAGGTCGAAGGTGGTGAACACGTTGAGGTAGTCGCCGCGCACCGACTGCTTGATGCCGAAATTGGGGAAGGGGAATGTCAACAGGATCTGCATCGACGTGACGAAGTTCCTGCGGTTGTCGCTGAGGGCCTTGACGACCGAATAAAGGCCCTTGAGGTCTTCGGCGAAGTCCACCTTGGTTTTTGCCAGGATGTGGGAGGTCACCGTCGCCAGCCTCTTGAGCGCGGCGAACGCCTCGACGATGTGGTCCCGGTTCTTGTTGAGCACCCGGATGGCCTCGGGCAGCGTGTCCAGCGCCCGGCCCAGGTTGTCCTTGTCGCGCGCCAGGGTCGCGGAGAATCGGTTCAGCCCGTCGACCGCGTCGATGATGTCGTTGGTTTGCCGATTGAGCCCCGCGGTCAATTCGGCCAGCCGCGGAATCAGGTCGGTGAACTGGTCCTGGCGACCGGCGAAAGCCCGATAGGTCTCGTCGGTAATGTCTTCCAGCGCACCGAGATTGCCCTTGTTGACGACGATGCCCAGCGCCGAAAGCACCTCTTCGGTGGTCGGGTAGCGGCCCGTGTTGGCCTCCGAGATCTTCGAGCCGTCCTTGAGCCGCCCGGTCTCCGGCTTGTCCTTGGGGCGCGCCAGGTCGATGTGCATCGACCCCAGCAATGACGTCTGGGCCACCGTCGCCGTCGCATTGGCCGGTAGCACCACGTTCTTGTTCAGCGCCAGCTTCACCGCGGCGTAGAAAGATCCGTCGGCCCGCTGCTCGGCCGAGATGCCCGAGACGCTGCCGACGGTGACGTCGTCGACCATGACCGGCGAGTTCTGCGGCAGCGTCGCCACGTCGGGCATCTCGACGGTGATCGAATACGCGCCGCTGCCGTGGCCGGCAGTGCCGGGCATCGCCAGGGAGTTGAGCCCGTTGAACTGACAACCGGCCAGCAGCACACCGCCCGCCGCTAACACGCTGCTACGCAACCAGATTCGTTTCATCCGCCACCACTTAGGTTGGCCGACGGCCCGTTGGGCGCCTGGCTGGGCGGGGGCCCGGGCAGCGGGCCGAACGCGTTACCGGGCCCCGGGCCCGGCGCCGGAGCGGGGTTCGCGCCGGCCGGCGGCGGCCCCGGAGCGGGACCGGTCTGCGGGGCCGTCGGAACCAGCAGCGCCTGCAGGTCGGAGGGATTCTCGGCGGGCGGTGCCGGGTGCGCGCCCTGCGCCGGTATCCAGGTCAACTGCGGCACCGGAGTGGCGGCCTTGGCCTGGGTCTCCGGGGTGTCGTAGATGATCTGCCCCTTGTACGCGGTGATCGTGTTGAGCGGGTGGAACATCACCGGTGGGTAATTCACCGCGAGCCGGCGCAGCACCGGCCCCAACCGCTCGCGGCAGAGCTCGGCGCGCCGGAAGTAGTCCGGCGCCCTCGGCCCCGCGGCGGTCTCGAAGGAGCCACCGCAGATGAACTGGACGGGGTTGGCGAATTCGGGTATCGACAGCAAGCCGTTCAGCGTGCCCTGCGCTGGGTCGTAGATGTTGTAGAAGTTGGCGATACCGGGGCCGGCGACGTGCAGCACCTGCTCGATGTTGTCGCTCTGGTCGCTCAACGTCTGGGCAAAGTCGTTGAGGTTGTTGACCGTATCGATGATCGTCGAGTTGTTCTCGTGCAGGAATCCCCGGATGTCCGAGAGCGCCTGGTTGAGCGTGCCGAGGGTGTTGTCCAGGTGGCGCGAGCTGTCGGCGAGCACCTGCGACACCGAGGCGACGTTCCCGGCGAACTGGACGATCTGTTCGTTGCTCGCCGACAGCGCGTCAACGAGCACCTGCAGGTTCTTGACCGTGCCGAAGATGTCGCTGCG
The DNA here is from genome assembly GCF_001667015.1 of Mycobacterium sp. E3198. Lineage (GTDB taxonomy): Bacteria > Actinomycetota > Actinomycetes > Mycobacteriales > Mycobacteriaceae > Mycobacterium. The sequence goes on along the minus strand of NZ_LZIS01000066.1, from coordinate 37,077 downwards.
CGAATCCCCCAGCCGCCCAGCGACTTGCGAGAGCTCGCGCAACGCGTTGTGGAACGACTCGCCCTTGCCGTCGAGCGTGTCGGCGGCCTGGTTGATCGCCCTGCCCAGCGGCCCCTGCATCGATCCCGTCGTCGGACCCAGCTGGACGGCCAGTTGCGTCAGGGACTCCTTCACCTCGTCCCATTCCACCGGAACCCCGGTCCGGTCCAGGTCGATGCTGCCCCCGTCGGGCAGTACCGCCCCGCCGGTGTAGGCCGGGGTGAGCTGAATGAACCTCGCCGACACCAGGTTCGGCGAAATGATGATGGCCTTCGCGTCCTTCGGGATCTTCACGTCCTTGGCCACCGACATGGTGATCTTCACGTCGGAGGGACGCGGCTCGATCGTGTCGATCGAACCGACCGGCACGCCCAGGATTCGGACCTGGTCTCCGGGATAGATGCCGACGGCGGAGGTGAAGTAGCCGATGACGGTGCGGTTATTGCCCTGCGCCGACAGCACATACACGCCACCCACCAGCATCGCGACCAGCGCGATGATGGTGGCGTAGCGCACGCTCCTGCTGCCGGTGATTCGGGTCATGGCGACTTCGGCCTGATGATCCAGCGTTCCTGAATCAGCCCGCGCAGGTAGTCGGCGAGGCTGGCCGGCAGCTTGCCGGGCTGGTAGAAGAAGTCGAACACCATCGCGACCATCGGCGCGGGCAACACGCTGAACACGTTCACGTTGAACCCGGGCCCGGAGCCGACGACCTCGCCCAATTCCGTCGCATAGGTGGGCAGCCGCTTGAGCGCCTCGGTGATGTAGTCACGGCGCTCGTTGAGGTTGGCCAGCACCGCGTTGAGCTTGGTCAGTGCCGGCCCGAATTCCTGGCGGTTGTCGGCGACGAAGCCGGAGATCTGCTGTGAGAGACCGCCGATGCCCGAGATCAGCTGGCCGATCGCGGCGCGCCGCTCGTCGAGCGCGGCGAACAACTCGTTGCCGTCGTCCACGAGCTTGTTGACCTGGCCGGCGCGCTGCGCCAGCACCGTCGTCACCGACTTCGCGTGTGCCAGCAGGCCTTGCAGCGCCTCGTCGCGGCGGTTCAGCGTGCGGGACAGCGAGGTCACCCCGTCCAGCGCGCCCCGCAATTCGGGCGTGGCGTCGCGCAACGTGTCGGAGAGCACGCCCAGTGCCTGCTCGAACCGCGGCTTGTCGAGGTTGTTGGCGTTGTTACCCAAATCCTCCAGGGCACCGGCCAACGTGTACGGCGTCGCCGTCCTGCTCAGCGGAATGCTGGTCGCCCTGCCGGTGCCCGCCGGGGTGACGGCGATGGAGCGCTCACCGAGGATGGTGTCGGTGCGGATGGCGGCCAGCGACTGGTCACCGACGACGACGTGCCGATCCACGGTGAAGGTCACCTTCGCACTGTTGCCGGCCAGGCCGACGGACGACACCTTCCCGACCTTGAAGCCCGACACATAAACGGCGTTGCCGGGATTGATGCCGCCGGCGTCGGTGAAGTAGGCGTCGTAGACCTTGCCCTGCGGCCAAAACGGCAGGCCGGCGTACCCGAACGCGATGAGGACGACGCACACCACCAGCACGACACCGAAGATGCCGGTGCGCAGCGGGTCGCGTTCGCGCCTTGCGTTACTTGACAAAAGCGCACCTCCCCTTGCTGGGATCCACCTGGCCACCGAGCGGCAGCAGGATGTCGCCGCCGGCCGGGCCGTTGATCTTGATCGTGACCGAGCAGAAGTAGATGTTGAAGAACGACCCGTAGGCGCCGAGCGCCGCCAGCCGCAGGTAGTCCTCGCCGAGTTGCTCGACGTCGTTGTTCACCTCGGCCTTGCGGTCGTCCAGCTCGGTGGCCAGCGGCCGGGTGTTCTCCAGGATGCCCTGCAGCGGTCGGCGCGAATTCTTCAGCAGCTCAGTCAAATCCGTCGTCGTCGACGCCAGCGGCGGGATGGCCCCCGCGATGGCGTCCTTGTTCTTGGCCAGCCCGGTGATCAATTGCTGCAACTGGTCGACGCTGGCGGAGAATTGCGCGCTCTTCTGGTCGACGGTGCCCAGGACCGTGTTGAGGTTGGTGATCGCGTCGCCGATGAGCTGATCGCGCTGCCCCAGCGCCGACGAGAACGCGCTCGTGTCGGACAGGACGTTGGACAGCGCCCCGCCCTGGCCCTGCAGCAGCTGGATGACCGCGCTGCTGATGGTGTTGACCTTGTCGGCGTCCAGGCCCTTGACCAGCGGCCGCAGCCCGCCCAACAGCGCGTCGAGATCCAGCGCCGGTTGGGTGTGCTGGGCGTTGATGGTGCCGCCGGGCGGCAGCTTACGCAGCTCCCCCGGGCCCGACGTGATCTCCAGGTAGCGGTCGCCGACCAGGTTTTCGTACCGGATGACCGCGCGCGTCGACGAGTACAGCGTGTAGCGGCTGTCCACTCCGAACTTCACGTCGATCGTGTTGTCGGGGTTGAGCTTCACGCCCGAAACCGCGCCGACCGGCACGCCGGCGATGCGAACCTTCTGGCCCGACTTCAACTTCGATATGTCGGTAAACGTTGCGTGGTAGGTGCTTTCGGGCCCGAACCGGAAGTCACCGAACACGATCACCAGCGACGCGCTCACCACAACCATGGCCACCGCGAAGATGCAGACCTTGATCAGCATCGACCGGTGCGACGGCATCCCCGCGGCCGCCATCAGAAGTCGTCCCGTTCCGCAAAGGCGCCGTGGAACAGGAACTGCAGCGTGGAGGGCGCGTCGAACTGCAGCTCCGTGAACGGCTCGTACGGGACATTGGCGTTGTCGGTCACCAGGAAGGGCGATCGGTAGAACGACCCGCCGGTCTGCTTGGTCGGAATGTCGGGCAGCCCGCGGCAGTTCGGACCCCCGGAGGCGTTGACGATCGGCAGCGACTCCGGGTACGTGTACGAGGGCGCGCCCAACACGAAGCTGGACGATGTGAACAGGCCCGCCTTGCGCACGCCGAGCAGCGGCGCGAACTCCTTGATGCCGCGCTCGACACCGGCGAAAAAGCAGCCGAATTCGGGCGAATAGTCATGCGCCACCTTGATCGGGGCGCGCAGCCGGTTGATGGCGTCGATGAAGTTCTGCTCGGCGGGCTCCAGCGTGTCGTAGGCGTTGTTGGCCAGGCCGATCGCGGCGAGCAGCGTGTCGTTGAGGTTCTTCTGCTGGTCGACCACCGTCCTGTTGATCGTCGGCAAGTTGTCGAAGATGGTGTTCAGGTCCGGGGCGGCGTCGGCGTAGGTGTTCGTGACGATGCCGGCTTTGCGGAAGTCTTCCTGCAGGGCGGGCAGTTTCGGGTTCGCCTGACGGGCCAGCGTGTTCAGTCCCGCCAGCAGCGAGCCGAAGTCGTCGCCGTGGCCGCGCAGGCCCTCGGAGAGCGCGCTCAGCGTCCCGTTCAACTCCACCGGGTCGATCTTGTGCAGCAGGTCGATGAGCGACTGGAACAGGGTGTTGACCTCGAGCGCCACCGCCGAGGCCGCCACGTGCGCGTCCGGGCGCAGCGATGTCGGCGAAGGCGATTGGGGCGCAATAAATTCCACCGACTTGGCGCCGAAGATGGTGTTGCCCGCGATGTGCACGGTCGCGTTGGAGGGGACGAAGTGCATCTGGTCGCTGTTGATGGCCAGCGTCAGCCGCGCCTGGTCACCGGAGTAGTCGATGCCGGTGACCTTGCCGATCTGGATGCCGCGGTACTTGACCTTGGCGCCCTTGTCCATCACCAGCCCCGCGCGCGGCGACGTGACGGTGACGGTGTCGGTCGAGGCGAAAGCCGCCGTGTACGACAGGTAGGTCAGGGCGGCGAAGGCCACAATCAAACTGGCCAGCAGCGCCGCTGCCAGCCGAACAGATGTGCGTCCCGATCCGCCGTCCGCCATGTTGCTGTGCTGCTCCCCCTTATCCCGAGAGGTTGAAGTTACCCGACGCGCCGTACACGGCCAGCGAGATGAACAAGGTGATGACGACCACGACGATCAGCGACGTCCGCACGGCCTGGCCGACCGCGACCCCGACGCCGACCGGCCCGCCGCTGGCGTTGTAGCCGTAATAGGTATGGACCAGCATGACCGCGATGGCCATCACGATGGCCTGCAGGAACGACCACAACAGGTCCGACGGAATGAGGAACGTATTGAAGTAGTGGTCGTAGAGGCCCTTCGACTGCCCGTTGATGTACACCGTGGTGAAGCGGGCGGCGAAGAACGCGGCCAGGACCGACAGCGAATACAGCGGAATGATCGCGATCAGGCCGGCGATGAGCCGGGTCGACACCAGGTAGGACACCGACTGCACCGCCATGCATTCGACGGCGTCGATCTCCTCGGACACCCGCATGGCGCCCAGCTGGGCTGTTGCGCCCGCCCCGATCGTGGCCGCCAGCGCGATGCCCGCGATCACGGGGGCGACGACACGGACGTTGAGGAACGCCGACAAAAAGCCGGTCAGCGCCTCAATGCCGATGTTGCCCAGCGACGAATATCCCTGCACCGCGATGACGCCGCCGGAGGCCAGGGTCAAAAAGGCCGCGACCCCGACCGTGCCGCCGATCATGACGAGAGCCCCTGCGCCCAGCGTCATTTCGGCGACGTTGCGGATCGTCTCCTTCCGGTACTGGGTGAGCGCCTGTGGCACGTAGCGCACCGTTTTGCCGTAGAACAGCGCCTGTTCGCCGAAGTCGTCGATGGGGCCCTGCAGCCGCGACATGAAGCGGCGGAAGCGGAGGGTGGCGTCGTAGCTCATCGGGTGCTCCCTCGCCTCACTTGGCCGAAATCCGCACGCCGACGGCGGTCATGACCACGTTGATGACGAACAGGCAGATGAACGCGTAGACCACGGTTTCGTTGACGGCGTTCCCGACGCCCTTGGGACCGCCCTTGACCGTCAGGCCGCGGTAGCACCCGACCAGGCCGGCCATCACGCCGAACAGCAGCGCCTTGACTTCGGCGAGCACCAGCTCGCGCAGCCCCGTGAGCACGGTCAGGCCGTTGATGAACGCCCCGGGGTTGACGCCCTGCAGAAAGACGGAAAACACGTAGCCGCCGGACAGGCCGATGGCGCACACCAGGCCGTTGAGCAACAACGCCACCACCGTGGACGCCAGCACCCGCGGCACCACCAGCCGGTGGACCGGGTCGATGCCCAGCACGCGCATCGCGTCGATCTCTTCCCGGATGGTGCGGGCACCCAGGTCGGCGCAGATCGCGGTCGCGCCGGCGCCGGCCACGACGAGCACCGTGACCACGGGGCCCAGCTGGGTAACGGTGCCGAAAGCGGTTCCCGCACCGGATAAGTCGGCTGCGCCGATCTCGCGCAACAGGATGTTGAGGGTGAACGCGACCAGCACCGTGAACGGGATGGAGACGAGCAGCGTCGGAACCAGCGAGACCCGGGCGATCATCCAGGTCTGTTCGAGGAACTCGCCAAATTGAAACGGCCGTCGAAAAGTCTCGCGGCCGGTGTCGATCATCATCTCGAAGAACCCGCCGATGGCGCGGGCGGGGACGGCGAGTTGTTCTCTCAACTTGGCCACCCCCCTCTGCTGGTCGCGGCGAAGCCTGTGAATCGCCTTTGCATTGTCTTCGATCGCTCGCGGCCCGGTGTGAGCCGGATCATATTAACTCAGAAGAAGTACACGGTGTCAATGAACAGCATTTCCGTATCCGAACCGTTAATTTGTCCAGGTCAGAGGTATTGCCTACACTCCAATCTGACACATGTTCTACTCGCGGATTCCCCCCCGTAAAGTGCTTTTACACGGCCATTACTCCATCAGCCCGACGGCGGAAAAGTTCCGCTCCGGATCGCGCCCAGCAAAGTATTTTTGGAGCTCGCCGGAGAGCTGGCCGGGGTCCCACGCCGCCCCGTCGGCGGAGAACCGGTGCTCCGCGGTCGGCGCGGCAACCAGCGTCACCTGCGGGCCGTAGACGATGAACACCTGACCGTTGACCTCGGCGGCGGCCGGCGATGCCAAGAACTTGACCAGGCTGACCACGTGCTCCGGCGAGAGCGGGTCGATGCCGCCCTCGTCGACTTCGGGCGCCGCGCCGAACACGTCGGCCGTCATCGCGGTGCGGGCCCGCGGACAGATCGCATTGGCGCACACCCCGTAGCGACCCAGCGCCCGCGCGGCGGTGAGTGTGAGCGAGATGATGCCGGCCTTCGCCGCGCCGTAGTTGGCCTGGCCCACCGGGCCCACCAGGCCGGCCTCGGAAGCGGTGTTGACGATGCGGCCGAAGACCGTCCCGCCGGCGTCCTTGGCCTTGGCGCGCCAGTAGGTGGCCGCGTTTCTGGTCAGCAGGAAATGGCCGCGCAGGTGCACCGCGATGACGAGGTCCCATTCCTCGTCGGACATGTTGAACAGCATCCGATCGCGGGTGATGCCGGCGTTGTTGACGACGATGTCCAACCCGCCCAGTTCGTCGGCGGTGGCCACCAGCTCGTCGGCCGTCGCGCACTGGCTGATGTCCCCGGTCACGGCGACGGCCTTGGCGCCGGTGGCGCTGATCTCGTCGATCACGTCGGAGGCATCCAGGGCGCCGGCTATGTCGTTGACGACGACGGTGGCGCCCAGGCCGGCTAAGCCGAGCGCCTCGGCGCGACCCAGCCCCGCGGCCGCACCGGTCACCACCGCGACCTTCCCGGACAGATCGGTCGCGTTTGTGCTGCTAGTCAATTTATGAATACCTCTAGTCTTGGCGCAGCAAAGCGGCGCGGGGGCACTCGGCGATGGCTTGCTCGGCCAGCTGCTCTCGGTCGGGCGGAATCGGATCGATCTTCACGACCGCGTAGTCCTCGTCGTCCAGGTCGAACAGGTCAGGCGCGATTCCCATGCATACCGCGTTCCCTTCACACCGGTCACGATCCACGATCACCCGCACGGCACCCTCCTTGCACCTGGCCTTCAAACTGAGCACTCGCCCCGTCGATATGTAGGTCCACCATAGGGCCCCAGTGCGTCAGGGGAAACGGTCGCTGGATTCCAAGACTAGAACGTGTTACAACCGGGGAGGCGAACGGGTAGCCGTTGGCAAGGCCACCGCGCGTGACGCGGCATTCGATATCGACGCTTGACGAACAAGGACGGCTGGTAATGCGCATCAGTTACACCCCTGAACAGGAGGAGCTGCGTCGCGAACTGCGGTCGTACTTCACCACGCTGATGACCCCGGAGCGCCGCGAGGCGCTGAGCTCGACTCAGGGCGAGATCGGGACGGGCAACGCGTATCGCGAGGTGGTCTCGCAGATGGGCAAGGACGGCTGGCTCACCCTGAACTGGCCCAAGGAGTACGGCGGGCGGGACCGCTCGCCGATGGACTCGCTGATCTTCACCGACGAGGCGGCCATCGCCGGCGCGCCGGTGCCGTTCCTGACGATCAACAGCGTCGCGCCCACGATCATGGCCTTCGGCACCGACGAGCAGAAGAAGTTCTTCCTGCCCAAGATCGCCGCCGGTGACCTGCACTTCTCGATCGGCTATTCCGAGCCCGGCGCCGGCACCGACCTGGCCAACCTGCGCACCTCCGCCGTGCGCGACGGCGACGACTACGTGATCAACGGCCAGAAGATGTGGACGAGCCTGATCCAGTACGCCGACTGGGTCTGGCTGGCAGTGCGGACCAACCCCGAGGCCAAGAAGCACCGCGGCATTTCGATGCTGGTGGTGCCGACAACCGCCGAAGGTTTCTCCTGGACGCCGGTGCACACGATGGCCGGCCCCGACACCAGCGCCACCTACTACACCGACGTGCGGGTCCCGGTGACCAATTTGATCGGCGAGGAGAACGGCGGCTGGAAGCTGGTGACCAATCAGCTCAACCACGAGCGGGTCGCCCTGGTCTCGGCGCAGCCGATCATCGTGGCGCTGCGCGAGGTGCGTGAGTGGGCGCAACACACCAAGGACGCCAGCGGTGCCCGGCTCATCGACTCGGAGTGGGTGCAGCTCAACCTGGCCCGCGTGCATGCCAAGGCCGAGGTGCTGAAGCTGATCAACTGGGAGCTCGCGTCGGCGGCAAGTGAGGATCTGTCGCCGGCCGACGCCTCGGCGGCGAAGGTGTTCGGCACCGAGCTGGCCACCGAGGCCTACCGGCTCCTGATGGAGGTGCTGGGTACCGCGGCCACGGTGCGCCCGGATTCGCCGGGCGCCCTGCTGCGCGGCCGCGTCGAGCGGATGCACCGGGCCTGCCTGATCCTGACCTTCGGTGGCGGCACCAACGAGGTGCAGCGCGACATCATCGGGATGGTCGCGTTGGGGCTGCCCCGAGCCAACCGCTGAGCTTCCTCCATATAAGGACTTTAAGGACGAGAATCCATGGACTTCACCACAACAGAAGCCGCGCAGGACCTCGGCGGCCTGGTCGACACCATCGTGGACGCGGTGTGCACCCCGGAACATCAGCGTGAGCTCGACAAGCTCGCGCAACGATTCGACCGCGACCTGTGGCGCAAGCTCGTCGAGGCCGACATTCTGACCAGCGCGTCGCCAACGTCGCTGGGCGGCGACGGCTTCGGCGTCCTCGAGCAGGTGGCCATCCTGGTTGCGCTGGGCCACCAGCTGGCCGCGGTGCCCTACCTGGAGTCGGTGATGCTGGGCGCCGGGGCGCTGGCCCGGTTCGGCTCCGACGAACTGCAGCAGGGCTGGGGCGGCCCGGCGGTCCGGGGTGAGAAGATCCTCACCGTCGCGCTCGACGGCGAAATGGGCGAGGGGCCGGTGCAGGCCACCCGGGCCGGTGACGGCTACCGGCTGACCGGGACCCGCACCCAGGTCGGCTTCGGCCCGGTCGCCGACGCCTTCCTCATTCCGGCCGAAACCGATGCCGGCGGAGCCGTTTTCCTGGTCGCCGCCGACGACCCCGGCGTCACGGTGACCGCGATGGAGACCACCGGACTCGGCAGCGTCGGGCACCTGGCCCTGGACGGGGTGCAGGTGGACGGCGGCCGACAGGTCGGCGACGGAACCGTCGCCGTCTGGCTCGACACACTGACCACGTTGGGCCGCAGCGCCTTTCAGCTCGGAGTCCTGGAGCGGGGCTTGCAGCTCACCGCCGAATACGCCCGCACCCGTGAGCAATTCGACCGCCCGATCGGCAGTTTCCAGGCCGTGGCGCAGCGGCTGGCCGACGGATACATCGACGTCAAGGGATTGCGGCTGACGCTGACCCAGGCGGCCTGGCGGGTGTCGGAGGACATTCCCGCCGAGATCGACGTGGCCAGCGCGGCGTTCTGGGCGGCCGACGCCGGGCATCGGGTGGCGCACACCGTCGTGCACGTGCACGGCGGTGTCGGCGTCGACACCGACCACCCGGTGCACCGTTACTTCCTGGCGGCCAAGGAGATCGAGTTCGCGCTGCGCGGCGCCACCGGGCAGCTGCGCCGGATCGGCCGTGAACTGGCGGAAACCCCTGCCTAGCTTCGTGCTTCCGCCCGACCCCACGGTCACCAAACTGCTGGTACCGCTGGCCGAGATCGACGACAGCGGGGTCTATTTCGAAGACTCGTTCACCAGCTGGCGCGATCACATCCGCCACGGCGCCGCGATCGCGGCGACGCTGCGCGAGGCCCTCGACCCGGCGAAGCCGCCGCACGTCGGCGTGCTGCTGGAGAACACCCCGTTCTTTTCCGCGATTCTGGTCGCGGCGGGGATGTCCGGGATAGTGCCGGTGGGGCTCAACCCGGTGCGCCGCGGTGCAGCGCTGGCTCGCGACATCGCGCACGCCGATTGCCAATTGGTGCTGGCCGATTCGAAGTCGGCCGCGCCACTGGGCGATATCGAGCACGTCAACGTCGATTCCGCCGAGTGGGCCGACGAGGTGGCCGCGCACGAGGGCGCCGAGCCGAGCTTTCAGCCCGCAACGGCTGCCGATCTTTTCATGCTGATCTTCACGTCGGGAACCAGCGGCGAGCCCAAGGCGGTGAAGTGCAGCCACGGCAAGGTGGCGATCGCCGGCGTGACGATGTCGCAGCGCTTCGACCTGGGCCGCGATGACGTCTGTTATGTGTCGATGCCGCTGTTTCATTCCAACGCGGTGCTGGTCGGGTGGGCGGTGGCCGCGGCGTGCCAGGGTTCAATGGCGTTGCGGCGCAAGTTCTCCGCGTCGAATTTCTTGGTCGATGTCCGCCGGTACGGGGCCACCTACGCAAACTACGTCGGCAAGCCGTTGTCCTACGTGCTCGCCACACCCGAGCGTGCCGACGATGCGGACAACCCGCTGCGCGCGGTGTACGGCAACGAGGGTGTGCCCGGCGACATCGAGCGCTTCGCTAGCCGGTTCGGGTGCGTGGTCCAGGACGGGTTCGGTTCGACCGAGGGCGGGGTGGCCATCGCGCGGACCCCCGACACGCCGCCGGGCGCGTTGGGTCCGCTGCCGGACGGGATCGAGATCGTCGACCCCGACACCGGCGAGCCGTGCCCGGTCGGAGTGGTTGGCGAAATCGTCAACACCGCGGGGCCCGGACGTTTCGAGGGCTATTACAACGACGATGCCGCCGAGGCGCAGCGGATGGCCGGCGGTATGTACCACAGCGGCGACCTCGCCTATCGCGATGCGGACGGCTACGCGTATTTCGCCGGGCGGCTTGGCGATTGGATGCGGGTCGACGGCGAAAACCTGGGCGCCGCCCCGATCGAGCGCGTGCTGCTGCGCTACCCGGACGCCGCCGAGGTCGCGGTGTACGCGGTGCCTGATCCTGTCGTCGGCGACCAGGTGATGGCCGCGTTCGTCATGGCGGCCGGTGTGGAGTTCGATCCCGAAAAGTTCCGGGCCTTTCTGGCCGAGCAGCCCGACCTGGGACCCAAGCAGTGGCCGTCTTACGTCCGCGTCAGCGCGGAGCTGCCGCGCACGGTGACCTTCAAGGTGCTCAAGCGGCAGTTGTCGGCGCAGGGCGTGGACTGCGGCGATCCGGTGTGGCCGATTCACCGATAGCGCTATGACTCCCGCACCGCCCCGGCTGGAGGCGAGCTTCCGAGAGCTGGCCGCCGCCGTCCCGGCGACGATCGGCATCGCGATCGCCCGTCCGGATGTTGCCGACGTGATTTCCCTGGGTCGGTGGTCGTCCGGCGTCGCCTGGTCGACGATCAAAGTGCCGCTGGCAATCGCGGCCCTGCGTCGCGATCCCGCCCGCGCCCGCGACCTGGTCGTCAAAGCCATCACCGAGTCCGACAACGAGGCGTCCGAGCGGTTGTGGTCCCAGCTGGGCGACGCCGCGCGGGCCGCCCTACAGGTGCAAGCCGTCGTCCGCAAATGCGGCGACACCGCCACAGTGGTCGAATCGCAGCGAATTCGCCCGCCATTCACCGCATTTGGACAAACGCGATGGCTCCTCGATTGCCAGGCCCGATTCGCCGCGGGCCTGCCCGGCCTCGGTGATGCCGCGACCGTCATCGACCTGATGCACCGCCTGACCCCGGGCCAGCGCTGGGGGCTGGCCGCCAAAGGCATTGCGGCCAAATCCGGTTGGGGACCCGGGTTGGCCGACGACTACCTGGTCCGGCAGTTCGGCATCGTCCCAACGGCATCGGCACATGTGGGGGTGGCGCTGGCGGCCGAGGCCGCTGCGTTCGACCCCGGGGTCGACGCCATCAACGCGATGGCCGACTGGCTCGTCTGCCAGCTTCCGGCATAACCGTTCCTCGCCGGCACTACCCCATCAGGGAGGGCACCACCGCGTCGATGAGGTGCGGCCCGGGTTCAGCGAAGGCCGCGCGCAGAGCGTCGGCGAACTCCTCGGCGGTCGTGACGCGGCGCGCCGGAACCCCCATACCCTCGGCGATCTTGACAAAATCCATTGTGGGCCGCGACAAGTCGAGTAAATCAAGCGCCTTGGGACCGGGCGCGGACCCGGCTCCGACGCGTTGCAGCTCGACGCGCAAGATGTCGTAGGCGCTGTTGTCATAGAGCACGGTGGTCACGTCGAGGTTCTCGCGGGCCTGGGTCCACAACCCCGAAATCGTGTACATGGCGGACCCGTCGGATTCCAGGCACAGCACCGGACGATCGGGTGCGGCTACGGCGGCGCCCACCGCGGCCGGGATGCCGTAGCCGATCGCGCCGCCGGTGAGCGTCAGCCAATCATGGGCCGGTGCACCGGCGGTGGCCGCCGGCAGCAGCAGCCCCGACGTGTTCGACTCGTCGACGACGATCGCCCGCTCGGGCAGCAACGCCCCGATCACGTCGGCCGTCGACGCCGACGTCAACGCGCCCGTCGGCAGCTGCGGGCGCGACGGAGCCGCCGCCGGCGCGACGGAGCCGGGAGCGACCTCGTCGGCCAGGGCGACCAAAGCGGCTGCCGCACCCCCGTATTCGGCGAGCACGTGCACCTCGTAGCCGGCGGGCACCAGGTCGCTGGGCATGCCCGGGTAGGCGAAGAAGGACACCGGGGACTTGGCGCCCGCCAACACCAGATGCTTGGCACCGTTCAGCTGGGCGGCGGCCGCCTCGGCGAAATAGGCCAGCCGCTCGACCGCGGGGACGCCCGCACCGCGCTCCAGGCGCGTCGGGAACGTTTCGCACAGCAACCGGGCGCCGGTCGCCTGGGCGATCCGCGCGGCGGCGGCCAGCCCCGGCCCGCGGGTGGCGTCGCCCCCGATCATGAGCACCGTGGGCTCCCCGCAACGCAGCACCTCGAGCGCGGCGGACGCCAGGGCTGGATCGGGTTGCGGCTCTTGGGCGGGCGGTGTGCGAGCGGGTTCCGCTCCGTCGGTCCACGACACGTCCGCGGGCAGGATCAAGGTGGCGATCTGCGAGCCCGACCGGCTGGCGGCGATCGCCTCGGCGGCGTCGGACGCGACGTCGGCGGTGTTCTCGGTGCGGCGCATCCATCCCGAGACGCTGCCGGCCAGCGCATCGATGTCGGATTCCAGTGGGGCATCGTACTTCTTGTGGTAGGTGGCGTGATCGCCGACGACCACCACCATCGGCACATGCGCGCGCCGCGCGTTGTGCAGGTTGGCCAGGCCGTTGCCCAATCCAGGACCCAGGTGCAGCAGCACCGCCGCAGGCCGGTCGGCCATTCGCGCGTAGCCGTCGGCCGCGCCAGTGGCTACGCCCTCGAAAAGGGCGAGCACACCGCGCATTTGGGGAACGGCGTCGAGCGCGGCCACGAAGTGCATCTCCGACGTGCCCGGGTTGGCGAAGCACACGTCGACGCCGCCGTCGACCAGCGTGTTGATCAGTGCCTGAGCGCCGTTCACCTGTTTGCCTCCAGTCCGAAAACACGTTCGGCGTTGCCGCGCAGGAAGTCCCGGCGGGCCTCGTCGCTTAGTCCCAGTTCGTCCAGTGCCGCCAGAGCGTGCGCGTGCGTGATCATCGGGTAATTGGTGCCGAACAAGACTTTGCGTTGCCCGGTACCGGTTTTCATGAACCGGACGAGCTCGTCCGGGAGTCGCTGGATGGTATATGCGGAGGTGTCGATGTAGACGTTCTCGTGCTTGCGGGCGACCGCCACCATCTCCTCGGTCCACGGATAGCCGACGTGGCCGCACACGATGACGAGCTCGGGAAAATCCAGCGCCACCTGGTCGATGTAGGGAATCGGGCGCCCGGTCTCCGACGGCCGCAGCGGGCCGGTGTGCCCTACCTGGGTGCAGAACGGCACGCCCGACTCCACGCATTCGGCGAACAGCGGGTAGTAGCGGCGGTCGGTGGGCGGTGCGTCCCACAGCCAGGGCACCACCCGTAGGCCCACGAAGCCCTCCTGCACCCGGCGCCGCAACTCGCGGACCGCCGCCATCGGGCGATCGAGGTCCGCCGCGGCCAGGCCGGCAAACCGGGCCGGATGCGACCCGACCCATTCGGCGACCTCGTCGTTGGAGACCAAGTCCTGGCCATTCGGGCCGCGCCAGGCGCTCAGCAGGCCGAAGTCGACGCCGGCGGCGTCCATCGCCGCGAGGGTCGCCTCGATCGGGATGTCGGCCTCAGGGATCGACCCGCCGGTCCAGCGCCGCAGCGAGGCCAACATGTCGCTGCGCAAGAACCGTTGCGTCGGGTGCTGCATCCAGACATCGATCGTCATCGCGCTTCGACATTAGCCCGCCGACGATGCGCGCCGCGAAGCGGCGAGAGGAGGAGGCGGGCAATCCAGCAGTAGACGGGCGTCAGGCGGCCAGCGCGGCGCGGGCGGCGGCGTCCGTCTGCTGCGCGTACCCGCCCCCGAACAACACCACATGCGCCAGCAGCGGGAAGAGTTGGTGCAGCCCGACGCGGTTGCGCCAGCCGGGTCTCAGTGAGCGCACCCGCTGGTAACCGGCGACGACGGTGTCGTAATGCGGGCAGCCGAACAGAGCCAGCATCGCCAGGTCGGTCTCGCGGTGGCCGGCGTGCGCGGCCGGGTCGATCAGCACCACCCCGTCGGGCGTCCACATCACGTTGCCGCTCCACAGATCGCCGTGCAGCCGGGCCGGCCCGTCGTCGTCGTCGAAGTCGCCGGCGCGGCACCGTGCCGCGACGGCGTCGATCGTGGCGCGGGTCGACGCGCCGAGCCGCGCGGCCGCCAGCTCGGCCATCGGGGCCAGCCGCTCGTCGGCGTAGAAAGCGCCCCATCGCCGGTGCCGCCGCAGCGACATCGGCAGCGGCCGCGACAGCGGCCCGAAGAACCCGGGCCCGTCCCAGCCGGCGGGTCCCGCGCCGAACGCGGGCGCGCCCGCGTCGTGCGTCGTGGCCAACTGGGCGCCGAACGCCTCCGCCGCCTCGGCGCTCGGGGGCACGGATTCGAGCCGCCGCAACGTCAGGCTCGTCGCATCAACGGAAACCACCTGCGCGCAGGGCACACCGCCGTCGATCCCGGCAAGCCACCCCAAACCCGCTGCCTCCCAGGCGAAATAGCCGGTGGGCGCGTCCGGGTGCTGCTTGACGAAGTCGGTCACGCCGCTAGGTGCGCATCAGGTCGTCGCGTGGCTCGCATGCACGTCGTCGGCCGGGCGCGCCTCGGTCTGCTCCTTGGCCCAACGGTAGTCGGGTTTGCCGGCGGGCGAACGCTTCACTTCGTCGACCAACCAAAGGCTGCGCGGCACTTTGTATCCCGCGATCTCGGAGCGCACGAAACTGTCCAGCTCCGCCAGGGACGGCCGGCAGCCGGGCCGGGGCTGCACGACCGCGGCCACGTGCTGGCCGTAACGCGGATCGGGCACGCCGACCACCAGGGCGTCGAAGACGTCCGGGTGGCCCTTCAGCGCGGCCTCGACCTCTTCGGGGTAGATCTTTTCGCCGCCGCTGTTGATCGACACCGACCCGCGGCCCAGCATGGTGACCGTGCCGTCCTCCTCGACGAGGGCCCAGTCTCCGGGGATGGCGTAGCGAACGCCGTTGATGGTCTTGAAGGTTTCGGCCGTCTTCTTCTCGTCCTTGTAGTAGCCGACCGGGATGTTGCCCTTCTTGGCGATGAAGCCGCGCACACCCGAGCCGGGCTTCACCTCGTTGCCCTCCTCGTCGAGCACGACGGTGCGGTGGTCGATGGTGACGCGGGGGCCGCCACTGTGCGGCGCCCCGGCGGCCACGACGCTGGTGCCGCCAAAACCAGTCTCGGAGGAGCCAATTGAGTCCGTGATGACCCGGTTGGGCAGCAGCTCCAACAGGCGCTCCTTGATGCTCGGCGAGAAGAGCGCCGCGGTGCTGGCCAACAGGAACAGCGAGGACAGGTCGTATCCGTGGTCCTTGTCCAGCGCGTCGAGCAGCGGGCGCGCCATGGCGTCACCGGTGAAGAACAGCAGGTTGACCTTGTGTTCGTGGATGGTGCGCCAGACCTCGTCGGCGTTGAATTCCGGTGCCAGCACGGTCGTTTGGCCCGAGAAGATCGACATCCAGGTCGCCGATTGGGTGGCGCCGTGGATCATCGGCGGGATCGGGTAGCGGACCATCGGCGGGTTGGCGACGGCGCCCTTGGCCAGGTCGTACTCGTCCTTGACGAATTCGCCCGTGGCAAAGTCGGTGCCGCCCAACAGTACCCGGTAGATGTCCTCGTGGCGCCACATCACGCCCTTCGGAAAGCCGGTGGTGCCGCCGGTGTACAGCAGGTAGATGTCGTCGGCGCTGCGCTCGCCGAAGTCGCGCTCGGGTGAGCCCTGTGCGATCGCCGAGTAGAACTCCACTCCCCCGTAACGCTGGTAGTCGTTGTCGGAGCCGTCCTCGATGACCAGGATGGTCTTGACGTTGGGGGTGTCCGGCAGCACGTTGGCGACCCGGTCGGAATACTGCCGCTCGTGCACCAGCGCCACCATGTCGGAGTTGTCGAACAGGTAGCGCAGCTCGCCCTCGACGTAGCGGTAGTTGACGTTGACCAGGATGGCCCCGGCCTTGACGATGCCCAGCATCGCGATCACGATCTCGATGCGGTTGCGGCAGTAGAGCCCGACCTTGTCGTCCTTCTTGACGCCCTGGTCGATCAGGTAGTGCGCGAGGCGGTTGGCCTTCTCCTCCAGTTGGGCGTAGGTCAGCTTCTCGTCGCCGCAGATGAGGGCGACACGGTCAGGCACAGCGTCGATGGCGTGCTCGGCGAGGTCGGCAATATTCAGGGCCACGGCCACCAAATTAGAACGTGTTACATTTCTTGACAAGCTCGCCCCCACCGACGACGGAAAGGCGGTAGCCGTGGCTCAGGCACCAGCAAACGAACAGACGGGTCCCGACGCCCTCGTCGAACAGCGCGGTCACACCCTGATCGTCACGCTGAACCGGCCCCACGCCCGCAACGCGCTGAGCACCGAAATGATGGAAATCATGGTGCAGGCCTGGGACCGCGTCGACAACGACGACGACATCCGCTGCTGCATCCTGACCGGCGCCGGTGGCTACTTCTGCGCCGGTATGGACCTCAAGACGGCGACCAAGAAACCGCCGGGCGATTCGTTCAAGGACGGCAGCTACGACCCGTCACGGATCGACGCCTTGCTCAAAGGCCGCAGACTCACGAAACCTCTCATCGCGGCCGTCGAAGGGCCGGCGATCGCCGGAGGCACCGAAATCCTGCAGGGCACCGACATCCGGGTCGCCGGGGAGAGCGCGAAGTTCGGCATCTCGGAGGCCAAGTGGAGCCTGTACCCGATGGGCGGCTCGGCCGTGCGGCTGGTGCGGCAGATTCCCTACACCGTGGCGTGCGACCTGCTGCTGACCGGCCGGCACATCACCGCCGCCGAGGCGAAGGAGATCGGCCTGATCGGCCACCTGGTTCCCGACGGCCAGGCGCTGACCAAGGCGCTGGAGATCGCCGAGCTGATCGAGAACAACGGCCCGCTCGCCGTGCAGGCGATCCTGCGGGCGATCCGCGAAACCGAGGGCATGCACGAGAACGACGCCTTCAAGATCGACACCCAGATCGGCATCAAGGTCTTCCTGTCCGACGACGCCAAGGAAGGCCCGCGGGCGTTCGCCGAGAAGCGCAAGCCCAACTTCCAGAACCGCTGACGCCCGCCCCCCTTCGCCGAGCGTGAAGCTGTTGCGAATTTCCGGCCGGATTTTCGCAACAGCTTCACACTGGGCGACCCGTCGGTGCCCCTCGGCATACTCCGCGGGATGGGAAAGCCATTTCTTGGTAGCGAGGCCGTCACGTCCGGCCTGGTGACGCCCTACGCCTTACGCACCGGCAAGTTTGTGGCGATCCACCGCGACGTGTACGTCCCCCGCGATACCGAGATCTCCGCCGTGGTGCGCGCCCAGGCGGCGTGGTTGTGGTCACGGCGGCGCGGGATCATCGCCGGCCGGTCGGCCGCGGCGCTGCACGGCGCCAAATGGGTAGATGGGCACGCACCCGCCGAACTCATCTACCAGAATCGCCACGCCCCGACACATGTCCGCACCTGGGCCGATCGCATCGAGGACGACGAAAGCACAACGGTCCAGGGAATGCGGGTGACGACCCCGGCGCGCACGGCGTTCGACCTAGCCTGTCGCAATCCGGTCGGCAACGCCGTCGCCGCTCTCGATGCCCTGGCCCGGGCAACCCGACTGAAGATCGCCGATGCCGAATTGATTGCGGAGCGCTACAAAGGCCACCGGAACATCCGGCGGGCCAGGCGCGCGCTCGCGCTTGTCGATGCCGGTGCGCAGTCACCCCGGGAAACGTGGCTGCGACTCATGGTCATCGAGGCCGGATACCCTCGGCCGGAGACGCAGATACCGGTCTACGGGCAATATGGCGAGCTGGTCGCGGTTGTCGACATGGGTTGGGAAAACGTCAAGATCGCGCTCGAGTATGAAGGCGAGCACCATCGCACCGATCGTCGGCAACTGCGCAGGGACATCGAGCGCTACGAAGCGCTAGACGCCATGGGCTGGATCACCATCCGTGTCATGGGCGAGCACACGCGCGGCGGCATCCTGGCCCGACTGGCCGACGCATGGCGTCGCCGAGCGTGAAACTGTCGCGAGTTCTGCGCCGTTTCCTCGCAACAGTTGCACGCTCGGCGCAACGAGACGCAATGACCGTCAGCCCAGCGGCGCGGACGGGCTGAACGCCACCGGCATCTTCTCCAGGCCGGACACAAAATTCGCCGGGCGCAGCGGCAGCGCCGCGTCTCCTAAGGCCAGTCGCAGGTCCGGAAGGCGCTGCAGCAGCCGCGTCTGCATGATCGACAGCTCCAGCCGGGCCAGCTGATTGCCCAGGCAGAAGTGCGTCCCGAAGCCGAACGCCAGGTGGTTGTTCGGGTAGCGCTCGATGTTGAAGCTCTCCGGATCCTCGAAGACCTTCTCGTCGAAATTCGCCGACTCGAACAGCAGGATCATCTTCTCGCCCTGGGTCAGCTTGGTGCCGTGGAACTCGGTGTCGGCGGTGATCGTGCGGGCCATGTTCTTCACCGGCGCCGTCCAGCGCAGCATCTCTTCGATCGCGTTGGGCAGCAACGACAGATCCCCCACCAGGCGCCGGTGCTGCTCGGGATGCAACAGCAGCTGCCGGGTGCCCCCGCTCAGCGTGTGCCGCGTGGTCTCGTCGCCGCCGATCAGCAACAGCAGCACCTCGGTGACGATCTGGTGGTCCTCCAGGCGGGAGCCCTCGACCTCGGCGTGCACCAGGACGCTGACCAGGTCGTCGGTCGGTTCGGACTTGCGGGCCGCGATCATGCCCATCATGTACTCGCTGTAGGCGGCGAAGGCGTCCATCGTGACCTGAATGTCGGCCTCGGCCGCGGTGCTGCTCAAGGCGCCGACCAGATCGTCTGACCACTTGAGGAACATCTCGCGTTCCTCCGGCAGCACCCCGAGCATGTCGCCGATGACCGCCATCGGCAGTGGCGCGGCAAGGTCCCAGACGAAGTCGCACTGGCCGCGTTCGCACACGGCGTCGATCAGCGTGTCACACAGCGAAACGATCTTGGACTCTTGGTCTTTCACACGCTTGCGGGTGAAGCCGGAGTTGACGAGCTTGCGGCGCAACAGATGTTGCGGGTCGTCCATCTCGATCATCATCTCGACGCCGTCCTGGTCGGGTCGGATGCCGCCGGCGTTCGAGAACAGCTCCGGGTTGCGCTCGGCGTCGATCACCGCCTGATAGGTCGACGCGGCGGCCAATCCGTTGCGGTCCCGAAAGACCGGCTCGTGCTCGCGCATCCAGCGGTAGACGCTGTGGGAGTCACCGGCGTAGAAGGTGCCGTCGGTCAGGTCGACGTCTGGCCTGGTCATGGTCATGAGATCTCCTGAGCGTCGCCGAATGTCATCTGCACCTGGTCCGCGGAACTGGACAGCAGCGCGCGCTTCGGAAGTCCCAGCGACGCCAGCTCTTTGGCGTAGGGGTGATCGCCGAGCCGGACGCGCACCCCGCCGAGTCGGGTCCGCACCCCGTCCAGCGTGTGTTCGAAGGCGGTCTCCCGGGTGATGCGATCGCGGTGCGAGTAGCTGCGCTGGGCCTGATGCCGCGGGGTCAGCCGGATCGGCAGGCCGCGGCGAAAGTCCATGCCGATCACCAGTTGCCCGTCGACGGTGCAATCGAACCCGAACTCGCGGCCCTGGCGAATGGTGAAGTCCGCCATGACTTTCGGGTAGCCCCAGATCTTGGTGCCCGCCTCCAGGGTGAACGCCTGGTCGACGGGCAGGTGGTGGATGAAGGCGCCCGCCGACTGCAGCGCGCGCGGCCCGCTCGCGTTCGAGCCCGGGGGGTTGACCATGACGCTGGTGCCGAACTCGTAATACTCACCGAGATCGCCGTCGATGTAGTGCATCAACATCAACACCACGATCGTGCGCCCGGGAAGGTACCGGCAGACCTGCAGGCCGCTGTAGTCGATCAGGTGCTGGGCGGCGTCGGCGTCGACGGAGAACATCGCCATGTGCTGATTTGCCTTGCGGATCTGCACCGGCATCGTGATCACCGTGCCCGCGATGGTGTGCTGCGAGGCTGTCATCGGGCCAATCTAGAACGCGTTCTACTCCCCTGGCAAGGAACGCCTAAACCAGCGTGGCAAGCTCGCTGATCTGCTCAGTACTGCGGCCGGACACCACCATCATCGTGACACCCGCGGCCTCCCACACCTTGATCTGCTTACGCACGTAGTCCAGGTCGCCGACGATCGCGGCGTCGTCGACGAGCTCGTCGGGAATGATCTTCCCGGCCTCGTCCTTTCGGTTCGACCGGAACAGCTTCGTCACGTCGTCGACGACTTCGGCGTAGCCCATCCGGCGGTAGACGTCGGCGTGGAAGTTGGTGTCCTCCGCGCCCATCCCGCCCATGTAGAGCGCCAGGTAGGGCTTCATGGCGGCGAACGCGGCGCTGCGGTCGTCGGTGATGACGATGTTGGCGGTCGCACAGATCTCGAAGTCCTCGCGGCTGCGGCGCGCGCCGGGCCGGGCGAACCCCTCGTCGAGCCACTCGTTGTAGGTGTCGGCCATCCGCGGGGTGTAGAAGATCGGCAGCCAGCCGTCGCAGATCTCGCCGGCCAGCGCGACGTTTTTCGGGCCCTCGGCGCCCAGCATGATCGGGATGTCGGCGCGCAGCGGATGGGTGATGGGCTTGAGCGGCTTGCCCAGCCCGGTTGTCCCAGGCCCGGTCAGCGGCAGCGGGTAGTGAGGGCCGTCGCTGGTCACCGGCTTTTCGCGGGCCCACACCTGCCGCAGGATGTCGATGTACTCGCGGGTGCGCGCCAGCGGCTTGGGGAATCGCTGGCCGTACCATCCCTCGACCACCTGCGGGCCGGACACGCCCAGCCCGAGAATGTGCCGGCCCCCGGACAGGTGGTCGAGCGTGAGCGCGGCCATCGCGCAGGCCGTCGGGGTTCGCGCGGACAGCTGGACCACCGACGTGCCCAGCCGCACCCGCGACGTCGAGGATCCGTACCAGGCCAGCGGCGTGTAGGCGTCGGATCCCCACGCCTCGGCGGTGAACACGGCGTCGAATCCGGCTTGCTCGGCCGCGGCGACGAGTTCCATGGCGTTCTCCGGCGGCTGAGCGCCCCAATACCCCAGCTGCAGCCCAAGCTTCATAGCCTCTGCCCTTCCGGCCGACCCGATGTTGAAACGATTCTTAGAACCTGTTCTACTCGATGGCGTGACAGCCAGTTCGAGCAGCCCGACCTTGATAGATCATCCTGAGCCACCGCTCTCCGCGCCACTGACGTTGTCCTTCGACTACACCCGTTCGGTGGGCCCCACGCTCAGCAAGTTCTTCACCGCGTTGCGTGAGCGCCGCATCCTGGGGGTGCGCGGATCCGATGGCCGCGTGCATGTCCCGCCGCCGGAATATGACCCGGTTACCTACGAGCCGCTGGGCGAGATGGTACCGGTGTCGGCCGTCGGCACCGTCGCGTCCTGGACGTGGCAGCCCGAGCCGATCGAGGGCCAGCCGCTGGATCGGCCCTTCGCGTGGGCGCTGATCAAGCTGGACGGCGCGGACACGCTGCTGATGCACGCGGTGGACGCGGGCGAACCCGACAAGATCCGCACCGGCACCCGGGTGCACGCGCACTGGGCCGACGAAACTGTTGGCGCCATCACCGACATCGCCTACTTCGCGCTGGGCGAGGACGCCGAACCCGAAGGCCCCGCCAGCGACCAGGACCCGGTCACCATGATCGTCACGCCGATCTCGCTGACCATCCAGCACACCGCCTCGCACGAGGAGAGCGCCTATCTGCGCGCCATCGCCGAGGGCAAGTTGTTGGGGGCGCGGACGGGCGAGAAGGGAAAGGTGTACTTCCCGCCCCACGGCGCCGACCCCGCGACCGGCCTGCCGACGACGGACTTCGTCGAGCTGCCCGACAAGGGCACGGTGACGACGTTCGCGATCATCAACATCCCGTTCCAGGGCCAGCGCATCAAGCCGCCCTACGTGGCGGCCTACGTGCTGCTCGACGGCTCCGACATCCCCTTCCTGCACCTGGTCGCCGACATCGACGCGCACGAGGTGCGGATGGGCATGCGCGTGGAGGCGGTGTGGCGGCCCCGCGACGAGTGGGGTTTCGGCATCGACAACATCGAGTACTTCCGGCCGACGGGCGAGCCCGACGCCGAGTACGACACCTACAAGCACCACCTGTAAAGGCCCAGGAACACATGAGCGCTCGCAACGTCGCGGTCGTCGGCTTCGCCCACGCCCCGCATGTCCGCCGCACCGACGGCACCACCAACGGTGTCGAGATGTTGATCCCGTGCTTCGCCCAGCTGTACGAGGAGCTGGGCATCGCCAGGACTGACATCGGGTTCTGGTGTTCGGGTTCGTCCGATTATCTTGCCGGTCGGGCATTTTCGTTCATCTCGGCGATTGACTCGATCGGCGCCGTCCCGCCGATCAACGAATCGCACGTCGAGATGGACGCGGCGTGGGCGCTGTACGAGGCCTACATCAAGATCCTGACCGGCGAGGTCGACACCGCGCTGGTGTACGGCTTCGGCAAGTCCTCGGCCGGCATCCTGCGCCAGATCCTGTCGCGGCAGACCGACCCGTACACCGTGGCGCCGCTGTGGCCCGACTCGGTGTCGATGGCCGGGCTACAGGCCCGCATCGGCCTCGACTCCGGCAAGTGGACCCACGAGCAGATGGCGCAGGTTGCCCTCGACTCGTTCTCCTACGCGGAACGCAACGACTCGGAGAAGCCGGCCAAGAGCATCGACGAATTGCTCGGCCGCCCGTTCTTCAACGACCCGCTGCGGCGCCACGACATTGCCCCAATCACCGACGGCGCCGCGGCCATCGTGCTCGCCGCCGACGACCGGGCGCGCGAGTTGCGCGAAAACCCGGCCTGGATCACCGGTTTCGAGCACCGGATCGAGTCGCCGTCGCTGGGCGTGCGCGACCTGACGGTCTCGACCTCGACCGCCGCGTCGGCGAAGGGGGCCACCGGCGGCGACACCGGCAGCATCGACGTCGCCGAGATCCACGCACCGTTCACCCACCAGCACCTAATCCTGGCCGAGGCCATCGGGTTCAACGGGAACACGAAGGTGAATCCCTCCGGCGGGGCGCTGGCGGCCAACCCCATGTTCGTCGCGGGCCTGGAACGGATCGGCTTTGCCGCACAACACATCTGGAACGGTTCGGCCGGGCGGGTGCTGGCGCACGCCACCAGCGGTCCCGCCCTGCAGCAGAACCTGGTCGCGGTCATGGAAGGGAAGAACTGATGGCCGGCGCGGGAGCACACCTGGCCGCGGTACTGGGTACCGGGCAGACCAAGTACGTCGCCAAGCGCAAGGACGTGTCGATGAACGGCCTGGTGCGCGAGGCCATCGACCGGGCGTTGGAAGACTCCGGTTCCACCTTCGACGACATCGACGCCGTCGTGGTGGGTAAGGCGCCGGATTTCTTCGAGGGCGTCATGATGCCGGAGCTGTTCATGGCCGATGCCATGGGCGCCACCGGCAAGCCGATGATCCGGGTGCACACCGCGGGCTCGGTCGGCGGGTCCACCGCGGTGGTGGCCGCCAGTTTGGTCCAGTCCGGAAAGTACCGTCGCGTGCTGGCGATGGCCTGGGAGAAGCAGTCGGAGTCAAACGCCATGTGGGCGTTGTCGATTCCCATTCCGTTCATCAAGCCGGTCGGCGCGGGTGCCGGCGGGTATTTCGCCCCGCACGTGCGGTCGTACATCCGCCGGTCGGGGGCACCGTTGAACATCGGTGCCATGGTCGCGGTCAAGGATCGGCTCAACGGGGCCCGCAACCCGCTGGCCCACCTGCACCAGCCCGACATCACCCTGGAAAAGGTGATGGAGTCCCCGATGCTGTGGGACCCGATCCGCTACGACGAGACCTGCCCGTCCTCCGACGGTGCGGCCGCGGTGGTGATCGGCGACGAGGAAAGCGCCGAAGCCCGTCTGGCGCAAGGAAACCCGGTCGCCTGGATTCACGCCACCGCGCTGCGCACCGAGCCGCTGCAATTCTCCGGCCGCGACCAGGTGAGCCCGCAGGCGGGGCGTGATGCCGCGGCCGCGCTGTGGAAGGCGGCCGGCATCACCAGCCCGATCGACGAGATCGACGCCGCCGAGATCTACGTGCCGTTCTCCTGGTTCGAGCCGATGTGGTTGGAAAACCTCGGGTTTGCCGCCGAGGGCGAAGGCTGGAAACTCACCGAGGCGGGCGAGACGAAGATCGGCGGACGGCTGCCGGTGAACCCGTCGGGCGGCGTGCTGTCGTCGAACCCGATCGGGGCCTCCGGCCTGATCCGCTTCGCCGAGGCGGCGATTCAGGTGATGGGCAAGGGCGGGGATCACCAGGTGCCGGACGCCCGTAAGGCCCTGGGCCACGCCTACGGCGGCGGCTCGCAGTACTACTCGATGTGGGTCGTGGGGGCGGACAAACCCGAAAGAGGTTGACAATGACCGACACTCAGGAAAAGACCAAGCACCCCGCGCACGAGGCCGGTCGCCGATCCCGCGAGGCGGTGATGGCCAGGGACAAGGAAGCCTGGCTGGCGGTGTTCGCCGACGACGCGATCGTCGAGGATCCGATCGGGCCGTCGGCCTTCGATCCCGAGGGCAAAGGGCACCGGGGGCGCGACGCGATCTCGTCGTTCTGGGACCTGGCCATCGCTCCCACCACCAAGATCGAGTTCGTCTTCCGCGACACCTACCAGTGCGGCAACGAGGAAGCCAACGTCGGACACATCCTCATCACGACGGGCGATTACCAGGTCACCGCCGAAGGCGTTTTCACCTACAAGGCCAACGACGAGGGCCAGATGGTGGCCCTGCGCGCGTACTGGGAGATGGACCAGGCGGCCGCGAGCACCAAAAAGATCTCGGGCTGACCCTAGAGCGGCTCCAGCCCTGCGAGGTGCCGTTGCGCCAGGTCGCGATAGGCCTGCGGGTTGACGTTGATCCACATCTCCGCGCCGGTTCCGGCGACCGGTCCCTTCACCTGCGCGGGCGACCCGACCGCCAGCATTCCGGCCGGAATCTGGGTGCCGGCCAGCACCAGTGATCCCGCCGCGATCAGGCTGCGCGCGCCGATCACCGCGCCGTCCAGAACGGTGGCGTGGTTGGCGATCAGCGCCTCTTTGCCGACGTGGACGCCGTGCACAACGCACATGTGCGCCACCGTCGCCCCGGGTCCGATGTCGACGGGAATGCCCGGCGGCGCGTGCAATACCGATCCGTCCTGGACGTTGGCGCCCTCGCGGACCACGATCGGCCCGTAGTCGCCGCGCAGCACGGCGTTGAACCAGACCGATGCCCCCGCCTCGACAGTGACGTCGCCGATCAGGGTCGCGGTCGGGGCCACAAACGCGGTGGGATCGATCCGCGGCGATCGACCTTCGAAAGCAAACAGCGGCATCGTCTAGATATACCCCAACGTCAAAACGCTTGCTGAAAACCGCAGCAAGACGCGCTGTCGTTGCGCCGGACGGGGCCAAAACTGTAACGTGTTCTAGTTAGAGACTACTTGGAGGTGGAAGGTGAGTACCGACACCAAGGCGGTCGGCATCCGGGAAATCGACCCCGGCGCCTTGCCGACCCGATACGCCCGCGGCTGGCACTGCCTGGGCGTCGCGAAGGACTTCCAGGACGGCAAGCCGCACTCCGTGCAGGCGTTCGGCACCAAGCTGGTCGTGTTCGCCGATTCCCACGGGGACCTCAAGGTGCTCGACGGCTATTGCCGCCACATGGGCGGTGACCTGTCCGAGGGCACCATCAAGGGCGACGAGGTTGCCTGCCCGTTCCACGACTGGCGCTGGGGCGGTGACGGCCGCTGCAAGCTGGTGCCGTACGCCAAGCGCACCCCCAAGACGGCGCGCACGCGGTCGTGGACCACCGACGTCCGGGGCGGCCTGCTCTTCGTCTGGCACGACCACGAACAGAATCCGCCGGACCCCGCGGTCCGGATACCCGACATCCCCGAGGCCCACAGCGACGAATGGACCGAGTGGCGATGGAACCGCATCCTCATCGAGGGATCGAACTGCCGCGACATCATCGACAACGTCACCGACATGGCGCACTTCTTCTACATCCATCTCGGGTTGCCGACCTATTTCAAGAACGTCTTCGAGGGCCACATCGCCTCGCAGTACCTGCACAACGTCGGCCGGCCCGACGTGAACGATCTCGGGACCTCCTACGGCGAAGCGCATTTGGATTCCGAGGCCTCCTATTTCGGGCCGTCGTTCATGATCAACTGGCTGCACAACAGCTACGGCGGCTATAAGGCCGAGTCGATCCTGATCAACTGCCACTACCCGGTCACGCAGAACTCGTTCGTCCTGCAATGGGGCGTCATCGTCGAAAAGCCCAAGGGCATGGACGAAGCGATGACCGACAAGCTGTCCCGGGTGTTCACCGAGGGCGTCAGCAAGGGCTTTTTGCAGGACGTCGAGATCTGGAAGCACAAGACCCGGATCGAAAACCCGTTGCTCGTCGAGGAGGACGGCGCCGTCTACCAGCTGCGCCGCTGGTACCAGCAGTTCTACGTCGATGTCGCCGACATCGCCCCAGAGATGGTGGAGCGCTTCGAGATCGAGGTCGACACCACCCGCGCCAACGAGTACTGGAACGCCGAGGTCGAGGAAAACCTGAAGGCGCGGGAGTCCGAACCCCAATCAGAAGGCGTACCCGCCGAGCAACACTAGGACCATGCCCGAAGATCACCCGGCAGTACCGGACGTCGATCGGCTCGCCCGGTCGATGCTGCTGCTGTATGGCGATCATCACGATCACGACGAATCGCCCGCGGCAACCGGTGGGACGGGATCCTGGTCCAAGTCAAAGGATTTCGCTGACGACCCGCAACGCGCCGCGGCGGTCGCCGCGGCCAGCCGCGCCGATCGGGAGCGCTACCTGACATCGGGGCTGCTGCCGGTGGATTGCCGGTTCTGCCACGTCACGGTCACGGTCAGAAGACTCGGTCCGGGGCACACCGCCGTGCAATGGAACACCGACGCGGCGCAGCGTTGCGCGTACTTCAGCCAGGTCCGCGAATCCGGCGGGGACACCGCGCGTGCGCGCGCCTGCCCGAAGCTGAGCGACAGCATCGAGCACGCGGCCGCCGAGGGCTACCTGGACCACCCGGACGACGACTGAGTCAGTCGCCTTGGGGCAGTTTGGTTATCGCTTCGAAGGCCTCGAGAAACACCTCGGCGATGTCGTCGTGGCGCGCGCCGGCCAGCGGCTTCTTTCCCAGCAGCACTCGCTGCACGCCGATGCCCAACAACAGGGCCGTCACCATGTCCGCGCGAATCCTCGGTCGGTCGGCGGTTATCCGCCTGGCCAGGTTGCGCGTGAGCCCGACCTCAAGCTGGGCATTGAGCCGAGCCACCACGGCGGGGTCCCCGCTGGACCGCAGCAACGCGAACAACGGGGCGTCGACGTCACGGCGGGCTGCCAGGACGCGGGCGATCAACCGCTCCCCCAGCGCATGGTCGGCGGCGTCCAGGAGGTGCGCCACGTCTTCCGAGACGTCGGTCGCTGCCTCGAAAAGCCGTTGCTTGGACCCGAAGTAGCGCCGGACGAGGGTGACATCCACGCCGGCTTTGGCGGCGAGCTCACGCAGGCCGATGGCGCTGTAGCCGCGCGCCAGGAAAAGCTCGCGCGCCGCTTCAAGCAGCCTGGCTCTGGTGGCGCCGGCATCGCGGCGCCGCGGCGACACGCTGGTCATGTCACTCCCTTCGCATTGTCTACGACTGTAGACATAGCGGCGGTGGCAGCGCTACGCTGGCGGATATGTCTACATACGTAGACATATCGTACGGAGGTGAGCTTGCCATGACCGGAGTCATGCTGGTCAAACAGCGGGTCGCCAGCGTCGGCCGATGGAACAACGTGTTTCGCGACCCGCAGCTCGACGCGATCAGGCGCCGGCACGGACTGGTGGTGACGGGGACCTATGTCGACGGCGACGACCCCGATACCGTCATCGTCGTCATGGACATGGAAAACATCGATGCCGCAAGGCGGTTCGCGGGATCACCGGAGCTGGCCGCGGCGCGGGAGCGGGCGGGTGCGGTCGGGCCTCCCGAAGGGGTGTGGTTGGGGTCGCGCCGGATCGAAGGGTGACCGTCACACGAGCGACCGGTCACAGCCCGGCGAATCGCTCCTTCACCGCTTCCTCGGTCAACCCGTAATCGGCCAGCGAATAGGTGTGTTTGGGCGCCCGCTCGCCGGACTGGCTGGCGGCGTGGCTCTTCTCCATGGCCGCCCGGGCCTCGTCGGTCAGCGCCAGACCGAAGTGCCGGTAGATGTCGGCGACGGTGCCCAGCGGATCGGCTATCAGGGCCCGATAGTCGACGTCGTAGAACTGAGCCGGGTCGTACTTGGCCCGCGCGCTGTTGAACCGTTCCAAACCGCGCGACCAGGTTTCCATTGAGTCGGCACCGATCTGGGCGCCGACGAACGTCGTCGACCATCCCTCCGCGGTGTGCTGCGCCAGCGAGCACATCGAGGCCATGATGGTCTCGACGGGCCGGTGGGTCTGAATCACGAGCGCGTCCGGATAGGTCGCCATCAGCGCGTCCAAAGCGAAAAGGTGGCTGGGGTTCTTCAGCACCCACCGCTTGTCGGCGTCGTTGAGTCCGATCAGCTGGAGGTTCTTGCGATGCCGGCGATACGACGGCGTCCAGTCCTGCTGCGACAACCACTTCGAGTAACTGGGCAGGTGCGACAGGGTCTCGTAGGACACCGAGTGCAGTGACTGCCGCAGCAGCTGCCAGCACTCCTCCAGCTCGTACGCGGCCATGAAATGCAGACCGGTGTAGCCGGGGTTTTCCTGGTGATGCTGGGTGAACTGCGCGTCGAGCTGGCGATACATCGGGTTGGATTCCCAGGTTTCGCGCGGCGGGCGCGGCTGCGGGAACTCCGCCAGCCACATGTGCAGACCCTGGTGCGCCGGGTCGGCGCCCAGCAGCCGGTGCAGCGCCGTGGTGCCGGTACGCACCAGCCCGGTGACGAAGATCGGCCGTTGGATCACGACGTCGGCGTGCTGCGGGTATTGCTTCCAAGAGGATTCGGACAGCAGCCGGGCCACCAGCGCGCCGCGCAGAAAGAACCGATTCATCTTGCTGCCCAACACGGTGAGGCCCGCTTCGCTCCGGTAGGAGTCCAGCAGCACCCCCAGCGCCTCGCGGTAGTTGTCGTCGTCGGCGCCGAAGTCGTCCAGGCCCGTCAGCTTGGTGGCGGACGCGTGCAGTTCCTCGACGGTGCCGACATCGGTGCGGTCGCCCATCAGTTGTGGTACTCCCCGCAGTTGACGTCCAGCGTCTGCCCCGTGATGCCGCTGGACAAATCGCTGGCCAGGAAAAGGATCGCCGAGGCCACCTCGTCCTCGGTGGGCAGTCGCTTCAGGTCGGCGTTCGCGGCCGTGGCCTGGTAGATCTGGTCCGCGGTGGTGCCATACTTGCCGGCCTGGTGTTCGAAGTAGGCCTTCAACGTCTCGCCCCAGATATAGCCAGGAGCAACGGAATTGACGCGAATACCCTTCTCGCCGAGTTCGGTGGCCAGCGACTGGGACATCGCCAGCAGAGCCGACTTGGCCATCTTGTACGCGCCGTACTTCGCCTGCGAGTGGCGCAGCACCATCGAGTTGACGTTGACGATCGATCCGTGCGACTCCTCGAGCGCAGGCGTCAGCGCCTGGATCAGCCGCAGCGCCCCCAGCGCGCTCAGCTCGATCGCATCGCGGATGTGCTGAAACGACGTGCCGGCCAACGGTTTCATCGACGGCACCCGGAATGCGTTGTTGACCAGCACGTCGACCTTGCCGTAGCTCGCCATGGCGGTCTCGACGAGGTAATCCACCTCCTCGTCGTTGGTGATGTCGGCGCGCACCGCCAGCGCCTTGTGCCCGGAGTCGTTGATCTCCTTGGCCACCGCCTCCAACCGGTCCAGGCTCCGGGCGGCCAGCACGAGGTCGGCGCCGTCGCGCGCACACCGGTGCGCCAGCGTGGTGCCGAGCCCCGGCCCGACGCCACTGATGACGACTACCTTTCGCTTAAGCATTCCTGACATCGTCACCCCAGCATCCTGGCCGCTATTTGCTGTTGACGCAACGCGATTCGTGCGCGCCACTGTTCCTCGGAGATCTTGTTGTGCTCGAAATACGGCAGTGCGCCCGGCACCGCGTCAAAGTCCACCAGCTCGACGGTGGGCCCGTCGGCGTCGGTGAGCTGGCGCGACACCCGCTGCCAGCGGAACTGCACGTAGCCCCGCCGGTGGCCGCGCGTTTCCACCCAGTTGGTCACGCCCGGGTTCTGATCGGCGACCACGATGCGGACCTTACCGTCCGGATCCGCTTGGGCCTGAGTGTTGTTCAGCGACGTCTGGTGGTTGATGTAGTCCAGCGAGATGTACCACAGGCTGCCGAGTTGAAAGCCGAGATAGGGGGCGTCCGAGACCGGGATCGTGATCACCAGCGCCTGGTCGGGCCGCAGATCGAAATGCCCCGCCGACGAATACTGCGTCGCCAGCCCGCCGGGGGTCAGCCGGGGTGCGACCATGGTGTTGACCGGGATGTTCAGGTAGAACCACTCGGGGAATTGCAGCCAGGTCTTCACCCGGTTCACCAGCTGCTTACCCGCTGTGGCATAACGCTTTTCGATCGTCTGCCGGGTCAGCGGCGGCGGCGCGGTGCCGGCGGTGTCCAGCCGGGAGATGGTCAGCGTGCCGCGTTGGGCCGACCAGTCGCCATACACCTCGCGGATCACCAGTTGGCCCGGGCTGTTCGGTCGCACCCGCCACTCGAAGCTGCCGTCGGGGGCGATCTCGAGTTCGCGATCGTCGAACGCGGCTTGGCTGGCGGGCACGTTGTCGTCGGTGTACTCGCCGCCGAGCAACTGGAAGCTCAGGTCGGTGGTGGTGCCGCGCCGGCCGGTCACGACATAGTCGTGGTCGGGCTGTACGCGGGTGCCGAAGTAGAGGGTGTCGGGGTTGTCCAGACCCATCTTGGTGAACGGCCCGGTGCCTGACTGCAGGAACGGATGGTCGCGCTCGTAGTCGAAGGCCAGATGCATGCAGCCCGCGATGCATCCCGCCAGGTATTGCAGTCCTTCGAGGAGGTCGGCCTCGCTCTCGATGAACGGTGCGGCGGCGACCAACTCTTCGGCCTGGGCGATGGCGTCAGTGAGGGGTTTAGAGAACACGCCTAGACGCTAGAACGTGTTCTACTTTTTCGTCAATGGCGAACGTTCCCGCGCGTCGCCGCTGACGTTTGCCGACGACACCCGCTCACTAGGGCGCACACTGCTGGGACAGGTCGATCAGATGCTGCCGCACATCGGGGTGCCGACTCAGGTAGTCCATGACGTTGCCATTGCCGCCCTCGGCCTGGGACTTGGCCTGCAGCTGCTGGTGGAGCTGGGGATGCTCCTTGAGGTACGAGTCGATGGACTGACCCACGGTCTGATTGCATTGCGGCGCGGCGTGGGCCTGCGGCAGCGCGATCATCACCGGGGCGGTGGCGCTCAGCAGACCGGCGGCAACCAGGGCGTACAGTCCGCGCCGAAGAGGGTTGACGGTCCTGAATGTCACGGTCATAGAGCCGAGGTTACCCGCGTTAACCGAGTGGCGACCACCGCCGAATCGACGCTGAGATCGCGGCGCGCCGGGTGCGTGGGTTAGTTGGCCCGAGCCTCGGGTTCGGGCGCTTCGTCCGGTGGCAGCTCCATGGCCACCCTCTCCCCCGACGCCTGCGCTTCCGCCGCCTTGGGCTTGATGGCCGAGACCTCTGCGGCCGGTCCTGCCGCGGCCTGTGTGGTCGCGAGAGGTGTGGCGGCGAGCGGAACCGGTGCTTCCTCGACTTCCGGTGCGACCGCTTCCGGCGCGGGCGGCGCGGCGGGCGTCGCGGTTTCCTCCGCTGCCTTCGTGGTGGGGACCGGGATACCCGTCGCGGAACCCGTGGACGAGGAGGAGTTCATCGCCGCGGACGCCATCATCATGGCCCCCATGCCACCGGCTCCGATGAAGCCCGGGCTGCCACCGCCGCCGATCATGCCGCCGGCGGGCGCCGCGCCGACGTTTCCGGCGCCGGCGTAGGTGCCGCCCGTCGTCACCGCGCCCGCGTTGGCATCGGTCGCCGGCACAGCGTTGGCGTAGCCGCTGTCCGCGCTTCCGGCGCCGACCGCGGCACCCATGCCGGGATTGTCACCTCCGCCGCCGGCGCCGCCGGCTACGCCCGCGCCGGCCGGGGCGTCGCCACCACCGCCACCGCCACCGGCACCACCGGCGGCGCCCGCGACCGCGGCGGTGCCGCCTGCCGGGTTCGATCCGGCGCCGATGCCGCCCAGGCCCGGAAGGCTGGGGATGGCCGGCAGACTGGCCTGCCCCGACAGCAATTGCCCGGCGGCCGCCGACGCGCCGCCGTGATAGCCCACCATCGCCGCGACGTCCTGGGCCCACATCTCCATGTAGTTGAACTCGGTCTCCGCGATCGCCGGCCAGTTCTGGCCGAACAGGTTGCTCATCACCAACTGGAACAGGCCGTTGCGGTTGGCCTCCACCTGCAGCGGGTGCACCGTCGCCGCCACCGCGCCCTCGAAGGCGCTGACGACCGCCTGGGCCTGAGCCGCCGCCCCCGCCGCCTGGGACGCCGCGGCACTCAGCCAGGCGGAGTACGGAGCAGCAGCCGCCGCCATCGCCTGCGCGGCCGCACCCTGCCACGCCTGGCTCGCCAAGTTCGACGTGACCGAGGCAAACGACTGGGCCGCGGATCCCAACTCGGCGGCCAGCCCATTCCAGGCGGCCGCGGCCTGCAGCATCGGACCCGATCCGGCGCCCGAGTACATCAACAGCGAATTGATCTCCGGCGGCAACGTAAAGAAGCTCACAACATCCCCTAGCGGCACATGCAGTCGATACAACGCTAAGCCAAACCCGACGGAGGATTACCGCCTTCCGTCAGATTCAAAGAATTCTAGAGCCCGGGCAGGCGGTGCACACCGGAGCGCCCACCGCTAATGCGTGACGACGGCGCCGCTCTCTTGCTCGCGCTTGATTTCCAGGGCGATGTCGATCAGCTGGTCTTCCTGGCCGCCGATGAGCTTGCGCTGACCGGCCCGGTGCAGCAGCGCCGCGGCGGGCACGCCGTAGCGCTCGGCCTGGCGCACGGCGTGCTTGAGGAAGCTGGAGTAGACGCCCGAGTAGCCCATGATCAGCGCGTTGCGGTCGAGCAGGCACTCCGCGGGCATGGCCGGCCGCACGACGTCCTCCGCGGCGTCGGCGATGTCGAAGAAGTCGATCCCGGTCTTGACGCCGATCTTGTCGAACACCCCGATCAGCGCCTCGACGGGCGCGTTGCCCGCACCGGCCCCGAAGCGGCGGCAGGATCCGTCGATCTGCTTGGCGCCGGCCCGGACGGCCTCCACCGAGTTGGCCACCCCCAGCCCCAGGTTTTCGTGGCCGTGGAAACCGACCTGGGCGTCGTCGCCCAGCTCGGCGACCAGCGCCGCCACCCGGTCGCGCACCCCTTCGAGGACCAGCGCCCCGGCCGAGTCGACCACGTAGACGCACTGGCAGCCGGCGTCGGCCATGATGCGCGCCTGCGCCGCGAGCTTCTCCGGCGGAATGGTGTGAGACATCATCAGGAACCCGACGGTCTCCAGGCCCAGCTCGCGCGCCAGACCGAAGTGCTGGATCGAGACGTCGGCCTCGGTGCAGTGGGTGGCGATGCGGCAGATCGAGCCGCCGTTGCTCTGGGCCTCCTTGATGTCCTCCTTGGTGCCCACCCCGGGCAGCATCAAAAAGGCGATCTTGGCCTCGGTGGCCGTCTCGGCGGCGAGCTTGATCAGCTCCTGCTCGGGGGTCTTGGAGAAGCCGTAGTTGAAGCTCGAGCCGCCCAGCCCGTCGCCGTGGGTCACCTCGATGACGGGGACACCCGCCGCGTCCAGGGCCGCGACGATGGCGCCCACCTCGTCTTTGGTGAACTGGTGGCGCTTGTGGTGGGACCCGTCGCGCAGCGACGTGTCGGTCATCCGGACGTCCCAGATCGGATTGAAGAAGATGTCACTCATCCTTGCGCTCCTCCCGCCCTCGCGGACAGGGATTCCTTCGCGATCTCCTCACCGACCTTGGTGGCCGCGGCGGTCATGATGTCGAGGTTGCCCGCGTACGGCGGTAGGTAATCGCCGGCGCCCTCGACCTCGACGAAGGTGGTCACCACGTGGTTGCCGCCGTTGACCACCGACGGCTCGTCGAACTGCGGCTCGTTGAGCAACCGGTAGCCCGGCACATAGGTCTGCACCTCGGCCACCACGTCGTGGATGGACTTGGCGATCGCGTCGCGGTCGGCATCCTCCGGGATGGCGCAGAAGATGGTGTCGCGCATGATCATTGGCGGATCGGCCGGGTTCAGGATGATGATGGCCTTGCCGCGCTCGGCGCCGCCGATGGTCTCGACGCCCTTGCTGGTGGTCTTAGTGAACTCGTCGATGTTCGCGCGCGTCCCGGGACCCGCGGAAACCGATGCCACCGAAGCGACGATTTCCGCGTACGGCACCCCCACGACCCGCGAGACCGCGTAGACGATCGGGATCGTCGCCTGTCCCCCGCAGGTGATCATGTTGACGTTCGGCGCGTCCAGATGTTCGCGCAGGTTCGCCGGCGGGATCACCGCCGGGCCCACCGCGGCCGGCGTCAGGTCAATGGCCCGGATTCCCGCGGCCGCGTATTTCGGCGCCGCGTCCCGGTGCACGTACGCGCTCGTCGCCTCGAACACCAAATCGGGTTTCTCCGGCTGGGCCAGCAGCCAGTCGACCCCTTCGTGGGTGGTTTCCAGACCCAGCTTGCGGGCCCGCGCCAGGCCCTCGCTGTCCGGGTCGATGCCCACCATCCAGCGCGGCTCCAGCCAGTCCGATCGGAGAAGCTTGTACAGCAGGTCGGTGCTGATATTTCCCGACCCGACAATGGCCACACTCGCCTTGGACGGCATGATGCTCCTTGTATTTGGACTAATTCAAAACTAATCCGGTGCTATTCGAAGGACAACCGCACGGAACCCAGTCCCGTGAAGTCGGCGACGAATTCGTCTCCGGCGTGTGCATCTATCGCTCGCGTGCACGATCCCGGTAACACGATGTCACCTTTTTTCAGGCGCACACCGAAGCTTTCCACCTTGCGG
Source organism: Mycobacterium sp. E3198 (assembly GCF_001667015.1). GTDB lineage: Bacteria > Actinomycetota > Actinomycetes > Mycobacteriales > Mycobacteriaceae > Mycobacterium. The sequence goes on along the minus strand of NZ_LZIS01000066.1, from coordinate 1,630 downwards.
GACAACCACGCCACCGCGGTGACGGGGTTGCCCAACACGGCGTCGCTGCGACCCTCGGCGATCACCTCGCCGTTGCGGGTCAGCACCGCGTCGATCGCCTTGACGTCGATGTCGGACGGCGACACCCGGGCCGCACCCAGCACGAAGCCCGCCGACGAGGCGTTGTCGGCGATGGTGTCGCACAACGCGATCTTCCAGTCGGTGATCCGGGTGTCGATCAGCTCGATCGACGGCACCAGGGCCTCGGTGCCCGCCAGCACGTCCTCCTCTGTGCAACCCGCCCCCGGCAGGTCGGCGGACAGGATGAATCCCACTTCGACCTCCACCCGCGGGTATAGGTAGCGGCCGGCCTTGACCGGGGTGTCCTCGAACGCCTGCATCTCGTCGAGCAGGTGGCCGTAATCGGGCTCGTCGACGCCCATCATCTGCTGCATCGCCAACGAGGACAGGCCCACCTTGTGCCCCAGCACGCGGGCGCCTTCGGCGACCCGCTGGCGGATGTTGATCAGCTGAATCTCGTAGGCGTCGACGACATCGATGTCCGGGTATCGGGCGGTCAGCGGAGCGATGGGCTCCCGGCTGCGCTCGGCTTGCGCCAGGTCGGCGGCCAGCTCGTCGCGGATCGCAACACTGAGCATTTACCGAAGTCCCCTCGTTCTCGTGACCGGGCCGGTAGCGCCCAACCCGGGCAATTCTATAACGTGTTCTACATGACAGCGCAGGAGTACGACGTCGTCGTGGTCGGGAGCGGCGGAGCCGGCATGGTGGCCGCCCTTGCCGCCGCCCACCGCGGCCTTTCGACACTAGTCATCGAAAAGGCCGCGCATTTTGGCGGCTCCACCGCGCGGTCCGGGGGCGGGGTCTGGATCCCCAACAACGAGGTGCTCAAGCGCGACGGCGTGCGAGACACCCCCGAAGCCGCCCGCACCTACCTCCACGGCATCATCGGCGACATCGTGGACCCGGAGCGCATCGACGCCTACCTCGAACGCGGCCCCGAGATGTTGTCCTTCGTGCTGAAGCACACGCCGTTGAAGATGTGCTGGGTGCCGCGCTACTCCGACTACTATCCCGAGGCGCCGGGGGGCCGCCCGGGCGGCCGCTCGATCGAGCCCAGGCCGTTCAACGCCCGCAAGCTGGGCCCCGACGAGGCGGGCCTGGAACCGGCCTACGGCAAGGTTCCGCTCAATGTGGTTGTGATGCAGCAGGATTACGTGCGCCTCAACCAGCTCAAGCGACACCCGCGGGGCGTGGCGCGCAGCCTGAAGGTCGGCGCCCGCACGATGTGGGCCAAGGCAACCGGCAAAAACCTGGTCGGGATGGGGCGCGCGCTGATCGGGCCGTTGCGGATCGGGTTGCAGCGCGCCGGGGTGCCCGTCGTGCTCAACACCGCGCTCACCGACCTCTATGTCGAGGACGGGGCGGTGCGCGGGGTGTACGTGACCGACGCCGGCGCGTCTGAATCGGTTGAGCCGCGCCTGATCCGGGCCCGCCGCGGCGTCATCCTCGCGTCTGGCGGGTTCGAGCACAACGAGCAGATGCGGGTGAAGTACCAGCGCGCGCCCATCACCACCGAGTGGACCGTCGGCGCGAAGGCCAACACCGGCGACGGGATTCTCGCCGGCGAAAA
>NZ_LZIS01000065.1 GCF_001667015.1 Mycobacterium sp. E3198 | reverse complement strand
GACCTCGGAAACGGATATCCACTCGGCACGGCAACCTCCCAAATCACGGATGTTGCACTGACCGTATGAATCCACGCCGATCCGGGTCGCAGCCATTTATATCTCGGCACAGGCCCGGGCTCTCCTACTGACCGCAGGCCTCCTTTCGCCATGTGCTGCAATGACCGGATGACCCCTCAAGAGTTAGCCGACATCGAAGCCATCAAACAGGTGAAATACCGCTACCTACGCGCGCTGGACACCAAGCACTGGGACGACTTCACCGACACGCTGGCCGAGGACATCAAGGCCGACTACGGCCCGTCGATCGGCAACGAGCTGCACTTCACCAACCGCGCCGACCTGGTGGAGTACATGCGCACCTCGCTGCCCGCGAACGTCATCACCGAGCACCGGGTGACCCACCCGGACATCACGGTGACCGGCGACACCGCGACGGGCAACTGGTATCTGCAGGACCGGGTCATCGTCGCCGACCTGAACTTCATGCTGATCGGCGCGGCCTTCTACCGCGACTCCTACCGGCGCACCGACGCCGGCTGGAAGATCAGCGGAACCGGCTACGACAGGACCTACGACGCGACAATGTCGTTGGCAGGCATGGACTTCAAGGTCAAGCCCGGCCGCGCTTTGGCGTAGGCGTCGGCGCAGTACGCCCTTCACCGAGCGTGCAGCCAGCGCGAAAAAATCACGAAAAAGTCGCCGTGGCTTCACCTTCGGCGAACCCGGCCAGGACTAGTACTTGCCGAACACCATGGCGACGTTGTGGCCGCCGAACCCGAACGAGTTGTTGATCGCGTACTTGTATTCACCCGGGCGCGGCTTGCCCGCCACCACGTCCAAATCGATCTCCGGATCGAGGTTTTCCAGGTTCAGCGTGGGCGGAACCACCTGGTCGCGCAACGCGAGCACGGTCAGGATCGACTCGACCGCGCCGACCGCGCCCACGGAGTGACCCAGCGCGGCCTTGGGCGCGTACACCGCCGCGTTGCCGCCGTGCGGTCCCAGCGCGTTGTTGATGGCCTTGCCCTCGGCCAAATCGCCCACCGACGTGCCGGTGGCGTGGGCGTTGACGTGGTCGATGTCGGCCGGCGTCACACCCGCCAGCTGGATCGCCCTCGACATCGCGTGCCCGGCGCGTTCCCCGTTGGGGTCCGGGGCGACCATGTGGTAGCCGTCGGAGGTGATGCTGGCCCCCATCAGCCGCGCCAGGATCGGGGCGCCGCGGGCCTTGGCGTGCTCCTCGGTCTCGATCACCATCAGCGCGCCGGCCTCACCGAAGACGAAGCCGGTCCGGTCCCGGTCGAAGGGGCGGCAGGCGCCCACCGGGTCGTCGTTCTTGGTCGACATCACGATGCGCATCTGCGCGAACGCCGCGATCGCCACCGCCTCGATCTTGACCTCGACCCCGCCGCAAATGGCGATGTCGGCCTCGCCGAACACGATGTTGCGCCATGCCTGGGCGATGCCCTCCGAACCCGACGCACACGCCGAAACCGGGGTGATCACCCCGGCTTTGGCGTGCCGTTCCAGGCCCACCGCCGCGGCGGCGCTGTTGGGCATGTACTTCTGCACCGCGAGCGGGGAGACGGCCTTGAGCCCGCGGGCGCGCATGTCGTCGTAGCTGAAGACGATCTGCTCGGCCGAGCCCAGGCCGGTGCCGATGGACACCATCAACCGGTCGGGGTCGGGCTCGGGCGAGCCGGCGTTCTCCCACGCCCGGCGGCTCAGTTGGCTGGCCATCCGTGGCAGGTAGCCCATCCGGTGGCGCTCGGCCCGCGTCAATCCCTCGTCGAACTCCTCCAGCAGGTGTCCACCGATGCGCACCGGCAGGTCATAGTGTTCGACGAACGAGTCATCGAGGGTTCGGATGCCGCTCTGGCGGTCCAGCAACAGCTTCCAGGTGTTCTCGGCGTCGGTCGCCAGCGCGGTCGTCATGGCGACGCCGGTGACGACGACATTCGGCAGCGTTTTCCCGGTAACCAGCTCTGTCATCGCGCGGCGCCTTCCGTGTTCGAGTAACTCCACGCAAGCGTCGCCCACGTCACCGAATCATGCAAACACCGCAGGCCCAGGCGGGCCGGCCGGGCTATTTCGTAATGGCGATCACCGCGCCGGGCCGCAGCCAGCGGATGATCGACACCAGCGTCGGATCGTCGATCGCCACGCAGCCCTCGGTGGGGGCGCCGTCGGTGGTGTGAAAGAAGAAGGCCGAACCGCCGCCCGGGACCTTGTTCTTGTTGACGCCCATGACCACCGCGTGTTTGTACTGCGGGATCTGGAGGTTCTCGCTGGCCGCGGTGCTGAACGGGCACTGCGCCTTCTGGCAGACCTGCATGCTGTTGAAGGTGGGGCTGTGGTCGTCGCCGCTCCACCAGTGGTTGGGCCCGACCTGCGTATAGGGCAGTCCCCCACCGGGATTCGGCGCGGTGCCGAAGGCGGAGTCGAGCGTGTACACGCCCATCGGCGTGGCCGGAACCCCGCTGCGGGCCTGCGGCGCCATGCCCGCGGAGCCGACGTGGGTGGGAATGCCGGTCACCAGCGCCTGCCACCCGGCGGCGGTGCGCTGGTAGATGTCCATCGTCGCGTTGGAGCCGCCGGTGCTGACGACGGAGACCACCTGCGTGGCATTGCCGACGGAGTTCGCGAACCAGGGCGCGGCCGCGTTACCCGCGGGTGCCGCCAGGAGCGACGCGGCGAGCAGGCACGCCCCGGCGCACAGCGAAGCGAGCAGTCGGCGCATGGATCCAATGGTCGGGCGGCGCGAACCTGCTGGTCAAGTAAAGTTTTAGACCCGGTTGCGTAACTGCGTCGTGATCACCGGCGCGGGGTCGGCCAGCGCCCTGGGAAAGGGCCGAAACATCGCAAGGCAGAACAGGAAGTAGAGGTAGCCCAGCGCCCACCCCGCCAGCACATCGGTCGGGTAGTGCACGTTCAACGCCACCCGGGCGATCCCGACCAGCAGCAGGCAGAGCGCCGTCACCGCGATCGCGACGCGGCCCAGCGCGCGGCTGAGCACCGGCAGCAGGAACGCCAGCAGGGCGAGCAACGCGGACGTCGCCTCCAGCGCGTGCCCCGAGGGAAACGACCAGGAGGGCACCGCCACCAACATCGTCGGCGGTCGCGGGCGGTCCACCAGGCCCTTGGCGGCCCACGTCACCAGCCCGTTCAGCTCCGCACAGGCGAACAACACCAGCGCCGCCCGCACGTCGCGCCGCACCAGCGCGGCCACCGTCGCGGCCATGCCCAGCAGCCGCAGCGGCACCGGCCCCAGCGCGACGGACACCCCGTCCCAGAGGCTCACCCACGCCGGGTGTTTGACGCCGATGCCGTGGGCGGGGTTCAGCAACGACCAGTCGAGGCGCTGCGGCCAACCCCAATGCCGGCAGTAGCCCACGCACAGGACCGCGTACACGAGCGCGGCGGCCAGGGCGACGCCCACGGCCCAGCCGGTGCGGGGGCGGGTCATGAGTCAACGGATACCAGGCCGGTCATACTGGCGTTTATGGCGGTCTTCGTCCGCAGGTTGTTCGGCATCGGCAAGCTACCCGCCGGCCTGCACGCGCAGGTCGAGGCGGAGGGCCTCATCTACCTGGCCGACTACGTCGCGGTGACCCGGCGCTTCCGCGGCACCATCCCCGGCGTGCGGTTGCCGCACAGCGTCGCCAGTTACGTCGGCTCGCTGGTCTTCACCTCGGAGCGGGTGCTGGCGACGCTGTCGATGCTGCCCAAGTTGGCCGGCCCCACCGTCGACGCGCGCTGGGACGCGCCGCGAACGGGCGCGGCCAAGGTCGAGATCTCGTCGACCGGTGTGCAGGTCGGCGTCGACGTCGCCGAGGTGGACCCCAAATTCAGCGGGGAGCTGTCGCTGCACTACAAGGCGGCGATCCCGGACGACGTGCTCGCCGCGCTGCCGCGGCGGTCGCTGGCCTTCGACATGCCGCCCGACTACGTCTTCCGCGCGGTGGGCGTCACCTATTCGCCGTGATCGTCACGGCGCCGACCGCTTTCCTACGATGACTGGTGTGACCGATGCGGCCTTCAGCCCCGAGGAGCGGCGGGCCGTCTATCGGGTGATCTCCGAACGGCGCGACATGCGCCGGTTCTCGCCCGGCGGCGTGGTGGCCGAGGACGTGCTGGCGCGGTTGTTGGCCGCCGCGCACGCCGCGCCCAGCGTCGGCCTGATGCAGCCCTGGCGCTTCATCCGGATCACCGACGACTCGCTGCGCCGACGCATTCACGCGCTCGTCGACGAGGAACGTCCGCTCACGGCCGCGGCGCTGGGCGAGCGGGCCGAGGAATTCTTGGCGCTCAAGGTCGAGGGCATCCTCGAGTGCGCCGAACTGTTCGTGGTGGCGCTGCGCGACAACCGCGACGGGCACGTATTCGGGCGGCGGACGCTGCCGCAGATGGATCTGGCGTCGGTGTCGTGCGCCATCCAGAACCTGTGGCTCGCGGCGCGCTCCGAAGGCCTTGGCATGGGCTGGGTTTCCCTGTTCGACCCGCAACGGTTGGCGGCGTTGCTGGCGATGCCCGCCGACGCCGAGCCGGTGGCCATCCTGTGCCTGGGCCCGGTGCCCGAGTTTCCCGACCGGCCGGCCCTGGAGCTCGACGGCTGGGCCCTCGGCCGGCCGCTGCCGGAGTTCGTCTCCGAGAACGAGTGGGGATCGCGCCGAGCGTAACGCCCGCGGGCCACGGACGACCTGCTGTATCGTCGCCGGTCGAGGTGACGGAATGACGGCTCAACACGCCAAAGAGAATCTGCTGCTCGTGCACTGGCACGACCTGGGTCGATATCTCGGCGCCTACGGCCACCCCGACGTGGCCAGCCCGCAGCTGGACCGCCTCGCCGCCGAGGGCATCCTGTTCACCAGTGCCCATGCCACCGCGCCGCTGTGCTCGCCGTCGCGCGGGTCGCTGTTCACCGGGCGCTACCCGCAGAGCAACGGGTTGGTCGGCCTGGCGCACCACGGCTGGGAGTATCGCAGCGGCGTGCGCACGCTGCCCCAGATGTTGTCCGAGTCGGGTTACTACTCAGCCCTTTTCGGGATGCAACACGAGACGTCCTATCCCAAGCGGCTGGGCTTCGACGAGTTCGACGTGTCCAACTCCTACTGCGACTACGTGGTGGACCGAACGGAGGAATGGCTGCGCGACAGCGCCGAAAACCTTGGGGGCCAGCCATTTCTGTTGACCGCGGGCTTCTTCGAGACGCACCGGCCCTACCCGCGCGACCGCTACGAGCCGGCCGACGCCGCCCAGGTCGATCCCCCCGACTACCTGCCCGACACCGCCGACGTTCGTGGCGACCTCGCCGACTTCTACGGGGCGATCGCCGCGGCCGACGCCGCCGTGGGCCGGCTGCTGGACGCGCTGGCCGAAACGGGCCTCGACGCCAACACCTGGGTGGTGTTCTTCACCGATCACGGGCCGGCGTTTCCGCGCGCGAAATCCACGCTGTACGACGCCGGGACCGGCATCGGCATGATCGTCCGCCCGCCCACCAAACGCGCGGTGGCGCCGCAGGTTTACGACGAGCTGTTCAGCGGCGTCGATCTGGTGCCGACGCTGCTCGGGCTCCTGGGCGTGCACGTGCCGGCCGACGTGGAAGGGGTCTCACACGCCGACGCGCTGCTGGCGCCGGGCCCGCGCGCCCAACCGGTCCGGCAGCAGGTGTACACCATGAAGACCTACCACGACTCGTTCGACCCCATTCGCGCGATCCGCACCAAGGACTACAGCTACATCGAGAACTACGCGGCCCGCCCGCTGCTCGATTTGCCGTTGGATATCCAGGAAAGCCCGTCGGGTCAGGCGGTCGCACCGTTCATTGCGGGCCCGCGCCCCGAGCGTGAACTCTACGACCTGCGCACCGATCCCGGCGAAACCGCCAATCTGCTGACGGGCGCGCAGGGCGACGACGCGGGCGTGGAAGCGATCGCCGCCGATCTTGCTGTGCGCCTGCATGATTGGCGCCAGCGCACCGGTGACGTCATCCCGTCGGAGTTTGCCGGCCACCGCATCGCCCTGCGTTACACCGAAACGTATCTGGAGATTCACCGCACCAAGCCGAGCAGCCGCTCGGCGATCGCGATCGACCGCGGCGTCGAGGAATAGACCTATCCGGCGGCGGTGCGCTGGGCGCCGCCGACCTCGGCGACGATGAAAACCCGCCGGAACGGGAAAATCGTCGTGCCGTCGGCGCGGGGCGGATACGCGTCGTCCAGCAGCGGGATGAGCTCGCGGCGAAACTGGTCCCAGGACTCGTCGTCGAGCCGATCGCGCACCGGCACCAACGCCGTGCCGGTGATCCACTCCAGCACCGGATTCTCACCGGTCAGCTGATGCAGGTAGGTGCTCTCCCAGACGTCGATCTTGCATCCGGCGTCCAGCAGCAGATTGGCGTAGTTCATCGGCGGCTGGACCACCGCTCCCACTCGAAACGGTATGTCGCGCATGAGTTTCGCGTACGGCTCGCGGCGGGCCAAGGTCCGCACCGTGGCGTGCGACGGGGTTTCGAAGTTGCCGGGCATCTGCACGCCGATCCACGAGCCGGGCGCCAGCTCGCCGGCCCACCGCACCAGCAGATCGGCGTGCTCGGGCACCCAATGCAGTGCGGCGTTGCAGACCACCACGTCGGTGTCGGGCTTGGGCTTCCAGTCGCGCAAGTCGCCGATGACCGCGTCGATGCCGCGCTCCTTGGCGGCGGCGACCATCTCCGGCGAGCTGTCCACCGCCTCGATCACCGCCTCCGGCCAGCGCCGGGCCAGGTACTTGGTCAGGTGGCCCGGGCCGCAGCCCAGATCGACGACCCGACGCGCCTGCTTGGCACCCACTCGCGACACCAGGTCATAGAACGGGCGGCTGCGATGGTCAGCAAAGGCCAGGTAGACGTCGGGATCCCACATGTCGGTCCTCCTGATCAACACCAGCACGGGTCGGGCTGATAGGTAAACCGTATTACCGGATGCGGCCCCGGCGCCGACCGAGTGGGCGATAGCATCGCGTTTGTGACACCGCCCGACCCGGATCCGGTCAATCCCCCGGTTCCCGTTCCGGATGTTCCGGGCGCCGACGTGCCCGCCGGCGCCGCCGGATTGCCGCCACGCTCCGCGCTGTCGCCCCGTCAGCGAATGATCGTCGAGGCCGCGGCCATCTCCGACCTGGCGCTGCGCACAGCGGTCGCGTCGGTGCTGACCACCACCGTCACGCCGGCCGTGCTGGCCACGTCGGTGCGCTCGGGCAGCGAACGCGACGCCCTGCGCTTCTATGCCGAGCTCGGCGCCGAAGGCGACCCGGCGAGGTCGTTTCCGGCGCCCACCGAGGCGCCCACCGTGTCGTCGCGTCCGGCCAATCGGCTCGCCGAGTGGATCGCCCACGGCACCGTCGACAACATCTCGTTTCCCAGCAGCTTTCGGGCGATCAATCCCGCGATGCGCACGCGCTGGAGTGCGTTGTCCGCCAACAACGTCGTGCACGCGCAGCACTGGCGGCATGGCGACGGCCCGCACCCCACGCTGTGCGTCATCCACGGCTTCATGGGGTCGTCGTATTTGGCCAACGGGCGGTTCTTCACGCTGCCGTGGTATTACCGGTCGGGCTACGACGTGCTGATGTACACGCTGCCGTTCCACGGCCCGCGGGCCGAAAAGTTTTCGCCGTTCAGCGGTTTCGGGTATTTCGCGGGCGGGCTGTGCGGTTTCGCCGAGGCGATGGCCCAGGCCGTGCACGACTTCCGGTCCATCATCGACTACCTGCGCCACACCGGCGTCGAGCGCATCGCGCTGACCGGCATCTCGCTGGGCGGCTACACCTCCGCGCTGGTGGCTTCGGTCGACGATCGGCTCGATGCCGTCATCCCCAACTGCCCGGTCGTGACGCCGTCAACGATGTTCGACGAATGGTTCCCGGCCAACAAGCTGATGGGGCTAGGGCTGCGGATGTCCAAGATCAGCCGTGCGGAACTCACCGCCGGGTTGTCCTATCACTCGCCGCTGAACTACCCGCCGCTGATCGCGAAGGACCGCCGGATGATCATCACCGGCCTGGGTGATCGGATGGCCCCGCCGGGACAGGCCGTCACGCTGTGGGAGCACTGGAATCGCTGTGCGCTGCACTGGTTTCCGGGCAGCCATGTGCTGCACGTGAGCCAGCTGGACTATCTGCGCCGGATGACCCGGTTTCTGCGCGGGGTGATGTTCTAGCGGTTTGCGCCGGCGTCGCCCGGTGAGCACCGCGCACCGGGGTCGGCCAGGCCAGTCCGGCCAGGAGCCCGGCGGGCTCGTCGGCGTGTCGGTCGAGGCGTTGCGCCGACGACAGATCCAACGCCGCCAGGGCGGGCCGGTGATTACCGCGCTGCGGGATCAGCCCGGCCAGCGGCGCCGCGCCCGCGGGGGGCGAATCGGTCAAGAACGCACAGGCGGCGGCGACGGTGCGGTGGGTCCGGTCGCCGGCGATCTCCAGCGCCGTGCACGTCTCGCGCGCCGGGTGCGAGCGGATCGCGTCCAGCGTTTCCGCCAGCCCGTCGTCGACGCGAACACGATAGGCCGCAATGTAATCCGACTCCCCGCGCTGCACACCCCGCCACGTCTCGCGGGCGTTGGGTGCCAGCAGCCGCGGGACGTCGTCCGGTGCGACGGTGCCGACGTCCCAGCCGATCTCACGGAGGTGGTCGGCCAACCGGCGCGCGGCAACCTGGGCGGCCTCGGTCAACGGGATGCGCGACGATCGCGCCTGCAGCGCCGCCAGGTTGTCGACCGCCGACACCGTGAGCCCGATCCAGGTCTGGCGTCTCGAGGCATCGGACGTGTTGTCGCGACTGGTGATTCGGATCTTGTCTGCGCGCATGCCGTACCGGTCCAGGTAGTCGGCGATGAGCGGCAGCGGGAGCACGCCCGGGTCGCCGAGCGGCGGCCCCAGTCGCAGCAGGGCGGTGGCGCTGGTCGCCCAGCCCGATTCGGGCACGAAGCCGCGGGCGCGCCGCGCCATCGCCAGGCGCCTGCGCAGGATCGTGGTGAGGTGCAACCCGCCCCACCAACCGAACAGCACGATCACCACGGCGGCCGCGATGCCGAGGACCCAGTGGTCGCGGGGGGATCGCCAGGGATACGCCATCGCCGCGGGCACCACGGCCAACAGCGCCAGCGTGATTCGGCCGGCTCCTGGAGCGGGTATCGAGCGGCTCACGGGGTGGTCTCCTTCTTTCTCACGATCGCGACGATGGCGGCGACGGCCGCGACGACGCCGGCCAGCGCGGCGGTTCCGGCGAACGCGACGGTCCGCGGGGTGGGGTCCTCGGGCGCGGGTCTCGGCGGCACGGCGACCGGTCTGGTCGCCGCCGCGCCGGAGGGATTGCCGGCGGGCAGCTCCCACGTCAGCGCCGCCACGGGATCCACCGCGCCGGCGCCGACGACATTGGAGGGCGCCCGGGCACCGTTGTGGGCGGTCGCGCTGATGCGGTGCACCACCTGCGTCGCGGTCAGTTGGGGGTACTTGCTGCGCACCAGCGCCGCCACGCCCGACACGTAGCCGGCCGCATAACTGGTGCCGCTCAACGGGATCAGCTGTTGGTGGTCATCCGGTAGGCCATTGGCAAGACCGCCGAGGCCGCCGCCGTCGCGGTTGCTGACCGACACGATGTTTTCGCCGGGCGCCGCGATCCCCACCCACGGCCCGGCCATGGTGAATTTCGACGGCTCCGCGTCCGGTGTGAGGGAGGCCGCCGACAGCACGTAGGGCTGCCACCACGACGGGATGGAGACCGACGTGACACCCGCCCAGTTGCGCGGGTCGCCGGGGCGGCCGAGGTCGGTGAGCGGGTTCGAGTCGCACGACGTTCCGCCGGCGACCGATCCGGTGGGTCCGTTGTTACCGGCGGCGGCCACGATCACCGCGTCCTTGTCAACCGCCGCGTAGCGGATCGCCGCGCCCAGCGCGGCCTGGTCGACCGTCCGGTCGGCGGGCAGGCAGGTGATCGCGGAGATGTTGATCACCCGGGCACCGAGGTCGGCGGCGTGCACGATCGCCCGCGCCAGCGTCGCCACGTCCTGGGATGCCCTGGCCAGCAACGGATCACCGCCCGGCGTGCGCGGTGAGAATTTCGCGGACGTCATCCTGATCGAGAGCACCCGCGCGGCGGGCGCCACTCCCGAGAACCCGTCGTCACCGGCCTGCCCGGCGATGATGCCCGCCACCAAGGTGCCGTGGCCGTCGCAGTCGGTCAGGCCGTCGGTGGTCTCGACGAAATCCCCGCCGGGATCGACGTTGGGCAGCCGCGGGCCGGGGCGCACGCCGGTGTCGAGGACCGCCACCAGTTGGCCCTCGCCACGGGAAAAGCGCCATGCGGCAGGAAGATTCAGCATCGACTGGCTGGGTGTCGCCACGGCCGGATCGCTGCCCGGGATGACGCCGGAGGCGCTGCAGGGACCGCGCTGCTCCATCGGCTGCCCGGGCCCCGGGGCTCCGCTCGGCGGTGGCACGCCGGGGTCCACCCTCGGCGCCTCGATGGCGAACGCCGACGGAGCGGTCCACATCATGGCCGCCAAAGCGGCCGTGACGCAGGCCAATCCGGCTTGGGGCCGCATCATCGATTGAGCACCCAGGCAAACAGACCGACCAGGTAGGCCATCACGGGGATCAGCGAGGCGTCCAGGCCCGCCGCGACGAAGCCCACCAGCCGCCGCAGCGGCAGCGAGTAGCTCTCCGGCGCGGCGATGCGCGGATTCAGCGCCACCACCACCCACACCAGCGCCAGCGCGACGAGCACCAGCGCCGCGCCGAGGGCGCCGGCGTACCGTCCCGTCGCGGCATAGAGCACCAACAGGACACCGGCGACCAGGTACGGCTGGGCCAGCAGCCAGGCCTTGCAGGCGGCCGAGTCCCACACGCGGGCGCGCAGCACCGACGCCGCGGCGGTCGCGCCGACCACGTACCAGCCGAAGCCGCCCAACGACTCCGGGCGCAGCGCGATCGCCACCGAGCCCAGCGCGCTCAGCAACACCGCGGCGGCGATGAACCCGCTTTGATGCGCGTCGCCGATCCGCACCCGCCGCGGCAGGTCCTCCAGCACGCGCAACGACGGCGCGGACGGGGTGGGATCGCCGGGCGCGGGAATGACGGGCAGCGGGAAGCGCGCCCACAGCGCCGACAACGGAGCGGCCTCGACGGTGACCAGCAGCGCCGCCACGATGAGCCCGCAGCCGATCGTCAGTATCGGGAAACGCCAGAGCAATTCGGCGCCGGCGGCCAGCGACACCCCGGCACCGACGGTCGCTGTCGTGGTGAAGACGCCGACGACACGCTCGCGTTGCGGGCCCGGGACCATCAGGGCGATCAGCGACCACGCGGCGACGCCCGCCGCGGCCAGCATGAGCTGCGCCGCCCCGAACCCGCCGGGCACCGCCAACACCAGGGCGGCGCCGATGGGCACGAGGGCCGCGATCGACAGCGCCATCCCGGCGCGCGGGGCACGCGCGGTGATCAGCAGCCCGACCACCCCGGTCAGGGCCGCGATCACGGCGACCGCGACCAGCCCGGACAGCGCGCCCGTGGTAACCCGGTAGGTGACGCCGAGGCCGGTCACCAGGAAGGCCGCGCCGATCGCGGCGGCCAGCGCCGCGCGCTGGATATGCGCTGTGCCCCAGGGACGCAGCCGCGAGGTCGAGAAGATCATGGCGGCGTCGGCGATGTCCTCGACGATGCCCGGCGCGGCCGGCCCGGCGGGCACCGGCTGCAGCGCCAGCAGGTCGCCGTCGACGACCCCGACGGTGTCCAGGCTGGCGTCCAGGCTGAACGGCGCGCCGCCGATCGGTGCCAGACTGAGGTGAGTGGCCGCGAGACCATCCAGGGTGTCCTCGGTGTCACCGTTGGTGGCCGCGGGGGCCGCCAGACGCTGCACCGCCGGCAGGATTTCGCGCAGCGGCAGCTCGGCCGGCAGGGCCATCTCCGTCAGCCTGCTGTCCGCGAGGATGGCGACGCGCACGATCGGCATCACGGCGCCGGACGACACTGACATGGTTTTCTCTTCTCTATCTCGTTGCTGTAGATGAACGTTGGGCGGTTATGAACTCTGTGCGGAAAAGTCTCGGTACAGCCGCCGGCCGGCGAACCATTGGCCCTCGGGCAGCAGCGCGGTCAGCTGCTCGACCGCGATGGCGATGGCGAAGGGCGTGCCCGGCGCGAACGTGGAGACCCACTCGCCGTCGAAGGCACGCGACGGGCTGACCAGCACCCGGCCCGCTGCGGTGTCGACGATGCTCATCCCGACCTCGGTGGTGCAGTGCTGCCCGTCGCGGTGGGAGCCGGCGACGATCTCGACGTAGCTGCGCGCCCCGGAGAACACCGACTCCACCACCGGTCGCGCGGACGCCGGAATACCCAGATAATCAACGACTTCCGCCAACGAAGCGCCGGCCCGCAGCCGCTCGTCGGCGCGGGCCCCCACCCGCATCGGCATGCTGAACTCGTCGAAACGGGCCGGTGGCCGCTGCGCCAGCCCGACACCGAGGACGGGCACCAGCCCGCGGGCGTCGTCGATATCCATGGCGGTGAAGGTGACGAGCTGCGCGCTGCGCAATGCCACGACGGTGTTCGGCGCCCTACCGCTGCCACCGGTGCAGCGCTGCGCGACCACCCCGCGCAGCATGTCGCCGGCGCCGGTGGCCGCCGCGGGTCCCACGTAGCGCAGGTCGAGCCACCGGTCCGGGAAGCACACCGTTTTGATCCAGCCGGCGACCGCCGGGGTGACGAGCCCGTCCGGCGACACCAGACCCATCCGGGTCAGCTCGGCGCGCTGGCGCTCGAAGAACTCGGCGCGCTCCGCGGCGTCGCGGTAGGGCGTGGTGATCGCCAGGACCCATGGGAAGCTGCCCGCCCCAATGGTTTCCGCGATGAACCACGCGTGGTCAACCGTCAGCTCGACGGCATTTGGTGCAGCGCTCATCGGGCGGGGGTTAACCCCCCCACTTCGCGGCCTCGGCCTGGTCGCGGGCGAGCATCGCGGTGGTGTTGGCGTCGTGGGTCGCGGCCATCGACTGATAGGCCCGCACCAGGCTGTCCATCGCCTGGTTCCACTGCGCCTGCCACACCTGATACGTCATGCCGGTGTCACCTTGCCAGGCGTTGGACAGCGTGGCCTGCTCGCTGGCGATGTCCGAGCCGAGCGCCTGCAGCGTGCCGGCGTAGCCCGACATGTCCGCGGCGTGGCCCAGCATCGCGGGGTAGTTGTACATGATTTGCGACATCGCAAGTCCTTTCGCGGTTAGGGGTCTGATCAGAACGCGGTGTAGCCGGAAGCGGCCGCGGCGTCGGCGGCCACGTAGGTGCCGGCGGCGTCGCCGAGGTTGGCCTGGGCGATGTCCAGCAGGGTGTTGATCCGAGCCGCGGCCTCGACGAAGCGGGCGTGCGCGGCCTGAAACGCCGCCGAGGCCTCCCCCTGGTGGAAAGCCTGCGCCGACACCGCTTCCTGCTCGGCCTGGCTGATCGTGCTGCGCATCAGCGCCGCCTTGGCGGAAAACGCCGACTGCGCGGCCACCAACTGTGGAATATGAGCGTCCAACATACTCATGGTGATTGGTTTCCTTTCGCTCTCTTCGGATTTCGGTTGCTGACTGCCACGTTAGGCGTCGTCGTCTCCCCCTCTCCCCGGCTCGCGATCCCACGTGCCCGGCACCATCGGCACCCGCGGGCCGCCGCCGAACTCGTCGCCGGCGAGCTTGGTCAACCCTGCCGCGCCCACGGCGGTGTCTTTGTGTGTGGTCCCCGCGAAGCCCAGGCTCCCGGCCCCGTTTCCGGAAGCCACCGCCGACACCAACTCCTCGGCGTCGTAGTCGGGCGGAACGCCGATGTCGGAATCCATGTCCAGGAATTCGTCGCCGTATTCGCGCATCGCCGCTCGCCGGCGCCGCCGCGCCCGTGCCTCGGCCCGGCCGGGCGCCACCGCAGCCGCCGCCGGTATGGTCGCCGCCGGCGCCTTGGCGCCGTCGCGGCCACCCACCGTCGGGCCGGACTCGGTTCCGGGGCCACCGCCGAAACCCACCATGTACGCGAAGGTTCCGGCGGTTGTCGCCGGGGCCGGCGCGGCGGTCGCGCCGGCGCCCGCGGTGCCCACCGACGCCGGCGCCGCCGCGGGAGCCGCGGCCGTCGGGGCGACACCGGCGACCGGCCACACCGCGGAAACGGGTGCGGCGGTCGCGGCGATGCCCCCCGCCACGGGCGCCGCCAGCGCGGGCGCCGCGGCCGCGAGCGCCAGCGCCGGTTGCAGGGTCACCGGGAGGATGAGCCCGAGGAAAGGACTCAGCAGCAGCGACGGGTACGTGATCGACGCGCCGACCCAGGAGAAAGCCTGGTAGGCGAGCGCGAACAACAGCGGGCCGTAAAGCACCAGCGCCTCGGACGGATTCGTCATGAACGCCTGGATGATCTTCACCGAGTTCCCGACGGGATCCTGGAAGAACGTGCCGAGCTCCTGGAACATGTTGCCGTAGAAATTGGTGTACTGGGACAGCAGGTCGGACGGATTGAGCGAGGCGCCCGACTGGGCGGCCGGGCTGGCCGCGCCGTTCTGATTCACGATGGACGGAGCGGGCGTGGTGCGCGGCGCCGAGGCCAGCGCCGCGCCGGAGGCCGCCTGATAGGCGCCCATCGTGGTGGCCGCCTGCACCCACATGCGCACGTAGTCGGCCTCGTTCAGCGCGATCGGAATGGTGTTGATGCCAAAGAAATTCGTGGCCACCAGGACGCCGTGGATGATGTGATTGGCGGCCAACTCGGCCAGGCTCGGCATCGCGGCCAGCGCGCCGGTGTACGCGGTGGCGGCGACCTCGTGCTGGACGGCCACACCGGCGCTGTCGGCGCTGGCCTGTTGCAGCCACGCCAGGTATGGCAGGTGAGCCGCCGCGTATCGCTCGGCGCTCGGGCCCTGCCACGCCCCCGCCTGCACCGCCCCCAAAATCCCGCTGAGTTCGGCCGCCGCCGAAGCGTATTCGGCGCTGAGCGAGGACCAGGAACCCGCGGCCGCCAGCAGCGACCCCGGCCCCGGACCCGCGCTCAGCAACGCCGAGTGCACCTCCGGCGGCGACGCCATCCAGACGGGGGCCGTCATTGTCAGCCGGCCCCCATCCCATAGGTCGCGGCCGCGGCCGTGTCACCGGCGAGGTAGCTGGCGCCGGACTCGCCCACGCCGACGCCGGCGCGGCCCAACTCCTCGACGCCCTGGGCGGCGACGGCGGCGTGCTCCTGGCCCTGGGCGCTGAACCCCGCGGCCGTCTGCAGCGACACGGGATCCGCCGCCGGCGGCACCACCGCGGTAATCGCCGGCGCCGCCGCAGCGTGCGCGGCCGCCAGCCGCGCCGTCAGCGCCTCGACGGCCGCGCTGGTCGCGGCCAGCCCCTCGGGAACCACTCGCAACGTCATGACTAACTCCCCTTCTGTTGCGTCTCACCGGACATCACGGCCTCCCCGGCCAGCGGGTTGACCAACTGCACGTAGGTCGGAATGTCGCTGTCGCTCAGCAGGATTGCCCGGCCGGCGGGCATCCGGCCGAACCGCTGGCCGCGGATCTTGCCGCTGTCCTGCGGATTGCCCG
This sequence comes from Mycobacterium sp. E3198, assembly GCF_001667015.1. Lineage (GTDB taxonomy): Bacteria > Actinomycetota > Actinomycetes > Mycobacteriales > Mycobacteriaceae > Mycobacterium. The sequence continues at coordinate 10,280 of NZ_LZIS01000065.1, read as the reverse complement.
ACAGCATCAACGTGGTCGCCTGCAGGTCGTTGAAGCGGCGCAGCAGCGGGCTGGTCATCAACGCGTGGGCCGACCCGGTGGCCCGCGCAGTGACGATCACCCGCAGGCCCAGATCGCCGGCCTGCGCCAGCTGCGCGATCAGCGGGGTCCACGGCCGCTGCCCGACGTACGGACCGCTCATCGCCGGCGAATCCGGGATCTGGTCGACGTCGTCGATGATCAGGTAGTGGGTGTGGCCCTGGTAGCGCCAGCCGGACAGCTCCGCCGGCGACAGGCCCGCCGGCGGGCGCCGGGACTCGATCAGGTTGGCCAGCCCCAGCATCGCCGGGGTGACCCGGTCGATGTTGGCCGTGTACTCGTTGTCGGGAAACAGCGGCTCGTCAACGAGGTGTAGGCGCCGGTCCAGCACGGTGAACGCCACGCGGTCGGCGGTGGAGTGCTCGCGGACGGTGCGGATGATGTGGCGCAGCAGGGTGGTTTTCCCGGACCTGCTGTCGCCGAACACCATCAGCAGTGGGTTCGCGGCGAAGTCGACGGCGACTGGCGCGAGGTCCTCTTCGCGCTGACCGATGACCACCGACTCCGTGCCGCGATAGAGCGGCCCCAGCGCGTCGGGTGCGAGATCGGTGGGCAGCAGGCGCACCGGCGGCGCGGAGACGCCGGGGTAGCGGGCGTTGATCGCGGCGACCTGCTCGAGCTCGGGAAGCGCGAACAGGAAGTGCTCGGCGGCCATGGTCAATCCGCGGCCCGGCTGGTCGTGCGGAACGCTGTCGGCGGGGCGGCGCAGCGCGCCGACCACCCGAACGTTGCTGTCCCGCGCGTCGTGCAGCTTGAGCTCGAGCCGCAGCCCGAGGCCGTCGCGCATGGCCAGCGGCACCTCCAGCCAGCTGGGGGTGGTGATGACCACGTGGATGCCGTAGGCCTGGCCGATGTTGACCAGCTCGGTCACCTTGGCCAGCAAGGGATTACGGGTGTTGAACTGGTCGGTGTTGTCGCGGCCGAACGCGTAGAGGTTGTCGATGACCAGGAACACCTCACCGTAGCCGTCGTCGGGGGCGGATCCGTGCCGTTCCCGGAAGGCCTCGCGCTGCTGCCGGGACAGCAGCAGCTGCTCCAGCTCGCCGAAGGTGCGGCGGATGCGTTCGGGTTCCAGCGCCGAGGCGACGCTGCCGACGTGCGCCAGGCCCTCCAGCGCCCGCAGCTGCCCGCCGCCGTAGTCCAGGCAGTAGAACGTGACCTCGCGCGGCGAGTGCAGGCTGGCCGCCGACATGATGAACGTCTGCAGCGCAGTCGATTTGCCGGACTTGGGGCCGCCGTGAATCACCATGTTGCCGGCCGCCGACGAGGCGTCGAACACCAGCGCGTCGCGGCGCATCTCGAAGGGCTTGTCGATCTCGCCGAGCGGCCAGCGCCACTGTCCCTGCGCCACGCCGGCGCGCGCCAGCACCGCGGTCAGCGGGATCGGCTCGTCCAGCGGCGGCAGCCACAGCTGTGGCGCCCGCGGCCCGTAGCCCGCCAGCTGCTCGCCGATGGTCGCGATCAGCTTGCGCGGCGGCCCGGCGACATCCTCGTCCTCGCCGGTGGATATCACGGTGCCGTGATCGGGCTCCACCATCCCGGCCGTGAACAGCTTGGGCTCCGGGTTCGAGTGCACCACAAGGGCTTTCGCCGCCTGCGGCGGCTCGTAGATGCCGTCGACGTAGGTGCTGCGGAATTTGATCGGGGTCGCGCCGGGCGCGGGCACCAAAAAGCCCACTCCCTTGTGTTCCTTGCCGGATTCGATGTGGTACGCGTCCTCCACGCCGATGATCTGGCGGGACACGCTGGGGCTGGCCACCTTCAGACCGATGCGGTACGAGGTGTTCTTGTCGATGTCCTTGATCTTGCCGACGTCCAGGGTCTGGGACGCGAACAGGATGTGGATGCGGAACGAGCGCCCCTTGCGGGCCACGTAGTCGAACAGCTCGGCGTATTCCGGATGGTCGGCCAGCATCAGGGTGAATTCGTCGGCGACCACGAACAGCGTGGGTATCGGCGGCAGTTCGTGCCCGGCCGCGACCGCGTTCTCGTACTCCGTCACGGAGTTGAACGCGCTGCCCTGCACCCGGCGGCCGGCCTCCCGCAGCAGCGTCTCGCGGCGGGCCACCTCGCCGCGCAGCGTGTCGGCGAAGCGGTCGGCCAGCGACTTCTTCTCGGCCATGTTCGAGATCACCGCGACCACCTGCGGGAAGTTCCGGAAGCTGTCGGCGCCCGCCTCGCCCTTGAAGTCGGCGTAGATGACGATCAGCCGGTCCGCCGAATGGGTGGTCAACAGCGACAACAGGATCGACATCAGGGTCTGCGACTTCCCGGACCCCGTCATGCCGATCATCAGGCCGTGCGGGCCCATCCCGCCCTCGGCCTCGTCCTTGAGGTCGAACATCAGCGGCTCGCCGGTCGCGGTGACGCCGATCGGAACCCGCAACTCGTCGTCGCGGCGGCGCGGCGCCCACAGCGTCGGCACGTCCAGCCGCGACGCGTCGCCGATGCCCAGCAGCGTGCCGAACGTCGCGCCGCGGGTGGCCGCGGAGCGCAGGCCGGCGTGCGTCGGGTTGGAGTCCCACCGCGACAGCCGGCGGGCCAGGTGCGCGGCGTCCTCCGCGCTCAGGCGATCCGCGCTGTCGACGTAGGGCTGCCAGCCGCCGGTCTGCCAGCGTTCGATGGCGCCGGCCGTCAGGCGCAGGATCGGCCTCTCCGGGTCCGAATACTGCTCCCGGTGCGGGGGTATGGCGGAACAGTGCACGACGGTGACCCCCGCCCGGCCCACCGCCAGCGCCGAGGCGTTCAGGTCGTAGTCGGGGTCGTCGACGACGATCAGTAAGTGCCGCAACGCATCCGCGGGTGCACCGCTGAACGCGGGGCGGTCGACGAGCGCCGGCCCCAGCATCGCGACCAGCTCGTCGGCGTCCGTCGACAGATACCGGGCCGGGCCCACCCCGTCGAGCTCGCCCGGGATGTCGGCGTGCGGCAGCCACTTCAGCCAGGACCAGTCCGGGCTCTCCAGGTCCCGGGCCGCCAGCGCCACGCCGAGCACCGTGGGGTCGTGCCATGTCACGGCCTGAGCGACCCAGGCGCGCAATGCCCCCCGCACCTCGTCTTCGGCGCCGAGCACCGTGATCCGGGAGACCTTGGTCAGGTCGATCCCGGTCGGCACGTCGCGGACCGTGCGCTGGGTGTCCAGCAGGCTGCGTAATGCGCTGTGCGACACCGGTTCCAGGTCGACCTCGTCGGCGGTGTCGTTGACCCGCAGCGCGGTGGCCAGCGGCGCCTGGTGGCGGCCGGCCCGCAACACGAGGAAGTCGGGATCGTGCGGGTCGCGCTCCCACTGGCGCCGCGAGCCGGGCACCGCCGCGAGCGCCGCCGGGTCGGGGTGCGACCACTGGGCCGCCGCGCGCTGCTGGGCGGCGGCGGTGCGGACGTTGTCCCGCACCACCGACAGGTAGCGCAAGTAGTCGGCGCGTTCGGCGTCGACCTCCTCGGTGCGGGTCTTGTTGTCGTTGCCGCGGTACAGCGCGGTCGCCGCGAGCAGCAACACGAACGGGAAGAACAGCGTCTGCGGGGAGATGACCCGCATGCCGGTGGCCACCAGCGCCACCACCATGCCGACGATCAGGATGACCAGCACATAGGGCATGGCCCGCCGCAGAAACGACGGGGGAACCACCCGGGGCAGCTCCGGCGGTGCCTCGATGGTGATGGTGCCCTTGCGGTTCGCCGGCGGCGCAAGCCGGCGGCGGGCCTCGAAGATCAGTCGGCTCATCGTCCCTCTCCCTGCGCCGCAACCGGGCGACCCGGCTTGGCGTCGGGTGCCAGGCCGTCGTGGGCCAGCAGCGCGTCGGCGCGCGACAGCGTGGGCCCGGGCGCAAACAGCGACAGCACCGACCACGGGGCGGGCACCGCGGGGGCGTTCAGGCCAAGCGCCGCAACCGTTTTCCCGTGCCCGACGGCCCCGGGCCCGTTCTCGGCCTCGGTGTCGATGCCGTAGCGCACCCCGGTGTCGGATACCCAGAACAGCGAGCCGTCCGCCGGTGCCGCCGAACCGCCGCCCACCGTCTGCGTGAAGTACCCGGTCCCCGGCGCCAGGGCGACGCGGGTGGCGGTGCCCTGGGAGCCGGCGGCGACCAGGTCCACCGTCCGCACCGCATCCGGCACCGGCAACACCGACCCGGCGAGCAGGCTCAGCGAGCTCGTCGCCGCGCCGGCCGGCTTGCTCCAGTACGCGCACGCGACGGGGCTCTTCGAAGCGTCGATCAGGGCGAGCGGCTGATCGGGGTAACGGCCGGTGTCCAGCATCCGCGACACCGGCAGCCTCGCCACCTCGTCGGCGCCGAGCCGCGGCGGTTGGTCCAGCCCATAGGAATTGGAGTTGCGCAGTATCGCGGCGAGCACCGGCGAGATCGGCTGCAGCCCGTCGGGCAATACCGCGTAGTAATGCAGGGCGCCGGACGAGTTCTGCTCGAGACCGTACGAGACGACGACCGCGCCAACCGGTGCGGGCACCGAAAAGACCGCGGGACCACCGGCATTCGGAATCGACGGCGCCGTCAGAGGCGGTGACTCCGGTATCGCGTTGAACAATCCCTGGGCGACCGGCCGCGGCGCGGGCACGTCGGAATTGCCGACACCGAGGCCGAGCGCGGTGGTGACGGCGTGGTTGGCCAGGTCGATCTGGCTGCGTTTGCCGTCCCAGAGCAGCCAGGTGGTGGTGCCGTTGTCCACCAGGATCCCCTGGTTGGCGCGGATCGCCGTCGCCCGCGCGCCGGTGCCGTCGGGCGGCCCGGCGATCACCGTGACGCCGGTGCTGTGGGCTCCATGCGCAGCACCGCTCACGGCGTCGCACACGGTCCAGTCCGCGTCGTGCGAGGCGTTCTGCACCATGCGCTCCGGCGCGCCGGGGATACCGATCAGGTTGCCCCGCGGAAAGCGGTCCAGCTCAGCGCTTTTCACCGTGGTGGGGTTGACCGGCTTGCCGACGATCAGCCGGGCCGAGGTCAGGTTGAGCACCGGGTGCAGGTCCTCGCCGACCCGCACGTACAGCGCGGCGGTCGAGCGGTCGGCGAGCACCGCGTTGTTGCCCGCCGTCCCGCTGGGCCTAATCAGTGAGAACACGAAGCAGCCCGCCAGGCCGGTGATCAGGATGAGCGCGCCCATCAGCACCGCGCGCGACTGGGTGCGCAGCGGGTCGACCAGCATCCGGGTGTCGTGCAGCGCGATGCCCGAGGCGATGCGGCGCATCACGAAGCGCCAGCCGCTCACCTGATGACGCGTGACGAAACCGCGGCGGTATTCCACCTTGTCGGGGTTGTCGTTGACCGGGGTCCGCGAGGCGAACGAGCGCCGGTCCCCTTCGGGCTCATGGTTATTGCTCGTCATGCCGGCACCGACAGCCCGAGCCCGCGCAACAGCGGCTCCACCGACTTCTCGACGTCGCAGTCGGTGATCGTCATCAGCTCCTCGTCACTGAATTCCCCGGTTCCGGCGTGTTCCGAATGGTCGAGGCGGAATTCGCGTTCTTCCTCGGAGCGCTCGACAATGTTGCGGACGAACCGGCCGTTGCCCGCGATGTCGAGGTTGCGCCGGGAGATCCCGTTGGCGTCCGGCGTCGACTCGGTGGCCAACTTCGAGAACAGGGCCTCCATGTGGTCCAGCGCGGCGGGCTCGAAGACGCTGTCGCGCTGCTCGGCCATCTTGTGCGCGATCTCCACCAGCTCGCCCGGTGTGTAGGAGGGGAAGTCGATGTTGCGGGTGAATCGGGACCGCAGGCCCTCGTTGGTGTCGAGGAACTTGTCCAGATCCGCCCGGTAGCCGGCGATGATCACCACCAGCCGGTCGCGGTCGTTTTCCATGCGGGCCAGCAGGGTGTCGATGGCTACCAGCCCGAAGTCGTTCTTGGCGCCGGTGGCCACCAGGGCGTAGGCCTCGTCCAGGAACAGCACCCCGTCCAGCGCGCTGTCGATGATCGCGTTGGTCTTGGCCTCGGTCTCGCCGATGTGCTGGCCGATCAGGTCCGCGCGGTGCACCTCGCGGATGTTCTCCCGCTTCAAAAGCCCCAGACCGCAATAGATTTTGGCCACCACGCGGGCGATGGTCGTCTTACCGGTCCCGGGCGGACCGGCGAACACCAGATGGTGGGTGCGCTGCGCCACCGTCAGGCCGCGCTGCTTGCGCACCAGCTCCATGGCCACCGAGCTCTTCAGCCGCGACACCTGGTTTTTGACCTCGTCCAGACCGATGAACTCGGCGAGCTGGCGTTCGGCCTCGTGCAGCAGCGCGGCCTTGCGCTCGTGGGCCGCGGGGTCGACGAAGTCCTCGGCGGTGGGCTCGGTGCCGGGGTCCCAGGGGTCGGTGCGGGCGTCGATGCGGGCGCCGGTGGTCGTCACGATCCCAAAGCTGGTGTCGGACAACGCCTGTTCGACCTGTTCGTTGCCGGGGTGGGCCGCGTACAGCTCCTGCAGCACTTCGCTTGCGGAGTCCTCGTCGACGTGCGCGCGCAGTACCAGCCCTTTGGCCAGCGCGCCGTCCACCGCCGCGACCGCGACGGGACCCTCGGGCTCCTCGAGGTAGGACAGCGCAGGCGCGAACATGCCCAGCCGGGCCAGCGCGGTGCCCAGGGTCACCTTCGCGGCGTGGGAAAACGTCTCGTCGAGATCGGCGTCGTTGACGATCGGGGTCAGCAGCTTGACGACGTCCGACCAGCGCTCGGCGCGGTAGTTGACGACGACCGAGACCCAGCGGGCCTCGCGCCAGCCGGGCCGGCGGTCGAGGAGGCCGGCGACGATCTCGTGCGCTTCGGCGAACCGGCCGGTTGCGGCCAGCGCCGCGGCGTAGGCGAGGTGGAAGTCGTCGGGGGCGGCGGCGCGGAACTGCAAGTACAGGCCGGTGTCGTAGCGGAAGCCCAGGGCCCCGGGCGCCAGCTCCACCTGCCGCTGCAACCTGCCCGCCGTGGTCGCCGTGCGCGACACCGCCTCCAGGACGCGAAGCGAGGCGTCGCCGGCGGCGGCCAGTCCGATCCAGGCATCGCACTGGTCGTGCGCGATACGCGTCAGCGCGGTGAAACCGGAGCGCGCCGCGGCCAGGTCGGCGGGGCGCTGCCGGTCATAGACCGCGACGCCGAGCGCCCGGCAACAGGTGGCGAACCGGCTGATGACGTCGCCGTCCACCCGGCCGGCCGGGCGGGGATTGACGGGCCGAGCTGCGAGCACGCCGCTGTCACCACGTTCCACGGCCGCTTCTTCCCATCTATGTAGCCTCCCCTAACCTAACTCGCCTGAAGTTAGCATTACCTAAACTCAATGTCGAGGCGGCCCTTGCCCTCTTTCGCATAGCGGCTCAGCGTGCGCATTTGTACCGATTGTTCGGAGTCTATCGCCGACAACTGTCCGCACATTCGGTTTTTCGCCTCGGTACCAAGGGTTTGCCAGCGCCCTCTCTGACTCGGCCAACCGCAGCTTACTGAAAACCATTTTCATTAGCAACTCAGCGGTCCCAGGTGCCCGGCACCATCGGCAGCGCTGGGCCGCCGCCGAACTCGTCACCGGGAAGCGTGGCCAAACCCGCCGCCGCGGCGGCCTCACGGCCCTCCGTCCCGGCGAAGCCCAATGCCCCCGCGCCGCGGTCGGACGCGACCGGCTGCGACGCGTCCGGGGTCGGCTCGTCGTCCATGTCCCACTCGGGGTCGACGAATTCGTAGCGATAACCGCGGTGGTTGTCGCGCATTGCCGCCCGCCGGCGCCGGCGCGCCCGTTCCGCCTGGCGCGCCGATACCGCCGCCGCGGAAACCGCGGCGCTGTCGGGTTCCGGCGCCTTGCGGCGTGCGGTGCCGCTCATCCCGGAGCCGGACCCCATGGTCGGACCGCCCACCAGGTAGGGAAAGGCGCCCCCCGCCACGCCCGGCGGCGGGGGCGGCGCTGCGACCGCCACCGACACAGGTGCCGGCGCGGGGGCCGGCGCCGGGGCCGGGCTCGGGGCCGACGCGGTGGGGGCGACGCTCACCGCCGGCGTGCCGGCGGGCGCCGGCATGGCGGGCGCGTCGGACACGGGCGCGGCCGTCGCCGCGGGAGCCGCGGGCTGGATCCCGGCCAGCCCGCCCAGCCCCGCGAAACCCGCCGGAGAACCGGCGCCGAGCGGCGCGGTGAGCGCGAGCGGGATGACCGCCTGCAACTGGGGGAAGGTGTCGAGGACTTCCCCGACGTGGGTGAACTCGTCCGCAACCAGCAGGGGGACGTCGTTTTGCACCTGCGCCAGCGACTCGGCCGGGTTCTCGGGAAATTCCTCGAGGTCGCGGCCCAGCGTCTGGGTCACTTCGGTGAGCCGGTTGACCCACCAACTCCATTGCGTCGGATCGCCGCCGTCGTTGTCGATGATGTCGCCGCTGTCGCCCGTGTCCGTGCCGTCGCCGTTGTCGTCGGCGGCGTGCAGGATCTGCGGCGCGGGATCGGTCTGCGGCGCGGATGCGACCGCCGTGCCGGCGACGGTCTGGTAGGTCGCCATGGTGGTGGCGGCCTGGATCCACATCCGGACGTAGTCGGCCTCGTTCAGGGCGATGGGGATGGTGTTGATGCCGAAAAAGTTGGTCGCCAGTAGCACCGCGTGGATCGCGTGATTGGCGCCCAGCTCCAGCAGCGTCGGCATCGCGGCCAGCGCCGCGGTGTAGGCCGTCGCGGCGGTCTCGTGCCGCGCGGCCGCCGCGGCGCTGTTGGCGCTGGCCCGCGTCAGCCACGCCAGATACGGCGCGTGCGCGGCCACGTACTGCTCGGCGGTCGGCCCCTCCCACGCCCCGGCCTGGACCGCGGCCAGGATTCCGGTCAGTTCGTCGGCCACCGAGGCGTAGCCGGCGCTCAGCGAACTCCACGCCGCGGCGGCGGCCAGCAGGCCGCCCGCGCCGGGACCGCTGCTCAGCTGCGCCGAATGGACCTCCGGGGGCAGCGCCATCCACACCGGCGCGGTCATGGCAACGACTCCTTACCGAGCGGGCTGGATCTACACGGCCGCCTGGGCTGTTGGCGGCGTGAGCCCGCAGGTAGTAGTCGGTGGCGGGTGGGGAAAAGTTCCCGTCAGTCCTTGACGGCGCTCACCAGGGTGTTGCGGGCGACCATCGGCCCGGCCTCGGTGTCAGGGCCCGGCACCGGCCGGCCGGCCTGCCGCAGGTAATCGGCCAGCGGAGTGCCCTCGGCGGTCCAGCCGCGCTGGCCGAACCACTCGGTGGCCGGCGCGTGCCGCTCGTTGTAGACCAACCGAAAGAACAAGCGCTCGTCGCCCTCGGCGGCGGCCGCCCGCTCCTCCTCGACCGCGGCCTCGAACTCGTCCGGCTCGAGCGGTGCGCCGTCCTCGATCGCGACGTGACTGCCGCGCGCGGCCAGGCCGTCGAGGCCGGTGAACAGCTGCTCCTGGGCGGCGGCCGGCAGATAGATCAGCAAGCCCTCGGCGATCCACGCGGAGGGCCGTGCGGGATCAAAGCCGTTGTCGCGCAGCGCCTGCGGCCAGTCCTCGCGGAGGTCGACGGCGATCTCACGGCGCTCGGCGCGCGGTTGGGCGCCGTGGCCGGCGAGCACCTCGCGCTTGAAATCTAGGACCTGCGGACGGTCCAGCTCGAAAATCGTGGTTCCGGCCGGCCAGTCCAGCCGGTAGGCGCGTGAGTCCAGCCCGGCGGCCAGGATGACCACCTGCCGCACGCCCGCGTCGGCCGCCCGGCAGAAGTATTCGTCGAAGTACCGGGTGCGGGCGCCCTGAAAGTTGACGAAGTGCTCGCCGAAGTCGGCGGTCTTCAGCGGGTGGTCAGGTTCCTTGCCGTCGAGCACGTCGGCCGCGGGGCCGCCGACGGCGCGACAGAACAGCTCCGCGTACTCATCGACGGCCAGCGGCTCGGGCTTCTGCGCCTCCAGCGCCCGCGCGGTGGCCACGAACAGCGCGGTCGAGCCGACACTCGTTGTGATGTCCCAGGTATCACCTTCGCTACGCACCTAACCGACCCTACCCCGACTGGCGGTGGCGCCCCGCCGCGCCGGCGTCCCCCGGCTCCCAGGTGCCCGGCAGCATCGGCGCCCTTGGGCCGCCGCCGAATTCGTCACCGGCCAACACGGTCAGGCCGGCCGCCCCCGCGGCCGCACCCGTGGGCGCGGTGCCGGCGAAGCCCAGAGCGCCGCCGCCCTGGTCCGATGCCGTCGCGCCCCAGTCCGGGTCGACGTCGACGTTCATGTCCAGGAATTCGTCGCCGTGGTCGCGCTGCTGCGCGCGCCGGCGCC
>NZ_LZIS01000064.1 GCF_001667015.1 Mycobacterium sp. E3198 | reverse complement strand
GCGCGATGACGGCTCCCCCGGGCGGGCCCTACGGTCAGGATCCCTACGGGGCCAATCCCTATGGGCAGGGACCCTACTGGGGCGGCCCGCCGCAGGGCGGCGGTTACCCCCCGAGCGCCCCGCCCCCGGGCGGGCCGCCGCCGGCCGGTTACCCGTACCCGCCGCCGGGCGGCGGGCAGTATGCGCCGCCGCCGTATCTCCCACCCGGTCAGCAGGTGCCGCCCGGCTGGCCGGGCGGCCCGTACCCGCCGGGTCCGCCGCCGCGCGGGCCGCGCTCCAAGGCGCCGTGGCTGATCGTCGGCGGCCTGGCGGTGCTGGCCGTCATCGTGCTGGTGGTGCTCGTGGTGATCGGGCTGGGCAGCGGAAACAAGCCGAACAGGGCGGCGCCCTCGACGGCCCCCTCGTCGACCAGCGCCCCCTCGTCGCAGCCGGGCAATTCCCAGCAGACGGCGACGGGTTGCACGCCCAACGTGTCCGGCGGTGACAAGCCCGTCGGCGACACGGTCAGCGCGGGCAAGCTGTCGTTCCCGGTCAGCGCGACGCCCGGCTGGCAAGGCTTCTCCGACGACCAGACCCCCAACCTGATCGGCGCCGTGGGCGTCGGGGCCGAGGTACCCAATGCCAGTCAGTGGATGATGCAGGCGGAGGTCGGCATCACCAACTTCGTGCCCAGCATGGACGTCGCCGCGCAGGCATCGAAGTTGGTGAACTGCGTGGCCAACGGGCCCGGCTACGCCAACGCGACGCCCACCCTCGGCCCGACGAAGACGTCGTCGATCACGGTCGACGGGGTCAAGGCCGCCCGGGTGGACGCCGACGTCACGATCGCCGATCCGGCGCGCAACGTGAAGGGCGACTCGCTGGTCATCATCGCGGTCGACACCAAGCCGGTCACCATCTTCTTGGGCGCGACGCCCATCGGCGACGCCGGTTCGGCGGGGATCATCAACGGGGTTGTCGCGGCTCTCAAGGTAAAGAAGTAGCCGGCGCGGAGACGTGCGTGGCCTCCGAGCGCCCGCGCAGCACGGTGGAATAGCATTCGGCCCAGTGCGCCCGCTCGGCGTCGTCGGCGCCGTCGATGGCCGCCGCCGAACACAGGATCCGCCGGTCGGAGGTCTTGGCGAGGTCGGCCAGCCGCGCGGCCTCGTTGACGGCGTCGCCGATGACCGTGTATTCATACCGGTTTTCGGCGCCGACGTTGCCGGCGAAGACGCGGCCCGCCGAGACGCCGATCCCGAAGTCGACCACCGGTAGCCGGCGCAGCTGGGTGCCCAGCGCGCGCGCCGTCGCCAGCGCCGCCGCCGCCGGATCGGCCGACCGCAGGGGCGCCCCGAAAACCGCCAGCGCGGCGTCGCCGGCGAATTTGTTGATCAGCCCCTGATGTTCGTCGACGGCGTCGACGACGATCCGGAAGAAGTCGTTGAGCACCCGGGCAACCTCTTGCGGCGGACGGCTTTCCGCGAGCCGCGTCGAACCCACCAGGTCGATGAAAAGCACGGCCGCGTCGACCACGTCCCCCGACAGGGAGGCGCCCTCCTGGATGGCGCGCTGCGCGACGTCGGCTCCGACGTGGCGCCCGAACAGGTCGCGCAACCGGTCCCGCTCGGCGAGCCCGGCCACCATTCGGTTGAAACCCGTTTGCAGACGGCCGATTTGGGAGCGTTCGTAGGCTCCGACGAATGTTCCGATGCGGCCGCGTTCGACCTCCGCCATCGCATCGACGACCTCGTCGAGGGGATCCGAAATGGATCGCGACGTCAGGATCATCGTCGGCAGCCCGAGCAGCAGTGCGGCCAGCGACACCACCAGCAGGGGCACATCCAACGACGTGGACTTCTGAATCAGCCAGCCATACGAGCGCAGCACCACCAGGGCGGCAATCACACCGATCGGCAACGCGCTGCACAAGAACCAGAGCAAGACCAGTCGCGCAAGCACACCGGGTACCGCCAGTCGAGGCTCGAGGCCGAGCGTGGCGGCGCCCATGATGGGGCGCAACGTGCGTTGTGCAAGCAGCATCCCCATACCGGCGGCGGCCGGTCCACCCAGCAGCATGCCCAGCAGAATCGGCAGTAGAAACTGAGACCCACCGGCGAGATTCAGCAGCGCGAAGATCGCCCCGGCAACGCCCCAGGCCACCAACAGGATCACCGACTGGCGACCGACGATCTTCATTGCGGCTTCCCGTTGCTGCTGAGTCGGTTCGGCCCCGGCGACATACCAGCGCAGCGTCGGACGCAGGGTCACCGCTCCGGCTGCGGCGACACCGACGATCCCCAGCGCAACGAGCACCAGCACCACCGCCGTGTTCTTCTCCGCGAAGTCGACGTTGGCGGCGACGGAGGTGTGTCCCCGCAACGGGATCAGGATGGCCGCCGCATCGATGACGGCGATGACGTAAGCCAGCGACAGGTCGGTCGCGTAGTCAATCGTCAACCTGCGCGCGGACTTTCGCCGCCCCGCCGGCGCAGCCCGCAACCAGCCCGGCCTGATCACCTAGGCGCCGTTGTTGGGGCCGCCCGAGTTCTGGCCCGGGATGTCGGTGATCGGGAAGTTGGGCATCGGCTTGGGCGAGGACGTGTTGGGCAGGGCGGGAATCTCGCTGGCCGGAATGTCGTGCAGCTGGTTGGCGGGCGGGCCGTTGTCCCGGCCGCCGTAGGTGCTGCCGGGCGCCCGAGCCCCCAGCAGTTCGGTGACCGTCACCAGCCGGTAGCCGTTGGCCTTGAGCACCGGGATGAACTGGTACACCAGGTCGACGGTGCTCGAGTAGGTGTCATGGAACAGCACCACCGACCCGGGCTTGATGTAGGTCATCAGCATGTAGCGCGTCGCGGCCGTGTTGGAGTCGTTGATCCAGTCGAAAGGGATGACATCCCACAGGATTTCGGCAAGGCCGAACTTTCCCGCGGTCTGGCGGACGAGGTCGTTCGACAGCCCGCCGGCGGGGCGCCACAGCGACGGGGCCCGGCCGGTGGCGGCGGTGATCGCGTCGTTGCTCCGGGAGAACTGACCGGCGATGTCCTCGGGCGGGATCGTGGTCATGTTGGGGTGTTCCCAGGTGTGGTTGCCGAACTCCATCCCGGCGTCGGCGACGCGCTTGGCGCCCGCCGGGTTGGCGGCCACCTTGTTGCCGATCAAAAAGAATGTGGCCTTGGCGTCGGCGTCCTTGAGGACCTGCAGCAGCCGGTCGGTGTAGGGCCCGGGCCCGTCGTCGAAGGTGAACGCCACGCACTTGACCACCGAACAGCTGAGGTTGTCGGCCCGCGTCACGTGCCCGGTCAGGGAGCCGATCACCAGCACCGCGGCGGCGGCGACGACGCCGAGAACGGTCCGCCAGTAGCGCCAGGCCTGGCTGTCGGGTCGTTTCGGCACCCAGGAAGTTTACCGAACGCCGGGTGCGCGACCCCGGCGCCGAGTGTGCACTGAGGGCTTTCAGTGTTGCCTCAGCGCGGGATTTGCCCGATTTTCCCGCCGTGTATTCACACGCAAAACCAAGGACTCACCCGCAATGGCAAGGAGGGGGCCCGTCAGTGCGGCCCGGCGATCTCCTCGAGCATCTCGGTGACCAGCGCGGCGATCGGCGACCGCTCGCTGCGCAGCAGGGTGATGTGGGCGAACAGCGGGTGCCCCTTGAGCTTCTCGATCACCGCCGCGACCCCGTCGTGGCGGCCGACGCGCAGGTTGTCCCGCTGGGCGATGTCGTGGGTCAGCACCACCCGGGAGCCGGTCCCCAACCGGGACAGCACGGTCAGCAGCACGTTGCGCTCCAGCGATTGCGCCTCGTCGACGATGACGAACGAGTCGTGCAGCGAGCGACCCCGGATGTGGGTCAGCGGCAGCACCTCGAGCATGCCCCGGGACAGCACCTCCTCGAGCACCGCCGGGCTGGCCAGCCCCTCGAGCGTGTCGAAGACGGCCTGCGCCCACGGGCCCATCTTTTCGCTCTCGCTGCCGGGCAGGTAGCCCAGCTCCTGGCCGCCGACGGCATACAGCGGGCGGAACACCACCACCTTGCGGTGGGTGCGCCGTTCGAGCACCGCCTCGAGACCCGCGCACAGCGCCAGCGCCGACTTGCCGGTGCCGGCCTTGCCGCCCAGCGACACGATGCCCACCGACTCGTCCAGCAGCAGGTCGAGTGCCACCCGCTGTTCGGCGGACCGGCCACGCAGCCCGAACACCTCGCGGTCGCCGCGGACCAGCTGCACGCGTTTGGCCGGGGTGACCCGCCCCAGCGCGTGCGAGCTGCCGCCCAACAGTCGAATCCCCGTGTGGCAGGGCAGGTCCCGGGCCTCGGCGAGGTCGATCTCGCCGTCGGCGAACAGCGCGTCGATGTCCTCGGTGGCCGTCTCGATCTCGCGCATCCCCGACCACCCGGACGCCACGACGTCCTGCGCGTGGTATTCGTCGGCGCTCAGTCCCACCGCGGCGGCCTTCACCCGCAGCGGAATGTCCTTGCTGACCAACGTAACTCGCTTGCCCTCGGCGGCGAGGTTGGCGGCGCAGCTCAGGATCCGGGAGTCGTTGCTGTCGGTGCGAAAGCCCGCGGGCAGCACCGACGGGTCGGTATGGTTCAGTTCAACGTGAAGCGAACCGCCTTGTGTCCCAACGGGAATCGGCTGATCCAGCCGTCCGTGCTCGAGCCGAAGATCATCGAACAGGCGCAGTGCCTGACGGGCGAACCAGCCCAGTTCGTGGTGGTGGCGTTTGGCCTCCAGCTCGCTGATCACCACCAGCGGCACCACCACCTCGTGTTCGGCGAACCGGCTGCACGCCCACGGGTCGGACAGCAGCACGGAGGTGTCGAGCACATAGGTCCGGAGATCGGTCACGAAGCGCTCCTCGAGCGGGTAAGCCCGCGCGGACCCGCACAGGCATGTCGGCGGGAGCCGCAGCACCAGGACCGGGGCCGGTCCTGCCCTTGTCGTGACGGGAGGTGCCGCCCTGGCAGCAAAGCATGTCGCTGGCCATCGACAACGACGCTACTCTCGTGGCCGCTCGGCCGCCGGGCAGGCGCGCCGAGACCGACACGGCGACACCAAAAACCGGCCGCGGGCACGCGGCCGGGTTTCGGTGAAGATCGGCTTAACCGCCGGCGAATTGCTTGAGCGCGGGCTCGTCGGCCACGCCCCAGTCGGCGATGCGGTCGGCGATCGCCTGCCGCAAGTCCCCGGGGGTGAAGATGCCCGCGTCGGCCGCGCTTTGCACCTTGTCCGCGTAGGCATCGATGTCGGCGCCCACGACCTGAAGGTCCGCCGCCCGCGCGGCGATCGCCGCGATCGTCTCGTCGCGGGTGTAGTCCAGGCAGTGCGCGACGAGGCTGGCGAACATGTGCTCGTGACGCTCTTCGTCCCTGCGGATCCGGTCGATGAGGCCGGCCAGCACCGGCTCCTCGATCTGGGCGGCCAGGTTGCGGCAGAACACGGCGTGGGTGCGCTCGGTCAACGCCATGTAGACGAGGGTCTCGACCTGGCTGTAGGTGTCGGCGCGGTAGCCCTTCATCACGTACTGGACGCGGGCCTCCTCGTTGGCGGTGGGGTCGACCTCGCGGGTCACCACCAGGTACTCGCGCAGCGCGATGGCGTGCAGGTGCTCCTCGGCGGTCCACCGGCCCAGCCAGCGGCCCCACCACTCCTCGAGGATGAAGTGCTCGACGAGCTCGCGGTGGTGGCCGGCGAGGTTGTCCTTGAGCAGCAGCAGGATCTCGCAGGCGTCCGTGATGGTCCGCGGCAGCGTCGTCTGGGACGGGTCCCAGTCGCGCCCGCCCAGGAACGCGAAGTTCTCGCCCTGATCGAAGGGCACGTAGTCGTGGGCGAACCAGAGGTCCTCGGTGTTGAGGTGGTCGTCCATGAGCCGCTCGACCACCGGCTCGAGTTCGAGGGTCAGTGCGTTAGGAACAGGTTTCTGTGCCATGCGGTTACTGTAACTCGTAGGTACAGGTTCTGTGAAATTGTTGGCGCGTGTCGGCGCCGATTGGTGACTTTGGTCCCTGCGCCGGTCAGCGGTCGACCAGCGTCCAGCTTTCCAGCCCCTCGTAGAGGGGGAAATCGCTGGCCAGCCGCGTCACCCGCTGCCGCAGCGCCGACACGTCCGCGGACGCGCCGCCCGCCAAGGCGGTGGCGATGATGTCGGCGACCTCGGCGAATTCGGCGTCCCCGAAGCCGCGGGTGGCCAGCGCCGGCGTGCCCACCCGCAGGCCCGACGTCACCATCGGGGGCCGCGGGTCGTTCGGGACGGCGTTGCGGTTCACGGTGATGCCGACCTCGTGCAGCAGATCCTCGGCGGCCTTGCCGTCCAACGGCGAGTCGCGCAGGTCGACGAGCACCAGGTGCACGTCGGTGCCGCCGCTGACGACGGAGACGCCGGCCTTGGCGACGTCGGCGCCCAGCAGCCGGTCGGCGACGATGCGGGCGCCGGACAGCGTGCGCTGCTGGCGGTCGGCGAACTCGGGGGTGGTGGCGATCTTGAGCGCGACCGCCTTGCCCGCGATCACGTGCATCAGCGGCCCGCCCTGCTGGCCGGGGAACACCGCCGAGTTGATGGCCTTGGCGTATTCCTGCTTGCCCAGGATCATGCCCGAGCGGGCGCCGCCGAGCGTCTTGTGCACGGTGGTGGACACGACGTCGGCGTGCGGCACCGGCGACGGGTGCAGGCCCACCGCGACCAGGCCGGCGAAGTGCGCCATGTCCACCCACAGCTTGGCGCCGACCTCGTCGGCGATCGAGGCGAACGCGGCGAAGTCGAGCGTCCGCGGGTAGGCCGACCAGCCGGCGATGATCACCTTGGGGCGGAACTCGAGCGCCCGGGCCCGCACGGCGTCCATGTCGACCAGGTGGGTCTTCGGGTCCACGCCGTAGAAGCCGGCGTCGTAAAGCTTCCCGGAGAAGTTCAGCTTCATGCCGTGGGTGAGGTGGCCGCCGTTGGCCAGGTCCAGGCCGAGCAAATGCTCGCCGGGCGACATCAGGGCGTGCAGCACCGCGGCGTTGGCCTGGGCACCGGAATGCGGCTGCACGTTGGCGAACTCCGCGCCGAACAACGCCTTGGCCCGGTCGCGGGCGATGTTCTCCACGACGTCGACGTGCTCGCAGCCGCCGTAGTAGCGCCGGCCCGGCAATCCCTCGGCGTACTTGTTGGTCAGGACGCTGCCCTGGGCCTGCAGCACCGAGCGGGGCACGAAGTTCTCCGAGGCGATCATCTCCAGGGTGTCCCGTTGCCGGTGCAATTCCTTGTCGAGCAGCTCGGCGATGTCGGGGTCGACCTCGGCGAGCGGGGCCGACATCACGGACGCGGTGGGTCGGGCATCAGGTGCGGCAGTCACGGGCGCCAGTCTATCCAGCGCGGTTTTAGCCAGCCCAGCCGTCGGGCGCGCGTCCGCCCCTGCAACACTTGGCACCATGCCGCGGCTTAGCGAGCCGAGCCCGTATGTGGAGTTCGACCGGAAGCAATGGCGTGCGCTCCGTATGTCGACGCCGCTGGCCCTCACCGAAGAGGAACTGGTCGGCCTGCGCGGTCTCGGCGAGCAGATCGACCTGCTGGAGGTCGAAGAGGTCTACCTGCCGCTGGCCCGGCTCATCCATCTTCAGGTCGCCGCCCGCCAGCGGCTGTTCGCCGCCACCGCGGAGTTCCTCGGCGAACCGCAGCAAAACCCGGACCGGCCGGTGCCGTTCGTCATCGGGGTGGCCGGCAGCGTCGCCGTCGGCAAATCGACGACCGCCCGTGTGTTGCAGGCGCTGCTGGCCCGCTGGGATCCCCACCCCCGCGTGGACCTGGTGACCACCGACGGCTTCCTCTATCCGAACGCCGAGCTGGACCGGCGAAACCTGATGCACCGCAAGGGCTTTCCGGAAAGCTACAACCGCCGGGCGCTGATGCGGTTCGTCACATCGGTCAAGTCCGGCGCCGACTATGCGTGCGCGCCGGTGTATTCGCACCTGAAGTACGACATCATCCCCGGCGCCAAGCACGTCGTGCGCCATCCCGACATCCTGATCCTGGAGGGCCTCAACGTCCTGCAGACCGGGCCGACGCTGATGGTGTCGGACCTGTTCGACTTCTCCCTGTATGTCGACGCCCGGATCGAGGACATCGAGCAGTGGTACGTGTCCCGGTTCCTGTCGCTGCGGGGCACCGCCTTCGCCGACCCGGAATCGCACTTCCACCACTATTCGGCCCTGAACGACACCAAGGCCGTCGCCGCGGCGCGCGAGATCTGGCGGTCGATCAACCGGCCCAACCTGGTCGAGAACATCCTGCCGACCCGCCCCCGCGCCACCCTGGTGCTGCGCAAGGACGCCGACCACTCGATCAACCGGCTCCGGCTGCGCAAGCTGTAGCTAGGCCGCGAGGCGGCGCACTCCCAGGTACTGCAAACCGGCGAACGCCGCGGTGTAGACGCCCGTGGCCAGCGTCGCGGCCACCCCGGTGGCCGTCATGGGCCAGGCCTCGGCGGCCAGGATCGCGGCCAGCGTGAAGACGACGTTCGCCGCGACGATGCCGATCCCGACGCGCCGCAGGTTGGGCGCCGCCGCGAGGGTGAACACGGCAAAGCCGGCGAGCACGAAGAAGGCGCCCAGCGCGTACTGCTGGCCCGACGTCAGCCCCGTCAGCGACGAGATCTCGTCGGCGAAGAAGGCGACGGCCAAGCCGCACAGCCCCGTCAACGTGGCATCGGCACGCATGGCGAAACGCAGCAGCGAATCGGTCGCGTCGTACAGGGGTCGGTGGGGAAGACCGGAAACTGCGGTCATGTGACTACTCCTCGCGATGGCGGATGGGTCGTTCTGGTTTGAGCGTGCCGCCGGGGCACTGCCAGATCGACTCGTGGCGCTGCCAACTGCTGCCACGAGGAGAAGGACCAGGGATTTCGCCCGGCTATTCCCGTCGCTGGCCATCAATTCCACACGTGTCGTGAATCGTGGGGTCGGTGGCGTGATCGGGCGCCCGTTGCCGGGGCGCTGACCTAGTCGCTGGGAACCGCGACGCGCCCGCGCAAATCGGCCGCGATCAGCCGGGCGGCCGCGTTTTGCCAGTTGTGCAGCGAGCGCTGTGGGACCTCGGTGACCAGCCATTGCCACGCCTGCCGGGCGGTGGGGTCCAGTCCTGCGGCGGTGGCATTTTGCGCGTACGCGCGCACGCCGACGACGTAGGGGAAGTACAGCGCGTTGTAGTAGCGCCATTCCTCGGTGGTGCCGAAATCGCCCGCGTTGCGCGGTTTGAGCCGGGCGATCCCGTCGGCGAGGACGGCCTTGAGCTCGTTGGCCCGCTCCACCGGGTGATCGGGCGCGCCCCGCGCGGCCAGCCGCTCGTCGATCACGGGCAGCGCGGTCAGCGGGCTGGCGACCAGCTTGGTCAGGTCGGCGTAGTGGCCCAGCGCCCGACGGGTGAGCCTGGCGAAGGTGTCGTCGTCGACGTCGAGGAGAGGGTCGGCCGAACGCAGCGCCAGCGCCGCCCCGGTATGCCGCAGCGCGGCCCGGTCGGCGCGCAGCGAGGGCGACCTGGAGAACGCCAGCCGGTCCAGCACCCCGGCCAGCGGATCGGCCAGCACCTGCACCGCAATGGCGATCGCCAGGGTGGTGAACATCAGCACGGTCAGCACCGTCTGCGTGGCGGGCTCGTGCCGGGTCACGGCCAGCCCGATCAGCGCCTGCCCGCCGAACAGCACGGCCACCGCCGAACCGCCGACGAACGAGCGCAGCATGTCGGCGCGCAGCGCCTGACCCTCGTCGAAGGCGTCCCACAGGGCCACCGCCACGCCGAGCGCCAGGACGTCGAAACCCGTGGAGGCCAGCGCCAGCCGGCTCGGGACCAGGCCGAGCGGAATGATCAGGATGGCGTTGGCCAGCGCGAAGAACAGGGTCGCCATGACCACCACGCCGGCGACCGGCGTCGGTTGGGCGCGCCGGCGCAGCGCAACGACCATCGCCCCCAGGGTCGATACGGAGATCACCGCCATCATCAGCACGTGACCCGGCCGCAGCGGGCCCTCCACGCTGCCGGCCATCGCCGCCCCGAACAAGGTGAGCGCCGCGACGCCACCGATCAACAGCACCTCACCGGTGCGCATCCGCCAGTGATCGCCCGGCCGCGACAGCTCGACGAGCACCGCAAACCACGCCACGCTGGGGATGGCCACCAGGTAGATCTCGAGCCGCCCGAGCAGCGCGAGATGCGGGGCGTCGACGGAGCGCACCGCGTCCAGCGCCACCACCAACGCGAAGCCACACAATCCCGCCGCCGCCAGCGCCAGCACCGGCTTACGCGGGTCGCGGGCGAGGAGGTACAACCCCAGCCACCCGCTCAGCGCGAACACCACAGCCGACAGCGCAGCCATGCATCCAGTTTGGCACGGAGTCTGATGCGTGCCGACCGGCTGCGCTGGCTGCGCCGCGCTCGGGTTCGCCGAGCGTGATCTGATGGCGAGAAAATCGAGAAAATCCCGCCCTCAGAGCACGTTCGGCGCAAGAGGGGACTCGGGGCGCGCTACTTGCCGTGGCGGCGATGCCGTTGGCTGTAGTCGCGCAGCGCGCGCAGGAAATCGACGCGGCGGAACGCGGGCCAGTGCGCCTCGGTGAACCACATCTCCGAATAGGCGCTCTGCCACAGCAAAAATCCCGACAACCGCTGCTCACCGGAGGTCCGGATGACCAGGTCGGGGTCGGGTTGGCCTGAGGTGTAAAGGTTTTCGGAGATGCCGTCGACGGTCACCGCGTCGATCAGCTCCTCGGCGGTGGCGCCGTTGGCCAGTTCCTTGCTCAGCAGCGCGCGCACGGCGTCGACGATCTCCCGCCGGCCGCCGTAGCCGACGGCGACGTTGACGTGGAAGGGCGCTTCGGCCGGGGTGGACTCCACCGCGTCGCGCAGCCGGCGGGCCGGCTCCTCGCCGATCAGCGCGAGGTCCCCGACGGTGCGCACGCTCCAGCGGTTGGCCGGCGCGCAGATCTCCTCCACCACATCGGTGATGATCTCGATGAGCCCGGCCAGCTCGTCGGGATCGCGCTGCAGGTTCTCGGTGGAGAGCAAATAGACGGTGGTCATTTCGATGCCCGCCTCCTGGCACCACCGCAGCATCTCGGCGATCTTGACGGCGCCCATCCGGTAGCCGTAGCTGACGTCGTCGTAGCCCGCGTTGCGCGCCCACCGGCGGTTCCCGTCGCACAGCACCGCGATGTGGCGGGGAAGTTCGGATTTGGAGGCCGCCAGACCCTGCCGCAGCCGCAGCTCGTAGACGCGGTACAACGGCTCCTTGAGCCGCGGCGGGATGATCTCCACGAGGCTCCACACTACTGTGACCGGCGCCAAATTCCGGCGTGCAATTCCGCGATGTCACCGCACGTCCAACGGCGTGCGGTGCCGATCCGCGGCTACTGTTGAGGCAGAGAAGCGATCGGCAATGCGAGGCGATCAAGTCCCGAGGGAGTCATGAGCAGCCAGACCGACACGCCGCACGAGGCAGAAGCGATCGCGCCCGGCAATCCCGTCGAACAGCTCGTCGAGGGTGCCGTCGAGGCGCTGACCAAGCCGCGCATGCGCGGGTGGATCCACTTCTATTCCGCGTGGCTGGCGATCGTCTGCGGGGCGACCCTGGTGTCGGTGTCGTGGGCGGTGGCGTCCACCCGCGCCGGGCTGACGACGTTCGCCTACGCCATCGCGACCGTGGCGATGTTCGCCGTCAGCGCCACCTATCACCGCGTCAACTGGAAATCGGACAAGAGCCGCAAGCTCATGAAGCGGCTCGACCATTCGATGATTTTCCTGTTCATCGCCGGCAGCTACACGCCGTTCGCGATGCTGGCCATGCCGCCCGCGACCGGGCGCATGGTGTTGTGGATCGTCTGGGGCGGCGCACTGGCGGGCGTCCTGCTCAAGGTCTGTTGGCCGACGGCGCCGCGATGGGTGGGGGTGCCGCTGTATCTGCTGTTGGGGTGGGTGGCCGTCTGGTACGCGCCGACGATCATCCACGTCGCCGGGGTGGCCGCGATGGTGTTGCTCGCCGTCGGCGGCGCGTTCTACAGCATCGGCGGCCTGCTGTACGGGCTGCGGTGGCCTGATCCCTGGCCGAAGACGTTCGGCTATCACGAGTTCTTCCATGCCTTGACGGCGATCGCGGCGATCCTGCACTACATCGCCATGTGGCTGGCCGTCTTCTATGTCGGCCACCCGGCCTGACGCTATAACTGCCGCACGTCGGCCGCCGACCAGTACGCCTTCATCGCGGCGACCTTGCCCTGGGCGTCGAAGACCATCACGTCGATCGGCTCGATCACCATCTTGTGCTCGCCCGCGGTCACCGTCAGCCGGAACTGGAAGGCCGCCTCGTGGCCGGCCACGCGCAGCGTCACCAGCTCGCATTCGCGCTGGGGGCCGCTGACCGCGGCGTAGAAGCCGCGGATCGCCTGACGCCCGATGTGCACCTCGCCCCCGACCGGGTCCTCGACGGTCGCGTCGTCGGCGTACAGCTCGACGATGTCGTCGGCGCTGCCGGTGGCGATCAGCTCGATGTAGCGGTTGACGGTCTCGGTGATCGCTTGGACCCTGTCGGTGGCGTTCGGCATGGGACGCAGGGTAACCGCCGGACTACCGCTCCAAAACACCCAGGGCGCCTGCCAGTTCGGCCGCGCCGGTCACCGGGAGATCGCACAGCCGGCCGCGGCACACGTAGGCGGCGTCGGCCCCGGCCACGCGGTCCCGCCCGGCCAGCAGCGCCGAGGAGTCCCGTTCGCCCCCGACGACGATCGCACCGCCGGGCGCCAGCCGGCGCGCGGCGGCCAGCAGCGCCGACCGCGCGGGGTCGCAGGCGACGGCGATCTGCAGCGGCCCACGCACCGCGGATTCGGCGACGGCCAGCCAGTGCCCGGCCGAGCGCGGCGCGCGCGCAAGCAGCACGGAGTGCGCGGCCAGCGAGTCGGCCGCGGCCTGCAGGTACCGCTCCGCGCGCTCGCCGTCGACCAGGTGCGCGGCGGTCAGCAGCGCCTCGGTGACCGACGAAGCCCCCGACGGCGTCGCGCCGTCCAGCGGGTCGCCGGGCCGCAGCATCAATTGTTCGGCGTCGTCGGCGGTGTCGAACCAGCGACCGGGCCGCTGCGGGTCCGCGAAGTGGCGCAGGGCGGTGTCCAGCAGCCCGGTCGCCGCGCCCAGCCACTGCTCCTCGCCGGTCAGCTGGTACAGCGCGAGCAGGCCGGTGGCCAGCGTCGCGTGGTCCTCCAGGATGCCCGGGCTGTCGCCGACCACCCCGCCCAGGCTGGCGCGCCGCAACCGGCCGTCGACGACGTGGGCGTCCAGCAGCGCCGACGCGCAACGCCCTGCGGCCATGGCGAGTTCGGGTTCGTCCAGCGCCACGCTGGCCTCGGCCAGCGCGGTGATCGCCAGCCCGTTCCACGACGTGATCACCTTGTCGTCGCGTCCCGGCTGGGCGCGGGTGCGCCGCGCGGCCAGCAGCGCGGCCCGGACGCGTTCGGCCCGTTGCGGGTCGTCCGGATCGGCGGGCAACTGCAGCACCGAGCTGCCGTGTTCGAACGTACCGGTGCGGGTGACGGCGAAAACCTCTGCGGCCCAACGGCCGTCGTCGACACCGAGCACCTCGGTCAGCTGCGCCGGTGTCCACACGTAGGTCGCGCCCTCGCGGCCCTCGGTATCGGCATCCAGCGACGAGACGAACATGTCACCGTCGGTCAGCCCATCGACCAGGAACCCGGCGGTCTGGGTGGCGACGCGGCGGGCCAGCGGGTCTGCGGTGCGCCGGGCCCAGTGCGCATACACGCGAAGCAACAGCGCGTTGTCGTACAGCATCTTCTCGAAATGCGGTACCACCCAGGCGTTGTCGACGCTGTATCGGGCGAAGCCGCCCGCGAGTTGGTCGTAGATGCCGCCGCGGGCCATCGCGCTGCCGGTGCGCGCGACCGCCTCCAGCGCCGCCGCGGATCCGGTGCGCTCGTAGTTGCGCAGCAGGGCCTCGAGGAGCGCCGACGGCGGGAACTTGGGGGCGCCGCCGAACCCGCCATGTGCCGTGTCCTGGTCGCCCAGCACGGAGGCGACCGCGTGATCGCACAGGGCCGGCGCCACGTCCGGGCCACCGCCGGGCAGCGCCGCAACCATCTTGCGCAGCTCGTCGGCGATGCGGTCCGACGCCTCCTCGACCTCCCCGCGGCGGTCCCGCCAGGTGGCCGAGACGGCCGAAAGGAGCTGCAGGAAGCCCTCTTTCGGGTAATACGTGCCGCAAAAGAAGGGCCGCCCGTCGGGCGTCAGGAAACAGGTCATCGGCCAGCCGCCCTGCCCGGTGAGCGCGACGGTGGCGTTCATGTAGACCGCGTCGAGGTCCGGCCGCTCCTCGCGGTCGACCTTGATGCAGACGAATCCCGCGTTCATCGCCGCGGCCACCTCGTCGTCCTCGAACGATTCGTGGGCCATCACGTGGCACCAGTGGCAGGCGGCGTAGCCGATGGAGAGCAGGATCGGCACGTCGCGGGCGGCGGCGTCCGCCAGCGCCTGGGGCGTCCACTGCCGCCAATGCACGGGGTTGTCCGCGTGCTGGCGCAGGTAGGGGCTGGTGGCCAGCCCAAGGGTGTTCGCTCCGGCGGACTCAGCCGGGCTCATCGCCGGGTCCTGGCGGCCGCGCGGATCCGTTCGGCCGCCCCGGCGGCCGGTCTTCGTCGACCGTGTCGGTGCCCTCGTCGGCGGCTTGGTCGGGTTCGGGATGTTCGGGGTCGAACGTCTTGGGCACCTTCTTCAGTTGCCGGCTCATCGAGCGCAGCAGGAACAGGGTCGCGATCAGCAGCAGCACAACCACCAACAGGCCAACTGGGCTGGCCTTGCCGAAATCGGGGCCGTGGTTGTGGCGCCCGTCGGCGATCACCGCGATCAGGTAATGATTCACCCGTCGCCCTCGATCCCGGCGAACAGGTCGTCCTCGGGGAATTTGACGGGGACCCGGGAGCGGGCCAGCTCGAATTCCTCGGTCGGCCACAGCTTTTGCTGCCATTCGATGGGCGCGGCGAAGAATTCGGCGTTCGGGTCGATCTGGGTGGCGTGCGCGCGCAACGCGTCGTCGCGCTGGCTGAAGTACGCCGAGCACTCGACGCGCGTCGTCACCCGGGATTCGAACGGGTCGTGCTCGGGATCCCAATGCTTGAGCCACTTTTGGAACGGCCCCTCTTGGCCGCGCTTGACGAACTCGTCGTGCAGCAGCTGCATCCGCGCGCGCAGGAAGCCGTGGTTGTAGTACAGCTTGGACACCGTCCACGGCTCGCCGGCGTCCGGGAAGCGGGCGTAGTCGCCCGCCGCCTCGAACGCGCCGACCGAAACCTGGTGGCAGCGAATGTGGTCGGGGTGCGGGTAGCCGCCGTTCTCGTCGTACGTGGTGATCACGTGCGGGCGGAATTCGCGGATCACGCGCACCAGCGCCTCGACGGGTTCCTCGAGCGGCACCAGCGCGAAGCACCCGTCGGGCAGCGGCGGCGGCGGGTCGCCCTGGGGCAGGCCGGAGTCGACGAAACCCAGCCAGGTGTGCTCCACGCCGAGGATCTCGGCCGCCTTCGCCATCTCGTCCCGGCGGATCTCCGCCATGTGCTCCAGCACGTCGGGCAGGTCCATCGCCGGGTTGAGGATCTCGCCGCGCTCGCCGCCGGTCAACGTCACCACCAGCACGCGGTGACCCTCGTCGGCGTAGCGCGCGAGGGTCGCCGCACCCTTGCTCGACTCGTCGTCGGGGTGGGCGTGCACCGCCATCAACCGCAGTTCGCTCACGTGCCCCCTCAAGTTGTCCGAGTCGGTTCGCTGGTCGCCCCCGAAGAGCTATAAGAGCTAGAAGCGACCTTATAATTCCAGTTCCGATCGTTGCATCCTGTCGGCAGGCGTCCGGCAGCCCACTCACGCAGGCATACCCAGGCATGACCGAAACTCCCCTTCCGCGCCCCGAGGCCCGCTACGGGCGGTCTCGAATGTCGCGCGTCGCCCGGCGTCGCGCGGTCATCGGCCTGGCCGTGCTGGTGGTCGCGACCGGCCTCGTCGTCGCGTTCGTCGGCTACCAGCGGCTCGGCACCAGCGACGTGACGGGCACGCTGGCGGGCTACCGGGTGGTCGACAACGAGACCGCGTCGGTAACGATCAGCGTGACGCGATCCGACCCGTCGCGGCCGGTGGACTGCATCGTGCGGGTCAAAGCCAAGGACGGCAGCGAGACGGGCCGGCGGGAGGTGCTGGTGCCGCCCTCCGAGGCGGCCACCGTGCAGGTGACCACGACGGTGAAATCCGCCCAACCGCCGGTGATGGCCGACATCTACGGCTGCGGCACCGACGTGCCCGGCTACCTGCGACCCTCCTGACCGCGCGACAATCGAGAACGGTGAATATCGGGTCATCAATTGTTTGCGCGGTGGTAACATGGGTGAATGCACGGTTCCTTATGGGACCGTGTATTGCTGCATTAATGGCCGTGAGAACGGAGCGGCGGTAGCCCCAAGCAGCGGGGTTCACAGGCTTACGCGCGTACGCGCAACATACCGACACGAGGAGCACGACAAGATGACGGATACTCAGGTGACCTGGCTGACTCAGGAGTCACATGACCGACTGAAGGCCGAGCTCGACCAGTTGATCGCGAATCGTCCGGTCATCGCCGCGGAGATCAACGACCGCCGCGAGGAGGGTGACCTCCGCGAGAACGGCGGCTACCACGCCGCCCGCGAAGAGCAGGGCCAGCAGGAGGCCCGCATCCGGCAGCTGCAGGACCTGCTCAACAACGCCAAGGTCGGCGAGGCGCCCAAGCAGTCCGGCGTCGCGCTGCCCGGTTCGGTGGTCAAGGTCTACTACAACGGCGACAAGTCCGATAGCGAGACGTTCTTGATCGCCACCCGCCAGGAGGGCGTCAACGAGGGCAAGCTCGAGGTCTACTCGCCGAACTCACCGCTGGGCGGCGCCCTGATCGACGCCAAGGTGGGCGAGACCCGCAGCTACACCGTGCCCAACGGCAACACCGTCGAGGTCACGCTGGTCAGCGCGGAGCCCTACCACTCCTAGCCTTTCCCAGCCTTTCCCGACGCAAGCGTGCACAGTTGTGCGCGCTCGCCCGGCGTGTCGCGTACAAACACGCACGCTCGGCGTCGTTAGGCCAGCGCCTGTTCCAGGTCGGCCAGCAGGTCGGCGGCGTCCTCGATGCCCACCGACAGCCGCACC
>NZ_LZIS01000063.1 GCF_001667015.1 Mycobacterium sp. E3198 | reverse complement strand
CCCGTCAGCGACGAGACGATCCTCGAGGCGCTGCAGATCCCGGACGTGGCCGAGAGTGCTTACCGCCTCATCGAATTGGCGCTGCGCGGCGGCGGCCCCGACAACGTGACGGTCGTCGTCGCCGACGTCGTGGACTACGACTACGGACAGACCCAGCCGATCCTGGCCGGTGCGGTGTCGGGCGAAGACGACCAGTTGACGCTGCCCAACACCTCCGCCGGGCGCGCCTCGGCCATCAGGCCCCGCGAGGAGGTCGCCAAACGCGTTCCCGCACAAGAGGAAACGCCTCGGCGCTCAAGATGGTCGCGGCGCCGGACGGCGATCGTCGTCACGCTGGTGGTACTCCTGGTGCTCGCGGGCCTGGGCATCGGCCGGGCCATCATCCGGAGCAACTACTACGTCGCCGAATACAACGGCATGGTGTCGATCCTGCGGGGAATCCAGGGGTCGCTGCTCGGCATGTCGCTGCACGAGCCGTACCTGATCGGCTGCCTCAACGCCCGCAACGAGCTGTCCCTGATCGGTTCCGGCCAAACCGGCGGTCACCTCGATTGCCGGCTGATGCAACTGCAGGATCTGCGCCCCCCAGAGCGCGCACAGGTGCAGGCCGGGCTTCCGGCCGGCACGCTGGATGACGCCATCGGCCAGTTGCGCGAACT
>NZ_LZIS01000062.1 GCF_001667015.1 Mycobacterium sp. E3198 | reverse complement strand
ATCGGGTATGTGGTAAACGTGCGGCCCGAACAGGTGGTCGAGATCGCCCTCGACGGCGTGCAGAAGTCGTCGCGGTACCCGGGCGGACTGGCGCTGCGGTTCGCCCGCGTGGTGCGCTACCGCGACGACAAGGGCCCGGCCGAGGCCGACACCATCGACGCCGTCCGCGCGCTGTACTAAAACACGCGTTGTCGGTTTTGCGCGCGTAGGGTTTCCGCCGTGACAGTCGAAGAGCGTGACAAAGACGTCAGCTTCATCCACACCCTCGAACACCTGCCGCCGGTCGCCATCGTCGACCGCTCCCCCATCACCACTCGGCACAAGATCGTCTTCGCCGTGATCGCGGTCGTCGGCGCCGTCGCCTGGGCGATCATCGCGCTGGCTCGCGGCGAGACGGTCAACGCCGTCTGGTTCGTGGTCGCGGCGATCTGCACGTACGTCATCGGCTACCGGTTCTACGCCCGGTTGGTCGAGATGAAGATCGTCCGGCCGCGCGACGAGCACGCCACGCCCGCCGAGGTTCTCGACGACGGCGCCGACTACGTGCCGACCGACCGGCGCGTGCTGTTCGGCCATCATTTCGCCGCCATCGCCGGGGCCGGGCCGCTGGTGGGTCCCGTGCTGGCGACCCAGATGGGCTACCTGCCGGGCGCGATCTGGATCGTCCTCGGCGCGGTGTTCGGCGGCTGCGTCCAGGACTACCTGGTGCTGTGGATCTCCACCCGCCGCCGGGGCCGTTCGCTGGGCCAGATGGCCCGCGACGAGCTGGGCCCCGCGGGCGGCGCGGCCGCCCTCCTCGGGGTGCTCGTCATCATGGTGATCCTGATCGCGGTGCTGGCGATGATCGTGGTGCAGGCGCTGGCCAAAAGCCCGTGGGGGGTGTTCTCGATCGCCATGACCATCCCCATCGCCCTGTTCATGGGCGCTTACCTGCGGTTCCTGCGGCCCGGGCGGGTATCGGAAGTGTCCGTCATCGGCTTCGCGCTGCTGCTGCTCGCCGTGGCGTCCGGCAACTGGGTCGCCGAAACGCCCTGGGGCGCATCCTGGTTCACCCTGTCGCCGATCGAGCTGTGCTGGTGCCTGATCGGCTATGGCCTCGCGGCGTCGGTGCTGCCGGTGTGGTTGCTGCTCGCGCCGCGTGACTACCTGTCGACGTTCATGAAGGTCGGCGCCATCGGGCTGATCGCGCTCGGCATCGTCATCGCGCGCCCGGAAATGCAGGCACCCGCGATCTCGCACTTCGCCACGAGGGGCAACGGCCCGGTGTTCGCCGGATCGCTGTTTCCGTTCCTGTTCATCACGATCGCGTGCGGCGCGCTGTCGGGATTTCACTCGCTGATCTCGTCGGGAACGACGCCGAAAATGCTGGAGAAGGAAGGCCAGATGCGGCTGATCGGCTACGGCGGCATGATCACCGAGTCGTTCGTCGCCGTCACGGCGCTGATCACCGCGTCGATCATCAACCAGCACCTGTACTTCACCCTCAACGCGCCGGCCGCGCAGACCGGTGGCACGGCGGCCACCGCCGCGCACTACGTGAACTCACTCGGCCTGTCCGGCGCGCCGGCCACCGCCGACCAGATCGGCCAGGCCGCCACCGACGTCGGCGAGAAGTCGATCGTCTCGCGCACCGGCGGAGCGCCGACGCTGGCGCTCGGCATGGCCGACGTGCTGCAGGGGGTGTTCGGCGGCGCCAGCTTCAAGGCGTTCTGGTATCACTTCGCGATCATGTTCGAGGCGCTGTTCATCCTGACCACCGTCGACGCGGGCACCCGGGTCAACCGCTTCATGCTCTCCGACGCGCTGGGCAACTTCGGTGGCCCGCTGGCCAAGTTGCGCAACCCGAGCTGGCGCCCGGGCGTGTGGGTCTGCAGCCTGGCCGTGGTCGCCGCGTGGGGCGGCACCCTGCTGATGGGGGTGACCGACCCGCTGGGTGGCATCAACACGCTGTTCCCGCTGTTCGGTATCGCCAACCAGCTGCTGGCGGCCATCGCGCTGACCGTCGTCACCGTCGTCGTGATCAAGCGGGGCCTGCTGAGGTGGGCATGGATCCCGGGAGTGCCGCTGCTGTGGGATCTGGCCGTCACGCTGACGGCGTCGTGGCAGAAGATCTTCTCCGGGGATCCGGCGGTCGGCTACTGGACCCAGCACGCGCGCTACCTGGCGGCACGTAACGCGGGCAAGACGGCGTTCGGTGCGGCCAAGAACGCCCGCCAGCTCGACGAGGTCATCCGGAACACCTTCATCCAGGGCGCGCTGTCGATCCTCTTTGCGTTGGTCGTCGTGATCGTGTTGGTGGCCGGAGTTGTCGTCGCGGTCAGGGCGATTCGCGGCGGCGGCCGGCCGCTGACCGAGGAAGCGCCGGTGCCCTCCCAACGGTTCGCGCCGTCCGGCCTGATTGCCACGCCGGCCGAGCGGGAGTTGCAACGGCGATGGGACGCGGTCCCCTCCGCCATCGCGAAACCCTCAGGTGCTCAACATGTTTAGACCGGGTCAAAGCCCGATATCAGCCAGCGGCCGTCGACCTGGTCCAGCGTCACCCGCACGCTGGAGGCGGTGACCGCCGGAGCGCCGCTCCCCTCGGTCGTCGTCTGGCTGACGAACACCAGCACCACGGCTCGGCCGGGTTCTGCGGACACCGCCGCCGCGGCCTGGACTGTCGCGATTGCCGAGACTTGCTTGCGTTGCGCCCCCGGGATCACGACGTCGCGGGTCAGCGAGGTGTAGGAGTCTTTGAACCCACCGGTCAGGCGGTCGCGTGCGGCCCCGAGGTCACGCTCGACCGTGGCGGGCCGGTAGGAGAGCAGCGCGACCGTGGCGTCCTTGGCCGCCTGGATCGCCGCGACGTCGCCGGGGTTGCGGTCGGTGCCCGACGGTCCCTGCGCCTTCAGGAATCCGGCCGCCAACGCCAGCAACAACGCCAAGCCGGGCAGCACGCCGTAGGCCAGCACACGTCGCGTCATGGCACGAACTCGACGTTGGAAACCTTCGCCACGCCGCCGACCTGCCGGACCGACAGGCGCATCCGCCAGGCATGCCGCTCCGGCTGGGGCGCGACCGCGCTTGACGTGGTCACCGTGACCGCGACCAGCACCTGCGCC
This sequence comes from Mycobacterium sp. E3198, assembly GCF_001667015.1. Lineage (GTDB taxonomy): Bacteria > Actinomycetota > Actinomycetes > Mycobacteriales > Mycobacteriaceae > Mycobacterium. The sequence goes on along the minus strand of NZ_LZIS01000062.1, from coordinate 182 downwards.
TTGTCATCCGACTGAGACTCCACCGCCGCTTCCGTCACCGTCCCAACCGATTTCGACTGCGTCCGCAACACGACGTCGACATACGGTTGTGAGCGTTCGGAGAAGTTGTCGTAGAGCGGGCCGGTCGCGCGGTCCAGGATGCGTTGCAGGTCGGCGTTGGCATGGTGAAAGTCGATCGTGGT
>NZ_LZIS01000061.1 GCF_001667015.1 Mycobacterium sp. E3198 | reverse complement strand
GCCACTGGGCGCTGCGGTCGATCATCGACCAGCACGGCCCCGACGCCTTCGCGATGTACGTGTCCGGCCAGATGTCCCTCGAGGCCCAGTACTTGGCGAACAAGCTGACCAAGGGATTCATCGGCACCAACCAGATCGAGTCGAATTCGCGGCTGTGCATGGCCAGCGCGGGTTCGGGGTACAAGCTGTCCCTCGGGGCGGACGGGCCGCCCGGCTCCTACCAAGACTTCGACCGGGCGGACGTCTTCTTGGTCATCGGCTCCAACATGGCCGACTGCCACCCGATCCTGTTCCTGCGCATGATGGACCGCGTCAAGGCCGGCGCGAAGCTGATCGTGGTGGACCCGCGTCGCACCGCGACCGCGGACAAGGCGGACCTGTTTCTCCAGATCGCCCCCGGCTCCGACCTCGCGCTGCTCAACGGCCTGCTGCACCTGATCGTCGAGAACGGGCAGACGGACCCGGGTTTCATCGCCCAGTTCACCGAGGGCTGGGAGGTGATGCCGAGCTTCCTCGAGCAGTACACCCCCGGCACGGTCAGCGAAATCACCGGCATCCCAACCGAAGACATCCGCACCGCCGCGGCCTGGATCGGCGAGGCCGAAAACTTTCTGAGCTGCTGGACGATGGGCCTCAACCAGAGCACCCACGGCACGTGGAACACCAACGCGATCTGCAACCTGCACCTGGCCACCGGCACGATCTGCAAACCCGGCAGCGGCCCCTTCTCGCTCACCGGGCAGCCGAACGCCATGGGCGGCCGCGAAATGGGTTACATGGGACCGGGTCTGCCGGGGCAACGCTCGGTGCTGTCGGCGGCCGACCGCGAGTTCGTCGAGGACGTCTGGGGCATTGCGCGCGGCTCGCTGCGCACCGAGGTGGGCACCGGCACGATCGACATGTTCTCCCGCATGGCCGACGGCGACATCAAGGCGTGCTGGATCATCTGCACCAATCCCGTTGCCAGCGTAGCCAATCGCCGGACGGTGCTGGCCGGCCTGGAGCGCGCCGACCTGGTGATCACCCAGGACGCGTTCCTGGACACCGAGACCAACGAGTACGCCGACATCGTGCTGCCCGCCACGCTGTGGACGGAGTCCGAGGGCGTGATGATCAATTCCGAGCGCAACCTGACCCTGTTTCAGCCGGGCGTCCAGGCGGCGGGTCAGGCGATGCCGGACTGGCAGATCATCGCCCGGATCGCCTGCGCGATGGGCTTCTCGGACGCGTTCAGCTACGCCTCGGCCGAGGAGGTCTTCGATGAGATCAAGCGGTTCGCCAACCCCGCCACGGGCTACGACCTGCGCGGCGCCAGCTACGACCGGTTGCGGCGGACACCGCTGCAGTGGCCGTGCCCACCGGAGGGCACCGCCGACCGCAACCCGATCCGCTACCTCAACGACGGAATCAGCCAGACCCGACTGGTTCGCGAGGACGGCACCGCGCCGGCGTTGGCCTTCCCGACGCCGAGCGGCCGGGCGGTGTTTTTCGCCCGCCCGCACCTGCTGCCCGAGGAAATGCCCGACGACGACTACCCCTTCCTGCTGAACACCGGGCGCCTGCCGCACCAGTGGCACACCATGACCAAGACCGGGAAGGTCGCCAAGCTCAACAAGCTCAACCCGGGGCCGTTCGTCGAGATCCACCCCGACGACGCCGCGCGACTGCAGGTCTCGGAAGGCGACCGGATCGAAGTCTCGTCGCGCCGCGGCCGCGCCGTGCTGCCCGCCGTGGTCACCGACCGGGTGCGGCCAGGCAACTGCTTCGCCCCCTTCCATTGGAACGACGCCTTCGGCGAGTACCTGTCTATCAACGCCGTCACCAACGATGCGGTCGACCCCCTGTCGCATCAGCCCGAGTTCAAGGCCTGCGCGGTCACCCTGACCAAGGTCGCGGCCGCCGAGCCCGAATTGGCGCCCGCACCCGAACCCGCGGTCGCCGCCGACACGCGAGAACCCGGACGGGACAGTGTGTCACGCGTCGACGCCCTCGCCGAATTGTTCGGCGTAGCAGACGAACCCGCCCCGGAGCTCGACGAGCGGGGCCGCTCCTACCTCGCCGGCATGCTGGCGGGGTTGCGTTCCGAAGCGGGCCGTCGCGCCGTCGGGGTACCCACCCTGCCTGTCAGCGCACCGTTCGACACCCGTACCCGGTTGTGGGTGGACGGTGTTCTCGCCGGGATGTTCGGCCGCAGCGACCTCCCCGGCCCGATGCCGGAGCTGCCCACCGCCGCGCCGAACGGCGCACCTTCCCAGCCGGATTCGTCGAACGGCCGGGCGCCGGTCGTGGTGTTGTGGGCCTCGCAAACCGGGAACGCGGAGGAGCTGGCCGCCGACGTCGCGGCGCGATTGGGCGAGGCCGGCGTGCCCGTCGCGTTGCACGGCATGGACGACTTTCCCGCGGCGCGGCTCCCGGCGACGCGGGAGCTGCTACTGGTCACCAGCACCACCGGCGACGGCGATCCCCCGGACAACGGCGCCGCCCTGTGGCGGGCGCTGACCTCGCACAGCGCACCACGGCTGACCGACACCCGATACGCCGTTCTCGCGCTGGGCGATTCGAACTACGACGACTATTGCGGCCATGGCCGCAAGCTCGACGAGCGCCTGGCCGAGCTGGGCGCGACCCGCATCGTCGACCGGGCCGACTGCGAACCTGACTATGAGGACGCGGCAACGGCCTGGCTGAGCGGGGTCATCCGCACGCTGGCCCGCACCCCGGCGCCGGCCGGGCGGGACGGCGGCGCGACGGCGACCGCGCCCGCGCCGAGCAGGGCGGCGGGCGGCTCGCAGGCGGTTGGCTACACCAAGAAGCGTCCCCTGATCACCGACATGGCGCGCAACATCAAGCTGGGCCAGCCGCAATCGGCAAAGGACGTGCGGCAGTTGGTGTTTCGCGTGCCCGAAGACACGATCAGCTACGAGGCCGGTGACGCGCTCGGGGTGTGGCCGCGCAACAGCGACCGGCTGGTCGACGAATGGCTGTCGGTCACCGGACTGGACGGGCAGACCCCGGTCGAGGTCGGCGAACACGGCTTGATGTCGTTGCGCTCGGCGCTGACCGAGCGCATCGAGATCGCCCACATCAGCCGGGACCTGGTGCGGTTCGTGCAAGAGCGCACCGGCGACCAGAAATTGGCCGAGCTGCTGAAGCCCGAAAACCGGGCGGCCCTGAGCAACTGGGCATGGGGGCGCCAGTCGATCGACCTGCTGGCGCAGCTGCCGGTCTACGCATCGGCCCACGAGTGGCTGAGGGTCCTCAAACGCCTTCAGCCGCGGCTGTATTCGATCTCGTCGAGCCCCAAAGAGTGTCCCGCCGAAGTCCACCTGACGGTCTCGCCGGTGCGTTACAACTTCCAGGGCGTCCCACGCCGCGGGGTGTGTTCGACCTACCTGGCCGACCGCTCCCCGGGCGATCGCGTCGCCGTCTTCCTGCAGCAGTCGAGCAACTTCCGGCCGCCCAGCGACCCGGACACCCCGATGATCATGATCGGTCCGGGCACCGGGATCGCGCCCTTCCGTGCCTTCCTGCAGGAACGTCGCGCCCTCGGGCACACCGGCCCCAACTGGCTGTTCTTCGGCGAACAGCACGCCGCCACCGACTACTACTACCGCGACGAGATCGAGCAGATGCGCGCCGACGGGCTGCTGACCGAACTGGACCTGGCGTTTTCGCGAGATCAGCGGGACAAGGTCTATGTGCAGCACCTGATGCGCAACCGCGGAGCCCAGCTGTGGCGCTGGCTGCAGGACGGCGCACAGCTGTACGTCTGCGGCAACGCCGACCCCATGGCCAAGGACGTCGACCGCGCGCTCTGCGACATCGCGGCCGAGCACGGCAAGCTCGAGCCGGACGCGGCGAAGGCCTACCTGCAGTCCCTGGGCGCCGACAAGCGCTACCACCGCGACGTCTACTAACGGCCCACCCGCGAGCCTTTAATACGACCGAAACGTCGCACACCCGCGGCCGAAACATCCCCGACGCACCATTTCCTCAGCTGGTTGCGTCGAGGAGGGACCGTGGGCGTGGCTCGGGAGTCTGAGGGACCCGATCGGGTCATGAAACGCGTCTGCCCGCTGCAGTGCCAGCGGCATCCCGAAGGCCGGGCGTCGGCCGCCGGCCAGGTCGACTGGGCCGGGCTGCCCGTGAACCTGGATCTGGCGTTCTCTCAGAACCAACGCGACAAGGTCTACGTCCAACACGTGATGCGCAGGCAGGGCAGCCAGCTGTGGCGGTGGGTGCACGGCGACACGCAAGTCTGCGTCTGCGAAACCGCGGCCACGGATGGTGCGCCGAGCGCCGAACCGGCGAAAGACTACGTCAAACCGTAGAGCGCGAGCGCCGTTGACCGGCAACGAGCCAAACCGGGCGCGACGTGCGGATGTCCTATAGTGGGGCTATGCAACAGGCCACACAGCCGCGCCTCGTCCTTACGCGCCGCCCCGCCGTGGATTCTTGTTGTCGTTGTTGTTGTTGATTCCTGACGGCTTCTGACGCTGAAACAGGCCCTGCGCGCTTGCCCAGGAAGAAAAAGGCCATCGAATTCGTATCTCCGGGTAGCCGCCGAGCCGTGTACCAACCCGAACCGACACCGCCGAAGGAAATTTGATGAGCATCGCCGAGGATGTCACCCAGCTGATCGGCAACACACCGATGGTCCGGCTGCGCCGGGTCACCGAAGGCGCCGTCGCCGACGTCGTCGCCAAGCTGGAGTTCTTCAACCCGGCCAACAGCGTGAAGGACCGCATCGGGGTCGCCATGCTGGACGCGGCCGAACAGGCCGGCCTGATCAAGCCCGACACGATCATCCTGGAGCCGACCAGCGGCAACACCGGGATCGCGCTGGCGATGGTGTGCGCGGCGCGCGGCTATCGGTGCGTGCTGGTCATGCCGGACACCATGAGCATCGAGCGGCGCATGCTGCTGCGCGCCTACGGCGCCGAGCTGATCCTGACCCCCGGCGCGGACGGGATGCCGGGGGCCATCGCCAAGGCCGAGGAGCTGGCCAAGACGGATCAACGGTATTTCGTGCCCCAGCAGTTCGAGAACCAGGCCAACCCCGCGATCCACCGCGCGACGACGGCCGAGGAGGTCTGGCGCGACACCGACGGCAAGGTCGACATCTTCGTGGCCGGCGTCGGGACCGGCGGCACCATCACCGGTGTCGCCCAGGTCATCAAGGAGCGCAAGCCGTCGGCGCAGTTCATCGCCGTGGAGCCGGCGGCGTCGCCGGTGCTGTCGGGCGGGCAGAAGGGGCCCCACCCGATCCAGGGCCTCGGCGCCGGCTTCGTCCCGCCGATCCTCGATATGGACCTGGTCGACGAGGTCATCACCGTCGGCAACGACGACTCGCTCAGCCTGGCGCGGCGGCTGGCCACCGAGGAGGGCCTGCTGGTGGGCATCTCCTCGGGCGCGGCCGCGGTCGCGGCCCTGCAGGTGGCGCGCCGGCCGGAGAACGCCGGCAAGCTCGTCGTCGTCGTCCTGCCCGACTTCGGTGAGCGCTACCTGAGCACGCCGCTGTTCGCCGACGTGAAGGACTGAGAATGCTCGCAGCCATGCGGCGGGACATCCAGGCGGCGCGGGAACGGGATCCCGCCAGCCCAACCACGCTGGAGGTCATCTTCGCCTACCCGGGCGTGCACGCGGTCTGGGCCCACCGGGTCAGCCACTGGCTGTGGCAGCGCGGCGCCCGGGTGGCCGCGCGGACGTTGGCCGAATTCACCCGCATCCTGACCGGGGTCGACATCCACCCCGGGGCCGTCCTCGGCGCGGGCCTGTTCATCGACCACGCGACCGGCGTGGTGATCGGGGAGACCGCCGAGGTGGGCGAGGACGTCCACATGTATCACGGCGTCACGCTCGGCGGCAGCGGCGCGGACACCGGCAAACGCCACCCGACCGTCGGCGACCGGGTGACCATCGGCGCCGGCGCCAAAGTGCTCGGCGCGATCAAGATCGGCGACGACAGCCGGATCGGCGCCAACGCCGTGGTGGTCAAGCCGGTGCCGTCAGGCTCGGTGGTGGTCGGCGTCCCCGGGCAGGTCGTCAGCCGCGCCGGACGAGGCACCCCCGACGACTCGATGATGCCCGACCTCGTCGGCGTCAGCCTGCAGTCACTGCTCACCCGGGTGGCCAAGCTGGAGGCGCAAAACGACGGGCAGCAAAATGGCCGCGTGATCCGGCCCCCCGAGGCCGGCGTGTGGCACGGCGAGGACTTCTCCATCTGACGTCGGCCTTCCGATGATCTTCAAGGCGCGTTAACCGCGATCGGCGCTACGGTGGCGTAATGAGCGATCCCTGCACGCCGCGGATCCCGGCGGCGCTGGCCGCGCCAAGCCTGAATCGCGGGGTGGGCTTCACCCACGAGCAGCGGCGACGGTTGGGGCTCACCGGCAGGCTTCCCTCGGCCGTGCTCACGCTGGACGAACAAGCCGACCGGGTGTGGCATCAATTGCAAGGCATGGCAACGGATCTGGGCCGCAACCTGCTCCTCGAGCAGCTGCACTACCGGCACGAGCTGCTGTACTACAAGGTGCTGGAGGACCACCTGACCGAGCTGATGCCGGTGGTCTACACGCCCACGGTCGGCGAGGCCATTCAACGCTTCTCCGACGAATACCGCGGGCAGCGTGGGCTTTTCCTGACCATCGACGAGCCGGACGAGATCGCCGAGGCCTTCGAAACTTTCGGGTTGGGACCCGAGGACGTCGACCTGATCGTCTGTACCGACGCCGAAGCGATTTTGGGCATCGGCGACTGGGGCGTGGGCGGAATCCAAATCGCCGTCGGCAAATTGGCGCTCTACACCGCCGGCGGCGGCATCGATCCGCGCCGTTGCCTCGCGGTGTCGCTCGAGCCGCTCAACGCGCGCAAGATCCTGCAGACCTACGGCGACCACTACTGCGTGTTCAACGACGACGTCCAGGGCACCGGCGCGGTGGTCGTGGCGGCGGCGTACGGCGGCTGCCACGTCACCGGGGTTGCGCTGCGCGACCAGACGGTGATCGTCTTCGGCGCCGGGACCGCGGGGATCGGCGTGGCCGACCAGATCCGTGACGCGATGATCGCCGACGGCGCGACCGCCGACCAGGCCGCGGCGCAGATCTGGCCGATCGACAAGCAGGGCCTGCTCTTCGACGACATGGACGACCTGCGCGCCTTCCAGGTGCCCTACGCGAAGAACCGACAGCGGCTGGGCGTGGGCGGCGGGGATCGGGTCGGCCTGGTGGACGCGATCAAGCTGGCCGCGCCCACCATTCTGCTGGGCTCGTCGACGGTGTTCGGCGCGTTCGACCAGGAGGTCATCGAGGCGATGACCGCCTCCTGCGAGCGGCCGATGATCTTCCCGCTGTCCAACCCCACCTCGCACATGGAGGCCAAGCCGGCCGACGTGCTGCGGTGGTCCGGGGGCAAGGCGCTGATCACCACCGGCACACCCGTCGCCCCGGTCGAGTGCGACGGCACCACCTACACCATCGGCCAGGCGAACAACGTGCTGGTGTTCCCCGGGATCGGGCTGGGCATCATCGTCGCCCGCGCCCGGCTGGTCACCCCGGGCATGCTGCAGGCGGCGGCGAGAGCCATTGTGCGCCAAGCCAATCCGAGCGGCCCCGGCGACTCGTTGTTGCCGGATGTGCGGAACCTGCGCGACATTTCGGGCGCGGTCGCCGAGGCGGTCTACCACGCCGCCGTCGAGGACGGGGTGGCCACCAGGACGCACCCTGACGTCCGGCAGGCCGTGCTCGACACCATGTGGCGGCCCGTCTACGACTAGGTCGTCAGGCGCTCGCCGGGTCGTTGGGATGCGCGGTCAGCGGCGTGGTTTCCACGCCCATCCATGGGCGCAGCGGGAGCGATTCCAGGATCGCCTCCATTCCCTCGGCGTCCGGGGCGCGCCACAGGCCCAGCGCGCGGGGCTCCCCGGGCTCGGGCATCAGCATCCACAGCCGCTCCAGGTGCCCGTGGTCGGCGAGCTCGCGGGCGCGGTCGGCCTCCCGGGACACGGCGTCGCTGACCACCTCCGGCGCGACGCCGTGCGGGACGCCGATGGTGATCGTCGTCAGGAACTCCGCGGCCCCGCCCGGGCCCTGCTCCGCGCGCCCGGCCGGATCGTTCGGGTGGGCGGTCAGCACCGTTGCCCGATCGGTGCGCCAGACGCGCAGCGGCATCGAGGCGAGCACCTCCTCGAGTTGGTCCTCGTGGTCGGCGGCGAACAGGCCGAGAGTGCGCCATTCGCCGGGCTGCAGGGGCGGCCGCCACAGGCGCAACAGGATGCCCTGCGCGGCCAGCTCGCGGGAACAGGCGGCCTCCCGGGCCCGGACGTCGTCGACCACCTCCGCCGGCGTTCCCTCCGGCACCTGGGTGGTCATGGTGACGAGGAATTCCATGAGCCCTCCTATTGAGTTGTGCTCACAGTAGATTCACGCCGTCCGGAGCGCCATCGAGTGTGAATGCTGAGATTTTGCCTGGGATCCACCCGACAGCCTGGCTTGGCTCCCCCGCCTGGACTCGAACCAGGAACCTATCGGTTAACAGCCGAACGCTCTGCCAATTGAGCTACAGGGGATCAACACGATCGCGGGACGACTCTAGCGTACTGGTTTGACCGCGCCCAACTAGCAGGATACGGGGATCGACCGCGCACACACCCGGCCGAGTGAGGCAGGATGGAGCCATCGATCGTCGGGAGGAACGCTTTGATCCGGTATGTCGTGGTGCTGGGACTGGGTTACGTGCTGGGCTCGAAGGCCGGGCGGCGCCGATACGAGCAGATCGTGGGCACCTATCGCGCCCTGACCAGCAGTCCCATGGCCAAGTCGATGATCGAGGGGGGGCGCCGCAAGGTCGCCAACCGGATCTCCCCCGACAGCGGGTTCGTGACGCTGGCCGAGATCGACGAGCAGACGGCCGTGGTCGAGCGGCCCGCCGAGCCGGCGCTCACACCGTCAGATCGTCCCCGCTAGCCTGCTCCAACAGGCTGCGCCGGTAGGCCTCCATGGCGACCAGGTCGCCGAACAGCGCGTGATACTCGTCGCCCTGCTCGATGGGCGACATGCGCTGCAGCTTGGATTTGACCTCGGCGATCTGACGGCCCATCCAGACCTCCTGCAGGCGGGCCAGCACCCCGGCGATGTAGCGGGGTAGCTTCTCGTCGTCTTCGGTCGGGATCGGCTCCACCCCGAGCTCGTTGATGAGGCCCGCGGTCAGCGCGGACGTGGTCTGCTGGCGCACCGCCTCGATCCACTCCGCTCCCGTGAGACCGCAGGACGTGCCACCCGCCGCCTCGATGGCCGCGCGGACGGCGGCGTAGCCCGGATGGGTGAAGCTCTCGACGGTCAGGGTGTCGAACACCGGGCCGGCCAGCGCCGGGTACTGCAGCGCCGACTTGAGCGCCAGGCGCTGGGGCCACAGGATCGGATCGCGGGGGTCGGGACGGGCCGCTCGCGATTCCGTGGGCTCGGCGCGCGCCGCGGGGACGGGCTGCCGCTCGGACCGGCGGGGCGGCTCGGCTCCGGGCCCACCCCGAGCCGCGGACCTGGACTTCTTGGCTTCCGTGCGCACCCGCTCGATGACCTGCGCGACGTCGTCCCAGCCCACCCAGCCGGCGAGCTGGCGGGCGTACTCGTCGCGCAGCGTGGGGTCCTTGATCTGGCTCACCATGGGCACGCACTGGCGCAGCGCGGCGACCCTGCCCTCGGCGCTGTCCAGGTCCGTTTCGGCGAGCGTGGTGCGAATGGCGAACTCGAACAACGGCGTTCGCCGCGCGACGAGGTCGCGCAGCGCCGCGTCACCCGACTTGAGCCGCAGGTCGCACGGGTCCATGCCGTCGGGTGCGACGGCGACGAAGGACTGGCCGGCCAGGTTCTGCTCGCCGCCGAACGCCTTGAGCGCGGCCGCCCGGCCGGCCGCGTCGCCGTCGAAGACGTAGATCAGTTCGCCGCGAAAGAAGCTGTCGTCCATCATCAGTCTGCGCAGCATGGCCAGGTGCTCGTCGCCGAACGCGGTGCCGCAGGAGGCGACGGCGGTGGTGACCCCGGCCAGGTGCATCGCCATCACGTCGGTGTAGCCCTCGACGACGACGGCCTGATGCCCCTTGGCGATGTCACGCTTGGCCAGGTCGATGCCGAACATCACCGCCGACTTCTTGTACAGCAGGGTCTCGGGCGTGTTGATGTACTTGGCTTCCATCGGGTCGTCGTCGAACAGCCGGCGGGCACCGAACCCGATCACCTCGCCCGCCGACGTGCGAATGGGCCACAACAGCCGCCGGTGGAAGCGGTCCATCGGGCCGCGGCGCCCCTCCCGCGACAGGCCGGCCGCCTCCAGCTCCTTGAACTCGAAACCCTTGCGCTGCAGGTGTTTGGTCAGCGAGTCCCAGCCGGAGGGCGCGAATCCGCAGCCGAAGTGGCGGGCCGCCGCGGCGTCGAAGTTCCGCTCCTCCAGGTACCGGCGGGCCGGCGCCGCCTCGTCGGATTCCAGCGCCGCCGCGTAGAACTCCGCCGCGGCCGCGTTGGCCGCGACGAGCCTGCTGCGGCTGCCGCGGTCGCGCTGCACGCTGGTGGCCGGGCCCGTGTAGCTGATGGTGTGGCCGACCCGGTCGGCGAGCAGTTCGACCGCCTCGACGAAGCTGACGTGCTCGATCTTCTGGACGAACGCGTACACGTCGCCGCCCTCGCCGCAGCCGAAGCAGTGGAAGTGGCCGTGGTTGGGGCGGACGTGGAACGACGGCGACTTCTCGTTGTGGAACGGGCACAGGCCCTTCAGGGAATCGGCGCCGGCGCGGCGCAGCTGCACGTAGTCGCCGACGACGTCCTCGATGCGGGCCCGTTCGCGGATGGCGGCGATATCGCGATCAGAGATCCGGCCGGCCATCGGCTCAGTCTAGGACGCCGGCCGCGTCAGCTCGTCCCGATGACCCCACACGCGATCCGGTCCATCGCGTTGGGGCTGTTTTGCGCGCCGTGGATCATCAGAGCGGTCTTGTCGCCGGCCAGCAGCTGGTCCCGGGTGAACGCGTCGGTGGTGGTCACCAGGTATGCCGAACCGTCCTGGCGCACTTCGAGCATCGTCAGGTCACCGCTCTCGGGCATCCCGGTGTGGCCCGGTGCCTGGAAGTGCCCGCCGGCGGACAGGAAGTTGCCGGGCGGGCCGCCGGTCGGGGCGACCGAGTTGGGCTCGCATTTGCCGAACTGGTGGACGTGCATGTCGTGGAAGCCGGGCGCCAGGATGCCGCCGGCGACCGTCTTGACCGTGACGGTGGCATAGCCGTTGCTGAAATCGAAGGTGGCCGTAGCCACTTCCTTCCCGTCGGCCGTCTTCAGGTTCGCGGTGAGCGATCCCGCGGCGGGCGCCGGGCTCGACGTCGCCGACGTCCCCGGCGGAGCGCTGTGGACCGGAGGCGTGGTGCCCGTCTCGCTGGTCGCGTGCTGGGGCGAACTGCAGGCGGTCACCGCCACGACGGGAAGCGACAGCAAGACGGCGGCGGCGGCGATTTTGGTCATGCCGGGAGCCTAACGCTATCGAGTCGCCGGGCTCGTATCGATGCGCTCCAGCCGGCCCTCGGTGTAGGAGGCGAGCTGGTCGACGACGACCCGCAGCCGGGCCCGGTCGTCGGGCGCGGTGGTGAACGCCGCGGCGTAGACGGGGTCAAGCGTTCCAGGCGCCCCGGCGTACAGCCAGTGCGCCACCCGGTGGACGCGTTCACGCTGGCGGGCCTGGGTTTCCAGGTGCCGGGGGTCGGACATGATGAACTGCAGCGCCAGTATTTTCAGCAGCGCGACCTCGGCGCGGACCAGGTCGGGCACCTGCAGGTCGGCGCGGTAGCGCACCAACGGCCCGGGTCCGGCGACCGCGCGCGTGGTCGCGATGGCGGCCGAGGCGAACCTGCCCACCAATTCACTGGTCAGCCGCTTCAGCGCCACCGACGCCGCCAGCGTGGCGTCGTACTTGCCCACCGCGGCGACCACCGGCAGGCCCGACAGCCGTCGCGCCGCCGCCATGAAATCGTCGGCGCTGACCCGGGAGAACTCGCTCTCCCCCAGCTTGGCCAGCGCGGCCGCCTCGTCATCGTCGGCGAGCACGCGCAAATCTATCCGCTGGGAAACGACGCCGTCCTCGACGTCGTGCACCGAATAGGCGACGTCGTCGGCCCAGTCCATGACCTGGGCTTCCAGGCAGGTCCGCTGCGCCGGCGCGCCGGCGCGAACCCAGGCCGCCGGCTCGCGGTCCTCGCCGTAGAAGCCGAACTTGCGCATCCCGTGGGCGCTACCCTCGTCGCGGGTCCACGGGTATTTGGTGACCGCGTCCAGGGCCGCCCGGGTCAGGTTCAGCCCCGCGCTATTTCCTTGCTCGTCAAGCACTTTGGGCTCGAGGCTGGTGAGGATCCGGAAGTTCTGCGCGTTGCCCTCGAAGCCGCCGTGGGCGGCCGCGAACTCGTCGAGCGCGCGCTCGCCGTTGTGCCCGTACGGCGGATGCCCGATGTCGTGGGCCAGGCCGGCGAGCTCCACGAGGTCGAGGTCGCAACCCAGCCCCACCGCCATTCCCCGCCCGATCTGGGCCACCTCCAGCGAGTGCGTCAACCGCGTCCGCGGGGTATCGCCTTCGCGCGGCCCCACCACCTGAGTCTTGTCGGCCAGGCGGCGCAGCGCGGCGCTGTGCAGGACACGCGCCCGGTCGCGGGCGAAGTCGGTACGGTGCTGGCCTTCCGTGCCCGGCAGGCCCGCACTCTTCGGCGCTTCGCGCACCCGCCGCTGGCGGTCGAAGTCGTCGTATGGGTCTTGCTGTTGCGTGGTCACCTGTCCATCACCGAAGCACAGTCTGCCAGGGAAGGCGGGATACATTGACCTATGCGCACTGCTCGCCTGCTCGGTGTGATGCTGACGGTCCTCGCGGGCCTGTGCGGGGCGCTGCTGCTGGCACCGCCGGCCGGCGCACAACCGCCGTTTCCGCTGCCGGCCCAGGTCACCGACAGCGCGAAGGTCCTGTCGGATTCCGGCCGGGCCGCGGTGACGTCCGCCACCGACAAGCTCTACGCCGCTCGCCACGTCCGGCTGTGGGTGGTCTACGTCGACGACTTCTCCGGGCAGAGCGCGGAGGACTGGGCGAGGCGCACCCGGGCCGCCAGCGAGCTCGGCGACTACGACGCGCTGCTGGCCGTGGCCACCACGGGCCGGGCGTACGCGTTCCTCGTCCCGTCCGCGATCAAGAACATCAAGGCGAGCCAAGTTGATCAGTTGCGCCGCAACAAGATTGAACCGGCCCTGCACAACGGGGACTGGAGCGGTGCCGCGGTCGCGGCGGCGAACGGGCTCAACACCTCGCCGCCATCGTCGGGCCGCGTCTTTTTGCTGGTCGCGTTACTTGTCATCGCCCTTGCCGTCGTGGCGCTGCTGGTCGTGATGCGCTACCGCCGTCGCCGGCGGCGCGCCGCCGCGTTGGCCGCCGGTCGGCGCGTCGATCCCACCGACGCCACCGCGCTGGCCGCCGTGCCGTTGGAGGCCCTCGACGACCTGTCGCGCTTGATGGTGGTCGATGTCGACAACGCGGTGCGCACCAGCGCCAACGAGCTGAGCCTGGCGATCGACGAGTTCGGCGAGGCGCGGACCCAACCGTTTACCGAGGCGGTCAACAACGCCAAAGCGGCGCTGTCGCAAGCGTTTACGATCCGTCATCAGCTTGACGACAGCGTGCCCGAGACGCCGGCGCAACGCCGCGAACTGCTGACCCGGGTGATCGTCTCGGCGCAGCGCGCCGACCGCGAACTCGAATCGCAGACGGAGGCATTCGAGAAGCTGCGCGATCTGGTGCTCAACGCCCCGTCGCGGCTGGACGCGCTGACCGAACAGTACGTCGAACTCACCAGCCGCATCGACCCCGCCGAACAGCGGCTGGCCGAATTGCGCAACGAGTTCGACGCGACGGCACTGACGTCGGTGTCCGGCAATGTGGCGGGCGCCAAGGAGCGGCTGGCGTTCGCCGACCGCAACATCAGTGCGGCCCGGGAGCTCGCCGGCCACGCCGAGCTCGGCAAGCAGGCGGGATTGGTGGACGCCTACCACGCCGCGGAATCGGCCCTCGGGCAAGCCCGAGCGCTGCTGGATGCGATCGACAACGCGGCCACCGACATCCGGCACGCCATCGCGGCGCTGCCGTCGGTCGTCGACGACATCCGTGCGGCCGTCCGGCGCGCCGACGAACGGCTGCAGAAGGCGCCGAGCGGCGCGTCGGGTCATGCGGCCGAGCTGACCGCGGCCCGCGACTCGGCGACCGGGGCATTGGATTATTCGCGCACCACCGGCGGATCCGCCGATCCCCTGGGCGCATTCGCCCGGCTCAGCAAGGCCGGCGCCGAACTGGATCGGGTTCTGGACGTGGTGGCCCAGGAGCAGGCGAACGCCGAGCGGCTCAACCGGTCCTTCGAGCAGGCACTGTTCACCGCCCAGGCGCGGGTGCGCGGCGTCTCCGAATACATCGACACCCGTCGGGGCAGCATCGGAGCCGAGGCGCGGACCCGGCTTGCCGAAGCCGGACGGCACCTGCGGGCCGCGCAGGACAAGCGGGCGACCAACCTGAGCGAGGCGATCGCCCACGCCAACGCGGCGTCGACGCTGGCCGCCCAGGCGCAGGCCCTGGCGAATGCCGACGTGCAGCAGGCCCAGCGCGTCTACGCCGGCCGCAGCGGCGGCGACACCGGCGCCATGATCGGCGGGATCATCATCGGCAACGTGCTCAGCGGGGCGATGCGCGGCGGGTTCGGCGGCTGGAGCCCCACCTCGTTCGGCTCGTCGGGCTCGTCCGGCGGCGGCCTCATGGGTGGCGGCGGCCGGTTCTGACCCTGCAGACAAACCGACCCCCGGGCACCCAGTGCCCGGGGGTCGGCTTAGCACTTCTCAACGGTGACGGCGGCGAGCCGCCGTCAGCCGGTTTCCGCTAGGCCCAGCTGGACCCGACGGCGCTGTCGGTGCTGGCCATGTTGCTGCCGGCGCTTTGCACCTTCTGGCCGTGGGCG
>NZ_LZIS01000060.1 GCF_001667015.1 Mycobacterium sp. E3198 | reverse complement strand
CCGGCAGGTCGAAGATCACGGCGCCCGGCACGATGGGCACCACGCCCCCGTCCAGGCTCACGCCGCGTTCGTGTTCCTCCAGCCAGCGCATCACGCCGTCCGCGGCCGCCAGGCCGTAGGCGCTGCCGCCGGTGAGCAACACCGCGTCGACGAAGCGCACCGTGTTGGCCGGGTCCAGCAGATCGGTCTCGCGGGTGCCGGGCGCGCCGCCGCGGCAATCGACCCCGCCGACCGTGCCGGGCGGGGTGAGCACGACCGTCACGCCGCAGGCCCAGCCGGCTCCCAGGGACGCGTCGGGGTCGAGTCGGTGGTGGTGACCGACGCGGACGCCCCCGACGTCGGTGATGGAGTTCATCCGGACGGCTTCCCCATCAGCGCGAGGACCAGGTACTCCTGCAGGACGGTCAGCCACTGGTAGACGTCGAAGTGCACGGCCAGCGGATGGTCGGCCGGGAGCCGCTCGGGACCGGCGGGCCCGATCTCGAGCATGACTCCCAACGTCAACCGAATGTCGTTGACGGCCGCGATCCAGGCGTTCGCTTCCTCCTCGGTCAGTTCGAAGCGGCCGCCGTTGTTCGGAATGGTATTCAGAAGATTTTGCGCAGCAACGCGTTTCGCGTCAATGATGTCCGGTTCGTGCAGGCTGCGCAGCGCGGCGTTGAGGCCGTCGGGGGTGTCATCTGAGGAGGCAGCATCGTCGTCCGCGTCTTCGGGCTGGTGGAAATCCGGCAGCAACCGACGCAGCGTCGGGTCGCGCGGCGGTTCGGCGTGTCCCGTCTTGATGCCGGTGATCTCCTCGAGTTCGTCTGTGGGCGCCGATGATTCGCGCTCGTCGAGCAGGCCGATCATGGCGGTGACGAGGTTTTTGAGCAGGGCGGCCTCGTGGGAGGCCAAGCCGGACCGAAAACGGGGACCGTTGGCGGTCTCGACGCGCTTCCATTTGCGCACAAGGAATCCCGGGCGGCCTCGAGTCTCACCGGTCCTGCTGCATCGTCGCCCACAAACCGGCGGCGTGCAGCTTGGACACGTCAACTTCCATGGATTCCCGGCTGCCCGCGGTGACGACCGCCTTGCCCTCGTTGTGCACCTGCAGCATCAGCTTGGTGGCGTGCGGCTCGCTGTAGCCGAACAACTTCTGGAAGACATACGTCACATAGGTCATCAGGTTGACCGGGTCATCCCACACGATGGTGACCCACGGGGTGGCCGTGGCGTCCACCGGAGCCGACTCGCGTTGCCCGGTAGTGCCCGGCTTGGTAGGCGCTGACGCAACAACCATGGCCCCTACGATACCGAGACACACCCCCGCGCCCGCCAGCCGTTACCGTTGCGGAATGAACGAGCCGGTCCTGGCGGGGCTGCTGACCGACAGGTACGAGTTGACCATGCTGGCCGCGGCGCTGCGCGACGGCACCGCGGACCGCCGGACCACGTTCGAACTGTTCGCCCGCCGCCTGCCCGACGGCCGCCGCTACGGCGTCGTGGCCGGAACCGGCCGGCTGCTGGAAGCGTTGCCGCAGTTCAGGTTCGACGACGACGCGTGCGAACTGCTGGCGCGGTTCCTCGACCCCGACACGGTGGGCTACCTCCGCGAATTCCGGTTCGGCGGCGATATCGACGGCTACGCCGAGGGCGAGCTGTACTTCCCCGGTTCGCCGGTGCTGTCGGTGACCGGCAGCTTCGCCGAATGCGTGGTCCTCGAGACGCTGGCGTTATCGATCTTCAATCACGACACCGCGATCGCCTCGGCGGCGGCGCGCATGGTCAGCGCCGCCGCGGACCGCCCGCTGATCGAGATGGGCTCGCGCCGCACCCACGAGCGGGCGGCGATCGCCGCGGCCCGCGCCGCCTACATCGCGGGCTTCGCCGCGACCTCGAACCTGGGCGCCCAGCGCCGCTACGGGATACCCACCGAGGGCACGGCCGCGCACGCGTTCACGATGCTGCACACGCATCGAGACGGCCCGGACGAGTTGGGGGCGTTTCGCGCCCAGGTCGACGCGCTGGGCGCCGGCACCACGCTGCTGGTGGACACCTACGACGTGACGGCCGGCGTGGCCAACGCCGTGGCCGCCGCCGGGCCGAAGCTCGGCGCCGTGCGCATCGACTCCGGGGAACTCGCGGTGCTGGCCCGGCAGGTGCGCGAGCAACTCGACGGCCTGGGCGCCACCCACACCCGCATCGTGGTGTCCGGCGACCTCGACGAGTTCAGCATCGCCGCCCTGCGCGCCGAGCCGGTGGACAGCTTCGGTGTCGGCACGTCGCTGGTGACCGGCTCCGGCGCGCCGACCGCCAGCATGGTCTACAAGCTGGTCGAAGTGGACGGCATGCCCGTGCAAAAGCGGAGCAGCCACAAGGAATCTCACGGCGGGCGCAAGGAGGCGCTGCGGCTGGCGCGCCCGACGGGAACGATCACCGAGGAGGTGGTGTACCCGGCGGGCCGCCGGCCGGAGACCACCGAATCGTGCCGGGCGCTGACGACGCCGCTGGTCCGCCGCGGTGCGGCGGTGTCGAGCCCCGACCTGTCGGCGGCGCGCGAGCTGGTGGCCTCCGGGCTGCGCAGCCTGCCGTGGGAAGGTCTGAACCTGTCGCACGGCGAGCCCGCGATCCCGACGACACACATCCGCGCCTGAGCTCGAGGGAGTGACCACGTCCGAC
This sequence comes from Mycobacterium sp. E3198, assembly GCF_001667015.1. GTDB lineage: Bacteria > Actinomycetota > Actinomycetes > Mycobacteriales > Mycobacteriaceae > Mycobacterium. The sequence goes on along the minus strand of NZ_LZIS01000060.1, from coordinate 1,031 downwards.
GTGTCCATGACCGTGCCCGAGCTGCTCGCCGTCGCCGTGGCCGCGCTCGGCGGCAGCGAGCGCGCGGGCCAGCTGGAGATGGCCACCGCGGTCGAGCGGGCCTTCGAGACCGGCGAGCACCTCGTCGTGCAGGCCGGCACCGGCACCGGCAAGTCGCTGGCGTACCTGGTTCCCGCCATCGTCCGCGCGGTCGGCGACGAGGGGCCCGTCGTGGTGTCGACGGCCACCATCGCGCTGCAGCGTCAGCTCGTCGATCGCGACCTGCCCCGGCTGGCCGATTCGCTCACCGAGGCGCTGCCGCGCCCGCCGCGGTTCGCGCTGCTGAAGGGGCGGCGAAACTACCTGTGCCTGAACAAGATCCATAATGGTGGCGCCGCCGACGACCCGGACGACGAGCGGCCGCAGGAGGAGCTGTTCGATCCGGTGGCGGTCACCGCGCTGGGCCGCGACGTGCAACGGCTCACCGCCTGGGCGTCGATGACCGATTCGGGCGACCGCGACGACCTCAAGCCGGGCGTGCCAGACCGATCCTGGTCACAGGTCAGCGTGTCGGCGCGCGAATGCCTGGGGGTCGCGCGCTGTCCGTTCGGCTCGGAGTGCTTCTCCGAACGGGCCCGAGGAGAGGCCGGCCGCGCCGACGTCGTCGTCACCAATCACGCGCTGCTGGCCATCGACGCCGTCGCCGACTCGGCGGTGCTGCCGGAGCACGCGCTGCTGGTGGTCGACGAGGCGCACGAGCTGGTCGACCGGGTGACGTCGGTGGCCACCGCCGAGCTGACGTCGGCCGCCCTCGGCGTCGTCGCGCGGCGCATCGCCCGGCTGGTGGACCCCGAGCTGACCCAGCGGCTGGAGGCGACGACCGCGAACTTCGCCGCGGCCATCCACGACGGCGCCCCGGGCCGCATCGATCGCCTCGATGACGAGATGGCGACCTACCTGACGGCGCTGCGCGACGTGGCCACCGCGGCACGCTCGGCGATCGACACCCGCAGCGACACCAAAAGCGACCCCAGGGCGGCGGCGGCGCGGGC
>NZ_LZIS01000059.1 GCF_001667015.1 Mycobacterium sp. E3198 | reverse complement strand
TTACGCCGGGGACTCTCGGGACGTCAGCATGCTCGGCCGGCGGGATCTGCTGCTCGATCGGCGGGTGGGACCCGGTCTTGGGGCCGATGTCGGAAACCTGCCAGCCATTGCCCACCTTGTTGACGGTGACCTGCAACAGGATGATCGAGACCTTGGGCGTCGGGTTCTGCAGATTGCGGGTGGTTTGGTGGGCCGACACCACCACCTGGTAGACCCCGCCGGGCTGCGCGACCGGGTCGACGGCCAGCACCTCACCGGTGGAGGTGACCTGGGCCTGCAGCATCACGCTTTTGAGCAGATCGCTGGCGTTGACGTATTTGTCTTTGAGCTGCTGCGACACACCGTCTTCGACGGAGCGGAAGAAGGCATCGGGGTCTTCGAAGGTATAGGTCAGCGACTTCAGCGCGTAGTCCTTGGCCAGCTGCGACACGGTGTCGCGATCGGCCTGCTGTCGACGGAGCTCCGCGAGCTGGCCGGTCACCTGGCGATACTTGACGAACCCGACCACGCCGCCGGCGAGCGCCGCCGCCACGAGTACGGCCGCGCCCCATCGCTTCGGGCTGTTCGGCCGCAGCCTGAACTTCGGCGACCGGTCGGGGCGCGCGTCGTCGTCGGGGGCCGCCACGTCGTCGCCGGCCGCCTCGCGCTCGCTGTCGTCCGTCTTTTCGTCTTCGCTGATAGCTGAGTTTGTCATGCCCGTTCTTTCTTTGCCGTAACTTCGTTCGCCGATCACCGGTGCCATTCGGGCACGTTGAGTTGGACCCGCATGCCGCCGGTGTCGTTGAACGTCGATTCCCAGAAGTCGAGCCAGTGCCCGGCGTCGACCTTGATGTCGTGTAGGGGTGCGACCGCGGGTTCCAGGACGGTGGTGAAGGTGCTCAGCGGGCCGGCCAGCATGTCGAGCCACCGGCTGAGCTTGGCCACCAGCACCCCGGCCGGATCGTCGGGGCCGACCACCCCCACGCCGGTGTGCGAAAGGGTTTCGATTTCGTGGATCATCCGCAAGAACGCCGGCACCGAGCGGGGAAGCAGCTTGCCCGTCTCGCTGATCACTTCGCCCGCGTCGATGTCGCCCAAGTTGGTGGTCATCGTGGCGACGTTGCTGAACAGCGTGGCCAGCAGTTGCTTGTCGTCGTGGATCACCTTGGCGGTCAACCCGGCGGTTGTGGCAAGGGAATCGACGGTGTCGTCGTTGCCGCCCAACGCCGCCGAGACGTTGTCGATGATGGTGTGCACCTGGTCGAGGTTCAGCGCCGACATCAGGGCATTGGCCTTGGTGAGCAGGTCGGCGCCGGTTACCATCGGCGCGACCCGGTCCGCGGGAATCACCGTCCCGTCGCTGAAGTACGGCGGCGCAATCAGTTTCGGTTTGAAGTCGATGTATTGCTCGCCGGCCGCGGAGAGGTTTTCGACGCTGATCGCGCTGTCGGCGGGCACCGGGTGCGCGCGGTCGAGGTCGATCGAGACCGCCAGCCCACTCGTCGTGGTCTCGATGCCCGTCACCCGGCCGACCCTGATGCCGCGCATCGTCACCTCGGAGGTGGGCATCAGGCCGCCGGAGGTGTTGAGCATCAACGTGAGCCGGGTGACTTGCTTGGTGGGGCTGATGTCGAGCACGCCGATCGACATGTAGGCCGCGCCGGCCAGTGTCATCACCGCCAGGATGGCCAGCGTGGCGCGGGCACCGAATTTCATGGCAGCATTCCCATGCTTTGCATCGCCTTGACTGCCGCATCGGCCTTGTCGGCCGGATCGACGCCCTCGTGCCCGGTCGGTGGATGCAGTTCGGAGACAATGTATTTCGGGCCGCCGTTGCGGAAGAAGCCGAGCAGCTTGTAGTGCAGGAATGCGATCAGCTTGTCGGCGAGCACCGGAATGGTGGTGTCGAGGGTTGCCACCGTTCCGACCATCGGCGTGAGGTAGGACAGCATTTGCATGATGTCGCCGGTGATCGGGTTGGTGAGTTCGCCGCCGAGCATGCTGACGTCCCGAGAGTCCCCGACGACGTTGAGGATCGCCATGGTGATCGCCGACAGCCCCTGGAGCTTCGGCGGGCCCTCGGTCACCAGCCGGTTGAACACGCCGGTGTTGGCCGCCATGTTGGTGGTGATGTTGTCCATGCTGGACAGGATGCCGTCGATGGTGTCCTGGTTGGCCGCAAGGTCATTGAGGACACCGGCGAGGGTCTGCTGCATCCGGGTCAGCTCGGCGGGGTTTCTCGGGAACGCCTTGTTGACGTTGACGACGGTGCTTTGCAGCGTGCCGATCGCGCCGCCGGCCACCAGGTTCGACACCGACCGCAAGAGGTCTTCGACGTTGTCGGCCGGGGCGGTGTTGCGCAAACCGATGGTGCCGCCGTCGCGCAGCACCGGCACGCCCCCGGCCCGATCCTCCGGCGGCACGAGCGCGATGTAGATGTCGCCGAGGGGGGTGGCCTGGCGCAGTTCGGCGCGAGTGTTGCCGGGAAGCTTTGTGTCGCCGGCGATATCGACATAGGCAACCGCCGTGGTGCCGTCGAGCTGGACGTGGTCGAGCACGCCGACCTGCACTCCGCCGGAGTCCACCTTGGCCCGGGCGGGCAGGTTGAGCACGCTGGAGAACTGGATCTTGATTCGGTAGGCGTGCTGCGGGCTGTACGCTCCCGGAACCGGCAGCCGGGTCGGATCCAGTGAGCACGCCGCCGTCAGGCAGATCGCCAGTGTAGCCAGCAGCACGCGCATCGGTCGTCGGGTCATGACAGCGCGGCCCCCAGGATGAGGTCGGTCAGCCCGAGGGTGACCGGATCCGACGCGGCGCCCGACGCGCACGCCGACGCGGCGCCGGGGACGTTGCGCTGCCGCAGCTCCTCGCAGATGGCGCCGGCCTGCGACGGCGAAATCGCCACCTGCGGCGGAATATAGGTGACGTTGTGGGTTCCCCACGCCGGTTCGTAGATGTCGCTCAGCCAGTGACTGAACTGCGGCCACGACTTGATCATGGCCATGATGGCCGGGGTGTGCCTGGTCAGCATGTCGCTCAGCCAGCCGATCCAGTGGTCGAGCCTTTGATAGACCCGCGGCCCCCACCGGTTGATCGCCTCTACCAGGATGGGCAGCAGGTGGGACAAACGGCTCATGGCCGCTCCGAAGTTGTCCGACAGGCCTTCGACCAATTGGGTCGTGGCCGGAAGCGTTTGGACAAAGCCCGCGAAGCTGTCCCAGTTCTTGAGGAAGTCCGAGGTGAGGATCTCGCTGTTTTCGAACAGCTGCCGGTAGTCGGCGTCGGCCTTGTAGGGGTCGGCGAGCATGGTGACCAGGTTGCGCAGCGTCTGGTTGAGCCCCGCCCCGGTCCCGTCCAGCGAGCGGCTGGCCGCGCGCAGGCTGTCATTGATCGCTTGCACGCCCGGCGCCCGGGACGGGTCCTGGCCGCGTTGAGGTTCCATGATGGCGTCGGCGAGCTTGCCTATGGCAGTGAATGTTTCGCTGATACTGATCGGGGTCTTGGTGGACTTCAGCCCGATGCACCCCGGCCCGGTGAATTTCGGGCCCGAGGTGTAGGGCTTGGTCAGTTCGATGTGGCGGTCGGTGACAATCGATTGCGAGTAGGTGACCGCGCCGACGTCGGCCGGTAGGTCAAGGTCGGTGGGCACGGTGAAGTCGACCTCGACGTGATCGGCCTTGTTGACGATCGCGGTCGTCGTGCCGACCTCGATACCCAGCAGTGCCACCTTGTTGCCCGGATAAAGCCCCACCGCGTCGGTGAATTCCGCGCACATCGCGCGGGTGCGTTCGGGCATCACCATCTTGGCGCCGAAGACCACCGCCGCCGCGATCGCCGCGACGACGGCCACCGCCGCGGCGATACCCCACGGGGAACGCAGCCGCGAGCCGACCGCCGACACCCTGCTCATCTCAACAGTTCCTCATGATGTTGGGCAGGCACAGGTCCTGTCCGGGGACCAGCCGGCTGTGTTTGTCGAAGACGACCCCGTTGCCGCTGAGCATCGGCAACACGATGTTCAAGCTCTGCCCCAGGCCCTCGAGCGCCTCGCCCCACCGCTCGGGATGGGCGTTCAGCGTGTCGGTGATGTCTTCGAGCCCGTTGACAACGGGCCCGACCTCCCGGCCGTAAAACACCACGATGCGATCCATGATGCGGGCCAATTCGCTGAACAGGCCGAAGAACTCGACGATGTCGACCGCCTTCGAGGTGTAGGACTGGCCGATGATGTCCAGCTGCTCGAACAGCGTGATGAGCTGCTTACGTGCGGCGACCGTGGCCCGCAGGCCGTTGTTCGTGAAGTCCAGGCTGCGGTGGAAGTCGGCGGTGGACTTGCTCATCGACGTCGTCAACGCATTGGCCGACCGGAGCAGGTCGCGCACCGCGTCCGGAAACTTGTTGGCTGCGTTGGCGACCTCGGTGAACGTGTCGTGGATGACGTCGCCGTTGACTTCCTTGATCTTCGGGGTTGCCGCCTGAATGATGTCGTTGACCTCGAACGGCAGCGTGACCCGTTGCGGCGGAATCACGTTGTGACCCAGCGGCAGAGCGCCCTTCGGGTCGAGCGCCACGTAGTGGCCGCCCAGCGGGGTCAGCAGCTTGACGTCCAGCGTGGATTCCGACCCGACCATCACCGAACGCTCGACGTCGAACTTCATCTCGACGACGGCGCCGTCGAGCCGGACGCCGGTGACCTTCCCGACCGGGATGCCGGCGATACGAACCTGGTCGCCGGCACGCACACCGCCGGAGTTCGACAAACGCGCGACGTAACCGGTCTGGCCAGTCGGATTCAGGTAGGCCATCGCGGTGGCGGCCAACGCCGCGACGATGACGACGACGCCGACGATGCCGTGCCGGCGACTGCGGACCGCGGCGGCGCGCTCGTCGAGCACCGGGCGCCGCCGTCGTACGCTCTTGTCCCCGAACAGCATTACCGGCATACCACCAAGTTCTGCTGCGCGAACGATACCTGCCCGATACCCGGCAGGGTGACTTCCCCGTGCGAGCAGGAAAACGCCGGCCTGGCGGGCTGGTCGTCGGCCAGCCAGTCCCGCATTCCCTGGATCAGCGACGGCGCGAGGGACAGGCCCGCGATGATCGTCGCGGTCTGCGGCCACATCCGGCTGGTCAGGTCGTAGAGCGGAACCGTCGTCCCGTCGAAAGTGTGCTCGGTGTATTGCAGGATGTGGGTGGTATTTCGCAGCACGGGCAGCCCGATGTCCATCGCCGCGCGGAACTCCTCGGCCTTGGAACCGAACTTCGTCACCACGTCGTTGAGCGTGGCGATGAGGTGAAACAGTTGCTGCGATTTGCCGCCCAGGTCCGCCGAGATCGCGCTGAGGTTGCGGAGCACCGCGGTGATGACGGCCTGGCGGTTCACCGCCAGCTTGGAAATGACGTCGAGGTCGTGCAGGAACGGGCCGATGCCGTTCTCATCGCCCTGGATCAACCGCAGCAGGTTCTCGCCCAGCAGGTTGAACTGGGCCGGGTCGAGGGTTTGAAATATCGGCCGAAAGCCGTTGAACAGCTTGGCCACATCGAAGGAGGGAATCGTCTGTCCGAGGCCGAGGGTGCCCCCGGCCGGCAGCCGATGATCCGGTTTGGCCGGCTGGATGAGTTCCACGTAGCGCTGACCGACCAGCGTCTGATAGCGCACCGCGGCAACGGTGTTGGCGAACACCGGGTGATCGTCTTGCGCGGTGAAATCCACCTTGGCGATCCGGCCGTCGAGGCGGATGGTTTGCACCTTGCCGACCTGCACGCCGGAAATGCGCACGTCGTCACCGGCGTAGAGACCCGACACATCGGAGAACGCCGCGGTGTAGCGCGAAACCGCCCCGGTGACGGGACTACGCAGGGCGGTCAGCACGATGAGCGTGCAGACCACCGATACCGCGGTGAAGATGGTCAGCCAAATCACCGATTTGGTAACGCTTCTCATCGGCCGCCCCCCTGGGGCGCGGGCGGCGGGGGCGGTAGTGCCGCAGCCAGTCCCGGCATAGCGTCCAGGGTGACCTCGATCTTCATGCGGACCTTGCCGTCGATGATCGGAAACGCGGCACTGGTGCGGTCCAGCAGACCCGAGAGCCGGTCATAGACCGGCGCCTGGCTGCCCTGCAGGTATGACAGTGGCAGCAAGACGTCCATCATCGATTTCATGAACGGCGCGAGCCACGCGATGTTCTTCGCGAAGATCTGGTCGGTATTGAAGAGGAGCTTCGCGGTCTGGTCCAGGATCACATTCATGCGCTCGACCCCGTCGGGATGGGCCAGAAACTCCATCCCATTGAGGAGGTCATACGCCAATCCGATGAGCGGGATGGCGTCGCTGGCGCCGTTGACCACCGAGGCGAACACCGACAGCGACCGCGAGAACGGCACCTTCTGGGCGTCGACGAGCATCTTGATCAGGTCGAAGTACGACCGGGTCACGGGCTCGGTCAGGTCCGCGTGCCGGCGCACTATCTCGATGATGTGGTCGACGTCGGGCGAGTCCACCATCTTGCCGATTTTCTGCCCCTGACGCAGCAGCCCCGTGATGGAAGTCGACCGGACGTTGGCGCCGATCAGCAGCGTCTGATTCGCCCTCAGCCGGGCGCCGGCGCCGCTGCTGACCAGTTCGACCGCGGCGAGACCGAAAGTGTTGGACGACATGAAGTTGGCCGTCGTGTCGGCGGCCAGGGCCCTCGCCTGGCGCGGCTCGAGTTCCACCGTGATCTTCTGACGGTTGTATCCGGCCGATTGCACCGTTTTCACCGATCCGATCGTCAGCCCGCGGAACTTCACCTCCGCGCCCGGCGTCAGACCCTCACCGATCGAATCGGCCACCACCGTCAGCTTGAACGTGTCGTCGTAGCCGCCGTTGCCCAGCTGATACAGCGCTACGCCCGCGATGCTCAGCGCCAGCACGGCGATCAGTCCGCGGATCCGCAACGAGCGCGAAGTGGGCGCCCGCGCTCCTTGGTCGGGAAACATCGGCACGCTTACCCCGATATCCGGATGCCGGGGTTGTTGCCCCAGAACAACAGCGTCAGGACCATGTCGGCGGCGACCACGGTGACGATGCTGGCGCGGATGGCCCGCCCCGAGGCCCGCCCGACGCCCTCGGGGCCGCCGCTGGCGAAGTAGCCCTGGTAGCAGTGGATGGCGATGATCAGCGTCACGAAGATGACGGCCTTGAGCACCGAGAACACCACGTCGGACGGGTGGATGAACGAGTCGAAGTAGTGGTAGTAGGTGCCCGAGGACTGCCCGTGCAGCACGTTGACCACCAACGCGCACGACACATAGCTCAACGCCAGCGTCACCACGTACAGCGGGACGATGGTGATCATCCCCGCGATGACCCGGGTAGTGACCACGAACGGGATCGACTGGATGCCAAGGGCTTCCAACGCGTCGATCTCCTCCGAGATTCGCATGGCGCCGATCTCGGCGGTCATGCGGCACCCCGCCTGCGCCGCGAAGCCGATTCCGGCAATCATCGGCGCCATCTCCCGGGTGTTCGCATACGCGGACACGAACCCGGTCAGCGGGCCCATCCCGACCATGTCGAGGGCCCCGTATCCTTCGATCCCCACCGAACCGCCGACCGCCGCGCCCATGAAGATTAGTACGCCGATGGTGCCGCCACCGACGATGAGCGACCCGTTCCCCCAGATCATGTCGACCAACAGCACGCCGGTCTGGTGCCGGTAACGCTTCAGCGTGTGGGGAATCGCGCCGAGCACCTGGAACAGGAAGGTCACCTGGTAACCGAGGCGCTGAATCACCGAGTCACCCCGGCCGGCGACCCAGGACGAGGCCCGCAGGGGCATAGGCAGGTACCGTGCCGGCGAAGCCATCAGCCCACTCTTAGCGGCATGGACATCGACAGCCCCTGGGTGATCAGCAGGTTGAGGACGAACACCGCCACGATGCCGATGACCACGGAGGCGTTGACGGCGTCGGCCACGCCGCGCGCACCGCCCTTGGCCTCGAGACCACGCTGGCAGGCCACCAGGATCACCACCACGCCGAACAGCCACGTCTTGAGGACGGCGACGATGACGTCGTTGACGCTGGCGAAGGACGCGAACGACGCGATATAGCTACCCGGGGTGCCGGACTGGAAGCCGACGTTGATGGCGTAGCCCGCCGCCAGCCCCATAAAGATGATGAAGGAGCACAGCACCGGCGCCACGATCACGATCGCCGCCAGCCGCGGGGTGACCAGCCGCTGCACCGGGTCGATGCCCATCACGCGCAGCGCGTCGACCTCTTCGCGAATGGTGCGGGCGCCGAGGTCGGTGGCGACCGCGGACCCGGCCGCACCGCCCAGTAACAGCGCGGCGACGACCGGGGCGCCCTGCCGGATGACCCCGAGGCCGCCGGCGGCACCGGAGACCGACGAGGCGCCGACCTGCTGGATGAAGTTGCCCACCTGCACCGCCACGATGACCCCGAACGGGATGGACACCAACAACGCGGGTATCGCCGTGACGCTGATGATGAACCAGGCCTGGTTGAGCGTGTCGCGCCAGGGGTGCCGCAACCTCATCAAGTCCCTCAGCAGATACGCGAAGGACTGAGCGGCCAGGTCGAAGAAGCGGCCCAGCGTCTGCAACGAGGAGTCGAGCTGGTTGACGCCGTACCGCAGCGGCTTGCCCAGCACCGTGGCAAAGCGGCGGCCGCCCGCTGGCTCTGCGGCAGCGCATCGATCTTCCGGCTCGGCGGCCGTCAGCAGGTCCGAGAGGTATTCGCCGTTGGTGGTGGTGCTCGCATCGACGTCGACAGAGACTTCCTGGTCTTCTGTCTCAGTGGCTGGTTCGGCCGCTGTCGCGTCGTGGACACCTGCGGTCAACGGCAAATTCCTTCCTGATCGCTGTCAGGACTTCGCCCCCAGCAAAGATTACGCGTGTTTGACGTGTGTTTATCAGCGGTAGGTGCGTTCTACCAGCGGCAGCGGGGGTCCGGTGGCGGAAGCCAGTGAGTGTGACGTACGTCACATCCTTGTTGGATGCGTGCGGTCTGAGGCCTTGACCGCATCGAGCGCGGAGGGGAGGTTCAACGGGTATGCCCGCACCCGACCCGCCCGGCGAACTCCCCGGCCTGCTCGACCGCCGTCAGCTCCTCACGCTGGCCGGTGGTCTCGGCGTGGCGTCGGTGCTCGGCGCATGCTCGACGTCGACGACCGGTGTCCGGCTGACCGCCGCGACCTCGGCTCAGCTGCTGTGCCGAGACGCCTGGGGCGCGCGGGCCGCCCGCCCCGGTGGCAAGCCGCACACCATCACCCGCATGACGCTGCACCACGAGGCCGTCGTCCTCGGCGACAACCGCAACGCCCCCGAACGCCTCCGAGCGGACCAGCGGTACCACCAAGACCAGAAGGGCTGGATCGACATCGCGTACCACGTCGGCGTCGACCGCAACGGCAACATCTACGAACTGCGGAGCACCGAAATCGCCGGCGACACCGCGACGGACTACAACACGACGGGCCATTTCCTGGTGCTCTGCGAAGGCGACTTCGATCAAGAGGCGGTGTCGGAGGCCCAGCTCAATGGAGCGGCTCTCGCGTTCGCGTGGGCCGTGCAGAACTTCCGCATCGCGACCGACACGCTGGCCGGCCATCGCGACCTGGCCCAGACGTCTTGCCCCGGCGCGAACCTGTACGCCCATCTCACCTCGGGTGACCTGAAACGCCGCGTCAACGAGCTGGTGTCCGCCGGTCCCGTGGATCTTCAGCGCTTCTGCGGACCCGACGCTGCGGCACGGGTCGCGGCCATCGAGGCGGGCAGCTGACCAACGAGCCGGGAGGCGGCGAACGAAATGTTTGCAGTCATCTAAAGCGGGCATGGCTCTGAACGGTTGACTGCATCCACTACGAAGGGGCCAGCGTGTCGGTCACACATCTCAGCGGTTTCGGGACCGCTTGTCAGGAGGCCGTGCGGGCGGTCCTACACGCCATCACCACCGGCGGGGAGGAACGCCGGGGACACCTCTCCGACGCGAAGTTGGCAGTCAACGAGGCCTTACGCTCCGCTCATAGCGGCGAGGAATGGTACCTGGCCGAGCACCTGCGCCAGGGGATCAAGGACGTGGAGACCCGACTGCGGGACGCTTCGTAGCCGCCTCGCGTCTCGCCCGCGATCGCGACGGCGAAAGTCCTTGTCCTGCAAGGACTGGGCGGTGGCCACTTTCGTTGCGTCGACGCGAGTGGTTAGCCTGCCAAGTATGATCACGTCGCCTGCCGCGCTCACGGCCGCAGAGCGGGATCTGCGGGAGCGGGTGCGCACCTTCCTGGCCGAGGCACTGCCCTGGGGGACGTTCGAGCCCGGCCTCGGGATGGGCGCCGAGGTCAATCCAACCTTCTCCGCCGCGCTGGCCGAGCGTGGATGGGTCGGCATGGCGGTCCCAGCACGCTATGGCGGCAGCGGCGCCACCGCCGTCGACCGCTTCGTCGTCGTCGAGGAGCTGCTGCGCTGGGGCGCGCCGGTGGGGCATCACTGGGTGGCCGACCGGCAGATCGCCCAAGTGCTGCTGCGTTATGGCACCGAGGAACAGAAGCGGTGGCTGTTGCCGCGGATCTGCCGTGGTGAATTGTGCTTCTGCATCGGCATGAGCGAGCCGGATGCCGGAAGCGACCTCGCGTCGGTGCGGACGCGCGGTGTGCGCGACACGGACGGCTGGCGAGTGTCGGGCGTCAAGGTATGGACGAGCAACGCCATGCGCGCCGACTTCATGATCGCGCTGTGCCGAACGGGCGAGGGCGAACGCCATGCCGGACTGAGCCGATTCCTGATCGATATGCGCAGCCCCGGCGTGACGGTCAAGCCAATCCCCTTCCTGGACGGCAGCACCGACCACTTCGCCGAAGTGGTCCTCGACGGCGTGGCGGTGTCGGACGAGATGGTCATCGGCGAGATCGGGCAGGGCTGGGCGCAGAACGCCAGCGAGCTGGCCTTCGAGCGCAGCGGCCCGGATCGGTGGATCTCGACGTTTCTGCTGGTTCAGGAGTTCATTCGCGAATGGCCGGACCTGGCCGCCAGTCCCGCCGGGAGTCGGCTGATCGGCGAGCTGGCGGCCCAGTACTGGGTGCTGCACCGGCTTTCGCTGGCCGTGGCCAGGGCGATCGACGCGGGCGGCACCCCCGCGGCCGAGGCGGCGCTCATCAAGGAGATGGGCACCCGGTTCGAACAAGACGTGGTGACCGCGCTGCGGGAGCTGTTGGACCGTGAGCTCATACGCGGCCCGGAGCCGTCGCTGTTCGAGCGGTTGCTGCGCCGCGCCGTGCTGGAATCGCCGTCGTTCACTATTCGCGGCGGTACCAATGAAGTGTTGCGCTCGGTCGCCGTCAAGGGGTTGTCATGAGCGACAACGAACTCTATGGCGCTGCTGTCGAGCTGTTCGCCGCACACAGCCGCTGGGAGGATGTCAGCGAAGCCGAAGCCACCGGCTGGGCCCCGAGACTCTGGAAAGCGTTGCAGCAGAGCGGGTTCAGTGATGTCCCCGTCCCAGAGGAGCTGGGCGGAGCCGGGGGCGGTGTTGCGGATGCCGTCCAGCTGTTGCGTGCCGCGGGAGCACACGCGGCTCCGGTGCCGCTGGCCGAGGCCGGGTTCGTCGGCGGTTGGCTCCTCGCATCCGCGGGTCTCGCCCTGCCGGATGGTGTTCGTACCATACTGCCCCCCTTCGCGGCGCTCCGTCTCGACGGCGACCGGCTGTTCGGTACGGTGCCCGATGTCGCGTGGGGTCACCGCGCCGAACACGTCGTCGGCCTGATCGACGGCGTCGTGGTGCTCGCGCCCGGCCCGGCCGCGCCCTCGGGCGGTCCGGCCGTCAGCCGCGCGGTCAATCTCGCCGATGAACCCCGGGACACAGTGGTTTTCGATGGTGTGCCGGTGATCGCGCACGCCGACGCACCGGACGGGCTCACCGAACAGAGGCTCTGCGAGCGCACCGCGCTGGGGCGCGCGGCGCTGATGGCCGGCGCGATAAGTGCCGTCGCGGCCATGACGTCGCGCTACAGCAACCAACGCGAGCAATTCGGCCGCCCTATCGGGCGTTTCCAGGCCGTGCAAGCCCATTTGGTCACCATCCACCAGCAGGACGCCGTGGTGTCATCGGCGATCGACGGCGCGGTCGAAGCGGTCGAGTTCGGGCGGGGTGGCTTCGAAATCGCCTGCGCCAAAATGCTTGCCGACCGGGCCGCGCAGCTGGCGACGGCGGCCGCCCACCAGACACACGGCGCCATCGGCATGACGAAGGAGTACCCGTTGCATTATCTGACCCGTCGACTGTGGGCCTGGCGCGACGAAGGCGGGGGGCATCACCGCTGGGCGGACCGGCTCGGCACGGCCTTGGTAGCCTGCGGTCCCGACGCTCTGTATCCGGCCATCCAGTGCGGATCGGAGGTGGTGGCGTGGACCGATTGAAGCGCCCAGACGGCGTCACGCTGGCTTTCCATGTGCACAACCCCCAGGCGCCGGGTGTGCCGCTTTTGCTCACGCACGGTTTCGGCGCGACCTCGGGGATGTGGGATCGCAATATCGATGCCTTGAGCGCCGATCGGCCCGTGATAGTCTGGGACCAGCGCGGCCACGGCGGCAGCGACGCACCCGAGGGCTTGGACCGCTACAGCGAGCAGATCAGCGTCGCCGACATGGCGGCGATTCTCGACGCGGCGGGTGCCGATCGCGCCGTGCTCGGCGGGATGTCGTTGGGCGGCTATCTATCTCTGGCCTTCCATCTCGCTCATCCGCAGCGGGTGGCGGCGTTGGTCCTCGTCGATACGGGGCCGGGTTATCGCAACGACGAAGCCCGCGGCAAGTGGAACGCGTGGGTGGAACGACGCGCCCGGCAACTGGAGCGGGGCGAAGCGGCGACCGACTTCTCCGCGGAAGTCGCGCAGGCGGTGCACGAGCATCCCGAGGGGCTGCCTCGCGCTGCGCGCGGTGTCATGGCTCAGAAGGACGCTCGCGTGATCACCTCGCTCGACGGCATCACGGTGCCCACGTTGGTCATCGTCGGCGCCAACGACACCGACTTTCTGGCCGGGGCCGACTACATGCACCGCCACATTCCCAACTCGCGCAAGGTCGTCATCGACGACGCGGGGCATGCGGCGAATATGGACCAGCCGCATGCGTTCAACGCCGCCGTGCGCGAACTACTGGAACAGCTATGACCGCCCCAGATGTCACGATCGAGTTCACCGGCCACGTGGCCGTCGTGGAGATTCATCGGCCGCCGAACAACTACTTTGACACCGCGTTGATCAAGGGCATCGCCGACGCCTACGAGCGACTGGACGGCGACGTCGATTGCCGGACCGTTGTGTTGTGCGCGGAGGGAAAGCACTTCTGCGCCGGTGCCGACTTTTCCCGGCCCGCCGACGATCGCGTTTCACCCGACGAGCTTTACGCTCAGGCCATCCGGTTGTTCCGCACCAGCAAGCCCGTCGTTGCCGCGGTGCACGGCGCCGCGATCGGCGGCGGACTCGGGCTTGCCCTGAGCGCAGACTTCCGAGTGGCCGCGCCGTCCTCGAGATTTGCGGCCAACTTCAGTCGCCTCGGGTTTCATCCCGGCTTCGGCATCACCGCCACGTTGCCACGTGTCGTCGGTCAGCAACGGGCACTCGAGTGGACGCTCACCGGTGAGCGTTTCGGCGGTGAAACCGCCTGCGCGGCAGGGTTGGTCGATGAATTGGCCGCCGATGGTGACGTGCGCCCGGCCGCGATTCGCTTCGCCGAACGCATCGCGGCCTCGGCTCCGTTGGCGCTGACGAGCATCCGTGCCACCATGCGCACCGGCCTCGCGGAGGCTGTCGCCGCGGCCACCGCACGCGAACTCGAAGAACAAACCCGACTACAGACGACCTCCGACTTTCGCGAAGGTGTGGCGGCAGCCGCCGAGCGCCGACCTCCGATGTTCACCGGCAGCTGACGGCCGGAATGCCGCCACCACGCTGCAGGACCTCGGGGCAATCTGGCGGAGCGGTATAAGCGGACAGCAGTCGGCGGCTCGGTCGAGACCGTCGTCGTCGAGGCCGATCGAGCGGCCATGGATCGCGACGTTTACGTCGTCGGGGACAACGAGAGACTATTCAGCATCCCTCAGCAGGGCATTGCGGGCAGCTTCAAAATGTATGCCGAACAGTGCTTTGCGCCACGCCCATACTTCGTCGGTGCCGGCCGCCAAGGGCGGTGTGCCCAAGTCATCGGTCGCATCGCTGAGGGCCAGCATGAAGCGCCACTTCTTCGAGCTGTTCATGAGGCCGTACTCGTTCGGGGCATCTAGCGGGGCGAGCATGAAGTCGACTCCGCCCTCTCGAGCAGACCAGCACATCTGAAGCTTGCAGTCAGGTCCGCGGTAGAAGACTGCCCATGCCGGACGCTCCCCATACCCGACGCTCGCGTCGACCTGATCAAGCTGAAACCCGAGGGCCGCCAAGGTTGAACCCATGTAGCGTTCCACGTCGCTGAAGCTCATCGGCTGTTATCCGACCTCACGCATCCTGGAGCTACCGATGTGCCTGGACGCGAGAGCTGGCGTCATAGGGCTTCCCCGATATCGGGAAGTAGGGAAATATCCTCGGGTTGTCGATTACGGAAAAGAGCGGCGAGCTCGCGGACGTTTCTCTTAGCCCAGTTAGCATTCAACTGCCTTAGCACCTGGTACTCGTATTTAAAGCGTTCCGCTCGGTCTCCCACCCGTTTGGCCGCTCGACTGGTAACCAGACCTTGGCAATACCAGTAGAGAACGTCATCGAGACTGCCTACCCGATCGAAACCCACCTTTCCTCGCTCGTAGAACGTGAAGTGATACGAGCCGTCGTCGGCGATGTAAATATTGAGGTCATCTTTCGTTCGGAATCCGACAGGAATGGAACGAACTCCGAGCTTTTGCGACAACCGATCGAGCTCGGCTTGTAGTTCGGCAGATCTACCGTGCAAGAAATCGTCCGTATTCGTCAAAGATGCCCTTGTCTCGCTGTTGCCTAGCTCTCGCATCAACTTAACGCGTCTGAAAAGTGTAGTAGTTGCCGATTGCTTCGAGGGCCTGCGGCGTGAGGCTGGGATGCCGTTCGCGCATCACCGCTTCGACATACTCTCCCGCGTCATTGAGGGTCATGCGATCCCAATCGGGCTCTACCCTCATTGCTTCGTTGAGGACCGACCGTACCCACTCCATCACGGCCGCCGCCGCTGGTCCAAAGCGCGAGTCGAACTCAGCACGATTGCTTGCGGGGTACCGGCTCAGGTACAAAACGACCGCTTCATTCAGGTCGACCTCATCATTCGTCGCCTCGAGTATGCCGTCGTGCGCGATTGGAAAAAATTTCTCGATCCGACGGCGCACCGATTCAAGCGACTGAGCAGTCGTCGGAAACTTTGGCGAACCAGCGTCCCTTGTATCTTCGGGAGGAACGCCTTGGCGAATGGCGAACATCGGAAGGTACTGCCACTTGCCGGAACGATCGTATAGACCAAACACATTCGCGGCATCCAGCGGGGCGATCATGCAATTGATCGAACCCTCGCGTGGCGCGTTGTAGACCTGGATCTTGCAATCCATCGAACGGAAGAAGACGACGTAGGCCTTCCGATCATAATAGACCGCATCGCCGAACTCATCTAGTTGGAATCCCAGCTGGATCAGTAGCGGCTCAACAATTGAACGGACTGCGGCGAGGAATTTCTGTGTCGTCGCCGCCCAAGTCCAGTCGATGTCACGTTGCTTACTTTTTCTTCGAAAAGCCTTTTTCTCCCGCATATCGGCACCGGATTTATTGCCTGGCGGCGAGGATGCCAGCGTGCGCCGCCTCATAGTGCTTAGCAATGCGATCGCGCACCCCTTCCAGCGGATTGGCGTAAGACTTTGCTCCAGCTATTGCAAGTCGCAGGCGTTCGTCAGATGGAATATCCGATCGTCTTGAGAACTTGCTAATGTAATGCCATTGCTTGCTTGTCAAACCAAACTCATTTGGCGCGTCAAGCGTAGCAATCATACAATTCACCTCCCCCGCCCGGGATGATTCGTAGATTTGCATCTTGCAGTCGTTTGACCGGTAATAGGTGATATGTCGTTCGATGCCGCCCTGATCAGGACTGTCGTCAACCTCATCCAAAGCGAAACCGAGCTCCGCCAGCAGGGGCCCGACGGTCGCTTGAACTTCTGCGGAAAAGTCCGACATCATTTCTGCGACCTCAGCGTCCTGCTATTATCGCTGCATGCGCCGATTCGAAGTACCGCGCTATGCGTTCTCTCTTGATCCATTCGAGCCACTTAGTAGTGGTTTCAAAGTTATCGCGCTCGTCCCGAAGCTTCCGCACTAGTTCTTCAAGCGGAAGCTTGGCTTCATCGGCGAAATCATTGAAGTAGTGCCACTTCTTCGATCGATCGTATAATCCGTGCTCATTCGGCGCATCTAATGGACCGATCATCGCGTTGATCTCGCCTTCTCGGGACGACCGGTAGATTTGTATCTTGCTATCTGGCGATCTGTAGAACACAACCGAACCTCTAGGCCCTCCTTCGTCGACATCATTGTCAATGGCATCGAGGGTGAAGCCCATGCCGGACAGGAGGGGTCCCACAATTTGTTGAACCCCCTGCGCAAAGTCGTCTTCCACGATCAATCCTTCACCCATGAAGCGCCAACGCGGTGGTACCCATATTTTGCCGCATTTTCCGTGAGAAATTCAATCTCCTTCGCGGAAAACGAGCCTTGACGTTTCAAGAGGACTTCTTCGATGGAGGAGTAATCGCCCAACACATAGTCAATGCGGGGCACGCCGTGCTCCATTTGGCTTCGAAGAAAATGCTCATTGGCTTGCCATCCAAGAGCCGTCTGATCCGTGGCGCTTAAACCATGGGTGAGGGCCTGCCAAGCGTCTCCTCCTGTGTCGTAGTAGATCCCGCCGTGAGCTCTGGCGTCCCCGATGTATCCACCGTCCTGGCCGTCCCATGCACCGAGGACGACTCGGTCCGGGTTCTCGCCAACGTAGTGCGTCGACATGTCAGCGAGCTGCTGGCTGAGCCCCGCGGTGGGTTCTCCGTGCGCGAACGCGTAATAGAGATCCTGCCCCGCCTGGTCTGCAAACGGTTGATAGACGCCGGGGTGATCCAACCCGACCGGCACATGCGGCAAATGCGTTGGGCCGTAATCGACTGCGGCGGCGGCATCGATGTCGGCCAGTCGGCCTATGCCGGCCCCTTCGCCACCGAAGAGCAATCCGGGCAGGGCGTAGGCGCCGTCGGAGGCTTTGCCTCCCAAGTAATAGGCCGGGCTCGGTGAATCAAGCGCGTTCTTGACCTCGCCGAACGCCGTGCCGACCGGGTTTACAGCCGTCTCGACGGTGCCCTTGAGCATCTGCTGCCACGACTCGAGCACACCCGGCGCGCCGGGGCCTCCGACCCCGAGGAGGTTGTGGATGCCCTGCTCGGTGGCGAACCAGCGGTCGGCGAACCCTTCGCCGAATCCCGGGGGTGGTACCGGCTTGGGCTCGGGCGGAACGTAATTCGGCATCCCGTTGTCGATCCACTGCTGGGTGCGTCCCACGATGTCGTTCAGGCGCGCCTCGACCTGCTCCGGGAGCACGCCGTCGCGGATCATGGATGGGCGGGCCATCGCCTTGAAACTCTCGATGTCAGCGGGTTTGAGCCGCGGCGGCGGGCCGGGAACCACGGGTTGATGAAGCCGGCTCAGAAGGTCCGGCAGGCTGCCCGGCTGCGGCTGGTCGCCCTGGCCGGTCCCCGGCTGCTTGTCGCTGGGCAGCAACATGTCCTGCAGCGACGGCGGTTTGCCCGTAGTGCCCGCCGCTGGAGCGGGCGCGTCCGACGGCGGCCCATTATCGGCCGCCGGGTCCGCGGGGCCGTCGGGCAACAGCATGTCCTCCAGTGATCGCGGGTGGCGTACTCCGGGCGGCTTGGGCCGGGCTTGCTGCGGCGGCGGGCCGCCGGCCGGCGGACGCCCGGCGTCCAAGGGGACCTCGCTTACCGCGGCGCGGATGGCGGCGGCCAGCTCGTGGTCGGCGGCCTCGGCGTGCGCCTTCAACAGGATCAGCCGGTCCTGCAACACCTGCTGCTGCGCGGCGAACTCCAACGTGTCGCGCCCAACCCAGGTGTCCCCCACATCTATTCGCCAGTCGGACGTGATCTTCCAGCCCTTGGCATCGGCGGCCCGCTCGATGTCGGCCAGCTCGTTCTTGCACGCGCGCACGTCCGCCTCGGCGCGTGACACCGCCGCGGCGACCTGCCTGGACTCCTGACCGTCCGCCTCGATGTCGCGGCGCGCCTTGCCCAAGTCGGCGCGAAACGCGTCACCGGCTTCCCCGTCCCAACCGCCGAGCACGTTGTGAACCTGCTGCAGGTTGTCCCCCAACCGCTGCAAAGTGCTGGCACGCCCGTTGGCCGTCTCGAACACCTGCTGTATCGCGCCGAGATCCCACCGCTTGACGTCATTCGGGGTCAACGGCCCCACGCGCCACCCCTAGTCCCGCAACGACCTGAACGCTCGCGCCGAGTCGTCCTCGTTGGTGGCATAGCTGAACATCGCCTCGGCGACGTGCGACCCCAGCCCGTCCACCCGAAGCTGGTGCTGGTCGTGGCGGATCTCCCACCGCGCCGCCAGCTCGGCCAACGCCAGTTGTGACGATCCGACCCAGCCCGGCGCGGCCCCGGCAATCCCCTCCTCGTGGCTGAGGAATTCCACGGCGGCCTGGCCGATCGCGTTGAACATGTCGTTGCTGCCGACGTGCAACGCGACGGGATCGGCCTTGAACCCATCGGTCACGATGGCCCCCCTTCGGCTACCGGCATTGCGTCCTGGATTTTAGCCCGTTCCCGGAACACGCGCCCTTCACCTTCGAGGGATCAGCCCTGCCTCACCACGGCCGCCGGCGAAGTGATGTTCCCGCTCGCCGGATCCAGGCACCCACCGCCCTTGACAGCGCCCCCCGAGTGCGCGCAGCAGTAGTCGTTGCCCTGACCCAGGTTCGTGATGCAGAACTGGTAGAACTGCTGGTTGAAGTCGGCGCGCGCGGTGGCCGGCGCTACGAACGGACTGGCTGCAAGCGCAAGTGCCGCGCCAAATAGAGTGGCACGTGCGATCGGACGGGCACCTGCGTGACCGCGATGACGTGTCGTCGGGCGGGTAGTCATTGAATTGCTCCTTCGTGTAGTCATGCCGCCGGTCGGGGCGACTCTG
The DNA here is from genome assembly GCF_001667015.1 of Mycobacterium sp. E3198. Taxonomy (GTDB): domain Bacteria; phylum Actinomycetota; class Actinomycetes; order Mycobacteriales; family Mycobacteriaceae; genus Mycobacterium. The sequence goes on along the minus strand of NZ_LZIS01000059.1, from coordinate 97,020 downwards.
CGGCCACGGCGTCGTCCACCACCTGCACCGGGGGTTGGGTCGCGGGGAAGCTGCCGTCGCCGGGGACCTTCATCGCACTCACCGCGATGCTGCGGCCAACCTCCGTGTAGGCAGCGAACTGCCCCTCGGAAAACCATTGGTCGGATGTGTTGTCGTGGGGGAACTCGGCGCCGCCGTGCTCCGCGGCGTACGTCAACACCCAATCGGGCAGCTCCTGCCACAGCACGGCTTTGGCGATGATCAGCCATCCGGTTCTGGCTTCCTCCGTCTCGATCCCGGCCGCTTCGGGATAGGTGATTCTTCCCCTTGCCACAGCGCATTTGGTGATGCGGTCGTTCAGGCTGCAAAACGCGTTGTTGTCGCCGAAGTGGTCGCCGGATCCCGGGGCGAGGTTTTCCACACCGAACGGTCCGCCGTTCTCCATGATGATCTCGACGCCGAGTTCGAATTCGGCGAGCCTGATCGCTTCGGACAGACCGGACAGCAACGGAGGGCAGTCGCCGCTGCTGTCGATGCAGTAGATCAGTCGACACCGCCGACGCAGGGCCTCGACGAGGCCGAGATTCTCGTAGTGACCGCCGTCGGTGACCTGAACGAGTCGCGCATCGAACTTGTTGATCCCCAACAGCTCTCGGTAAAAGTACCCGGCTCCCCGCACCGAGGGCAGCGCCTTGGGAAACGAAGGATCGGCGGCCTTGTGTTGGGCGTTCCTCACGAAAAGCGGGTTGGGAAGCCAGGTTCCCAGCCGCGCACCGGACAGCGCCAGCAGCGACTGAATCCCCCGGCTTTCCCTTCCCATTGCCGAGGCGAACGCCGCTCCGCTCACCGCGATCGCCGCTTCTACGGTGAGGTCGCGTTGAATGCGCGGGGGTGACGCTTGGCGAAGTTCCGCGGTCTTGAGCCAGCCAAGGCACGGTCCCCCAACATAATCGGCGGTCATGACGAAGGACACGGCATTGAGGCCGGGTGCCGGCCGAATGTCACCGTCAGAGACGGCGGCGGCCGCGGCAAACACGAACTTCGGACCACCCGTCTGCGCCTTGCCGTACTGGTCAAGCCACGTCGACTCGCTGGGCTCGTACTCCACGGCCTTCCCGCCGAGGCGGCGGACGGCGAACGCGTGCGCCAATCGTTGCCGATAGAAAGGGTGCAGGCTCAGCGAGGTCACGTCGAAGCTACTGAGCAGCAGCGCAAGCAGCGCGATCCCACCCAGGTACAGCCACTGAATGTCCGACGTCAAGGGCTGGCGGCTGCGGCCCGGATTGAGGATCGCCTCATTGATCTCCATGTTGAAGACGTGGCCGGCGACGATGCCGAGCAGTAGCAGCCACGCGATCAGCAGCACGCCCAGCGTCAAGACGACCAAGGCAATGCGCACGACTCCCGACGGAACGAATTTCAGCCACCGCGAGGGATTTACCGGGCTGTCCTTCTTCGACGTCATCGACAGAAGTGTCGTCGAGTACTGCAGGCCGACCACCGCCGCGATACCGCCAACCGCGCCGATGGGCCCCTTGTCCGGTCGCTGCAAACACAGCCACATCAGCGCGGGCCCGGCGACGCTGAGACCGAACACCAGCAAAGCCAGCAACGCGGCCCTGCGACCCAACCAGCCGAACCTGTCTTGCCACGCGGTGCTCCGCCGCGACGTGGAGGCCCACTCGCAGATCAGACCTCCAATGACGCAGAAAACCACTGCGGCAACGGGAATCGCGATCGCCGCAAACGCGGCCACCGGCCGGGCATGAAGCGCTTCGATATCCACTCGCGGGTGCGCACCAGGGTTGAGCGGCGATGCCCCTTCCCTATAGGGGACCACGGCCTTGAACGGAAAATAGTTGACGAATATGCCCAGCAGCCAGCCCAGAATGACGGCCGACGACGCCACGATCAGCAGTGATGCCACCAGATTCTTGAAAACCTCGGCGAGCGCCCGCAATAACGCGAGCGGCGAATCGGCGAGGTAGTCGCACCGGCGGCGCAACGAGTCGAATTCGACTGAGCCCGGGCTGAAGCGCTCAGACAGCCGCGCAATCGCGCCACCGCCTCGGCCGTCGCGGGCTGGCTCACGTTGAACGCCGAGCACCCGCGCCCCGGCGCTGAACCCGCCCCCGGACACCGAGATCACATAGTCGAAATCGTCAAGCGCCGGCGCCGCCGGCCATGCGTCCGTGACGGCGCCCCGCTGGCCGGCGAGCTGCTGCATCGCACCCATTGCCACACAGGCAGAGCGGATTCCGCCGCCGGACAGGCACAGCGCCGTTGGGGTCGGCGAGGAGCCGTCACGGTGTTTGCCGCCCTCGGGTTCGCCGTCGGGGATGTAATAAGCCCGGCGCCAGGCCGCCTCGACGTCACCCTCCGTCGGCTCGAGCGCCGGCGCCGGCAACGCGTCGTCCCACCAGTTCCGGCCGCCGTGTCGTCGGCGGTACCTGCGCAGGCACAAGTGCGACAGGGCCACCCGGATCACCGAGAAAACAGCTGCCGGTATCGCCGTCACGGCGACGATGAGCGCGCACCATTTTACGGTTGCCACAGCGGCGGGCGCATAAATCCAGAATGCGTTGGGCACTCGGCTGAGTAACCCGCCCGGCGTGCGGTTCAGCACGCAGTAAATCAACGCGTCCTCGAGTATGTGTGCGGCCGTGGCGACTCCCGCCGCAGCAAGGATGTAACAGCTCAGCTTCTTGCCCGATTCGGAGAACGCCAGAAACCTGAAGACCGCCGCACAGGTGATGAGCGCCAGGCAATAACCGGGGATCACCCAGTGGTCGAAGTGCAGGGCGTCGCTCAGCGCCTGCGCCACGAAGGGAGGTATGCCCTTCAAGAGGAACTCTGGATTCTTGCTGAAGACCACCGTAAACAGGTATTCCGCGTCGGCCTTGCTCCAATACGCGGCGAAGAGGTAGGCGCCCACGCCGATCAAGATGGCGCATGCGGAGGCGGACCACCAACGAAATCGTCTCGGCACGATACCGCGTGGGGTCACCGCCGCGGTCATGATGACCACACCAATCCCTTTGTGGCGCGCAGGTTTTTCGACTCTTGGGCGTCCATGACAACCCCTTCGCATCGCGAAACGACGGTATTGCGTTGTCCCGCTCGTCAGATTCCGCCGCGGCTGCCGGGCCAGCTAGAGTAGTCGACTACTTGACGTTCGTCGCGTCAGTGCGCGATGCCGAGTTCCTGGTCGATCTGCGCCCAGTATCGAGGGCCGGTCGGGGTGAGCAGAATCCAGTCGTGAACTTGGCCCTGCGCCAGAACGAAGCCCATCGGGGCCCCCTGCGTGATGGCTTCTTGCTGGAGGGCAAGCGCCTCGGGGAAGAGCGAATCCAGCGAGCCCGAATAGACATACGTCGGCGGAAGCCCGCTGAGCGACCCGTACAGCGGACTCACCTCGGGGTTGGTCAGGGAAAGTCCGTTCGCCCACACGTTGCCGATCTGCCCCCCGGACCGCGCCAAGTCCAGCCAGGGCGACAGCAGAACCATTGCCCCCGGTACGCCAGAAGGGTTGTTGGCCACCAGGTATTCGGCGGCCGCCAATGCGAGGTTGCCGCCCGCGGAGTCACCGATCACGCTGACGTGGGAGGTCCCGTAGAGGCCGACCTCCTGGGCAATGAAGCCGGCCATGGTGGGGACCACCGTGCCGGCGGTGCCGCCCTGCTGCAGCAGCGGATAGATCGGCACCTCGATGGTCGCGCCGGTCTGATACGCCATCACCGTGTAATCCAGCCAGTGGAAGATCGACGGCGGCAAGATGAACGCGCCTCCGTGAATGGCCACTACGTAGTCCCCGTTGGGATGGGCCGGCGTGATCTGCACGACGGGCATCCCGTTATAGGTGGTGTGCTGCACCGTCTCCCCGAACAGCAACGGCAACAACCGCGGCGGTGTGTTGCTCCCAACGAGACCGAGTAGCGGATTGTCGCCGGTCAGCAGAGCCAGTAGCGGCGAATGTGGGTCGGCAAACAGGACATCGAATTCCTGGGTGATCCCGGCCGCCAGCGTCGTGGGGATCTGCTGAACTTCCTGCTGAACACCGAGCACCGCCTGCTCGAGGGCGGCCAGCGGTGACGCGTTGGCCGCCTCGGCGCCGGCATACGCACCGGCCGCGCCGGTCAAGGCCTGCACAAACCACTGTTGATAAGCCGCCGCCTGTGAGCCAAGCGCTTGAAAGCCCTGGCCGTGGGCGGAGAACAACGCGGCGATCTCTACGGAGATCTCGTCCTCGGCTGCGGCTAACACCCCGGTGGTGGCCTGCGCCACGCCTTGGTTTGCCTTCGTGACCTCCGAGCCGATCGAGGCCACGTTCGTGGCCGCGGCGGACATCATTTCGGGCAACGCAAGAACATACGACATCGCGCACTCCCAATACCCATCGCCGAATAGCCAGAGCCTATGCCCGCCGCGCTGAGCAGCGTAGGAGTTTGCAAGGACAAGCTAAGTGGAGCTGCCGGGAATCGAAACCGAGCATCTACTGGGCAAAACCCCTGCTGACCAGCAGGTCCATTCCATCTCATTCCCTTTCGTTCCGGTTGGTTTCCAGCGGATTCGTCCTGGAGGGTTGACGGCGTCAACTACCCGTCGAGCAGGAGCAAGTCATGCGCCAAGAGTCAGAAGCGCGACCCGTTTGTGTCCTCGGAGCAGTGGGCCCTCAGTTTGCGGGAAGCCCTAGAGAATGCACGAATGGCATCCGTGGTCCTGCGACTGTCAACTCTGTTCGTTGCACGGGCGGCAATGATGCCGTGGTAATCCTGTGGTGAGGATGTAGGGGTCGGTCGGTCAAGGGTAGGGGGAAAGCCCGGAGATCATCAAACGTGGCTCTGAGCACGTCTAGGCGGGCGGGAATGAGGGTCCTTTACGTGTAGGCAGCTACACACAGCCGGCGAAGGCTGCCTCTCAATTCCTGCATCGTCGTAAACCAGTTGTTCCTATAGCAGCAGAACGCTATCTCTTTGATTGTCTCCACATCGAAGCGTCTGTAGCCTCCTGTGGTTCGGCAGGGCTGCAGCACAGTACCGTCAGGCAAAGTGAATTTCCTATTGCGAAGACGCTGATCCAACCAAGAATATGAGCGCCCAAGAATAACCGCTGCTTCCCTGGCCGAGAAGGTGGCCTCAAGGGCAGTCGACATGAATCCTCCTGACGTACCTACACATTTCGGTGGGAAAGTCTCACAATCCCAGTACACGATCAGAGCCCAGGACGAATTGAGTACTTACAACTGTGATCTGCGAATTTGTGTCTCAAAGTTCCCAGAACCCTCGCAAAAAACCGATCCAAAGTACGCCGACCTTGCCGAGGGTCATTATTTGGCGCGTGCCGAGGTAAGCTCAGGACTTCTTCCTCATCGCTCAGCCTGTCGGCGTCAGAGGCCAGTGATAGATGCGAGCCGCTCCGGCGCACACCACGACGATGTCGGCATCGTGGAATGAAAGATTCCAGGCCTGCTTAGCTGCGGGGACCAGTTCATTCGCGTTATGCCCGGCATCCATCTGGGCCTCGACGACTCTCCCCATTTGGGCCACTAGGTCGGGATCGCTCACTGCCCAAGGAACAGAGTTCTGCACGCAAACAAGGTAGCTACCGGGATTGGCGTTAGCCGGAGGGGCAGAGATGACAGCTCCTGTCACACCCAGGGCCATGATGGCGGTGCTTACTGCTCTCTTCATCACCAATGACTCCTAGACGAAGATACTGATAATGGCCGCACCCAAGCCCCTCCCCTGGAAAAGGGTCGGAGAGTTCCCCTGCGAGTGGCACGCCACTTCGGAGGACCGACGCTGCGCCATCGTCTAGTAGATGTCATTTCGATGCCAAGGACAGATATCCCTTACGGCAATAGCTGCGAGTCGACCAGCAGTAAAGGGCAGGATTCCAGGATTGGCTTGAACAAACCGCTGCAGCACGACACTAAACTGCGCCCCATTGTCAAGCTGGTTACAGATCCACACGCCCTGAGCGGCCAGACCCGAGTCTCCGCTAGTAAAGTTCGAAACTCCCAGCTCTCCATGAACATCTTCGATAAAATCGTTGACATCGGCGTGGGCCATAGCGTTGATGTTGACCACCAGGGCACCGCCAGCAAGGACGCTAATCAACGCCAACTTCCTCACGAAATCAGCCCAGCTGTGCAGCAAACACGCTGGAGCACCCGTCCGCCCAGGCAGCACGATCGGGTGGGTTCTCTTGGCTTAGTCCCTGGCGGCATATCACAACTACTTGGTCTGTTCCAAATCCCGGAATGGTTCGGGGTGGTCGTCCCAACTGCTTGATTGCGTCGAATGCCCACTGCTCGCCGTGGACGTAGCTCTGCCAGCACGGGGTATAAACGACTTGCGGATTTGTCACCGCGTTGCAGTTGGCTGGCACGGCGTGGGCCGAGGGGGCCGACATCATGCCGATCGTCATTGCCGCCGGGACCGCCAGGAGTAATGCGTTCGCCCGTCTACAACTTTGCTGGAGCATCGGTGCATGACTCCTGGCTTATTGGATGAACGCTCGAATATCCTAAATTGGGATATTAGCAGGCCCACGGTGCGCTGGCTGGGTGGAGAAATCCATCTACTCGGCGGAGTACCAGCAGCTGTGCACCTTGCTGCGGCAGCTGCGCCGAGAAGCTGGACTCACCCAGGCGCGGGTCGCTGAGCGGTTAGACGTACCCCAGTCGTTCGTCAGCAAGTATGAGTCAGGTGAACGCCGCCTGGATGTAATCGAACTCCGCCACGTAGCCGAGGCAATCGGCACAACCCTTGAGATCGTGGTCTCGCGTTTGGACTGATCTCAGTCGCCACCCTGGTCGTTCGATCTGCTGCGGGTAGAGACACCGGCTCATTACCCTCAGACCCATGAAGCGGATCGCGTTTGTGGTCGCTGTCGTTATCGCATTAGGTTTCGTCGGGTTACCGGCGGCTAACGCTGACCAACGTGTCAGGACCGAGTCTGGCAAGGTTCGCTGCGACGTCCAGCCGGACAGGGTGGGTTGCCAATACCTTCCGGGATTCGCGCAAGCCCCGGTTGATCCACCTCCCCGTTGTCCCCCTCCGCCCGGCACATACTTGCGCTGCGGCGGTGAGGCTATTCACTGGGACATCGCAAACGTCACGTCAGGCGGAGCGTTCTCCTGGATGAACGGGAACATCGCCGCTGGCGGCAGTGCCAGCCCTCAGAACGACATCGTTCTTAACTACGGCCAGGCCTATAACGTGCTGGGCTGGACAATCCTCCCGAACAGCGACGGCACCCGCTTCACCAACGACGGCACTGGGCACGGCATGTTTGTCAGCATCGACAACGTTGCGCCTTTCTGATCAAGGTGTGGATTATGAGACTTGCTGCGCTGCAAGCTATCCCGCCATCGACGCTCATTGCTGCAGGCCTGATTGCTGCACCGGTAGCAGGCGCATACCCCTCGGGATCGTGTGCCCGTACCGACATAGGAACACTCGTCCCGGAAGCTCATGCCTACACGCTGTGCACAAGCGTCGGCTGGATTCACGTCAACGAGCCGGTCAGACCGGACCCAAGTGGGGACTGCGCCCATTTAGGAACAGTCGGCCCGAACGGCGGGACGACCTACACCATCTGCACAAACCTGGGCTGGGTCGACGTAAACCGGCCAGTCTGCGCCGATTTTCCAGCTTGGTTCGATTGCGCTGGCAACCCTAAAAACTAGGAAGTGCGCTCCTCGCCCGGCTTCCCTCTACTCGGCTTGCGGCATCCCTCTTCGTAGGGTCCCTGCCTAGGCGACGTCCTAACCGCTACTGGACGTAATATCACATGCCGATATCCCGAGCCGGGAATTCGTTCGCGCAGCAGCACGGGCTAACCATTTCATTTACGCATGAGAAGGTGCAGAATCTGCATCCGTACGGCCCGAAAGGAGCACCGAACTATGAAGAATGTCATCGCTGCGGCCTGTATCGGAGCAGTGCTCATTACGGCCACTGTGGTGGCAGCTGAAACCGCCTCGGCTGATCCCGGCCAGAACTGCAGGACCGAGTGGAACACTATGTATAACGTGCCCATCGGGGTCCGCACGACCTGCTTCAATCCCGACGGTAGCTATCGTGTGTGCACATCCCTCGGGACGGACGGTAAAGGACCGGGGACGTGCTGGGACTACCCGGCCCCCCCTCAAATGGGAGGGCAGCCGACCTTCACCCCGCCCGTGCCGGGGATGCCGCCTCCGCCGCCGCCACCACAATAACCGTCAAGCACAAAGGCCGAGCACTAAAAGAGCCGACCCCGTCCATTCCGGTGGCGACCTAGTCACCTCGCCGACCGTTGGCGCTGGGAGGCTTGAGGTAGGCGGGCAGCGCGGCCCGGTAACGGAAGGAGATCCTGCGACATAAATCCGTCGGAGGACATCAACCGGGGATCGTGGTAAACCGCCCCCGCAGTGCAGCTTTCGCCTCCACGACGTCGAAGACCTCCTGTTGCCCAACGCCGCCCACCGACATTGGTGCGGAGATCACCTCCGTGAGGTCGGCCAGTTCTTGCACCAGACACTCTCGGTCCTTGAACGCTTCCCCGACCTCGCGTGCTTCCTCACAGAGCTTGGCGACCAGAGCGCCCACCAACTCGGTACCCGATAAATATCGCACTTCCGGGTGCCTGCCGGATTTCCGGATGATTTCGGGTATCAAGTCGCGGACCAGTTTTCCCTCGGTCACCTCGGTGGCCGCCAATCCGCACGAGCGTGCTCGGTGGCGCGGGTCTGGACGGAGCGCAGGAATTGCAGCCGTGCCTCGGGTGTGGCTCCCGTAGCGGCGATGATCGATTCCCTTAAGGGGTGGTGACTGTTGATGAGTTGCTCATTGCGCTGCCAAAGCCTTTCGAGGAAATCGCCGTGAGGGAGCCGGTCAAACTTCCCGGATGGGCCCCGGTTACACACGGCACAGGCTAGAACCAAGTTCCAGACGTCATCAAGGTCAACGAAAACTCCTCGGCTCATCAGCATGTGGGGGAAGTAGTGGTCGACATCGGCAGAGTAGTCAAGGCCCAGAAGGGGTGTAATCGTGGTGCCGCAATAGAAACATGTACTGGCTTGGTAGCCGCTGAGTCCCGGACGAACCCAAGTGATGGAGCGGCGATGTCCGAGCATGCCACGCACGATCATCTCACTTGGCCGGTCATACTCTACGACAAGCGTTTTCCCGGTAGAGCGGCGTTCGTCCCAGGCGCTCTCGACGAGCTGCCAACGAGATTCAGCCTCCGCATCGAGGGGATCTCTTGTGGTCCCGTCGGAAGCCAGCGTCAGTAGCTCGTCCGTGAACCGGATTCCCCGCAAGGACTGATGCCGTTCGTCGACGAAAAAGCGGGTTCCGACATCGGCTCTGTCAACGACGTGGAAGGCGTCGATGACGTTGTTGAAGCCCAGCAAGGCTGTCGTCTCCACCAGTTCGGTCTGGGTGATTCTGCCCGCGTTGAAGTGTCGGCAGGCATCCAGGAAACGGCTACCCGAGGACGTCGACTGGGTATCGACTTCCTTCAGATGAGCGCACAGCTCCCGGCTGAACGGGACAGCAAGGTCTTCTAGAGCGGCTTCGGTGACACCCGCCTGGGCCAGCTCCAGTACCGATTTGGCGAGCGCAAACTTGTAGGACGCAACGTTGGCTCCCCGCAGAACGATGCTTCGAAAGTCTGCTGACGGGGTGGTCGTGTCCACGCCGGTGACGGTACTCAATCTCAGTGACAACTGACCGCCAATTTCTTCCTTCAGCTTTCGCACCGGGAGCCTCGGCTTAGGGTTACCCGGAGCGAACAGTTGCCATGGAGGGATGACTTGGACGGAACGCCATTCGGGAGGTACCGCCTTATCGAGCTGTTGGGTCGTGGCGGGATGGGCGAGGTATGGCGTGCACACGACACCGTTATCGATCGGACGGTGGCAATCAAGATGCTGCTCCCGCATTTCGCCCAGGACAGAACGTTCGAGCAGAGGTTCCGCCGGGAGGCGCGTGCAGCCGCCCGCCTGGACGAACCGCACGTCGTTCCCCTCTATGACGTCGGTGAGATCGACGGACGCCTTTATGTGGCGATGCGCCTCATCAATGGTCAGGACTTGTCCACCCTTCTCGACGACGGACCCCTAGGCCCTGAGCGGGCGGTTCGGATCATCGAGCAGATCGGCTCAGCGCTGCAGGCTGCTCACCAGGTCGGCCTGGTGCATCGAGATGTCAAGCCGTCCAACATCCTCATCACGCAAGACGACTTCGCCTACCTCATAGATTTCGGGATCGCTCGCGCCGCCGGCGAGACTGCCATAACGTCCATGGGAGCGACCATCGGCACTTGGTCCTACATGGCTCCCGAGCGCTTTAGCGGCGGGGAGATAGAACCAAGCTCCGACATCTATGCCTTGGCATGCGTGCTCTACCAATCGCTCACCGGCCAGCCTCCGTTCCCCGGCACCACCCTGGAACAGGTGGCAATGGCGCATATGACCGCCCCGCCTCCAAAGCCTTCCGCACGGCGTCACGGGATCCCCATGGCAATGGATGATGTGATCGCCACTGGCCTGGCGAAGGATCCCCGGCAGCGATACTCGAGACCGAAAGATTTGGCACAGGCGGCCCGGAGGGCGCTCAACCAAGCCCAGGCTGACACCATCATGGCCGACACCAAAGAAGCCCCTACCCCGGCTCGGATGCAACCACCGTGGCGACGACCAGTATTCCTAGCGGTCTTCTTTGCCATACTTTTGGTTGCTTCAGTCGGCGTAGTCAAGGCTGCAATGCGGCGACCACAGCATGACCTAGCAGCGAACAGCGCCACCACTACGGCGGCGTCCGCTGCGTCACCAATCACTTTCGAGAGCATGCGAGACTTTGTCGCTAACTACTACGCCGACCTTCCAGCCCGTCCCACGGATGCGTGGGCAAAACTCGATACCCACTGTCAGACCCAAACCGGACAGCGTGAGTTCCTAGACTTTTGGGCCTCAATACAATCGGTGACGCTTCTTTCGGTTAGCCCGCGCGACACGACCAGCGTGGTCGCCAAGCTCAAGTACGTTCGGCGCGACGGCGCGTCCGATACCGAAGATCGTTGGCTCAAGATGGTCTCGGTGAATGGTGTACTGCTGCTTGACGAATCGGGGCGGGTCGGGTCAGCTACTGCGTCATCGACACCGCCACCGCAACCGTTATTCTTGCCGAAGGCAATCGATCAAGTGTTGCTGACCGCTGACCAGCTGAGCAAGCTGCTGGGAGTGCCCGTCTCCGGCGACCCCGCTGGCGGCGGGGCAGGTGGACTTGCTATGAACTCCTCCTCTTATGGAACATCCGATCATTCGGGCCAGGTCAGACCTCCGTCGTGTGTCGGAGTGGCCTTCACCGGCGAGCACGATGTCTACAGCAAAACAGAATTGGAGGCAATCAAGACCCAGACGTTCTCCCAGATGTATGGGCCAGGAATGCGCGGACCCGAACTGCTTCAACAGACAGCCGCCGTTTTTCCGTCCGCCGATCAGGCTCAGGCGTTCCTCGCGAGTTCTCAAACCCAATGGGAGGCTTGCAGTCACGAGACGGTTGGCGTAACGCTCGGCTATGAAAACGCACGGGGGTTCACCTTGGGTAAGGTCCAAAACGACGGAACCCTGATGACCGTCTCGATGGGATCGCCGCCCGGTGAGAACGGTGCAGACGCTTGCCAGCAGGCACTGGGCGTGCGCAAGAACGTAGTTGTTGAAGCCCGCACTTGCCAGGGCCCCGGCCCCAACGCGACTGCCAACCCCGGCTATCCCGGCGATCCGGCTTGGGCAACCGCCGATGCCGAACGGGTAGCCAAAGCGATGTGGGCAAACGTTCAACCGTGAAACCTGCAGTGGTGGCGCTTGTTTCGAAGACACGGTCGCTGGAGTTTCCAGTCCGACAGATCAGGGAAGGAGCAGCACGATGAACAAAGCACTCAGCGAAGCCCTCGACTTGTACAGAGAGACCAGGAACGAACTCTTCCAACATGAGAACGATGTGGCAGCACTGTTGAAGGTCGTGATCGCCGCCGACAACCTGGTCGAGGCACTTGAACATGAGGATTCGACGAAGTGTTGACCGCTCTAAATGGGCAAGCGAGCATTCAGCTACGTTGAGTCACGCCAAATCGCTTTGCTTGGGCGCTCAGAGTTCCTTTCGGCGTAGTCGCTAAAGGCTGCTTTGATCACGACGGCGAGGTCACGCCAAGAACTCGGGCGATAAGTTTCGAGCACAGTGAGCATGATTGTCTCCCTATGGTGGGTTAGCGCGTAGGCCTGGGCTACATCGCCTAGATCCTCTGCTCGGCTCACTTCTGGCCAGTCGAACTCGCACTGGTCACGAAGTCGATCTAACGCATAAACGAGTTCGCGAGCGTGCCCGAATATCTCCCAAAAATGGACGTCTCTGAACAGCGGTGTCTCACGCGGGTACATGCCCTTCTCGCCAACCAACTCCCACCATGGGTTTACATGCAACGCCCTGCTATGGCCTTTGTAGTCGCTGGTCGCCCACGAGTTCTCCTTATACTTAACGCCCTTATTGTGTAAGCGTCCTCGAACTTTCTGCGGGGAGAACTTCCGATTGTCATCAGGCGGCATGCCCAACCAGGCGTCAACCAGCTTAATATCCGTCGAAAACATCAATACCAGGTCCGTTGCCTCAAGAACGTCCCTCATCGCATCAACAGCGATAGATAGGTAACCTGAGAAGCCCGCCTCAAGTGCCGCTTCGAAATCTCGCGCAGTGCGCATGACCAGCCTGGATAGTGCTTGTTCTCTCCGGTTCGGGCCGAACGCAGCAGCGACAGAGTCCAGGTGCATGAGCAGCTGGTTCAGTCCGCGAAGCCGTACACTTCCTGGCTTCCAAACCGCAGCCGCCTGCTGCCGACGTAGCGCAGCCTCCAAGAGTGGACCAGCAACACGAGGATGTCGCTTTGATAGGTCGACCCGCCAGTTTGCGAGTTCGGCATCGTTAAGTTCCGACATCGGAGAATTCTCGCACCTAAACCGTCGCGGGTTCGGGGCCGAGTGGCCCACGTTAGTCGCCGCAAGCCGAAGCCGCTCCCACCGCTCGATGTCTTAGCCCTTGGTTTGCCAGAAACGTCGCCGCCCGGCGTCTCAGAAAAGACCACATTTGAGACACCGGGTAGACGGTCCGAACCCGCACCTGTTCGCCAAGGTCGAGCTGTCTCAAAAGTTCGTCTCGGAAATAACCATCTCGAATCTGCGATTCCAATACTTATGAGTCACACCCCAAATGTCATTGGACACACGGTGGGTCAGCGGATCGGCTATACCCGCGTCTCGACCGTCGCCCAGACCCTCGATCAGCAGAACCAAGCCCTTGAAGCGGCAGGCGTCACGAAGACCTTCTCCGACGCCCTGTCCGGAGCGCGTGATGACCGTCCGGGCTTGGCCGAGTTGATGGCTTATGTCCGGGAGGGCGACACCATCGTGGTGTGGAAACTTGACCGCTTAGGTCGCAATACTTTGCACATCCTGGAGACCGTCAAGGCCCTTACCGAGCGTGGCATCACCCTGGTGTCGGTCACCGACGGCATCGACTCGTCCACTCCTGCAGGCCGCATGATGATCGGTGTTCTCGGGTCCCTGGCCGAGTACGAGCGAGAGTTGATCAAAGAACGTACTGCGTTGAAACGCGAAGCATCTCGCGTTAACGGAACCAAGTTCGGACGCCCCCGAAAGGTCGGCGACGCCGAGCACATCACCACTGCCAAGCGGATGAAATCCGATGGCCACACGGGCAAGGCGATCGCCAAGTACCTCGGCGTCAGTAGGGCGACCTTGTACAGATACCTCGCCACCGGTTGACTAATGCGAGGAGTGGGCCATTCGCAGTAGGTCGGACGACGCCCCCGCTGGCTTGGTCGGGCCGCCTTCGTCAATCAGCTTCTAGGGATCGACTGCGGGGAACCGCCAGATATCCCGTAGTTCGTCGGCTATATGCGTGTACTCGTTCACGCGGATTAGGAGATCTTCGTCGTCCTTCGTTCTTTCTCGGAAGGCCCAGCCGCCCCTGCTGCTCACCCCGGGAATCGGGGGGATGTTGGGGTTGAACTCCACGACCAAGTCGTTTTCCCGCAGCTTGCGGTAGAAGCTGCGGAGTCGTTGGAGCTTGTCTTCGGACATTCCCACGCCACCAGTGACCACGTACTCCCCGTGGTCCCGGAGCCTTTTGAATGGAGAGGTGTTGCCCATCTTTACCGGGACCCTGAACGGGAAGCGTTGAAGCACCGACTCTCTCGGAGTCAACCTACCGCCGTAGGTGTGCTTGATCCAGGACACGTGTTGTCGGGTGACGCCGTATTGCCTCGCGATCTCTGACTGCGACAGTCCCCTGTTCTTGAGGGCTTCGACGATGGCAAGGGTAAGCCTCTCTTTACCGTCTCCAGTCCTGCCCTCATCTTCAGGCTGTGCGCTCAGAACCACCGCCTAGTCTCCTCCGCAATCGAACGTCCAGAGGCTGACCAACATATCCTCAAACTCCGGTCAGTAGGGCTATAGCCAACTAACGACTAAGCGAATCCATATCTTTCAGCAGAGCCCCACCTGCGATGTCATGCCGACCGCGAAGTGATGAGGAGAACTCCGACTAGCCCTATGACACTAGGAAATCGCACTGCGCGACTTGCGCCAACCTGATGCCTAGGGTCCATGCCGCGCCCGGGCCTCGGATCTTTAGAAACGGCACCCACTCGCCGGATGCAAAAGCGTCATGGACCGCCGACGGTAGCTTCTCGCACTCGACTGTTTGTTTAACTAGATAGCAATTATCGAGGAAGGCAGCAGCCATGAGCATTACTCCTGTGCCGCCAGAGGTACGCGACGAGATGCGCCGATGGTTAAACGAGGACCCGACCAACATGGGCTATGTCGCCAGGGGTGAAAAAATCGGTGTCCGGGGCGAAGAAATCCCTGCCCGTCAGGTCGTCTACTACGAGCGGGACATCGCCCAGATTCTTGGCGAACCGACCAAGCATCCTTGGCGCGCATCTCAACAACTTCCGAGGCTACGCCACATGCGCGCCACCGAAGGCATCTCGACTGCGCTGGCCGCCTACCTTGACCAGGAGATACCTCAGTTGGGCGAATTGGCAGCAGACCTTCACGGCGATGCAGGGGATAACTGGCCGTATCAGGTGGATCAGGTGATAAAGCGTTCGACCCTCCACGATCGCTTCGGTGGTAGTCGTCAAAGCGGCATCTCGCCATGCCGAATGTCGCCCAACATACTGATCTTCACCGACAAGGCGTCCGGCAGCCCGCATGGCTATGTCTTCGACGGCTGGGTAGACGACGGCGACGAGAAAGTGTTCCTCTACACCGGCGAGGGCCAGCGGGGAGACCAGGAACTAGTTCGCGGTAATGCGGCAATACTTAATCATCGACAAGACGGGCGAGCGATAAGGCTGTTCGAAGGGGCGGGCGGTAGCAATGTCCGTTACGTGGGCCGCTTCGCCGTGGATGACATAGAGCCGTACATCGAGCGGGAGGCCCCTGATACGGGCGGAAGCACCTTGCGCAAGGTGCTGGTTTTCCGCCTGAGGGAAACTCCGGATCGTGGCAGCGATGAGCTGTTCGACGATGCCTGGGAGCAACTGCGCACCTACCTCACGGAGGCGCACGGATGGGAGTCATTGGTCGAGCAGAAGCGGTATCAACTGGACAGCATCACTGACACAGCTATCAACTACACGCGGCTAAGCACCGAAAAACCGGATTCGATTACCAGACAGGAGCTTCACAACATATGGAACATGGTTCGTGCGTCTGGGGCAGAAGGGCACGCCCCGTCGACTTCCTCACACGGAAGTCTCCTGGCTGTGTTGCCGAACATTGAGTATGACGCCCGCGATCTGTTCTACGTCAACCCGGCGTCACACCCATTGGGCCAGCCCCGTCACCACGTACGAGAGCAAGACGAGTTGACGCTGGATCTGATCCGCGAGGCTGCTGACAAAGCAAACCTGAAGCTGAATGACGAGATCTACACGCAACTTCTCGCCGCCCTCGCTAGTGACAAACACGTCATCTTGACTGGCCCACCCGGCACCGCAAAAACCACATTGGCTCAGGCGGTTGCTGAAGCTGCGCAGAAGGCCGGACTGTGCACTGGTTTCATGCCCACGACCGCGACGGCAGATTGGACTACCTACGAGACCATCGGAGGACTGCGCCCGCGAGGTACCGACAAGCTTGAGTTCGAAGAGGGGCACTTCCTCCAAGCAATACGGAAGAACCATTGGCTGCTCATCGACGAGCTGAACCGCTCACAATTTGATCGAGCATTCGGCCAACTGTTCACAGTGCTATCTGGACAGCCGGTAGTGCTGCCGTACTCCCGTCCAGAGGCCAACGGCAAGCCGTTGGTTCTGCTTCCGCCCAGAGCCCAGAGCCCAATCGCTGATGGCGATGTCCTCAACATTCCAAAGTCCTGGCGCATCATCGCCACGATGAACGTCTTCGACAAGTCGCTGTTATTCGAGATGTCGTTCGCGCTCATGCGCCGGTTCGCCTTCATCGAAGTGGCATCGCCGCCCCCGGAGATCTTCGAAGAGCTGATCGATGACAGCGCTCAGGGCGAAGCCAAGGCCGCATCACTGGCGAAGCGACTACTCGTCTTGCGCGACATCAAGGATCTCGGCCCGGCAGTGTTTATGGACCTCACCAAGTACCTTCGTGAGCGGATCTCCCTGCAGCAAGCCGAGGATGGTCAGCTGATGTTCGAGGCCTTCTATAGCTATCTTCTGCCGCAGTTCGAAGGTATCGATGAGCCGACAGGTGAGAAGCTGTACAAGATTATGCGCCGCTTAGTCGGCACTGCGGAACGCAAGGATCGTCTTGGCCAAACACTCAACACCGTGCTGGGCTTGGAGTCATTGAGTCCTCCTGGAAAGCAACCAGAGCAAGAAAACGAAGACGATACCTTCGATCTTCCAGAGCCATGAAGACCCGAACGTGGGATCGCTCGAGGGTGATCTTGCGCCTCCGCGAGGATATCTGGCGCTATGTCACGCCTGATTCTGCGCAGTACCGTCCAGGAGGCGAGGAGCTTCTGCTTCGTGCAGGTGCATTGCTACAGATGCCCACGGCGGAAGTTCGGTATCTGGCACAACTCGACTTCATCCTGAGCGAACCAGTCCGAGAGCTTCTCGAGCAAATGCCATCGTTGATCAGAAGGCTCACGCCAACAACCGCATCCGAAGTGGAAGTGAGTAGCCAGCGAATCCGAGGCTCCATACGATGGAGCGAGACTTACGCCCAGCGAGCTGCGACTGGAGCGCCAAACTTGTTCGTCACAACGCCCACTCGCCGAGCGTTCAACACACCTGAAAACCAAGTGCTGACTTTCGCGTTGTTCTCTATCGCCGAGTTTGGCAGGCGCACCGGCTGGCATCGAGGAGCTAGCACGGGGCCACCAAGGCTCATTCATGATCGAGTGGCGGACGCTACCCGATGGCTACAAGCCCGCCAGTTTGTCGGAGTGCCGAACCGCCCACCCACGCCGACCACGATGAGCCGTGTGCGCACATGCCGAGCGCGACTCCGCTACCAGAAAGCCCTAGAAGTGGTCGAGCTGTATCAGCGTTACATCGCTCGCCTTGACCGGGATGCGATCAGAGATGCTGTAGAGCACCGCGCCTTAATAGCCAGTCGCGACAGCGTGCTGCTCGAATTGCATTGCGCCTTCGACACAATCAAGGCACTCCGCCGCCTCGGGTGGAAAGCACCCCCTACTGGGATACTCTGGCCGCCGGTCATCTTTCGAGGCCAGCGGGATGAGGCCACAGTGGAAGTTTTCTATCAAGCAACACCGGGTGCGCTGTCTGCAGGGTCTCAGTACCGTGAAGTCCAGGCCGCTCACGAATTCTCTGGCATCGGCGGCCTGATCCCTGACCTGATCATCAAGACCAACAACTCTGGCGAAATCCGTTGGCTAGTAGTCGAAGTGAAGGGCGGCTACAAACGTACCGTGGCCGATTCAGCACGAGCAGCGACTTTAGACCTCTTTAGCTACCGGCGAGCATTCGGCCCAGTTCTAGATCAGCAGCACAAAGCGTATGGCCTGGGTTACGTATGGGGCGAGGGGCTGAGGCCGTCACTCCAAAGCGACGTCACTCTGTGTACGCCCGACACACTGCCTGACGCACTCTCTGCGCTGATTCCTCGGTGATGCCATGCCACACCGATCATGATGGACGTCCAGGCCTGGCTGGCAACGGCCACACCGGCAAGGACATCTCCAAGTACCTGGGGGGTGAGCCGAGCGACCTTGTATCGGTATCTGTTGAACGATGAGGCTGCATAGCTTGTGGGCCCGTTGACAGGACTAGTGTTGGCCTAACTTGATCGAAACGTTTTCTGGCCCAAGGGCACGTCGTATGGATGCGTAGCGTTGTTCATCGCAATAGTTGCAATAGCGAGAGGACCCACTGGCATGGCAGGTAAGCCGACCTCACATGGACTGGGCTTCGGGAACGGGAGCTTGATTGAGTATCCCGACGGGACAGTCGAGTATCGGCAGACCGGGAAGCTTTTGCCTGCCTTCAAAGTGCGAGTGCGTGATGTGGTGGGATTCTCGGTTCGGAAGGCGACTCGGGACGACAAGAAGCGTCTAAAGGCATCGAGTTTGCAGGAAGTGCTGACTGTACAGGGGTCTGGCACGAACCTCGCCGAGGTTGCGATTAACTACGGGACAGCTCAGAAGATCGAGGACTGGTTTCGTGCGCGTCCGGACTTTGGATCTGCCCTTCAATCGCAAGGGCCGCAGACTCCACCACACATTGCGCCTACGTCCGTCGCTGACGAACTGATGAAGCTTGCTCAGCTCCGGGATGCCGGTGTGCTCACACAGGAAGAGTTTGAAGCGCAGAAGGCGAAGCTGATTGGCTGAACGGAATGATCGCCCAGCCAATCAGACGCTCCTGCCGAGGCGCTGGAAGCATGCCACCTCTACAGCGGCGCAGAGATTGGCCGTCACGACATCGAGGGCGAACTCCTGTTGCGGCGCGATCCGCACAAGCTGTTCGATCGGGGTCTGCTGGCGGTCGCAGCCGACGGAACCATCTACGTCGCCGATTCACTCGAGTCACACGAGTTGTGCGCCGCGCTGCACGGCCAACGTCCAAATGTGGCCACCACAGGAGGGCAGCGCGAGTGGCTCGCAGCCCACTGGGCCGAGTGGAGCAGCCGGACTGAAGTAATCAGCCGTCCCGACGGACATGGGATGCACGGACCGGCATGCTGGTGGTGATCAGCCTCCGAATCCCCTGTCGCTGGAAATTCGGACTGACCTGAAACTAGGTCTCGTGGCCTGTCTCAAATCGGCATGTTATGGGTGTAGTCGAAGGCTCATCTCGACCCTGTGGAGAAGAAACGTCACGCCCACACCACGGGCTTCGGCATAGTCCTGGATCTGGTCATGGGCTGCCGGATTTGGTTGGCCACCGGCGATCAGGATGAAGTGGGGTGAGCAACCCTGCTTGTCGGCCTCGATGATGAGGTCGTCGATGTACTGCAGGGATTGGCCGACGGTCCGGTAGTCGGCGGCCTTGAGCTTGAGTTCAATCGCAACCAACTGGTTGCGTCGGGGTCTCTTGCAAAGCAGATCAAATCGGCGACCGCTGGTCTGCCTCTTTTCTTTCTCCACCACAGTGAGACCACGCAACTCGTCGAACTCATGGAGGTTGGCGAGGATGAACTGGCGCAAGCTGTTCTCATCGGGAAACGACTGGCGCGTCAGCTTCGACAGCCCTTTGAGCTGGTGGCGGCGGTCGAACATGTAGATGCGCTCGTCGGGCCTGTTCTTCGGATCAGTCAGGCGCGGACGGGTAACAATCCCTTTCTCGGCGAAGGCCTCGTCGAGGCGGGCCAAGAGCACGTCGGTACGGCGTTTGGCTCCCGCCCGATGGATGATTTGCTGGAGACCGCTACGGGTGGCCTGCTGTAGCGACTCTGGCGTCTTGGGCCGGGCGTCCAGCAGCTTCCGGTAGTACGCGACGCACTGGGCGACCTTCTCATCGTCTGCAGCCACGGCTGCGACGCTACTCATAGCTAAGCCGATCGGTCGTTGAATTCGTTAGAGCGGTGACCAGACCCGAAACCGCGTCACCGGCAGCCCGGCTGCGATTCTCATCCGCGACGGGGTCCTTGTTCTCTAGTGTCATTTGGTAACACCCGGCACCATCGCGAGATGCCTGTGATACCACTGAGGAGCCTGATCGGCGATCTCGATCCGACGGCGTGCAAGCTTCACTGCGCAGTCTGGAACGGCGAGGACCATCCCCTCGATGTTCTTACCCGCTCATGGGATGAGTGGGTTAAGTGGAGCCGATGGCGGCCCGCCCGCGACGAGTTCAACCGGCGATACATCTTCACGATGGCCCGAGACCGAAATGATCCATCGCACTGGCTTTTCGGCGGTGTTTTTGAGGTCGTGGCTCGCGGCAGTAAGCCCAACGCCTACTCGTACAAGATCGCGCTACGCGAAGACCTAATGGGGTCCTTCGTAAAGCGGCTCTGGGTGAAGTTCCGCCCACCAGGGCGCGCGATCCGACTCAACATGGAGACTCACCTGGACCACATCGAAGTCGTGTCCATCCTCAGTCTCCCTTACGCGGGGGAGCCTTTCCCCGGCCATGATCGGATCAACCACTCCCTTGGGGTGCTGGAGACCGCCGTCACCCAGGAGTGGAATGACTGGCGCGGGGCCCTGCAGTACATGAAGGGTGTCTACGTCATCCACGATGTCGAAACCGGCAAGGCATACGTCGGGTCAGCCTATGGTGATACCGGAATCTGGGCCAGACTGCGCCAGTACGTCGATAGTTTGCACGGGCACAACGTCGCCCTCAAAGAACTCATTGGCCAGAAGGGGCCGGAGTACGCGCGGGTTAACTTGCGCTTCGCGCTGCTGGAGTTCTGGTCCATGCGTACCTCCGACGAGGAGGTACTGGCCCGAGAGGGCTACTGGAAAGATGTGCTGATGTCCCGGCAGTTCGGCCTCAACAAGAACTAATTTGACCGCCGGGCTCATCGGACCGAGAGCAGCATCTCGCGCTATTGACACCACATTCGGGTGGCCCCGCAAGGTCTCCAATGCTGAGGACATCTACCGCCAAGCGAATGAAGGCCGACGGCCACACCGGCAGAGATGTTGCTAAATACCTTGGGGTGAGTCGGGCTACTCTGCACAGATACCTCGCCGAGGCGAGTTAGCCGCCACTTCGTTGCAGCCAAAGCTGTAGAGCTTCTTCCAATACGTCATCCGGTTTCACCCCATCTGCTGCAGCTGCTCGTTGGACTGCATCGATCAACGTGACTGGTGCTCGACCTGAATATTGATTGCGAGAATCTTGGTTTGGGCTCGGTTCATGGAGCAGCTCGTCCCAAGGCCAGCTTCGGACCACATCGACGTACATGCCCGGAGTCAGAAACATTTGCTCGTCTTCATTGAACCAACCGAGAATCTGGCAGTTCGCAGTCGCACGCTTGGCGACACCGCCGTTGTGGATGAAATCGTTGCGTACCTTGGCAAGCTCTCCGAAGAACGGAAACACATAGTCCCGGTGACTGCAGTCCCAAACTTTCGCCAATTCGAACCGGTAGTGGTCATTCCACTCCGCGAATATGAAGCTGATCCACTGTGCTCCTTGGATCTGTTGCACTTCAGTTTTCCGGGGTGGCGAGACTTCGCCGCGCATAGCCTGCAGCATTCCCTGCACTCCTGGTGTCGCCGCCTGGTAGATCTCTTCGATGCTGACGGTCGTGTCCGTCGGGCTACCAACCACAGCGACAGGTTCGCGGGCAAGCTCTACCCAACGTGATTGTGGCGGAGGGTATTTCAACTCTTCGAGGCGAGTGGCGAACTCGGCGTCGGCCAGCTCAACGATCCCTGCAGCACCGACTAGCGCCGCCAGCATCGAGACCTTGACCGTGCGTTTTAACTCTTCGACAAGCTCCGTGAGAGATGCTGGTTCCGGATCCGCCACCAGCCTCGCCAGCGCCTCTTCAGCGCCCGCCATCGTTTCCTCCAACCGCGACATAGCGGTACGCACATCGGAGTCAGTCAGTAGATCCTGTACCGCCCGGTTCAGGGGTGCGATCGCGGCTTCCACTTCACTGCCAGCCCTGGGTGGCGTGGCAGTAATAGCGTATGTGAACGGCATCGTGAATGCGCTGAAGGCAAACCGCCGGTTGTACTCGGCGTTTGGGCCGCCGGTTCGCAGCTGATGCTCGATATTGTCGATCGCCTGCGGAATGGTCGCCGCGATCATGTCTCGCATTCGCTGCACCACATCAAGCCATCGAGCCGCAGCGTGAACGCTGGTTGGATAGGTGTCTGCTTGGTTGAGTCGCCGGACCTCTCGACATGGCCAAGGTACTTTCGCCGGATGGGCACCGGTACAGAACGCACCCCATCGGCCACCTTCCGGCTGATGGTCGGCAAACAACCGGCGGTAGCGGTCTGCGGTTGTGTTGCCCTCGCTCATGGTTCTCGCAAAGCGGTCCAGCCGCACCTCGATCGCCGAACAAAGCTCGTCGGATTGCGAATCTAGGTTGGTCATGGCTGATCGCTTGACTTCGGCTTCGGCGCTAACCGCTCTGCGAATCTATGCAAAAACTCGGCGCTAGCCGATAGAAGGTCTGGCGGGATCACCAGCGTGATGGTCTCTTCAGCGCCGCCTCGTACACGCACCTTCATGGGCACGTGATAGCCGTTGTGTTCTGGATGGCTGAAGTCTCGGCTCGCCTTGTGCCCGACCATTTCGCTGATCGGCTCCACCAGGATGTACTCGTTCAACTCGGCGAGCATGCCCCCCACGAGGAGCCGTCGGCCTTCTGGCTCATTAAGCAAAACCCATTCCGTCGCCGGGTCAGATAGCTGCTCCCGATGTATATCGCAGACGGGCACGTCCGCCGGGAAATCGAATGCCCCACTCCGCTCTTTAAGGCGTTGCATCGCAGTCGCCGGAAACTTGCAACGCTCGACTTGACACTGGGGTCCTGTCGCCATGGATCTACCCTTCGCTCATCGGGACGGTGCCGCATCGCTACGGTGAAGCGCCTGGCGTTACCTGCCCTGATATCCGCGCGATACTCCCATAGAGCGCCGACAAGGTTGTACCACTGAGCCGTGAGGTTGCACGGACAGACCGGGCGACGCTCCGTGCACTTGTCTTCCAGGATTTCCCAGTGTGGACCACGGGAAAACCCATGGACGCGACGCTGCCGCGACACCACGACGTCCGACACCCGGCAGCACGAATACGCGCTTGGTGTCGATGCGCGGTTCTATGGTTAGGGACATGGAGACAGAAGACCTTGACGTGCTACCTATTCCGATCGAAGAAGTCCAGACCGGTGTGTCACTGCTAGTGAAACACGATGGGCATGCGGTGCTGTTCCAGGTAGAAAACAAGAAATTCAGTTTCACACCGGAAACCGGGACCGTGTGGGCTTTGGAATCTGAATCGGTCGACGGCGGAGATCCGTGGGTGATCCAGGGACCGTCGGGTACCACGGTGCACCGCATCGTGCGCAAGCCTTAGAAGCAGCGAACCATGCGGTCCGCTGAGCGCAACTCGGAGCTGTACTTGAGACTCCTTATCGAGCAGCTGCATGGAGTCTCACTCACACAGCACGACCGCGACGGCCTGCAGGGCGCGGTGGACTATATCTTCATGTCTCCATCGGCCAGCGGCGCAGTCGAGATGACCACCGTCCAAGATCGCCGGGCCGCAGCTTGGGGGACCGAGCTTGATGATGGCGAGACGATCGCATGCCCTAGTCCACGAGGATGGACCGTAGTGGTCGATCTAGGGACACGACTCGATCATCTCCGGCGGCGGCTTCCAGCGATCGTCGCGGCGTGTGACTGTCACGGGGTCACCTCGTCGACTCACTTACCATTTGCAGCACATGACGACGCCGATATTCGATGGTTCGCCTCGACTAACAACAGGCTTCATGCGGTCGACGGGAGACCGGGCACCATTCGCATAGATATGCCTCCAGTCGTTGCGTTTCCTCGTACCGAGGGCCTCGACGAGGACTTGGCCGCCCTGCTGTCCAGTGCTGCCATCGCGACCAAGCTGGAGAAGCTGCGCAACCATCCGGGTGTTTCTGAGCGACACCTTGCGATTGGAGTCCCTGACATCTACGGCTCAGGATTCGATCTCCTTGACAACCTCAGGATGGGTCGGCGTGATGTACCGCAGTTCCAGATGCCAGACGGCTTACCCGCGACGCACGTGTGGCTCACCGCCGGAGGCTACGCAGTTCTAACCTGGAATCGAACCGACGGATGGATCTGGCGGGAACTATGCAAACCGGAGTAGACACTCGAAAGCTCAATCCTCTTAGTGCTCAACTAGACCGAGGCCGCCGCTAACGCAGGCGTAGCGAGCACGATCAGGGGCTGCGCTGAGATCAATTGGCCCACAGAAGAAAACCCGTGCGGCATGATAGTCAAATCGAACGACACCGCCCTGCAGGCCGAGCCGCACAAGCGGATAAACGTCGAGGCGAAGCCGGGCCGCACCGTCGGCGGATAAGGCTCACGAAGGCAACTTCCAGCAGTCGGCGTTGCTCGCGAGCTTAATCATCCCGATGTCGAACCAGTCGACGTCGCCGTATGCATAAGGCGGGTGCATCAGCAATTCCGACACATAATTGCCCGTAGGGTCAAACGCCTCCTGCTCGTCGGGTGGTATGTGGCACTTCCGACGAGAATCGGCGGGCATACAGGTGCCGCGTCCATCGTCATAGTGCTGTACGAACACGCCACCCACTTCTGCGCACGTCACGCCTGGGCTGGCGCTTGCCGTAGGCGCAGTGCATCCCGAGGTGATAGCCACGATTGCTGCAACTGTAACGACCTTCATCACTGCCCCTGATTACGACGGCGGATTAGCACAACCATCCAGACCGCTACGCCGATCAGTCCGACCACGAAAAAGCCGCCGACAATGCCGAAGCCCAAAGTGAGACTGCCCGATAGGACGCTCACAATCATGCCGAGGGCTAGGAGGCACACCGGAGAGCTTTCCCAACTGCACCGCAATGTTCGGCTGCGCCGGAGCGGGGGCTTGGCGCTGACTGCTGATGACTCTGTTGTCCCTCATCCCGAGCCGGGAACCCGCACCATCCGTTGGTAAAGACCGTCCGCACGCCGGGTGCCCCGAAACGGTCCAGACCCGACGCTGGCCGAGATTCCGCGATTACTTGCCGTAAAACGAACTGGGCCGACCTTCTTGGACTCGCGGTACTGCACCATCTGCTTCTCCTAGAGCGGTTCCTTGACCGTGTCCTGGGTTGCATTAAACAGGGATTTGGCTGCTTAGGGAAAGATGTCGGTAACGGCAAAAGCGAATGAAGGCTCGCCCCATGACTGAAGTAACGCAGGCTGCACTGGCCAAAACGCTGGGCTTCCCGCCCGCCACCGCTAATGGATGGACGTGGGCCTGGCAGAGGTGCGGCCGCTACGAATACGGAAGCCGCCTCCTGCATTCCACGAACCCGGACCATCTGGTCCCACGAGGACCTGCCGCAACGATTGCGCTACCGTTGCGTGTTGCTGGCCGCTACGCCCCTGGGAGGCCTACGGCCGCACAGCATGTCGCGCTTGACGGGGAATGACGGCGAGCCAATCACGGGCCGAGCTACTTAACGAGCAGCCCTACAGTTGGCTCATGCCATTTGGGACAGTTGTCCGCGACGTTTATGCCGGCGACGAACGCAAAGCGATGTATGACGCGCTCGAAATGCTCACACGAGGGAATGAATGGAGTCGTGCAGGGGTGTACTGCTTCTGGAATCCGTCGACTCGACAGGCCCTCTACATCGGGGTGACCAGCAACCTGCCCAGCCGGTTTGGTCAACACAACACCTTGAAAGGCACGAAGCCAGGGAAGGGAAACAAGGGGCGCGAGGTCAACGAGTGGTTCGAGAATCACCAGCGTCTTGGCTTTAGCGTGGTCCTGCAGGAAGCGATCGCTGACGAAGAGTACGAGCCGTATGCGCGCAATGCCGAGGGCCAGCTACTCGAAGGATTCCTTCAATATCACCACAAGCTGCCTCCATGGAACAGCATGGGTGGAAGCCGACAGGGGGCGTCCTTTGTTCGTCGTAACAGTGTGTGGTGGGTTGAGGCGATGACTGGCAGCAAAGACAGCCCCGTAGTCGCACGTCGTACAATCCGGGAACTCAGCGACGATGCTTCGGCGGAGTATTTCGAGAACTGCGTCCATATGGCGCGTACGGCGGTAGCGGGTATGGGGGGCACCAACGATGAGATGCTTCAGGCCGCAATAGACCGGGCTATTGACTGGCGCGCCGGGCCGCCACTGTTTGATAGTGACATCGTGCCCCGTCTTCGTGCCTATTTTGCGCAACCGGCACCTCATCCAGAGGATGCCTAGCGCGTCGGCACAGGTTCGTCACCTAGGTACTCCGCCGAGAGCTCGCCTCCAACAGCAGCTAACGGCTTCCCTAGTCGGTGAGGTACCTGAGCAGGCCATTGAACAGACTTAAGCGCTCTCTACTAGCGGCGAATCGCCCATCGACCACGAACCTGGCCTCAACCATTTCCAGGGTCGTGCGGTATCTCCTGGGGGGGGAGATGCCCATCGCCGTTGAACTCAGGAATCAGCCACACTCATTTCTGCCACGTCGCGGATGCTATCGCGCTGCTGGGAGTCAGCTTGTCGTTTGGCGCGATGTTGGAACGGGCCTTCGATCCTGGAGGTACTACAGGACTGCCCGGAGGATCGTGGGGGCTGCCGAGGCGTACCGGCAACGCCAGCTTCCTGTGGCGAGTTGAGTCTTGCCAGCCGACAATTAGCCGGTGGTACTCCCTCCGTGGTGGACCATCGGCCAGGCGGCTGAATATTGCGGGGTCGACCGTGGCGAGGTCTATTTACAAGGTGCTGCGAGATCTTGATGTGCGCCATATCGGAGTGCGTGACGGGGCCATCCGTCCGGTCGCCTGATCCGAATTGAACGGGAATCACTGCTGCAGTTAGGCCGACACAAGCCTTGGGCCATGCAAATGACTCGCCGCTACATCACCATCGCCGAAGCTGCGGAGTACCTGCAGATCAGCGGCCACACCGTGCGTCGGCTCATTGAGGATGGCGAGCTGACTGGATACCGCATGGGTAAGTCCTGTCGGCTGATTCGGGTCGACCTCAACGAGATTGATGAACAGTTGATGCGCCCCATCAACGACCGCGACGAACCAAGAGACGGCGAACGCAGTGAGCCACCAGCCAGGCTCAATCAAAGGGATGGCCCGCTGCGGCCGGTGCGGGCACTTCGCTAACGTCCATCACGGCGGGGGTGGAGGTCGCCCCGGCGGGTCGTCCTGCGCGGCTCCCGACTGCGACTGCCCGAGATTCGTTGAGTGTGCTGTCGCTCGGGTGCCACTGGGCAAGGACAACCTGACTCCCGCTGAAGTCGCCCAGCTGAGCGGGTTGTCGGTTCACACCCTGAGCTTTTGGCGGCAAAGCGGCCAGGGCACCGATGGTCTGCAATGAATGACGCCGTCGACCGTTTCACCCAAACCGCTAGGAGACGTCGTCAACGAGTTGAATGTTGCCAGCCTCGTCGACTGTCCACACGTCGATTCCCAACCGCCGCCGTACTTCTTCCGAGACACGCAGAGCAGCCCGTCGGGCGGAGTCGGGCACGACCAACGCGTATCGAATTCCGTCGGACCGATCTCCCATCCTTCGAAGCAGTTGCCCGTACGCCGTGTCCACATCCAGCCCAGAGTCGGTCGTCGCTCCCTTTACCTCGGCAACCAGAAAATTCTCGCCGCGCCACGCTTTGACGTCAGCGTGATCGTCGTTGTGGGTCTTGACCTTCCATCCGCGTTCCTGGAGGTAATCCACGAACGCAGCTTGAACTTCCGCCTCCTTCATGGGCGTGAGTCTTGCAGTGCCAGGCAGTGGTGAGCAACAAGCGTTCGATCTGCTTCAGCATCGCGGCGGCCACTCCTTTACGAATGTTCCGGGTGTGCAGGTCTCAGGAAGACTTTTTCCTATTTCGGGGTTGCCGCGCTGCATCCTTGGGAGCCTGGGCTGCAGGACCGAACCGGGCAGCAGCCTTAACACCCCATTGCTGCCGTGGCATGGACGCTAGGAGCCACGAAACGGGGCTAGTTAGTGTTAGGGCGGAAGGATTTCATCGGCCTCACAGCCGAGAGGGTAAGTAGGTCAGGGATCTATGTGACTAGTGACATCAGGACACCGTCATCCCGGAGAGCCAGGTGCGCCACCCTGCGGTAGGGGAAACCCTCCCGACGTGTCCTAAAAGCCCTACATGTTCCCAGGCGTACGACAGCCTCCCCTGCGTAATTTCCTGACTCGGTACCTTGCTAGCGAGTGACACAAAGTCGCAAGGCGAGAAGTGCTTGACCTCTTGAGCGTGTCTGCGCCTCGCCTCAAAGGTTCGTGTTCCTGCAGTTCAGAGGCATGAGAAATAATGTAACCCCATTATGAAGGTTCCTTCCTTCCTTCCCCTCCTGCTCCCCCATCAACGATCAATCCATAGGGCCTTCCCTTCTCTTTCATGACGCCCCTGAGGATGTCCTCATAGATGTCTGGCACGAGGAATGAATCGTGGACCTGCAAAGGACAGATACCAGTCTTGTCAATCATGGCGAGCATCACTTCTATTGCTATCTGCCCATCCATCTTCATCAGGTTAGCTCCGGTATCTGTACCGAATAGAGGTTCTAGTGCTGGGTGTGCTTTCTTGATGTCCTGCACCAACAGCTTGGCGTCCTGCAGGAATAGTTTGCCCTCCCGACGGATACTTCTTGTTCCCCCGCCATTGAGCATCACAATCATGCCCAGCTTGACCAGCTTCCTTCCTTCTTTGCCTTCCCATCCAAGGATCTCATATAGGTCCCCAGGGGGCGGCGGTACTCCCAACAGATAGTAAGCAAGAGTGGGCATCATGCATCGGTAGTCCAGCTCAACCATTCGGTACTCTTTGCCGTTCATCACCCAACGGAAGTGCTGTCGTTGGGAACTCTCGATGTTCTGCCACTTCTCGTAGATCCTGCCGATCCTGGCGAACGACTCCACGAAGATCATTCGCAACCTGCTGACGTCTAATGAGCCCTCCCGGTAGTTGATTGTGGTGCCCAGCCTCTTGGCCAGGATGATGGCCAGTTTGGACTTCAGCTCTTTAGTCTCTGCGGTATCCCGGTATGGCAGGTTGGAGCCGGGGATTTCCTTGCCGTCTTTGCCGATAGTGCTCTTGCTTTTCAGGAAGAGCATCTCAGGGACTGGGGGCGATGCTGGTGCCTCCTGGGGGTCGATGTAGGCAAGAAAATCCATTAGCTCACGGGTCGGGTAGACGGCTGTTTCCTTCCCCCAGCGCCTGCCACAGACCTGATCAATCAGGCCCAGAGACTGCAGGTCATCGGCTGCACCAGTCGTCAGCCGGTAACTATCGAAGGGGTCATTGGTCCGCCGGTAGCGGTCGTTGTAGGACGACATAGCTCGGGAGTAGTGGCACCCCTGGCCAGGGTGATGGCATTCGGCTACATATACCGATCTGGCGAACCTAGCGATGGCCAGCAGCCGCCTTGTGGTGCGCCCAGGGAATAGGTCCCGCCACACCTTGTCGATATCGAGAGTCAACTGGTCCTTGGACCACCCTCCGATCAGCTTAGAATGATCATCGAATATCCGATCATCTAGCTCCGAGAAAAGATCGGCTAGCGTGATCGTGGGAAATAACTTAGACTGACTAAATTGTTCTGGTTCGTGTATACTCTTCATTGACTGCTTCACTTCTGGTTGAGGGTGAATGGTCATTACGGGTTTCTTTCTTGCGGAGAACCTATATAAGGTTGGGGAACCTTTACTTGGATTGGCTCGGAGCATCCGCTGCGAGCCATTCTTTTTACGGATAATCTTATCTACAGATCGCGTACCTCTATATATACGCAGGGTTTTAATTGATTAGACCCCGAGTTGCCCGTAACTCTGCGGTTCTCTCGGGGATCTTTCAGCCGCTCTTGGGCTGTAGCTAGCGCCTCCTGAGCTTGCGGGCAGTTGTGGGGGTGGCCGAGGTTCCAGGAGAATCCCGTCTCACCCGGCAGATATCAAGGATGGCCAGCAGATCGTCCTCGGTTAGTCTCCACTGCCTCGCAATTTTCCGACCAGGAAACTTGCCAGCCCTGAGGTTATCGGCCAGCCACCTCTCACTGCAGGGGATTTCCGCTGCAGCCTCGGCCAGGGACTTCGACAACACGGCAGGAGCTTACGCTGCAGACCGCTCAGCTAATTTGGGCAAAAGACGTAATTAATACACAAGCCGGACAACTATGGGAGTTCGCCCATAACTCCTGGTGGGAAATAACGCAGCCCTCGCAATTGTCAGAAACGGTGGCGAACATCACATTTAGAAGCTCATCATTTCAGCCATAGCAATTGCCGCAGCTTGGCCTGCAGCCTGGTCCAGGTGGCCATAGATCTTCGCCGTGACGGAGGTGTCGTCATGGCCCAGCTGGGCCGAAACGGTAATCAGCGGGACGCCCTTGCCAAGCCACCAGCTCGCAGCAGTATGGCGAAGGTCATGGATACGAACTGGCTTAGTAAGCAACACCTTGTCCGGGTTCTTCTCGTCCTTTGTCTTAGCCTTGGCCACGCTGGGCATCCAGACATTGGTACGCCAGGAGTAGACGCGGATGGGCAGACCCTTGGTGGTGGTGAACAGATATTCCTTGGAGTAATCCAGCTGTTCCAGAATCGACTTGGGGACGGCCACGGTCCTGTTGGACCTCCGGCTCTTCGGTGCGCCGAGCTCGTACTTGGCGTCGACACCACCGGGGATCCTCTTCCAGGCCTTGGTGATGCGGACGGTTTCTCTGGCGGTGTCGACGTCACCAGGGGTCAATGCGGTGGCCTCTGAGATCCTGCAGCCGGAGGCAACTAGGAAGTCCAAGAATGGATGCCAATGCTCAGTAAAGGCGGCCTTAAGCAATCTGTAATCGTCCATCGTCAGGAAGGTCATCTCGCGTCGGACTGTCCTCGGCAGCCGGACACCGATGGCAGGGTTAGCAGGTAGCAGTCCATCCTGGACGGCAGCATTCAGGCAACCGGAGAGAAAGCCCACCTTGTTCTGGATGGTCTTCCCCGAGGCACCATCATCGCGCATCGTGTTCACCCACCGGCTCACGTCAGTACGGCCCAGGGTGCTCAGAGGGATGGGACCTAGGGCAGGATCGATATCGCGGGTCAGATATCGCCGGTACTCGGCGAGGGTTTTCCGTTCCAACCCGGACAGGGAATCGATGTGCCGCTCGATGAACTCCGCGACACTGAGCCCCTCTTTCGGCTGTTTGGATTCCCAGATCCTCAGGGCCTCGGCTGGACCCAGCCGGTTGCAGACGTCTTGGAATCGCAGGGCCTCGGCATGGTCACCGAAACTGCTGCTGGTCTGTTTGCCGCCGTGCCGGTACAGGACGGCAGTGTAGGAGCTCCCGTCGGCACGGTAACGGATCTTCGTGGACGCCACGAGCCGGAGCTTACACTCCCGATGTTGACCAGATCGTTGACGGGGCTCTAGCTTCGGTTATATTTAGTATTCTGACCTGCAGTTATACAGTGGAGCTGCCGGGAATCGAACCCGGGTCCTACGGCATTCCCTCAAGGCTTCTCCGTGCGCAGTTCGCTATGCCTCTACTCGGATCTCCCGGTCACGCGAACCAGCCAGGATGACGATCCCAGTCGCTGTATATGTCCCGATGAGTCCCGCGACCGGACTCACCGGTGGATCCCTCTAGCTGACGCCAGGGTCCGGGTCGAGGGCGTTCCCGGTCTGACGGACTAGCTGTCGCTTAGGCAGCGAGAGCGTAGTCGCGCTGATGTGAATCGGCGCTTATATGGTTGCAACGACGCTTACGGTGGTCTCTTGCCTGCACCGGCACGCTTCCCTTGATTCGATGCGCGAAGTCGAAGCCGTTCAGCCCCTCGCATCCCCGCCGACTTTCGGCAGGACTATCAATGGTACGCGGTGCACAACAACGGGCAACGGAATTACCTTCCCGAGCCGGCCGCCAGACCCGAGAACCCCCCCGGTCAGACGACTCCAGGGGGGCCCTCGGGCCAAGGCGGCTAGCCGTTACTTGATGCCCACGACGTCCTGTGCGATGGCAGCCACGCGGGTCTGCGCCGCCGAGACGATGCCTTGCCGGTTCTTGTGCGCCTCCTCGTAGGCGAGGATCGCGCGAACGTCGTCGGGGGCCGTCAGCTCCTTGATCGCGGCCACCGCTTCGCTGACGTTCAGGTCGTCGTACTTGCGGATGGGCAGCTCCTTGGCGTCCAGGACACCGGCCGCCGTGCGGCCCGCGTGCAGCGCGTCGGCGGCGCCGTCGGCCCCCTCGGAACGGGTGACCCGCTCCGCGGCCTTCAACGCCGCACTCTGCGACGCGGACAGCGCCTTCGCCGCAACCTCGCCCGCATTGCCGCCGCGCTTGACCAGGTCGCCCAGCGCCGGGCCGGTGGAGCGCAGTGTGTCGACGGCCCTGTCCAACCCGCGGGCCGACCACGACATGGGCAGGTTGACCAGTTTCACCGCGGTGCCGGCGGCAGCCTGCAACGGCGTGCGCCGCAGCGCGGCCGGCCCGCCGAGCGCGTCTTCGGCCAGCACGGTGGTCAGCCAGTCCACCGTGGCCGAGTGCGCGGTGATCAGGCGCTCTGCCAAGTTCTCGATGTCCTGGCGCTTGGCCGCGACGGCCAGCGCCTTGGTGTAGCGGGCGCGGTCCAGCAGTTGGTCCTCCAGCGCCAGGTCGCCCAGCAGCGCCTCGTCGAACGGCTCCGCCTGCTCGGTCAGCGCCTTGACCGCCGCCGCGGCGCGTCCCAGGAAAGGACCGATGACGTCGGGGTAACCGCCCAGCTTGCGGATCGCGGTCTCAAGGGCCTCGGCGCGCTTGCGGCCGTTCGCGGCGTTCTGCGACAGTTCGCGGCGCACCGCCTCGGTGCGTGCCTGGACGACGCGGGTTTCCGCGACCTGGATCTCAGTGTTGGTCAGATCGAGCAGCGTGCGCAGCTGCGCGAGCAAACGGGTGGTATCGGGTGCGGTCATGGACTCTCAGCCCTCCTGGCATTGACGATTCGGTGTCGGCGCAAGGCGCGCCGGTACGTTCTCGGCTACCCAATGAGGCCGCGTGGCTACACCTACGCCGCGCGGTGTGATCTATGTCGCGGCGAAAAACGCTGTCAGATCACGAAGTTGAGGTTCTCGACGACCCGGGACGCGACCTCTTTGTCGCCGCCGAGTTCGATGTCCTGGTCGCGGGCCGGGCTCATCGGGCGGCCGCCGGAGAGCCGGGTGAACTGCAGCCCGTCCAGCCGGATCGTGGCCGTCGGCTCCTGGCCGCCGAAGTCGTCGACCAGCGCAGCGCGACCGTCCACGTTGACGCGGATGTCGCGGGCCACCGGGCCGGTCAGCTCGAAGAGGATGCGCGAACCGTCGGGCGCCTTGGCGCGCTTGCCCACCACGTACCCCATGGTGGCCGCGATCTCGTCGAGGGAGAGTTCCGAGGCCGGGCCGCGCAGCGCGTCGTCGGACGACGGGCGCGCCAGTGCCTGCCGCATGTCCTGCTCGTGCATCCAGCAGTCGAACACCCGGACCCGCATGAACCGCCCATAGCTTTCCGGGCCCACCGGCGTCGGCGTGACCGCGTCCCAGTCCTCGTCGGACATGCCCGTCAAGGCCTTGCGCCGGTCGCTGGTGATGTCCCTGAACCGTGCCAGCACGTCGGCGCCAGCCTCCGAGCTGAGGTGACGGACCCAGCACTCATTCATGACGCCGATGTCGTTGCGGACATGCTCGAGCGCCGAGAGGTCGATGTCGGGCTGGGGTGCAGCGACGCCGGCGAGGAAGGACTCGGTGCCGATCATGTGCGCCACCAGCGCCTTGACGTCCCAGCCCGGCAGCGGACTGGCCGCCTGCCATTCGGCCTCCGTGAGCCCGTCCAGGAGGGCGTCGATGCCGTCCCACACCGCGAAGAGGCCAGCGAGCACCTCGGATTTGTCGAGCTTGGTCACCGGTCGATCGGCCATGGTCGGATACTAGGCCGTCGCTAGCTTGCGGCGATCATCGCCACGGATCCCATGGCCATCACCATGCCGACGCCCTGCAGGCGACTGACCCGCTCGCGCAGCACGACCATGGCCAGCACGACCGTCGCGGCCGGATACAGCGAGATGAGGATGCTCGCCAGCGAGAGCAGCCAGGTGTGCAGCGCCGCCAACATCGTCACGTTGGCGCAGGCGTCCAGCAGGGCCACCGTGAGCGCCATCTTCATCGGCTTGCCGCGCGGGAGCCGCAAATTGTTGCTCAGCGCGGACATGCCGAACACGACCGCGGTGGCGGCCAGCCGGGCGAATACCAGCGGCCAGAGCTTGGTGGCATGCGGCGCCTGATGCAGGAACACCATGTTGAGCCCCATCGCCGACCCGGCCAGCACCGTGAGCCAGGCCACTTTTGGGGTGAATCGGTAGGGCGTCACGCCATCGGTGGTGGCCTCGCGGCTGACCAGCGTCACCGCGATCAGGGCCAGGACGACGCCCACTGACGCCGCCTGGCCGGGTCGCTCCCCCAGCGCCACGCCGACCGCGACGGGCACGGCCGCGTTCAGGACGGCGGCCAGCGGCGAGACCACCGAGATCGGCCCGGAGCCCAGCGCGGCGAAGAACGCCCACATGCCGAACGCCATACCAATGCCGTACAGGCTGCCCCAAATGATCGCGCCGGACTGGATCGGGCCGCCCACGGCGATGGCCAGCACGCCCAGAATCAATGCCTCGAGCGGGTAGGCCACCAGCATCACCCGCAGCGCGGCCACCCGTCGAGCGGCTACACCGCCCACGAAATCGCTGACCCCGTAGGTAACGGCAGACAGCTGGGCGTAAGCCGCCCCGATCAGTTCATGCCCTTGGCTCGCCGGCCCAACTCTCGATGCAGTTCGCGATTGGCATCGCGACGGGCCATGTCTTGGCGCTTGTCGTAGGCTCGCTTGCCGCGCGCGAGCGCGAGCTCGACCTTGACCTTTCCTTCGGAGAAATACAGAGACATTGGCACGAGCGCGAGGTTACCATCTCGTATCTTGCCGACCAGTCTGTCGATTTGTTGCCTATGTAACAACAACTTTCGATTGCGGCGCGGGTCATGGTTGGTCCAGCTACCGTGCTGGTACTCGGGGATGTAGAGGTTGCGCAACCACACTTCGCCGTCGTCAACCGTTGCGAACGCGTCAGCCAACGACGCGTGGCCCTCGCGCAGACTCTTGACTTCGGTACCCTGCAGGGCCACCCCGGCCTCGTAAAGCTCCTCGATCGAATAGTTGTGGCGCGCTTTGCGATTGGTGGCCACGATCTGTTTGCTGCCGCGCTTGTCGCCCGCCGCCTTGCTCCGGGGAGAGTCTTTGGCCACAGCTACCGCCGTACGTACAGGCGCAACGTCACGTAGGCGGTCAGTCCGGCCATCGACACGCCGAGCAGGAAAAGGATCGGCGAGATGTAAATGATGTCGGCATAGTCGACCCGGGCGATCAGATTGGCTTGATAGAACTGGTTCAGCGCGTTGTCCAAAAACGTTGCCCGAACCAGAATCAGGCCGGCGACCGCGATGGCCACGCCAACCGCCGCCGCGACCATCGCCTCCACCAGGAACGGCAGCTGGGTGTACAAGCGGCTGGCGCCGACCAGGCGCATGATCCCGATCTCGGTGCGGCGGGTGAACGCCGCCACCTGGACCATGTTGGCAATCAACAGGATCGCGCCGACGGCCTGCACCAGGGCGACTGCGAACGCGACGTTGCTCAACCCGTCGAGGACCGCGAACAGGCGGTCGATCAGGTCCTTCTGGTTGAGCACCGACAGCACCCCCGGCTGACCCTGCATAGCGGTGTCAAAGTCCTTGTGCTGCTCGGGGTTATTTAGTTTGACAATGAAAGACGCTGGGAAGGAATCCTTTCCGGCAACGTCCTTGTACTGCGGAAACTTGCGGATCGCGTCGTCGTAGGCGTCCTGCCGGTTGAGGAACCGAACCGCTTTGACGTCCTCCCGCTTGTCGATCTTCTCCCGCAGCGCCTTGCACGGGTTGGCGGTGCAGGACGGGTCGTTGGCGGAGACGTCCTCGGTGAGGAAGACCTGCGTCTCCACGCGGTCGAGGTAGATGGCCCGGGAGTGTTCGGCCAGCCGCACCACCAGCAGGCCCCCGCCGAACAGGCCGATGGAAATCGCGGTCGTCAGGATCATCGCGGCCGTCATGGTGACGTTGCGGCGAAGGCCGGTCAGGACCTCGTTGAGGAGGAAGCCGAAGCGCACTTAGCGATCCATCCCGTAGATGCCGCGCTGCTCGTCGCGCACCAGCCTGCCCAGCGACAGCTCGACGACGCGCTGCCGCATCGAGTCCACTATGTGGTGGTCGTGCGTCGCCATCAGCACCGTCGTGCCGGTGCGATTGATCCGCTCCAACAAATCCATGATGTCCTTACTGGTATCCGGGTCGAGGTTGCCGGTCGGCTCGTCGGCCAGCAACACCAGGGGCCGGTTGACGAACGCGCGGGCGATCGCCACCCGCTGCTGCTCACCGCCCGACAGCTCCTGCGGCAGCCGGTTGGCCTTGCCGGACAGGCCGACCGTCTCGAGCACGTCGGGAACCACCCGATTGATCGCGTCCCGGCGCTTGCCAATGACCTCCAGCGCGAAAGCGACGTTTTCGTAGACGGTCTTTTGCTGCAGCAGCCGGAAATCCTGAAACACGCAACCGATCACCTGGCGCAGCTTCGGGATGTGGCGTCCGGGCAGCTTGTTCACGTGGAACTTCGAGACGCGGATGTCACCGGTGTTGGGCGACTCCTCGCCCAGCAGCAGCCGCATGAACGTCGATTTCCCCGACCCCGAGGGGCCGATCAGGAAGACGAATTCGCCCTTGTCGATTTTGACGTTGATGTCATCGAGCGCCGGACGGGCCGACGCTTTGTACTTCTTGCTGACATTGTCAAGGGTGATCATCACGGCACGCCAGTGTAGCGGTGAATTTCGCTGGCAAGCGAAGTCAGCCGGCCGGCGCCGGTGAACTCGGGGCCGGGCCGGGCCCCGGCTGGGGCAGCTGCGGCGGGGTCGGCGTGGGGCTGGTGCTCGGCGGGCAGAAGGGCGCCGGCAGCAGGCACGGCGGGGGTGGCGGAGCGAACGGCGGCGTCGTGGTCGTCGTCGGCGGCGGCACCGTGGTGCTCGGCACTGTCGTCGTCGGGGTCGGGGTGAAGGTGACGGTGGCCGGGGGCTGCTGCAGCCGGCTGCGCGGCACCCAGGTGTAGTTCGGGTCCGGCACGAAACCCGGCGGTACCACCTGCGGGGCCGGCTTGGGAGCCGGTTCCGGCCGGTAGGTGTCGTAGACCCACCACACCGCCAAGAACGCGGCGATCAGCAGCAGCGTCGACGTGCGTATCCGGCCGCCGAAGAGGTGGCTCCAGCGCCGTCGCGTACCGTCGGTGCGCTTCTCGAGGACGTTCACGGTGAACTTCACTGGCGCTGTACCGCGTCCTTGGTTTCGCCGTCGGACCGCTCCTCGGCGGCCTGGGCGACGGGGACGGACGGATCTTCGACCAGGCCCACGGTCGCGTCGGCCGAGGTCACGATTCCGACGCGGGCCAGCGCACGAATGACCAGCACCCGCAACTGCCGGCCCACCTCGAACTGCTTACCGGGCAGGGTGCGGGCCACCAGTCGGAGAGTGACGGTGTCGACCGCGATGCTTTCCACCCCCATCACGGTGGGCGGATCCAACAGCAACTCCCCGAGCACCGGGGTGTCCATCGCGTGCTCACACTCCTGATGCAGGACCTCGTTGACCCGGTTCAGGTCGGCGCCCGTCGACACCGGGATGTCCACGACCGCGCGCGCCCAGTCCTTGGACAGGTTGACCACCTTGACGATCTGGCCGTTGGGAATGGTCAACACTTCGCCGTCGGGCGAGCGCAGGCGGGTCACCCGCAACGTCACGTTCTCGACCGTGCCGCTGGCTTCCGTCGCCGACACGACCGTGAGGGTGACCAGGTCACCGAAGCCGTACTGCTTCTCCACCAGGATGAAGAACCCGGAGAGCAGGTCTCGCACCAGTTGCTGCGCGCCGAAGCCCAGCGCCGCGCCCACCACGGTGGCCGGCGCGACCAGGCCGCCCACCGAAAACCGCAGAATGTCGGCGATCTGCAGCATGACCCAGATGCCGATGATCACGACCGACACCCAGGAGATCACCGACGCCACGGCCTGGCGGTGCTTGGTTGCCTCCGAGCGCACCAGCGCGTCGCTTTCGGCGAAGCCCAGGTCGAGCTGGCGGGTGACCTGTTGCGCCACCCAGTTGACGAAGCGGGCCGCGAGCACCGCCGCGATCAGCACCATGACGATCCGCAGACCGCGGGTGATGATCCACTGGCCGGCGTCGCCGCGCCAGAATTCGTGCCAGCCCAGCGCCCGGATCGAGGCGGTTGCGGCAGTAACTGTCGTGTTAGTCAGCATCTTTTCGATTGCGCCACCGGATCCCCGCTTCCAGGAATCCGTCGATGTCCCCGTCCAGGACGGCGGTCGGATTGCCCACCTCGAACTCGGTTCGCAGATCCTTGACCATCTGATACGGGTGCAGTACGTAGGAACGCATCTGGTTACCCCAGGAGCTGCCGCCTTCACCCTTCAAGGCGTCCAGCTCAGCGCGCTCTTCTGATCGCTTGCGCTCCAACAACTTTGCCTGAAGCACTCGCATTGCCGAGATCTTGTTCTGCAGTTGCGATTTTTCGTTCTGGCAAGTCACGACGATACCCGTCGGGATGTGGGTCAAACGCACCGCGGAGTCGGTGGTGTTCACCGACTGACCGCCGGGACCGCTGGAACGGTAGACGTCCACCCGCACGTCGCCTTCCGGAATATCGATGTGGTCCGTGGTTTCCACCACGGGGAGCACCTCGACTTCGGCGAACGAAGTCTGCCGTCGACTCTGGTTGTCGAATGGGCTGATCCGCACCAGCCGGTGGGTGCCCTGCTCGACGGACAGCGTGCCGTAGGCGAACGGAGCATGCACCGCGAAGGTGGCACTCTTGATGCCCGCTTCTTCGGCGTAGGAGGTGTCGAACACCTCGACCGGATACTTGTGCTGCTCGGCCCAGCGGATGTACATCCGCATCAGCATCTCGGCCCAGTCGGCGGCGTCCACCCCGCCGGCGCCCGAGCGGATGGTGACCAGCGCCTCGCGCTCGTCGTACTCACCCGAGAGCAGCGTGCGCACCTCGGTGGCCTCTATATCGGCGCGCAGCGCCTTGAGCTCCGCATCGGCCTCGGCGAGGGTGTCGGCGCCGCCCTCCCCCTCCTCGGCCGCCAGCTCGTAGAGCACCGGCAGGTCATCGAGGCGCTGCCGCAGCTCCTCGATTCGGCGCAACTCGCCCTGCGTGTGGGACAGTTCGCTGGTCACGCGCTGCGCGTTGGTCTGGTCGTCCCACAGTTTGGGGTCCGACGCCTCGTGCTCCAGCTTTTCGATGCGGCTGCGCAGACCGTCCACATCGAGCACCCGCTCCACCGTGGTCAGGGTGGAGTCAAGGGCGGCGATATCGGCTTGACGGTCGGGTTCCACAGGCGCCCACGTTACCAATGCTCAGGTCGTGGCCCGGGCGCCAGCGTTTAGCATCAAGTGACAGCCCCCACACGAACAGAAGGCTCGAGGATGCGCCCATATCACGTCGCGATCGTCGGCTCCGGACCGTCGGGATTCTTCGCCGCGGCATCGTTGCTGAAGGCCGCCGACGCGTCGGACAACGTCGACGTGGCCGTCGACATGCTGGAGATGCTGCCGACGCCCTGGGGGCTGGTCCGCTCCGGCGTCGCCCCCGACCACCCGAAGATCAAGTCGATCAGCAAGCAATTCGAGAAGACCGCGGAAGACCCCCGGTTCCGCTTCTTCGGCAACGTGGTGGTGGGCGAGCATGTGGAGGCGGCCGAACTCGCCGAGCGGTATGACGCCGTGGTCTATGCCGTGGGGGCACAGTCCGACCGCGCGCTGAACATCCCCGGTGAGGACCTGCAAGGCAGCGTCGCCGCCGTCGACTTCGTGGGCTGGTACAACGCTCACCCCAGCTTCGAGCGCAGCACTCCCGACCTGTCGGGCACCCGGGCCGTCGTCGTGGGTAACGGCAACGTGGCGCTCGACGTGGCGCGCATCCTGGTCACCGACCCGGATGTGCTCGGGCAGACCGATATCGCCGACCACGCGCTGGAGTCGCTGCGCCCCTGCGGTGTCGACGAGGTGGTCATCATCGGCCGCCGCGGGCCGCTGCAGACGGCGTTCACGACGCTGGAGTTGCGCGAACTCGCGGACCTCGAGGGGGTTGACGTGATCGTCGACCCGGCGCAACTGGAGGGCATCAGCGACGAGGACGCGGCCGCGGTGGGCAAGACGACGAAGCAGAACATCAAGGTGCTGCGCGACTACGCCCAGCGAGCCCCGCGGCCCGGCCATCGCCGAATCGTGTTCCGGTTCCTCACTTCTCCGATCGAGATCAAGGGCGACGGCAAGGTGGAGAGCATCGTCCTGGGCCGTAACGAGCTGGTCGGTGACGAGAGCGGGCGGGTGGCGGCGAAGGACACCGGCGAACGCGAGGAGCTGCCGGCGCAATTGGTGGTGCGGTCGGTCGGTTACCGCGGCGTGCCCACCCCCGGGCTGCCCTTCGACGACAAGAGCGCGACGATCCCCAACACCGACGGCCGGGTGGAGGGCAGCCGCAACGAATACGTCGTCGGGTGGATCAAGCGCGGGCCGACCGGCGTGATCGGTACCAATAAGAAGGACTCCCAGGACACCATCGACACCCTGCTGCGCGACTTGGCCGCAGACGAGAAACCCGCGGACTTCGACGACGATCACGCGGACAAGCTGGTCGCCTGGCTGGCATCGCGCCAGCCGAAGCTGGTCACGTCCGCTCACTGGGAGGTCATCGACCGACATGAGCGAGCCGCCGGCGAGCCCCACGGGCGTCCCCGCGTCAAGCTACCCAGCCTGGCCGAGTTGCTGCGCATCGGGCACGGCTGACCCGGGCCCTTAGAACCAGTTGCGATCGAGCGAGTACGGATAGCGGGTCACACCCAGTTTGACCAGCACACGCGACACGCGTTTGCGCACGACGTCTTCCGCCAACCCGGTCCGCTCGGCGATCTGCCTGTCGGTCAGGCCGTCACCGAGCAAGCTCAACAACGCGCGGTCCCGCTCGTCGAGACCCCAGCGCCCCTCGTTGTCCTCGGCGATCCGCCACACCCGCTCCATCAGCCCGGCCGTCACCCGCGGGTCGAGTAGAGATAGGCCGGCGCCGACATGTTTGATGGCGGAAGCCAATTCCATGCCTTTGATGTCTTTGACGACGTATCCGCTGCCGCCGGCAAGGACCGCATACAGCATCGCCTCGTCGGAGCTGTGCGACGTCAGGATCAGGCAACGCAGATCCGGCATGGACGACCGGAGATCGCGACACAGCTGGACGCCGTTTCCGTCGGGCAGCCAGTCGTCGAGCACCGCGACATCGGGACTGGCCGCGGGGATCTTGGTCATCGCCTCGGCGACGGACCCGGCCTCCCCCACGCAGTCGAGTTCGGGGTCCGCACAAAGCAAGTCGATCAGGCCGCGCCGCACCGCCACGTGATCGTCGACCAAAAAGAAACCTAACAACGCGTCCCCTCCCGGGCCCACCTCAGCCACCGCCAGCCTCTACAGATTGCTCGAACGCGTGGCGAGAATGGAGTTTCCGGCGTTGTGCGCTCCGCACAGGTCGTAGCACGCGCGCGCGTCGGTCACGAAAAGCTGCTCCGGCTCCGGGTTGGCGGCCAGATACTCGTCGACGCTCCCCCGCACGACGACGGACTCGACTTCCACGTCGGGGTACTGCCGCGTCCATCGGGCGATCCGCCGTCTCAGCTGGGCGTGCGCAGCACGTTTCGCCTCGACGTCATCCGGCCCGGCGGAATGGGCCACCGCGATCGCGCGCAGCGGGGCTTGCCGCAGTCTCGCCTCCTCGAAGGCCTGGCGCAGCACGCCGGCGTCGTCGGCCTGCACGGTGACACGACTGACCTTGGCGCGGCCGACCTTGGCGGATGCCCGCCTGCCCGACGGCCGGCGGATGACGGCGACCGGGCACAGCGCCGACGCGGCCAGGCTCGCAGAAAGGGAGCCGACGCCATGGGCGGCATGATTGAGTCCGATGGACCCGACACACATCATCGCCGCCGCCCTGGACTCTTCGATCATGCTGGCAAGCGGTCTTCCCCAAAGGATTTCGGCTTCGACCTTGACCGGACGCCCCGCGGCCTCGATCGCGCGCCGGGCGTCGTGCAACGCCGAGCGGGCGGTGGCCAGCCGGCCCTCGCGATTCTCGGCCGCAGAAGTGCCTGACGGCTCGATGACGTAAACCAAGCGCAGCGGTATGTCGCGGCTCACCGCCTCGTCGACCGCCCAGCGGGCAGCGGCAATGGCCGCCTTGGATCCGTCGACGCCGACGACGACGCTCGGAGCTGAATCACCCATCGGGGTCTCCTGCGCTGCTCGGAATGCTGAATCACCGTCGTGAACCACCCGTAGGTTATTGCCGGAAACAGGGGTTACCCAGGGGCGTTCGGTTCACATCTGGGGGCCATTGGTCCCTATCAATCGCATCAATGGCCCAGGCACTGTTGCCGCCGGACGAGAAACGGTTGGATGTCTGTGTGGCATCGCCGCGAGCGAGACACCGGGCGATGCGGCCATCGTCG
Organism: Mycobacterium sp. E3198; assembly: GCF_001667015.1. Taxonomy (GTDB): domain Bacteria; phylum Actinomycetota; class Actinomycetes; order Mycobacteriales; family Mycobacteriaceae; genus Mycobacterium. The sequence continues at coordinate 54,216 of NZ_LZIS01000059.1, read as the reverse complement.
AAAGGGGACACCCCGTAATGGCAGCTCCGCAGGTATCGTCGACGCCCCCCTCCGATCAGCCTTCCGCTCAGCCTCTCATTTCGCGGGCCTGGCTGCAGGGGGTCGCCCTGGTGATGATCTTCGGCTTTTTGGTGATGGGCATCCTGGCCTACCGCACATACTCGGCGTCGATGCCGATGCCGGCCACGGTGGTCAACGAATCGGGCCGGGTGTTGTTCACCGGCGACGACATCACCCGGGGCCAGGAGCTGTACCAAGCTCGCGGATTGATGGAGTACGGATCAGTGCTCGGCCACGGCGCCTACCTGGGGCCCGATTACACGGCCGAATACCTCCGGATGGCCACCGACGACGTCGCCGGCCAGTTGCGCGCGCAGGGTGACGCCGACCCGCGCGATCGGGTCGTCACCGAGTTCCGGACCAACCGCTACAACCCCGCGACCGGGACGCTGGTGTTCACCGACCGGCAGGCCGGGGCGTTCGACCGCATCCAAAACCATTACGCGGCCTACTTCGGTGAGAACTCGACCAGATACGGGTTGCTGCCCCGGATGATCACCGACAAGGCACAGATCCACGACCTGACGGCGTTCTTCGCGTGGACGGCGTGGGCGGGGGCGGCCGAACGCCCGGGCCACAAGTACAGCTACACCAACAACTGGCCGGCCGAGCCGCGGGTCGACAACGGCCCGACCGCTCCGGTGATCGTGTGGTCGACACTGTCACTGATCGCGTTGCTGGGCGGCATCGGCATCATGTTCGCGGTCTACGGGCGCTGGAGCCAGAAGGTGGGCTGGCACAGCGCCGAGGCGTCCACGCTGTCGTTCCGCCAACCCGGCGAGGTGGGCCTCACACCGGCCCAGCGGGCCACCATCTGGTTCTTCGCGATCGTCTCCCTGCTGTTCTTGGCCCAGACGCTGCTCGGCGCCGCGGCCGAGCACTACCGGGCCGATCTGTCGACGTTCTTCGGCCTGGACCTGGCGCGCATGCTGCCGTACAACCTGGCCCGCACCTGGCATGTCCAGCTGTCGCTGTTCTGGACGGCCGCCGCCTTCCTCGCGGGCGGCATCTTCCTGGTGCCGTTCATCGCCCGTCGGGAGCCGCGCCGCCAGGGCTTGCTGGCCTACGTGCTGCTGGGTGCGGTGGCGGTGGTGGTGTTCGGCTCGCTGCTCTGCGAGGCGCTCTCGATCTACGGGGTGATTCCGCGCGGGTCGCTGTTCTCCCAGCAGTGGGAGTACCTCGACCTGCCGCGCTTGTTCCAAATATTGCTGATCATCGGCCTTTTCGTGTGGATCGCGATCATCTGGCGCGGCATGCGGTCCAGGCTCAAAGGCGAGTCGAAGATGAACATGCCGTGGCTGTTCTTCTTCTCCGGCCTGGCGATCCCGGCGTTTTACGCCGTCGGGCTGCTGGCCAGCAGCGGCACGCACTACACCGTCGCGGAATTCTGGCGATTCTGGGTGGTGCACCTGTGGGTCGAGGACTTTCTCGAACTGTTCACCACCGTGATGGTGGCCTACATGTTCGTGCTGCTGGGCGTGGTGCGCGAACGAATCGCGCTGGGGGTCATCTTCCTCGACGTGATCCTGTACTCCGCGGGCGGCGTCATCGGCACCATGCACCACCTGTACTTCTCGGGCACCCCGGTGGAACACATGGCGCTGGGCGCGTTCTTCTCGGCGGCCGAGGTCATCCCGTTGACTTTCCTCACCGTCGAAGCGTGGGCGTTCTTACAGCTGGGTTCGCGCCAGCAGTCCGGCGACACCAAGCCGTTCCCCCATCGCTGGGCGGTGATGTTCCTCGTCGCGGTCGGATTCTGGAACTTCTTGGGCGCCGGCATCTTCGGCTTCCTGATCAACCTGCCGATTGTGTCCTACTACCAGATCGGCACCGCGCTGACGGCCAACCACGCGCACGCCGCGATGATGGGGGTCTACGGCATGCTGGCCGTCGGACTGGCGATGTTCGCGTTCCGGTACGTGATCCCGGCCGACAAGTGGCCGGACAAATGGGCGCGAATTTCCTTCTGGAGCATGAACATCGGCCTTGCGTGGATGGTGTTCGTCACGCTGCTCCCCCTCGGCGTGTTGCAGCTCTACCATTCGGTCAGCGACGGCTACTTCGAGGCGCGGTCGCTGGGCTACATCACCAGACCCGGCAACGCGGTGCTCGAATGGCTTCGGTTGCCGGGCGATGTGATCATGATCGTCGGCGGCGTCCTGCCATTCGTGTGGATCGCCTGGATCGCGCTGCGCAACTTCCGCTCCAGTTCGACGGTCCAGGAGTGGCCCGAACATCCGCTCTACACCGACGCCGGTGTACAGGTGCAGGACTGACCGATGGCGTCGCCCGCCACATCGGTGTGGTTGATCGCCGGGTATTCACTGGTCCTGCTGGCGATCGGCTGGAGCTTCGACGCGATGGCGCGGCACGCATCGGCGCGGGCATCCCGATGGCGCACGGGCCAATTCACGTATCGGCCCGACCATGACGCTTGGGTCTGCCCGCAGGATCACTGGCTGTGGCCCAGCTCGTTCGACCCGAAACACCGGGTGATGCGATATCGGGCAGTGCCGGTCGTGTGCAACAGTTGCCCGGCCAAGTCGACGTGCACCACCTCCGACCACGGCCGCGAGATCAGCCGCGAAATCGATCCCTGGCCGCATTCGGATGCCGGCCGATTCCACCGGGGAATCGCCTGCTGCGTCGCGGCTTTCGGCGTGCTGCTGCCCCTGGCGACCCTGATCACCAGCCATTCGGCAAGTGAGGCGCTGATATTGGTGGGCACCGCGTTCTTGGTCGTGTTGCTGGCAGTTCCGCTCGCGCGCCACCTCTGGAACACCCCGTCCAACGCGCCGGAATACCTGCCCCATCGCACCGCGCACGAGGACCAGGTGGCCGCCGCGATCGACCGGTATTCCACCCGGTGGGGGTCCTGGGGCGATAAGGAGGACAAAACGTCGTGACCACTTGGGTGATCGCTGTCATCGCCGCCGGCATAATCCTGACGGTGCTCGGGTTGGCGTCGCTGACCGTGCTGCGGGAGTACGAGCGCGGGGTCGTGTTCCGGATGGGCCATGTGCGTCCCCTCTACCGCCCCGGGCTGCGTGTCCTGATTCCTTTGATGGACAAGATGATTCGGGTCGACCAGCGGCTGGTGACGCTGACCATCCCGCCACAGGAGGTGATCACCCGCGATAACGTGCCGGCCCGCGTCAACGCCGTCGTCATGTTTGAAGTGACCGACCCGCTGAAAGCGATTCTGGCAGTGGAGAACTACGCGGTCGCCACCTCGCAGATCGCCCAGACGACGCTGCGCTCCTTGCTGGGCCGCGCCGACCTGGACACCCTGCTGGCTCACCGCGAGGACCTCAACAACGACCTGCGGACGATCATCGAAAAGATGACCGAACCGTGGGGCATTGAGGTTCGGGTGGTCGAGATCAAGGACGTCGAGATTCCCGAATCGATGCAGCGGGCGATGGCCCGCGAAGCCGAGGCCGAACGCGAGCGGCGCGCGAAGGTGATCAACGCCCGCGGCGAACTGCAGGCCTCGGAGGAGCTGAGGGAGGCCGCCGAGACGCTGTCGAAGAGCCCCGCCTCGTTGCAGTTGCGCTATCTGCAAACGTTGTTGGAGCTGGGGGCTGATCAGAATTCGACGGTGGTTTTCCCATTGCCGGTCGACATCATCACGCCGTTTCTGCGGCACCCCGAGATATTGCAGGGCATCGCCGATAACTTCGGCCACCGCGGCTGATATCCGTACTGAAATCCGCGATTTTCGATCCGGCGCAATGGATCACCCTGACATGCTCGGCATTTGGTCCTAAAACGTCACTACAGACGGGGAACGGCGCCTAGATTCTTATCACCACCGCCAGCGCGGCGGCGGCGGACAAAGTGCCGAATCGGGATCGGCACGGTTCACTACGTACACCAACAGGGAGACCTGACAATGGATTACGCCTTTTTTCCGCCTGAAATCAATTCCGCCCGGATTTACGGCGGCCCGGGATCGGGCTCGCTCATGGCCGCGGCGGGAAGCTGGGATTCGCTGTCCGCCGAATTGGGCACCACGGCCGAGACCTATGGCAACGTGCTCTCGGCCCTGACCACCTTGCACTGGCACGGCCCCGCGTCGGCGGCGATGACCGCCGCGGCGACCCCCTATGTGGAATGGCTGACCACGACCGCTCAGCAGACGAAACAGACCGCCATGCAAGCAAGGGCGGCGGCCGCGGCGTTCGATCAGGCCTTCGCCATGACGGTGCCCCCGCCGGCGATAGCGGTCAACCGGGCGCAGCTGCAGGCGCTGATCGCGACGAACTTCTTCGGCCAGAACACCGCGGCGATCGCGGCGACCGAGGCCCAGTACGCCGAGATGTGGGCCCAGGACGCCACCGCGATGAACGCCTACGCCGTCAGCTCGGCGGCCGCTTCCCGGCTGACGTCGTTCGTGTCGCCGCAGCAGACCACCAACCCGGACGGGGTGAGCGAGCAGACCGCCGCGGCGAATCAGGCGGCCGCCGACCCGTTGTCGCAGCTGTACCAGACGCTCTTCGGGTTGAGTTCAGAGATCTCCAACGGTCTGCAGAACCTGCTGAACCTCAGCCCGATTCCCATCACCGCCGGCGGCTGGAACAGCCTTAGCGTGCTGGACTCCATACAGCTCGTGAACACGGCGGTCTCGGGGACCGGAACCATGGCGGGGATCCCGGCGTCGCTCACGGGCAATTCGGCGAATTTGGCCTACCTGTCGGGGTTCGCGGGGCCTTCCCCCGCACTCGGGCCCATGGGGCTCGGGCCATTGCAGGGCGTCGGGGGCGCCACCGGGGTCGGTGGGTTGACCAACGCGGTCACGGTGAGCATGGCCCGCGCCAACACGATCGGGCCGATGTCGGTGCCGGCCAGCTGGTCCGCGCCGTCGACCAGTCGCATCTCGGCGCTGGAGCCCGCCGGCCTGACCACGCTGCCGGGAACCGACGAGTTGGCCGGTTCCGGTTATCCGGGCGTCCCCGGGATGCCGGCCGGCACGATGGCGCGGGCCTCGGGCGTCCTGCCGCGCTACGGGACCCGGCTCACGGTGATGACGCGCCCGCCCGCGGGGGGCTAGGCGGTTGGCGGTTCGGCCGGCGCGAACCGCCAATTGTCGGGATTCTTGGGCGAATACACGACCGGGAGCAGCTGGCCCATCGTCGGCCAGTGGTCGACGTCGACCGTCATCCGCTGATAGACGGCGTACTCGCTGACGGTCGGCCCGTTGATGACGCCGGCGATGGTGACGAATTGCTCGCCGGTGGCGTCCGGCCGCGGGCTGACCCCGGTCACCAGCAGCGTCCCGCTCGCCAGCTCGCCGCGCGGGCCCCGCGGGATGAAACGCTGGGCCAGGAACACTGCCAACACGGCCACCAGCAGGATCAGCACACCGAATTCCCACACCCGGCCATGGTAGGACTGCTCCCATGAGTCGCGACGACCTGACGCTGGCGCTGGCCCTGGACGACCGCGCCGACGCCCTGACCGCCGCCCGATTCGGGGCGCTCGACCTGCGCGTCGACACCAAACCGGACCTGACGCCGGTGACCGACGCCGACCGGAGGGTCGAGACCGAACTGCGCGACGTACTCGGACGCGAGAGGCCTCAGGACGGCGTCGTCGGCGAGGAGTTCGGCGGTACCGCCACCTTCAGCGGGCGGCAGTGGATCATCGACCCGATCGACGGCACCAAGAACTTCGTGCGCGGCGTGCCGGTGTGGGCCAGTCTGATCGCGTTGCTCATCGATGGTGTCCCCTCGGTCGGCGTCGTGACCGCGCCGGCGTTGCACCGCCGTTGGTGGGCGGCGCGAGGACGCGGCGCGTTCGCCGCCGTCGACGGCGGTTCACCGCGACGGCTCACGGTTTCCTCAGTGGCGCAGTTGGATTCGGCGAGCCTGTCGTTCTCCAGCCTGTCGGGGTGGGCGCAACTCGGCTTGCGTGATCGCTTCATCGGGCTGACGGATGAAGTGTGGCGGGTCCGGGCCTACGGCGACTTTTTCTCCTATTGCCTCCTCGCCGAGGGCGCGGTGGACATCGCGGCCGAACCGGAGGTGTCGGTGTGGGACTTGGCCCCGCTCGACATCCTGGTGCGCGAGGCGGGCGGGAAGTTCACCGGTCTGGACGGCACCGCGGGCCCGCACGGCGGCAGCGCCGTGGCCACCAACGGCCTCCTGCATGAGCAGGTGCTTTCCCGCCTCCGGGCCTAGTCTTTGTGAATTAGTTAACACGCAGTCCCATCTATCTTACTCCGGAGTAAGATAAGACGTATCCGCATTGCCCCAACGACAGAGGCTGCTGAAATGACCGAGACTTCCGGTGCAAAACAGACTTCGAAGACCACCCGCTCACGCCTGAGACGGCGCGGCCGCAAGACCGGCGTCGGGATGCAGCCGCACAAGCGGACCGGCATCGACATCACCCTGGCGCTGCTGACCCCGCTCGTCGGCCAGGAATTCCTGGACAAGTATCACCTGCGCGACCCGCTCAACCGGGGTCTGCGCTACGGGACGAAGACGGTCTTCTCCACCGCGGGGGCCGCGTCCCGCCAGTTCAAGCGGGTGCAGAACCTCCGCGGCGGTCCGACCCGGCTCAAGTCCAGCGGCAAGGACTACTTCGACCTGACGCCCGACGACGAGCAGAAGATGATCGTCGAGACCCTCGACGAGTTCGCCGAGGAGGTGCTGCGGCCCGCGGCGCACGACGCCGACGAGGCCGCGACCTACCCGCCCGATCTGATCGCCAAGGCCGCCGAGCTGGGCATCACCGCGATCAACATCCCCGAGGACTTCGAGGGCATCGCCGCCCACCGCTCCAGCGTCACCAACGTGCTGGTGGCCGAGGCGCTCGCCTACGGCGACATGGGCCTGGCGCTGCCGATTCTCGCGCCCGGCGGCGTGGCGGCGGCGCTCACCCACTGGGGCAGCGCCGATCAGCAGGCCACCTACCTGCACGAGTTCGCCGGCGAGAACGTCCCGCAGGCCTGCGTGGCCATCGCCGAACCGCAACCGCTGTTCGACCCGACCCGGTTGAAAACCACCGCGGTGCGCACGCCGAGCGGCTACCGGCTCGACGGCGTGAAGTCGTTGGTGCCCGCGGCCGCCGACGCCGAGCTGTTCGTCGTCGGCGCCCAGTTGGACGGCAAGCCCGCGTTGTTCATCGTCGAGTCCTCCACCAAAGGCCTTAGCGTCAAGGCGGACCCGAGCATGGGAATCCGCGCGGCGGCCCTGGGCCGGGTCGAGCTGTCCGGGGTTTCGGTGCCGGCGAGCGCCCGGCTGGGCGAGGACGAGGCCTCCGACGAGGACTACTCCGAGGCGATCGCGCTGTCCCGGCTCGGTTGGGCGGCGTTGGCGGTCGGCACCTCACACGCGGTGCTCGACTACGTCGTGCCCTACGTCAAGGAACGCGAGGCCTTCGGCGAGCCCATCGCTCACCGGCAGGCCGTGGCGTTCATGTGCGCGAATATCGCCATCGAACTGGACGGGCTGCGGTTGATCACCTGGCGCGGCGCCGCCCGCGCCGAACAGGGCCTGCCGTTCACCCGCGAGGCGGCGCTGGCCAAGCGGCTCGGCGCCGACAAGGGCATGCAGATCGGCCTGGACGGCGTGCAGCTGCTCGGCGGCCACGGCTACACCAAGGAACACCCGGTCGAGCGCTGGTACCGGGACCTGCGGGCCATCGGCGTGGCCGAGGGCGTTGTCGTCATCTGAGTCGTCATTCAACTCGAGCGAAAGACCAATCATGGCAATCAATCTGGAACTGCCCCGCAAGCTGCAGGCGGTGAGCGTCAAGACCCACCAGGGCGCCGCCGAGATGATGCGGCCGATCGCGCGCAAGTACGACCTCAAGGAGCACGCGTACCCGGTCGAGCTGGACACCCTGATCAACCTGTTCGAGGGCGCGTCGGAATCGGTCGCCTTCGCCGGAGCCGACGCGCTGCGCGACGAGGACGAGGACCGGGACCGAAACCACAACGGCGCCAACATGGCCGCACTGCTGCAGACGCTGGAGGCCTGCTGGGGCGACGTCGCGATGATGCTGTCGGTGCCCTACCAGGGGCTGGGTAACGCGGCCATCTCCGCGGTGGCCACCGACGAGCAGCTGGAGCGCCTCGGCAAGGTGTGGGCGGCAATGGCCATCACCGAACCCGGCTTCGGATCCGACTCGGCGGCGGTGTCCACCACCGCCAAGCTGGACGGCGACGAGTACGTCATCAACGGCGAGAAGATCTTCGTCACCGCCGGCTCGCGCGCCACCCACATCGTGGTGTGGGCCACGCTGGACAAGGCTCAGGGCCGCGCGGCGATCAAGTCGTTCATCGTGCCGCGCGAGCATCCCGGCGTGACGGTCGAACGGCTCGAGCACAAGCTCGGCATCAAGGGTTCCGACACCGCCGCGATCCGGTTCGACAATGTCCGAATCCCGAAAGACAACCTGCTGGGCAACCCGGAAATCGAGGTCGGCAAGGGCTTTTCGGGAGTGATGGAGACCTTCGACAACACCCGCCCGATCGTCGCCGCGATGGCCATCGGGGTCGGCCGCGCCGCGCTGGAGGAGATCCGCAAGATCCTCACCGAGGCCGGGGTCGAGATCTCCTATGACCGGCCGTCGCACGCCCAGAGCGCCGCGGCCGCCGAGTTCCTGCGGATGGAGGCCGACTGGGAGGCCGCCTACCTGCTGTCGCTGCGCGCGGCGTGGCAGGCCGACAACAAGATCCCCAACTCCAAAGAGGCGTCGATGAGCAAGGCCAAGGCCGGCCGGATGGCCAGCGACGTCACCCTCAAGTCCGTCGAATTGGCCGGCACCGCAGGGTATTCCGAGCAGTCGCTGCTGGAGAAGTGGGCGCGCGATTCCAAGATCCTGGACATCTTCGAGGGCACCCAGCAGATCCAGCAGCTGGTGGTCGCCCGTCGCCTGCTGGGGCTGTCGTCGTCCGAACTCAAGTAGCGACGGCGCTCAACCGCTCGCGGGTGTCCTCGTCCAGCTCGACGGACGCGACGTCCATGTTCTCCTCGAGGTGCCGCACCGACGAGGTGCCCGGGATCAGCAGCACGTTGGGCGCCACGCTCAGCGTCCACGCCAGGGCGACCTGGGCGGGCGTGCGGCCGAGTCGCTCGGCGGCGTCGGTCACCAGCGGGTGAGTCAGCACCGGGTTCGGCCGCGCGAACGCGGCCCCCAGCGGGAAGAACGGGACGAACGCGATCCCCTGCCTCGTGCACTCTTCGAGCACCGGCGCAGAGTCGCGGTGAACAAGGTTGAAAGCGTTTTGCACGCAGACGATTTCGGTGCGGCCCAGGGCATGCAGCAGGTGCTCACGGTTGATGTTGCTCAGCCCGATCCCGGCGATCAACCCCTCGTCGCGGGCCCGGATCATCGCCGAGAGCTGATCGTCGAACAGCTGGTCCGGCCCGTCGCTGTCGAACAGCCGCAGGTTGACCGCGGCCAGCCGGTCGACGCCGAGGGCCCGCAGGTTCGTCTCGATGTCGCGCCGCAGGTCGTCGGGTCCACCGGCCGGTAGCCAGGCGCCGGCGTCGTCGCGGCGCCCGCCGACCTTGCTGACCAACGCCACGTTCTCCGGGTACGGGTGCAACGCCTCGCGGATCAGCTCGTTGGCGACGTCCGGGCCGTAGATCTGCGCGGTGTCGATGTGGTCGACGCCGAGTTCGACCGCCCGCCGCAGCACCGCCAGCGCCGCCGCGCCGTCGCGCGGCGGCCCGAACGCATTGGGTCCGGGCAGCTGCATCGCGCCGAAGCCGATGCGCGCGACGGAAAAGCCACCGAGTGGGAAGGAATCCATGGGCTGAGGTTAGCGTCGTCGTATGGATACGTTTCACGCGCTCGTCGCGCGCCAGGATGGTGACCGGATAACCGCGTCGATCGAGACGCTGAGCGCCGAGGACCTGCCGCCCGGCGAGGTGACGATCAAGGTGGAGTACTCGAGCGTCAACTACAAGGACGCGCTGGCGCTGACGCCGGGCGGCGGCGTGGTGCGCAATTACCCGGTGGTGCCGGGCATCGACCTCACCGGCGAGGTCGTCGAGTCGCGCTCCCCCGACTTCGCCGCCGGCGACAAGGTGCTCGCCCACGGGTACGCGATCGGCACCGGCCACCACGGCGGCTACGCGGAATACGCGCGGCTGCCGGCCGACCAGGTGGTGGCGCTCGGCGACCTGACACCGCGCGAGGGCGCCGCCATCGGGACCGCCGGCTTCACCGCCGCGATGAGCGTGCAGGCGTTGATCGACTGGGGCCTGCAACCCGGCGCCGGGTCGGTCGTCGTCACCGGCGCCTCCGGCGGCGTCGGCTCGGTCAGCGTGGACCTGCTGGCCGCCGCCGGCTATCGGGTCGTCGCGTCGAGCGGCAAGGAGCAGGCGGCCGGGCTGCTGAAAGAGCTTGGCGCCGCGGAGGTTATCGGCCGGTTGCCCGAGGACCCCGACGCCAAGCCGCGGCCCCTGGCCAAGGCGCGCTGGGCGGGCGCGGTGGATTGCGTGGGCGGCGCGACCCTGGCCGATGTGCTCAGCGCCGTCGACTACGGCGGGGCGGTGGCCTGCAGCGGCCTGACCGGTGGGCCGGCGTTGCACACCACGGTGATGCCGTTCATCCTGCGCGGCGTCGCGCTGCTCGGGATGGACTCGGTGCTGATGCCGATTGGCCGGCGCCGGAAATTGTGGGCGCTGCTGGGTGATTCGTTGCGGCCGCGCCACCTGGAGGCGCTGATCAGCGACGTCGACGTCAAGGATGTCGTCGGCGTGTTGGACCAGCTGCGCGGCGGCGGCTTCACCGGCCGCGCGGTGGTGCGGGTCGCCGGCGGGTTTTGAGTCGGCAGTAGGCTGTCCGACCATGCGGGCTGCACGGGTGACTCGACTGGATGGTCCGGACGCGATCGAGGTGGCGGAGGTCGACGAACCCGCGGGTGACGGCGTGGTCGTCGACGTGTACGCCGCGGGCGCGGCCTTTCCCGACGCGCTCCTGACCCGCGGCCTCTACCAATACCGGCCGGAGCCGCCGTTCGTGCTCGGAGCCGAGATCGCCGGCGTGGTGCGCTCGGCGCCGGAGGGCGCGCACGTGCGACCCGGCGACCGGGTCGTCGGGCTGACGATGCTGTCCGGGGGCATGGCCGAGGTCGCGATCCTGCAGCCGGACCGGGTGTTCAAGCTGCCGGACAACGTGAGCTTCGAGGCCGGCGCCGGCCTGCTGTTCAACGACCTGACGGTGTACTTCGCGCTCACCGTGCGCGGCCGGCTGGCCCAGGGCGAGACGGTGCTGGTGCACGGCGCGGCCGGCGGGATCGGCACGTCGACGCTGCGGCTGGCGCCGCTGCTCGGGGCGTCCCGCAGCATCGCGGTCGTCAGCACCGAGGACAAGGCGGACGTCGCGACGGCGGCCGGCGCCACCGACGTGGTGCTGGCCGAGGGGTTCAAGGACGCGGTCAAGGAGCTCACCGGCGGCCGCGGCGTCGACGTGGTCGTCGACCCGGTCGGCGGCGACCGGTTCACCGATTCGCTGCGCTCCCTCGCACCGGGCGGACGGCTGCTGGTCATCGGGTTCACCGGCGGGGAGATCCCGACGGTGAAGGTGAACCGGTTGCTGCTCAACAACATTGACGTCGTCGGCGTGGGCTGGGGGGCCTGGGCCGGGACGCACCCGGGCGCGCTCGCCGAGCAGTGGGCCGGGCTGGAGGCCCTGCTCAGCTCGGGCCGGCTGGCCGCCCCGACGCCCGAGGTCTACCCGCTGGAGCAGGCCGGCGCGGCCGTCGCCTCGCTCGAGAATCGCACGGCCAAGGGGAAAGTCGTGGTGCGCGTGCGCGACTGAGGCGGCCCGCGGTCCGGCCTTGTGCGGCCCCGGAACAAAAAGTAATGTCACTTTCAGTTTCATAGCCCCCGCCGAGCCTGGAGTCCCCATGGAATCGTTCGTTCACCTGCGAAAAGGGAAAACACCGCGGCGGCTGCACGCCGACCTCGACGGGCTCAAGGACGACGAGCTGGGCCGCGGCGGATTCACCGGCCGGACCGCGAACATGTACCGCCGCAACGACCCCACCGCCTACCGGGCCGTCGGTCCCCTGCGCCCCGTCGACGTGCTCGCCGACCAGCTCAAGCCCGGCGACGCCACCGACGCCAACGGCGGGCCGCTGCTGATGTTCGGCAACGACGACTGTCGAATCTCGTTGAGCCGCCGTCACGAGCCGATGCCGTTCTACGCCCGGCACATCGACGGCGATCTGCTGTGCTTCGTGCACCGCGGGGCGGGGCTGCTCGAGACCGAGTTCGGGCCGCTGCGCTACCGGGAGGGCGACTGGGTCTACCTCCCGAAGGCGTGCACCTGGCGCCAACTGCCCGACGGCGAGACCACGCTGCTGATGATCGAGGCCAGCGACGAGTTCCGGGTGCCGCCGCCCGGCGCGCTGGGCCGCCACTTCCCGTTCGACCCGTCGCAGGCCACCATCCCGGAGCCGGCCCCGAGCGCCGACGACGACCGCGACGAATACGAGGTTCGGCTCATCCACCGGCCTATTGCGGATGGCGGCCCGACAACGCTGTTCTACCAACACAATCCGCTGGACGTCGAGGGCTGGCGCGGCGACAACTTCGCGTTCACCTTCAACATCGCCGACTACAACGTGATCACCTCGGACAGCGTCCACCTGCCGCCCACGGTCCACCTTTTCATGCAGGCCACCGGCGTCTACGTGATGAACTTCCTGCCGAAGCCCGCCGAGGGCGTCGCCGGCACCGAGCGCACGCCCTGGTACCACCGCAACGTCGACTACGACGAGATCGCCTTCTTCCACGGCGGTTCGCTCTACGGCATCCCGATGCCGCCGGGCCTGATCACCCATGCGCCGCAGGGGATTCACCACGGCGCGCCGGAGAAGGCGCGGGAACGGGCGCGCCGCAAGTTCGACGAACACTCGCGGGTGGACTGGCAGGTGATCGCCGTTGACACCCGCCGCCGGCTGACGCCGTCCGCCGAGGTGCTCGCCCATGACCTGGGGCAGCACTCGTGAAGCACGATTACGACCGAATCCCGTATCTGGTTGCGTTCCAGAACAATTCCGCGGTGCGCGACGTCTACGGCGGGCTGGCCGAGATCACCGTGCTGGAAAGCTATCTGCTCAAGCCGAAGGACAAGCCGTCGGACACCGTGCTGGTCTTCATGCACCCCATCGGCGGCGGGGCGTACCTGCCGATGATCAACGCGCTGGCCCGGGCGGGGCACCACGTCATCTACTGCAACAGCCGATTCCGCGGCACGGATTCGGGGCTGCTGATGGAGAAGGTGGTCGAAGACCTCGGCGAGTGCATCAAGGACGCCAAGAACCGGCTGGGCTATCGCAAGGTGGTGCTGGCCGGGTGGAGCGGCGGCGGCTCGCTGTCGGTGTTCTACCAGCAGCAGGCCCAGAAACCGACGATCACGGCGAGCCCCTCCGGCGACGGCCCCGACCTCACCAAGCTGGACCTGCCCGAGGCCGACGGGATCATGCTGCTGGCCGCGCATATCAGCCGGCACGGCACGCTGACCGAATGGCTGGACGCGTCCATCCTCGACGAATCCGACCCGACCAAGCGCGATCCCGAGCTGGACCTGTACGACCCGGACAACCCCAACCAACCGCCCTACAGCCGGGAATTTTTGGACCGCTACCGGCGGGCGCAGATCGACCGCAACCGGCGCATCACCGCGTGGGTCAAGGACAAGCTCGCCGAACTGAGGGCCGCCGGACGACCCGACGACGAGTTTTGCTTCGTCGTGCACGGCACCATGGCCGACCCGCGCTGGCTGGACCCGAGCGTCGATCCCAACGAACGCACCCCAGGCACCTGCTATCTGGGCGATCCCCGAGTGGTGAACATGAGCCCGGTCGGGCTGGCCCGGTTCTCGACGCTGCGCGGCTGGCTGTCCCAATGGAGCTACGACGACGCCCGCGGCGACGGGGTGGCGTGCGGGCGCGACCTTGCGGTGCCGGCGCTGGTGATCGGTAACCTGGCCGATGACGCCTGCACGCCCAGCCACACCCGACGGCTCTTCGAGGCGATCGGGCACCCCGACAAGGAGATGCACGAAATTCCCGGCGCCACACACTATTACGCGGGTCCCGAGCAGCGGGACAAGCTGCGCCACGCCGTCGACGTCGTCACCGACTGGCTGGTCCGGCACGACTTCGCGGGCGCCGAATGACGGGTGCGCTGGACGGTATCCGGGTGCTCGAGCTGGGCACCCTGATCGCCGGGCCGTTCGCCGGGCGGCTGCTCGGCGACATGGGCGCCGACGTCATCAAGGTGGAACCCCCCGGCGCGCCGGACCCGCTGCGCACCTGGGGCCAGGCCGAACTGGACGGACAGCACGTCTTCTGGACCGTGCACGCGCGCAACAAGAGGGCCATCACCCTCGACCTGCGCAAGCCCCGCGGCCGCGAGCTGTTCCTGGACCTCGTCGCGACATCCGACATCGTGGTAGAGAACTTCCGCCCCGGCACGCTGGAAAAATGGGACCTGGGCTACGACGTGCTGTCCGAGCGCAACCCGGGCATCATCCTGGTCCGGGTGTCCGGCTACGGGCAGACGGGGCCCGAGGCGCACAAGGCCGGCTACGCGTCGGTGGCCGAAGCCGCCAGCGGCCTGCGGCACCTCAACGGCTTCCCGGCCGGCCCGCCGCCCCGGCTGGCGCTGTCGCTCGGCGACAGCCTCGCCGGCATGTTCGGCGCCCAGGGCGCGCTGGCCGCGCTGTACCGCCGCAGCGTCACCGGCCACGGGCAGGTGGTCGACGTGGCGCTCACCGAATCGTGCTTGGCAGTGCAGGAATCGACGATTCCCGACTACGACGTCGGCGGCGTGGTGCGCGGGCCGTCCGGCACCCGGCTGGAGGGCATCGCGCCGTCGAACATCTACCGCAGCGCCGACGGCTCCTGGGTGGTGATCGCCGCCAACCAGGACACCGTGTTCGCCCGCCTGTGCAAGGCCATGGGCCGCCCGGAACTGGCCAGCGACGACCGGTTCGCGACCCATGTTGCCCGCGGCCGCAACCAGGACGAACTCGACGGGATCATCGGCGCGTGGGCCGCCGAGCGGCAACCCGACGACATCATCGAAACTCTCTCCGCCGCAGGCGTGATCACGGGCCCGATCAACACCGTCGCCGAGGTGGTCGACGACCCCCAGCTGCGGGCCCGCGGCATGCTGGTCGAGCACTACGACGAGCGCGTGCGACGCACCGTGCTGGGCCCGGGCGTCGTACCGGTGCTCTCGGAATCCCCGGGCGGGGTCCGCAACGCCGGGCCCGCTCGCCCCGGCCAGCACAACGACGACGTCTACCTCGGGCTGCTCGGCAAGACCGCCGAGGAGCTCGAGGCTTTACGGGCGGAGGAGGTGCTATGACCCACCCGGAATTTCCCACGAGGGTTGACATCCGCGAGGTGTCGCTGCGCGACGGCCTGCAGATCGAAAAGCCAATCCCGTTGGCCGCCAAGCTGGAACTGCTGGCCGCGGTGGCCGCCACCGGGGTCCGGGAGGTGGAAGCGACGGCGTTCGTGTCCCCGTCCAAGGTGCCCTCGATGGCCGACGCCGCCGAACTCGCTGCGCACCTGCGCGACTACCCCGACATCGAATTCTCCGCCCTGGTGGCGAGCCCGAACGGCGCCAGGCGCGCCGTCGCCGCGGGCCTGCGGTCGATCGAGTACGTGGTGGCCGCCAGCGACGCGTTCAGCCAGGCCAACGTCGGGCGCAACAGCGCCGAGGCGAGTGGGCAGATCGAGGAGATCGTCGCCATCGCCCACGACGCCGGCGTGACGGTCGAGGTCATCGTGGCCACCGCGTGGGACTGCCCGTTCGAGGGGCCGACCGCGCCCGGGCGGGTGCTCGAGATCGGTGCTGCCGCGCGCGACAAAGGCGTCGACCGCTTCTCGATCGCCGACACCATCGGCACCACCACCCCGCGGCGCGTGAGTTCGCTCATCGCACAACTGCGTCCGGTGCTCGGCGACCTGCCGCTGGGCGGGCACTTCCACAACACCCGCGGCACCGGCCTGGCCAGCGCCTACGCGGCGGTCGGCGCCGGGGTGACCCGGCTGGACGCCTCGGTCGGCGGCCTGGGCGGCTGCCCGTTCGCACCCGGCGCCACCGGCAACATCGCCACCGAGGACCTGGTCTATTTGCTCCGCGACAGCGACGTCGACGTCGACGTCGACCTGCCGGCCGCCATCGCCGCCGCCGAAGTCGCCAAATCCGTTGTGGGCCATGATCTGCCGAGTGCGCTGCTGCGTGCCGGCGACCGGATCCGGGACTGATGCCGACCGAGAACCTGACCGCCAAGGGCCGCCAGACCAGGCAGGCCATCGAACAGGCGGCCCGAAAACTGTTCGCGGAACGGGGCTTTCACGGCACCACCCTGGCCGACATCACCTCGGCGGCGGGCAAGTCGTCCGCCGTGTTCTACCGGTATTTCGACGACAAGGAAGACCTGCTGGCCGCGCTGGCGGAGTCGTTTCTGCACGAGGTCGTCCGGCCGTCCGGGCTGAGCGTCGAGCTGCCGCAATCGCCGGATGACGACTCGTTTTTCACCGTGGTGGTCACCGGCTACTGGAGCATGTTCAAGCAGAACATCGGCATCATGATCGCCGTGGCCCAGCTGGCCGCCACCCAGCGGCGCTTCGCGACCGTCCAGAACGAATTCCGGCGCTTCGGCATGGACATCGTGGCCGCGTCTGTCCGGCGGGCCCAGGAGCAGGGTTACGGCGCCGAGCTCAACCCTGAACACACGGCGGCGGCCATCGCGTTGCTGTTCGAGAATTTCACCACCGTGTTCGTCGGGCCGTCGGGCCTGGGCCTGGCGATCGACGACACGGACGCCATCGCGACCCTGTCCACCATCTGGAAGAAAACGCTTTACGGCGCGTAAGGAGTCAACATGGATTTCACACTGCCGGAACATCTTCCGGGGGTGCTCGCGGACATGGACGCATTCATCGAGCGCGAGATCGCCCCGCTGCAGGCCGAGAACATGCAGTACTTCGACCAGCGCCGGGAGCACGCGCGCACCGATTGGGACAACGACGGGATCCCGACGCGCGAGTGGGAGGACCTGCTCGCCGAGATGCGCAGGCGCGCCGACAAGGCGGGCTGGCTGCGCTACGGATTGCCGGCGTCACTGGGCGGCCGCGACGGCACCAACGTCGACATGGCCGTCATCCGGGAGCACCTGGCGCACAAGGGCCTCGGCCTGCACAACGACCTGCAGAACGAGTCGTCGATCGTCGGGAACTTCCCGCAGGTGATCATGATGGAGCGCTTCGGCACCGACGAGCAACGCCGCCTGTGGTCGGAGGCGCTGATCACCGGGGAGCGGTCCATGGCGTTCGGCCTCACCGAACCGCAGCACGGCTCCGACGCGACGTGGCTGGAGACGAACGCGCAACGCGACGGTGACGGCTGGGTGATCAACGGCTCCAAGCGATTCAACACCGGCGTGCACCGCGCGACCCACGACCTGGTCTTCGCCCGCACCTCCGGTGAGCCCGGCGCCGCGCTGGGCATCACCGCCTTCCTGGTCCCGACCGACGCGCCGGGATTCAACGTCCCCTACTACTGGTGGACGTTCAACATGCCGACCGATCACGGCGAGGTCGAGCTGACCGACGTGCGGGTGCCGGCCGACGCGGTGCTCGGCGAGGTGGACCGCGGGCTGGAGGTCGCGCAAACGTTCCTGCACGAGAACAGGATTCGGCAGGCGGCCAGCAGCCTGGGCGCCGCGCAATACTGCATCGACCGCGCCGCCGAATACGCCGGCAAGCGCACGGTCTTCGGCAAGCCGCTCTCGGTCAACCAGGCCGTGCAGTGGCCGCTGGCCGAGCTGCAGACCGAGGCCCAGATGGTGCGGCTGCTGGTCGCCTACGCCGCCTGGCACCTGGACCGCGACCACCACATGGAGGTCTCGGACAAGGTGTCGATGGCCAACTACCGGGCCAACCGGCTGGTCTGCGACGCCGCCGACCGGGCCATGCAGATCTTCGGCGGCCTCGGCTACAGCCGCCACGAGCCGTTCGAGCACATCTACCGCCACCACCGCCGCTACCGGATCACCGAGGGCGCCGAGGAGATCCAGATCCGCCGGGTGGCCCAGCGGCTGTTCAAGTTTGGCCACCAGTGACCCTGCAGGAGCGCCTGCCGGCGGTGCTGGGCCCGGTGCTGGGTACGGACGTGGCAATCGAGAACCTGCGCGCGTTGACCGGGGGCGCCAGCCGCACCACGTGGGCGTTCGACGCCGTCACCGGCGATCGGCGCCGTGCGCTGATCCTGCGCACCGGCCCGCCCGACGACGTGCACGCCGGCATGGAGCTCGAGGCCCGCGCCCAGGCCGCCGCCGCCGCGGCCGGCGCACCGGTCCCGCACATCCTGGTCGCCGACGATTCGGTTGCCGCCCTGGGCAACCCGTTTCTGATCTGCGACGAGATCAAGGGCGAGACCATCGTCCGGCGCATCCAGCGCCGCCTCGAGGCCGACGGCGGGCACGCCCCTCGAACCGAGCTGCTGCGGCAGTGCGCGCGGGCGCTGGCCGCCATCCACCGGGCCGACCCGGACATCCCCGGCCTGGCCCACGACGACCAGCTGGTGGCTTGGCGCGAGCGGCTCGACGCCATGGGCGACACCACCGCCACCTTCGAATGGGCGTTCCGCTGGCTGGCCGCCCACCGGCCGCAACCGTCGGCGCCGGTCCTGGTGCACGGGGACTACCGAATGGGCAACCTGATCGTCGACGGGTCGCGGCTGGCCGCCGTCCTCGACTGGGAGCTGGTGCACGTCGGCGAGGCATGCGAAGACCTGGCCTGGTTCTGCATCCGCGCGTGGCGGTTCGGCGCCCCGGCCGGGCTGGGGGCCGGCGGCCTCGGCAGCGTCGAAAGCTTCGTGCGGGCCTACGAGGAGGCCAGCGCGACTACCGTCGACCGGGTGGCGTTGCACTGGTGGCTGGTGCTGGCGACGCTGCGGTGGGGCGTCATCTGCCGCTACCAGGCCGAGCGGCATCTCAGCGGCGAATTCCGCTCGGTCGAGCTGGCCACGATCGGCCGGCGCGTCTGCGAGACGGAGTGGGACGTGCTCGACCTGCTCGAGGCGGTGCGGCCGTGATCGGCGCCTATGGCCGGCCGCTGGCGGCCGAACTCGTGGCCGCGGTGGCCGAATTCCTGGAAACCGACGTCCGCGAGGCGACCGGCGGGCAGGTCAACTTTCACGCCAGGGTGGCCGCCAACGCGTTGCGCATCGTCGAACGCGAACTGCTCGACGAGAGCGAGGCGGAAACCGCCGCCGCGCTGGCCGGCGTGGGTTTCGCCGAC
Organism: Mycobacterium sp. E3198; assembly: GCF_001667015.1. GTDB lineage: Bacteria > Actinomycetota > Actinomycetes > Mycobacteriales > Mycobacteriaceae > Mycobacterium. The sequence continues at coordinate 34,862 of NZ_LZIS01000059.1, read as the reverse complement.
GAAGAGCAACTGGCCGCCGCCATCCGGGCCGGCGAGCTGGACGGTCGCGCCGACGAGGTCACGGCCTGCCTGCGCACGCTGGTACGAAACCGGCTGGCGGTCGCCCACCCCGGATACGACCAAACAGATTGAGGAGCCACCATGCCCACCACCACCGCGGAAACCATCGTCGACGTGGCCGACCGCCTGTTCGCGGCGATCGAGCGGGGCGACGTGGCGGGCGTCGACCGCCTGTGGAGCAACGACATTGCGGTGTGGCGCGTCGGCGCGCACCGCGATAACGACAAACCCCGCGCGATGCGGGTCATCGACTGGTTCGTCACGGCGACCACCCGGCGCCGCTATGAGATCCTCGACCGCCAACTGTTCAATGACGGATCGGTAGGCGGCTTTGTTCAGCAGCACATCCTGCACGCCAAGGGCCATGCCGGCCAATCGATCTCCATGCGGGTCTGCATCGTGATCAGGGTGGGCGCGGGCGCCCTGATCGAGCGGATCGACGAGTACTTCGACCCCGCCGAGATCGCGCCGCTGCTCGACTAACGGTTAGATTCACCACGAGTCAGATGGGGGTGACGATGACGACTCTGGAAACGCTGCTGCACGATCCCGACGTGGCCGGCGTCTGGAACATCGTTCCGGAACGCTCGGCCATCACCTTCAAGGTGAAAAACTTCTGGGGCCTGCTGAACGTGAAGGGACGCTTCACCGAGTTCACCGGCGACGGGCAGCTGACCGGCAAGGGCGCCGTTTTCGGCCGCCTCGACATCCGGGCCGCGTCGCTGAACACCGGCATCGGCCGGCGCGACAAACACCTGCGCTCGGCCGACTTCTTCGACGTCGAGCGCTTCGGTGAGATCAGCGTCGTCGTCACCGGGGTGCACCCGACCAAGGGCAACGCCGCGGAGCTGCGCGCCGACTTCACGATCAAGGGCGTCACCGCGCCGCTGCCCCTGCCCGTCACGGTCACCGAACTCGAGGACGGCTCGATCCAGATCTCCGGCGAGACCAAGGTCGATCGGTCCCAATTCGACCTGGGCTGGAACAGGTTCGGCATGGTCGGTGCGACGGCGACGGCGGCCGCGCGGGCGGTTTTCGTTCGGGCGCCCCGGTAAGGCGGCCGCGCCACCGCTACCATCTGAGCGTGGCCGACTCCAACGCCCTGCGGATCCTCGTCTACAGCGACAACGCCGAAACCCGCGAGGAAGTGATGCGGGCATTGGGCAAGCAGCTGCACCCGGACCTCCCCGAGCTGAGCTACGTCGAGGTGGCGACGGGCCCGATGGTGATCCGCACAATGGACGAGGGCGGCATCGACTTGGCCATCCTCGACGGGGAAGCCACCCCGACCGGCGGCATGGGCATCGCCAAACAGCTCAAGGACGAACTGCCGACCTGCCCGCCGATCGTGGTGCTCACCGGCCGCCGCGACGACGCGTGGCTGGCCAGCTGGTCGCGCGCCGAGGGCGCGGTGCCGCACCCGCTGGACCCCATCGTGCTGGGGCGCACGGTCCTTGGGCTGCTCCGCACTCCCACTCGCTGAGCATTTAGCCGCTTTCACCTGCACCGACACGCAAACCTCGGCCGCGTGGGCGGTCGCTCAGCATCCGCGCCCCGACGCGCCCGGATGCGGGCACGTTAAAACCGGGCAAATAGCAGCACCCCGGGCAAGTGGGCCGGCCGCAACGACGCTATGTTGAAGGTCACTGCGACGGGCCGAAGCCCCGGTTCGTCACAGCAGCCCGGTTACCGCCTGGCCGCCCGCCCAGTTTGGGAAGGTGGCCACATTACGACGGATCATGGAGCGAGTTGAACGTCTACATACCCATCCTGGTGCTAGGCGCGATCGCCACTGCCTTTGCCGTGGGCTCGGTTGCGATCGCGAGTTTGGCGGGCCCGACCCGCTACAACAAGTCGAAGCTGGCGGCCTACGAGTGCGGCATCGAGCCCACCGAGACCCCCGTGAGCGGCCCCCACGCGACGGCCGGGCAGCGGTTCCCGGTGAAGTACTACCTGACCGCGATGCTGTTCATCGTCTTCGACATCGAAATCGTGTTCCTGTATCCCTGGGCGGTCAGCTACGACGCGCTGGGGACCTTCGCGCTGGTCGAGATGGTGATATTCATGCTCACGGTCTTCGTGGCGTACGCCTACGTGTGGCGCCGCGGCGGCCTGACGTGGGATTGAGGTAGACGTGGGCCTGGAAGAACAGCTGCCCGGTGGCATCCTGCTGTCGACTGTCGAGAAGGTGGCGGGCTACGTCCGCAAGAACTCGCTGTGGCCGGCCACCTTCGGGCTGGCCTGCTGCGCGATCGAGATGATGGCGACCGCCGGGCCGCGCTTCGACATCGCGCGGTTCGGCATGGAGCGGTTCTCGGCGACGCCGCGCCAAGCCGACCTGATGATCGTGGCCGGGCGGGTCAGCCAGAAAATGGCCCCGGTGCTGCGCCAGATCTACGACCAGATGGGCGAGCCGAAATGGGTGCTGGCCATGGGCGTGTGCGCGTCGTCGGGCGGAATGTTCAACAACTACTCGATCGTGCAGGGCGTGGACCACGTGGTTCCGGTGGACATCTACCTGCCCGGCTGCCCGCCGCGGCCCGAGATGCTGCTGCACGCAATCCTCAAGCTGCACGAGAAGATTCAACAGATGCCGCTGGGCGTCAACCGTGAGGAAGCCATCGCCGAGGCCGAGCAGGCGGCGCTGGCGGCCCGGCCCACCATCGAGATGCGCGGTCTGCTGCGATGAGCTCGCCGGACCACGACCCGAAGGTAGCGGCCAGCGAGGTGGGGGGATCGATCCCCGGCGCCGACGAAGAGGTCATCGACGTTCGTCGCGGCATGTTCGGGGTCAGGGGCACCGGCGACACCTCCGGATACGGGCGGCTGGTGCGCGAGATCACGCTGCCCGGCAGCAGCCCCCGGCCCTACGGCGGTTACTTCGACGACATCGCCGACCGGTTGGCCGAGGCGCTGGGCCGCGACGGCGTCGAATTCGACGACGCGATAGAGAAAGTCGTGGTCTACCGCGACGAGCTGACGCTGCATGTCCGCCGCGAGAAGCTGCCGCAGGTCGCCCAGCGGCTGCGCGACGAACCGGAACTGCGCTTCGAGATGTGCCTGGGCGTCAGCGGCGTGCACTACCCGCACGAGACCGGCCGGGAATTGCACGCCGTCTATCCGCTGCAATCGATCACCCATAACCGCCGGCTGCGGCTGGAAGTGGCTGCGCCGGACAGCGATCCGCACATCCCGTCGCTCTATGGGGTGTACCCCACCAACGACTGGCACGAGCGGGAAACCTACGACTTCTTCGGGATCATCTTCGACGGCCACCCGTCGCTCACCCGCATCGAGATGCCCGACGACTGGCACGGGCATCCGCAGCGCAAGGACTACCCACTGGGTGGCGTACCGGTCGAATACAAGGGCGCGAAGATTCCCCCACCCGACGAGCGCAGGGGCTACAACTGATGAGCGACACCGACATTGACACTGTCCTGGTCGCGGGCGGTCAGGACTGGGACCAGGTGGTGGCGGCGGCCCGCAACGCGGACCCGGGCGAACGCATCGTCGTCAACATGGGGCCCCAGCACCCGTCCACCCACGGGGTGTTGCGGCTGATCCTCGAGATCGAGGGCGAGACGGTCACCCAGGCCCGCTGCGGAATCGGCTACCTGCACACCGGGATCGAGAAAAACCTCGAATACCGGTACTGGACCCAGGGCGTCACCTTCGTGACCCGGATGGACTACCTGTCACCGTTTTTCAACGAGACGGCGTACTGCCTGGGCGTGGAAAAGCTGCTCGGCATCGCCGACGAGATCCCGGAGCGCGTCAACGTCATCCGGGTCATGATGATGGAGCTCAACCGGATCTCGTCGCATCTGGTCGCGTTGGCAACCGGCGGCATGGAATTGGGCGCGATGACGCCGATGTTCGTCGGCTTCCGCGGCCGCGAGATCGTCCTGAACCTTTTCGAATCCATCACCGGTCTGCGGATGAACAGCGCCTACATCCGGCCCGGCGGCGTCGCGCAGGACCTGCCGCCGGACGCGGAAACCGAGATCGCCGAGGCCCTCAAGCAGCTGAAGCAACCGCTGCGCGAAATGGGCGACCTGCTCAACGAAAACGCCATCTGGAAGGCGCGCACCGAGGGCGTCGGCTACCTGGATCTGACCGGCTGCGTGGCGCTGGGCATCACCGGCCCGATCCTGCGTGCCACCGGGCTGCCGCATGACCTGCGAAAGAGCGAGCCCTACTGCGGCTACGAGAACTACGAGTTCGACGTGATCACCGACGACGGTTGTGATGCGTACGGGCGCTACATCATTCGCGTCAAAGAGATGTGGGAGTCGATCAAGATCGTGGAGCAGTGTCTGGACAAGTTGCGGCCGGGCCCGACGATGATCTCCGACCGCAAGATCGCCTGGCCGGCCGATTTGAAGGTGGGACCGGACGGCATGGGCAATTCCCCCGAGCACATCGCGAAGATCATGGGCAGCTCGATGGAGGCGCTGATCCACCACTTCAAGCTTGTCACCGAGGGCATCCGCGTCCCCGCGGGCCAGGTCTACACCGCGGTGGAATCGCCGCGCGGCGAGCTCGGCGTGCACATGGTCAGCGACGGCGGCACCCGGCCCTACCGCGTGCACTACCGCGACCCCTCCTTCACCAACCTGCAGTCGGTCGCCGCGATGTGCGAGGGCGGCATGGTGGCCGACCTGATCGCCGCGGTGGCCAGCATCGACCCGGTGATGGGCGGGGTCGACCGATGACCGGGCCGCAGGGTCAGCCGGTGTTCATCCGGCTCGGGCCGCCGCCCGAGGAGCCCAACGCGTTCGTGACCGAGGGTGCGCCGCAGTCGTATTCGCCGGAGGTGCGGGCCCGGCTCGAGGTCGACGCCAAAGAGATCATGGGCCGCTACCCCAACAAGCGCTCCGCCCTGCTGCCACTGCTGCACCTGGTTCAGTCCGAGGACTCGTATTTGACCCCGGCGGGCCTGGAGTTCTGCGGCGAGCAGCTGGGACTGACCGGCGCCGAAGTGTCCGCGGTGGCAAGCTTTTACACGATGTACCGCCGCGGACCCACCGGCGACTACCTGGTCGGTGTCTGCACCAACACGCTGTGCGCGGTGATGGGCGGCGACGCCATCTTCGAAACGCTGGTCAACCATCTCGGCGTCCGCAACGACCAGACCACCCCCGACGGCAAGATCACCCTGCAACACATCGAGTGCAACGCCGCGTGCGACTTCGCACCGGTCGTGATGGTCAACTGGGAGTTCTTCGACAACCAGACGCCCGAGTCGGCGCGCGAACTCGTCGACTCGCTGCGCTCCGGCGAGCCCAAGCCGCCGACCCGCGGGGCCCCGCTGTGCGCCTTCCGCGAGACGTCGCGCATCCTGGCCGGTCTGCCCGACGAGCGGCCCGACCAGGGCCAGGGCGGCGCGGGCCCGGCGACCCTGGCGGGCCTGCAGGTGGCCAAGGAACTCGGCATGGAGGCGCCCGAAATCCCGTCGTCGGGGAAGGATCAGTGATGGCCGCCCCCGCCGCCCAGGCGACGCCGTTGACGCCGGTGATCAGCCGCTTCTGGGACGATCCCGAGTCGTGGACGCTCAAGACCTACCGCCGCAACGACGGCTACCGCGCCATGCAGAAGGCGCTGAGCATGACCCCCGACGAGGTGATGGGGGTCGTCAAGGACTCCGGCCTGCGCGGCCGCGGCGGCGCGGGCTTCTCGACGGGGACGAAGTGGTCGTTCATCCCGCAGGGCGACACCGGCGCGGCCGCCAAGCCGCACTACCTGGTGGTCAACGCCGACGAGTCGGAACCCGGTACGTGCAAGGATATTCCGCTGATGCTGGCGACGCCGCACGTGCTCGTCGAGGGCGTCATCATCGCCGCGTACGCGATCCGGGCCAGCCACGCGTTCATCTATGTGCGCGGTGAGGTCTTGCCGGTGCTGCGCCGGTTGCAGAACGCGGTGGCCGAGGCCTACGCCGCCGGCTACCTGGGCCGCGACATCAACGGTTCCGGCTTCGACCTGGAGCTGGTGGTGCACGCCGGCGCCGGCGCCTACATCTGCGGCGAGGAGACCGCGCTGCTCGACTCGCTGGAGGGCCGGCGCGGCCAGCCGCGGCTGCGGCCGCCGTTCCCCGCGGTGGCCGGCCTCTACGGCTGCCCGACCGTGATCAACAACGTCGAGACGATCGCCAGCGTCCCGCCGATCATCCTGGGTGGCGCCGAATGGTTCCGCTCGATGGGCAGCGAGAAATCGCCTGGCTTCACGCTGTATTCGCTGTCCGGGCACGTCACCCGGCCGGGGCAGTACGAGGCCCCGCTCGGGATCACGCTGCGCGAGTTGCTCGCCTACGCCGGCGGCGTGCGGGCCGGGCACCGGCTCAAGTTCTGGACGCCCGGCGGGTCGTCGACGCCGCTACTCACCGACGAGCACCTCGACGTGCCGCTGGACTACGAGGGCGTGGGCGCCGCCGGCTCGATGCTGGGCACCAAGGCGCTGGAAATCTTCGACGAGACAACCTGTGTCGTGCGCGCGGTGCGCCGCTGGACCGAGTTCTACAAGCACGAATCGTGCGGCAAGTGCACGCCGTGCCGCGAGGGCACCTTCTGGCTGGACAAGATCTACGAGCGGCTGGAAACCGGCGGCGGCACCAGCGAGGACATCGACAAGTTGATGGACATCTCCGACACCATCCTGGGAAAGTCGTTCTGCGCGTTGGGCGACGGCGCCGCGAGCCCGGTGATGTCGTCGATCAAGTACTTCCGCGACGAGTACGTCGCCCACGTCGAGGGGGGCGGCTGCCCATTCGACCCCCGCGATTCCATGCTCAACGGAGGTAACGCGTGACGCAGGCTGCCCAACCTCAGACCGGTGATGGGGTTAGCCGGCCGGAGATGGTGACGCTCACCATTGACGGCGCCGAAATCAGCGTTCCCAAAGGGACTTTGGTGATCCGGGCGGCCGAGTTGATGGGCGTCCAGATCCCGCGGTTCTGCGACCACCCGCTGCTGGACCCGGTGGGCGCGTGCCGCCAGTGCCTGGTCGAGGTCGAGGGACAGCGCAAGCCGATGGCGTCGTGCACGACGGTCGCCACCGACGACATGGTGGTGCGCACCCAGCTCACCTCCGAGGCCGCCGACAAGGCCCAGCACGGCGTCATGGAGCTGCTGCTGATCAACCACCCGCTGGACTGCCCGATGTGCGACAAGGGCGGCGAATGCCCGCTGCAGAACCAGGCGATGTCCAACGGCCGCGCCGACTCCCGATTCACCGACGTCAAGCGCACCTTCGCCAAGCCGATCAACATCTCCGCGCAGGTGTTGCTGGACCGCGAGCGCTGCATCCTGTGCGCCCGCTGCACGCGGTTCTCCGAGCAGATCGCCGGCGACCCGTTCATCGACATGCAGGAGCGCGGCGCCCTGCAACAGGTCGGCATCTACGCCAATGAGCCGTTCGATTCGTACTTTTCGGGCAACACGGTGCAGATCTGCCCGGTGGGCGCGCTGACCGGAACCGCGTACCGCTTCCGCGCCCGCCCCTTCGACCTGGTCTCCAGCCCGAGCGTGTGCGAGCACTGCGCCTCGGGCTGCGCGCAGCGCACCGACCACCGCCGCGGCAAGGTGCTGCGCCGGCTGGCCGGCGACGACCCCGAGGTCAACGAGGAATGGAACTGCGACAAGGGCCGGTGGGCGTTCACCTACGCGACCCAGCCGGACGTCCTCACCACTCCCCTGGTCCGGGACGCGAACGGCGAACTGCAGCCGGCGTCGTGGTCGCACGCGATCGTCGCGGCTGTCCAGGGGCTCGAGGCGGCCCGCGGGCGCACCGGCGTGCTGGTCGGCGGCCGGGCGACCTGGGAGGACGCCTACGCCTACAGCAAGTTCGCGCGAATCACGTTGGACACCAACGACATCGACTTCCGCGCCCGCCCGCATTCGGCCGAGGAGGCCGACTTTTTGGCTGCCCGGGTGGCCGGCCGGCCGGTGACGGTCAGCTACGCCGACCTGGAGACCGCGCCGGTGGTGGTGCTGGTCGGCTTCGAGCCGGAAGACGAGTCGCCGATCGTGTTCCTGCGGCTGCGCAAGGCCGCCCGCAAGCACGGCCTGCCCGTATACGCGGTCGCGCCGTTCGCCACCCGCGCGCTTACGAAACTGTCGGGCCGCCTGGTCAAAACCGTTCCCGGCGCCGAAGCGGCCGCGCTGGACGGGCTGACCGGTGGCGAGGTGGGTGAGCTGTTGGCCAAACCGGGCGCGGTCATCATGGTCGGCGAACGCCTGGCCACGGTTCCCGGCGGGCTGTCCGCCGCGGCCCGGCTGGCCGACGCCACCGGCGCCCGGCTGGCGTGGGTGCCGCGCCGGGCGGGCGAGCGCGGCGCGCTGGAGGCCGGCGCGCTGCCCACGCTGCTGCCCGGCGGCCGCCCCGTCGCCGACGACGCCGCCCGCGCGCAGGTCGCCGCGGCCTGGAACGTCGACGAATTGCCCTCCGCGCCAGGGCGTGACGCCGAGGCCATCCTGGCCGCGGCCACCGACGGCTCCCTGGCCGCGCTGCTGGTCGGCGGCATCGAGCCGAACGACTTCGCCGACCCCGACGCGGTGCTGGCCGCGCTGGACGCCGCCGGTTTCGTCGTCAGCCTGGAGCTGCGGCGCAGCCCGGTCACCGAACGCGCGGACGTGGTGTTCCCCGTCGCGCCGACGACGCAGAAGTCCGGTGCGTTCGTCAACTGGGAGGGCCGCTACCGCGGGTTCGAGCCCGCACTGCGCAGCACCCAGCAGGCCCGCCAGTCCGATCACACGGTGCTCGACACGCTGGCCGACGAGATGGGCGTCTACCTCGGAACGGCCACCGTCGAGGCGGCCCGCGAGGAGCTGTCCGGCTTGGGCACCTGGGAGGGCGAGCACGCCGCCGCGCCGCAGGTGGCCGGCACCGAACCGGCCACGCCGGAGCAGGGCGAGGCCGTGCTGACCGGATGGCGGTTGCTGCTCGACGAGGGCCGGATGCAGGACGGCGAACCGCATTTGGCCGGCACCGCGCGCAAGCCCGTCGTGCGACTGTCGGCCGATACCGCCGCCGAGATCGGCGCCGCCGACGGCGACAACGTGACGGTCAGCACGCCGCGCGGGTCGATCAGCCTGCCGCTGCACATCACCGACATGCCCGACCGGGTCGTGTGGCTGCCGCTGAACTCGCCGGGTTCGGCGGTGCACCGGAAATTGGGCGTAACCATCGGCAGCACAGTGAAAATCGGAGTGGGCTCATGAACGGTCTATCCGCCTTCGGCCACGACACCTGGTGGCTGGTGCTGGGCAAGGCGCTGGCCATCTTCGTGTTCCTCATGCTCAACGTGCTGGTCGCGATCCTGCTGGAGCGCAAGATTCTCGGCTGGATGCAGCTGCGCCCCGGCCCCAACCGGGTGGGACCGTGGGGCGCCCTGCAGAGCCTGGCCGACGGGATCAAGCTGGCGCTCAAAGAGAGCATCACCCCGGGCGGCATCGACAAGTTCGTTTACTTTGCGGCGCCGGTCTTTTCGGTCATCCCCGCGTTCACCGCGTTCGCGTTCATCCCGTTCGGCCCGGTGGTGTCGGTGTTCGGCCACCGCACGCCCCTGCAGCTGACCGATTTGCCGGTCGCGGTGCTGTTCATCCTGGGGCTCTCGGCGATCGGCGTGTACGGCATCGTGCTCGGCGGCTGGGCCTCCGGCTCGACCTACCCGTTGCTGGGCGGGGTGCGCTCCACGGCGCAGGTCATCTCGTATGAGGTCGCGATGGGCTTGTCCTTCGCGGCGGTGTTCCTCTACGCCGGCTCGATGTCGACGTCGCAGATCGTGGCCGCCCAGGACCGGGTCTGGTACGTCTTCCTGTTGCTGCCGTCGTTCGTGATCTACCTGATCTCCATGGTCGGCGAGACCAACCGGGCGCCCTTCGACCTGCCCGAGGCCGAGGGCGAACTGGTGGCGGGCTTCCACACCGAGTACTCGTCGCTGAAGTTCGCCATGTTCATGCTGGCCGAGTACGTCAACATGATGACGGTGTCCTCGCTGGCGACGGCCCTGTTCTTCGGTGGCTGGCACGCGCCGTGGCCACTGAACATGTGGGCCGGGGCCAACACCGGCTGGTGGCCGGTGCTGTGGTTCACGCTCAAGATGTGGACCTTCCTGTTCATCTACTTCTGGCTGCGCGCGAGCCTGCCCCGCCTGCGCTACGACCAGTTCATGGCGCTGGGCTGGAAGTTGCTGATCCCGGCGTCGCTGGTGTGGGTGCTGATCGCCGCCGTGATCCGCACGGCGCGCAACCAGGGCTACACGCATTGGACGCCGGTGCTGGTGGTCAGCAGCGTCGTCGTGGCCGGTGCACTGCTGCTGCTGTTGCGAAAACCGTTCACGGCGCCGAGCATTCGCGCGATGGAGCGGCAGCTGCGCCGGCAGAGCGGCGAAACCGCCTCCCCCGCAATCACCGAGCCGGCCTTCCCGACGCCGCCGCTGCCGGCACGGAAGGTCGCGAAGGAGGAAGCACGTGCCTAAATTTCTCGACGCCGTAGCCGGGTTCGGCGTGACGCTCGGCTCGATGTTCAAAAAGCGCGTCACCGAGGAATATCCGGAGAAGCCGGGCCCCGTCGCGCCGCGCTATCACGGCCGTCACCAACTCAACCGGTACCCGGACGGCCTGGAAAAGTGCATCGGATGCGAGTTGTGCGCCTGGGCCTGCCCCGCCGACGCGATCTACGTCGAGGGCGCCGACAACACCGACGAGCTGCGGTACTCGCCGGGTGAACGCTACGGCCGCGTCTACCAGATCAACTACCTGCGCTGCATCGGCTGCGGCCTGTGCATCGAGGCCTGCCCCACCAGGGCGCTGACGATGACCAACGAGTACGAAATGGCCGACGACAACCGCGCCGACCTCATCTACGAGAAGGACCGGCTGCTCGCCCCCCTGCTGCAGGACATGCTCGCCCCGCCGCACCCGAGGGCGGCCGGCGCCACCGACAAGGACTACTACCAGGGCAACGTGACCGCGCAGGGGCTGCGCGAACGCGAGAACGCCGGAGACACAAGATGACCGCGATGCTCGCCGCCGACGCCATCGTGCGCACCTCCACCGGCGAGGCGGTCACGTTCTGGGTGCTGGGCGCGGTGGCGCTGATCGGCGCGCTGGGCGTGGTGCTGGCGGTCAACGCCGTCTACTCGGCGATGTTCTTGGCGATGACGATGATCATCCTGGCGGTGTTCTACATGATCCAGGACGCGCTGTTCTTGGGCGTCGTCCAGGTGGTGGTCTACACCGGCGCGGTGATGATGCTGTTCCTGTTCGTGCTGATGCTGATCGGCGTGGACTCCGCGGAGTCACTGAAGGAGACGCTGCGCGGCCAGCGCGTCGCGGCGGTCCTGACGGGCATCGGGTTCGGCATCCTGCTGCTGGCCGGCATCGGCACCGTGGCGACCGGCGGATTCGTCGGGCTGACGGCCGCCAACGCCAACGGCAACGTGGAGGGCCTGGCCGCACTGATCTTTTCGCGTTACCTCTGGGCGTTCGAGCTGACCAGCGCGTTGCTGATCACCGCGGCCGTCGGCGCGATGGTGCTGGCGCACCGCGAGCGTTTCGAACGCCGCAAGACCCAGCGCGAGCTGTCCGAGGAGCGGTTCCGTCCCGGCGGGCGCGCCACCCCGCTGCCCAACCCCGGTGTGTACGCGCGCCACAACGCGGTCGACGTGGCCGCGATGCTGCCCGACGGCTCGTACTCGGAGCTGTCGGTGTCCCCGATCCTGCGGATCCGGGGCGCGGACGGCAAGGAGACCCCCGCCGAGGCCGTGCAGGGCGGTGCGTCGTGAACCCGGCCAATTACCTGTATCTTTCGGCGCTGCTCTTCACGATCGGCGCCGCGGGCGTGCTGTTGCGCCGCAACGCCATCGTGATGTTCATGTGCGTCGAGCTCATGCTCAACGCCGTCAACCTCGCGTTCGTCACCTTCGCGCGGATGCACGGCCACCTGGACGGCCAGATGATCGCCTTCTTCACGATGGTGGTGGCCGCGTGCGAGGTCGTCGTCGGCCTGGCCATCATCATGACGATTTTCCGTGCCCGCAAATCCGCGTCGGTCGACGACGCGAACCTACTCAAAGGCTGAACAACGCCACGATGACTGACTACACCTGGCTGCTGGTGGCACTGCCATTGGCGGGTGCCGCGATCTTGTTGTTCGGGGGCAGGCGCACCGACGGGTGGGGCCACCTGCTGGGCTGCGCCACCGCGCTGGCGGCATTCGGCGTCGGGTTGAGCCTGCTGACCGAGCTGCTCGGCCGCGGCGGGGACGACCGGGTCATCCACCAGAAGGTGTTCACCTGGATCCCGGTCGGCCAACTGCAGGTGGACCTCGGCCTGCAGATCGACCAGCTGTCGGTGTGTTTCGTGTTGCTGATCTCCGGGGTGGGGTCGCTGATCCACATCTATTCGGTCGGCTACATGGCCGAAGACCCGGACCGCCGACGGTTTTTCGGCTACCTCAACCTGTTTTTGGCCTCGATGCTCCTGCTGGTCGTCGCCGACAACTACGTGGTGCTCTACGTCGGCTGGGAGGGCGTCGGCCTGGCCTCCTATCTGCTCATCGGTTTCTGGTATCACAAGCCCACCGCGGCAACCGCGGCCAAGAAGGCGTTCGTGATGAACCGCGTCGGGGACGCCGGGCTTGCCCTCGGAATGTTCTTGATGTTCAGCACCTTCGGCACGCTGTCGTACGCCGGGGTGTTCGCCGGTGCGCCCGCCGCGGGCCGGGGCGCGCTGACCGCGATGGGATTGCTGCTGCTGCTCGGCGCGTGCGCGAAATCCGCGCAGGTTCCGCTGCAGGCCTGGTTGGGCGACGCGATGGAGGGCCCGACGCCGGTGTCCGCGCTGATCCACGCCGCCACCATGGTGACCGCCGGCGTGTACCTGATCGTGCGGTCCAATCCGCTCTACAACCTGTCGCCCGACGCGCAACTCGGCGTCGTCATCGTCGGCGCCGTCACGCTGCTGTTCGGGGCGTTCATCGGCTGTGCCAAGGACGACATCAAGCGCGCCCTGGCGGCATCGACGATGAGCCAGATCGGCTACATGGTGCTGGCCGCCGGCCTCGGCCCGGCGGGCTACGCCTTCGCGATCATGCACCTGCTCACCCACGGCTTCTTCAAGGCCGGCCTGTTCCTCGGCTCCGGCGCGGTGATCCATGCGATGCACGAGGAGCAGGACATGCGCCGCTACGGCGGCCTGCGCAAGGCCCTGCCGATCACCTTCGCCACGTTCGGCCTGGGCTACCTGGCGATCATCGGGGTGCCGCCATTCGCGGGCTTCTTCTCCAAGGACAAGATCATCGAGGCGGCGCTGTCCACCGGGGACACCCGCGGCTACGTGCTGGGCGGGGCCGCGCTGCTGGGTGCCGGGGTCACCGCCTTCTACATGACCCGCGTCATGCTGATGACCTTCTTCGGTGAAAAGCGTTGGGCCCCGGGCAGCCATCCGCACGAGGCGCCGGCCGTGATGGCGTGGCCGATGATCCTGCTCGCCGTCGGCTCGGCGTTCTCCGGCCTGCTGCTGTGGTGGGGAGGCGCCCTGGCGCACTGGCTCGAACCCGTCGTCGGGATACGCGAAGAGGCCGCGCATGCCCTGCCGGCCTGGGTCACCACGGCCGTGGCGCTGGGTGTCGTCGCGGTCGGCATCGCGGTGGCCTACCGGATGTACGCCACCGCGCCGGTGCCCAGGGTGGCCCCCGTGCGCGTCTCGGCCCTCACCACCGCCGCGCGCGCCGACCTCTACGGCGATGCCTTCAACGAGGAGGTGTTCATGCGCCCTGGTGCGCAACTGACCGAAGCGCTCGTCGAAGTCGACAACGCGGGCGTCGACGGCTCGGTCAACGCGCTGGCGGCGCTGGTCAGCCGGACCTCAAACGGCCTGCGGCGCTTCCAAACCGGCTTCGCCCGCAACTACGCCCTGTCCATGCTGGCGGGCGCGGTGCTGGTGGTCGCGCTGATCCTGGCGGTGCGGGGATGGTGAGCCCGCACGTCCCGTGGCTGAGCGTCCTGTGGCTGCTGCCGCTGGCCGGTTCGCTGCTGATCATCGTGCTGCCCCCCGGGCTGCGGCAGCTCGCCAAGTGGGCCGGCCTGGTCGTCGGCGTGCTGACGCTGGCGGTGGCGGTGGTCGTCACCCTCGGCTTCAAGACCGGCGGCCCCACTTACCAATTCGTGGAAAGCCACAGGTGGATCCCGGCGTTCGGCGCGGGTTACTCCCTCGGCGTGGACGGCATCGCGGTGGTGCTGGTGCTGCTGACCGCGGTGCTGATTCCGCTGCTGCAGGTGGCCGGCTGGAACGACGGCGGCAAGGGAACGCGCGGCGTGCACGCCTACGTCGCGCTGACGCTGGCCATCGAGTCGATGGTGCTGGTCTCGGTGGTCGCGCTGGACGTGTTGCTGTTCTACGTCTTCTTCGAGGCCATGCTGGTGCCGATGTACTTCCTGATCGGCGGCTTCGGCGGCGGCCCCGGCAGGTCGCGCGCGGCGGTGAAGTTCTTGCTGTACAACCTGTTCGGCGGCCTGATCATGCTGGCGGCCGTCATCGGTCTCTACGTGGTGACCGCGCAGCACGGCTCGGGCACGTTCGACTTCCGCGACATCGTCGCCGGCGTCGCGTCGGGGCGCTACGGCGCCGACCCCGCGGTGTTCAAGGCGCTGTTCCTGGGCTTCATGTTCGCCTTCGCGATCAAGGCGCCGCTGTGGCCCTTCCACCGGTGGCTGCCCGACGCCGCCGTCGAGGCCACGCCGGCGACCGCGGTGCTGATGATGGCGGTGATGGACAAGGTCGGCACCTTCGGCATGCTGCGCTACTGCCTGCAGCTGTTTCCCAGCGCCTCAACGTATTTCCGTCCGCTGATCATCGTGCTGGCCGTGATCGGGGTGATCTACGGCGCGGTCGTGGCGATCGGCCAGGCCGACATCATGCGCCTGATCGCCTACACCTCGATCTCCCACTTCGGGTTCATCATCCTGGGCATCTTCGTGATGACCTCGCAGGGACAGAGCGGGTCGACGCTGTACATGCTCAACCATGGCCTGTCCACCGCGGCGGTGTTCCTGATCGCGGGCTTTATGATCTCGCGGCACGGCAGCCGGGCGATCGCCGACTACGGCGGCGTGCAGAAGGTGGCGCCCATCCTGGCGGGCACGTTCCTCGTCTCGGCCATGGCCACCCTGTCGCTTCCCGGCCTGGCGCCGTTCATCAGCGAATTCCTGGTCCTGCTGGGCACTTTCAACCGGTACTGGCTGGCGGCCGCGTTCGGCGTGACGGCGCTGGTGCTCTCGGCGATCTACATGCTGTGGCTCTACCAGCGGGTGATGACCGGGCCGGTGAAGGCCGGCAACGAACGCATCGGCGACCTCAAGGCGCGCGAGCTGGTCGTGGTGGCCCCGCTGATCGCGCTGCTGCTGGTGCTCGGCGTCTACCCCAAGCCGGTGCTGGACCTGATCAACCCCGCCGTCGAAAACACGATGACCACCATCGGCCAGCATGACCCCGCACCGAGCGTGCCACCGGGTACTGGCATACCCCGGACAGCCGAAGGACCGCACCGATGACCCTGCCCACCCCCAGCGTCGAATACTTCCTGCTTTGCCCGATGCTCATCGTCTTCGGCGTCGCCATCGCCGGGGTGCTCGTGGAGGCGTTCGCGCCCAGGCGGATTCGCTACGCCACCCAGGTGACGCTGGCCCTCGCCGGCCTGGCCGCGGCGTTCTTCGCGGACGTCGAGGTCGCCGAGGCGATCCCGGCGTCGGGTCGCGCCACGGTGCTGGGCGCGGTGGCCGTCGACCGGCCCACGCTGTACCTGCAGGGCACCGTGCTGCTGGTCGCCGTCCTGGCGGTGATCTTCATCGCCGAACGGACGCAGGCCAGGGCCGAAAGCAAGGTTGCGGTCACGGCCGGGTCGGCCGGTTTGGATTCCTTTACGCCGCAGGCGTCCGCGGTGCCCGGCAGCGACGCCGAGCGCGAGGCGGAGCGGGCGGGGGCCGCGCAGACCGAGCTCTTCCCCCTGCTGATGCTGTCCGTCGGCGGCATGATGGTGTTCCCCGCCTCGAACGACCTGCTGACGATGTTCGTCGCGCTGGAGGTGCTGTCGCTGCCCCTGTACCTGATGTGCGGGCTGGCCCGGCATCGCCGCCTGCTGTCGCAGGAAGCGGCGATGAAGTACTTCCTGCTGGGCGCGTTCTCCTCGGCGTTCTTCCTCTACGGCGTGGCGTTGCTCTACGGCGCGACCGGCACGCTGCTGCTCTCCGGGATCCGGGATGCGCTTGCCGCGCATGGTGATAGCTCGATGGCGTTGATCGGCGTCGCGCTGCTGTCGGTCGGGCTGCTGTTCAAGGTGGGCGCGGTGCCGTTCCACTCCTGGATTCCCGACGTCTACCAGGGCGCGCCCACCCCGATCACCGGGTTCATGGCGGCGGCCACCAAGGTGGCGGCGTTCGGTGCGCTGCTGCGGGTGGTCTACGTGGCGCTGCCTCCGCTGCACGATCAATGGCGCCCGGTGCTGTGGACGATTTCGATCCTGACGATGGCGGTGGGCACCATCACGGCCGTCAACCAGACCGACGTCAAGCGGATGCTGGCGTATTCGTCGGTCGCGCACGTGGGTTTCATCCTCACCGGCGTGATCGCGGACAACGCGGCGGGCCTGTCGGCCACGTTGTTCTATCTGGTCGCCTACAGCTTCAGCACGGTCGGCGCGTTCGCCATCGTGAGCCTGATTCGCAACGCCGACGGCGTCGAGGACGCCACGCTGGCGCACTGGGCCGGGCTCGGGCAGCGCTCCCCCATTGTGGGCGTGATGTTTTCGATGTTCCTGCTGGCTTTCGCCGGCATCCCGCTGACGAGTGGCTTCGTCAGCAAGCTCGCGGTGTTCAAGGCCGCCGCCCAGGGCGGCGCGGTGCCGCTGGTCATCGTCGGTGTCGTCGCCAGCGGCGTCGCCGCGTACTTCTACGTGCGGGTCATCGTCTCGATGTTCTTCACCGAGGCAACCGACGACACCCCGCACGTGGTGGAGCCGGGCATCCTGAGCAAGGCCGCGATCGCCGTATGCGCCTTGGTGACGGTGCTTTTGGGGATCTTCCCGCAGCCGCTGCTCGACCTGGCCGACCAGGCGGCCCAGCTGCTGCACTGATCCCGGGGTCGGCTACAGCTGGCCGAAGACGCCACCGAGGATGCCGACCAAATCGTCGCCCGCGTTGAACAGCCCCACGCTGTTGCTGCCCGAGTTCCCGACGCCGACGGAGTGAGTGGCGGTGGGGTTGGGCGCCGAATTCGCGACGCCGTAGTTGTCCATGCCCGAGTTCGCGATGCCAACGTTCAGGATGCCCGTGTTGGCGACGCCGATCAGCCCGCTGCCCACGTTGTCCATGCCCACGTTTCCGTCGCCGGAGTCGAAGAATCCCGAGGTGGGCGCGGCGCCCGTGTTCGCGTTCTCGAAACCGGAGACCTGGCTGCCCGAGTTGAAGAAGCCGGAGACGTTGGTGCCGGTGTTGCCGAATCCCGAGTTTGTGACGATCCCGGTGAGGTCTGCGGAGCTGCCGATCCCGGTGTTCAGGGTGCCGGCGTCGAAGAGACCCGTGTTGATGTTGCCGGAGTTGAACCAGCCCGTATTCAGGGTGCCCGAATTGAACCAGCCCGTGTTGCCGCCGAGCGCGAGCGCGCCACCCGAGTTGAAGCTGCCCGTGTTGAAGTCGCCCGCGTTCGCAAAGCCCACGTTGTCGAGCCCGGAGTTGCCGAAACCCATGTTGGACGGCCCCGCGTTCGCAAAACCGAAGTTCTGGCTCCCGCCGTTGCCGAAGCCGGTGTTGAAGTTGCCCGAGTTCCAAAAGCCCGTGTTGTTGCTTCCCGAATTCAAGAACCCGAAGTTGCCGTTCCCCGAGTTGAAGATGCCGACGTTTCCGCTGCCCGAGTTGAAAAAGCCGACGTTGCCACTGCCCGAGTTTCCGAAGCCGAGGTTGTTGAGGCCCCCGTTCAGCCCGCCGATGCCGATCATGTTGTCGGCCGGCAGGTTGAAGCCGATGTCGTTGCTGCCGGCGTTGCCGAAGCCGAAGTCGAAGCTGCCGAGGTTGCCGAAGCCGATGTCCGAGGAGCCCTGATTGCCGAAACCGAAGTTGAAGGAGCCCACGTTTCCGCCGCCGAGGTTGAACCTGCCCGCGTTCCCGCTGCCGATGTTTCCGTTCCCGATACCGAGCACGTTGCCACCGTTGCCGAAGCCGAGGTTGGCCGAGCCGAGGTTCCCGCTGCCCAGGTTCGAGTTGCCGAAGTTCCCCAAACCGAGGTTGGTGTTGCCGACGTTGCCGCTGCCCAGGTTGGCGAAGCCGAAGTTGCCGCTGCCCAGGTTCAAGTTGCCCAGGTTGCCGCCGCCCAGGTTGACGTTGCCGATGTTGCCGCTGCCCAGGTTGAAGTTGCCGGTGTTGCCACCGCCCAGGTTCCAGCTGCCGATGTTGCCGAGCCCGGTGTTGATCGCCGGGATGCCGACCAGCGTGCTCGCCGCCGGGGCCAGCAGGCCCTGTAGCGCGCCCGGCCACGACGCCAACTGCGCGGCCGCCGCCGACGCCCCACCGTGATACCCCACCATCGCGGCCACGTCGGCCGCCCACATCAGCTCGTAGTCGGACTCCGCCGCCGCGATCGCCGGCGCGTTCTGCCCGAACACGTTCGACGTCACCAACTGCACCAGCTCGGAACGGTTGGCGCTCACCAGCATCGGATGCACCGTCGCCGCGAAGGCGGACTCGAAGGCGCTCACCACGGCCTTGGCCTGCGCGGCCACTCCCGCCGCCTGGGCGGCAACCCCCTGCAGCCACCCCGCATACGGCATCGCCGCCGCCACCATCGCCGCCGACGCGGGGCCCTGCCAGGCCTGCCCGGCCAACGCCGACGTCACCGACGAGAAGGAATCCGCCGCCGATCCCAATTCCGCGGCCAATCCGTCCCACGCCGCGGCGGCCGAGATCAGCGGCGCCGAACCGGCACCGGAAAACATCCGCAAGGAATTGATTTCCGGAGGCATTGTCAGGAAACTCATTAGCCCGCCCTCCCGATTGGTCGCGCCACGAAAAAACTGTAAGAAGCCGCCGTCCGAAAATCCGCGTTTTAGGCAAAAATTGCTTTTGATGCCGACTCCGACCAATGCCGACCGTTGTCTATTTCCGGCATCGGGGCAATGGCCTTCAGGGAAATTGCCGTTAAATGATCCGAAAAAGACGGATTGTGGCGAGGTCTGGGTATTTGAGTCTTTTTGCGCTCAGCTCACGAACGGGCGCGTCGCCAGGACGTAGATCGCCAGCACTCCCAGCGGCGCGGCCAGCGGCAACCACGGCAACTGCAGCGGAAACGCGGTCGCGGCCAGCCCCGCGCACGCAAAGCCCACCGCGGCGGCCGTCGTGGGCCAACTCCACATCGCGGCCCCGGCGGTGGCCGCCGCATGACGGCAGACCAGGTAGGCGGCCGCACACAGTCCGGACCAGGCGGCGAAGACGAGCGACGGATCCGACGCCCCGATCGTTGCCACCGACAGCAGCACCGCGATCGTCGCCGCGGGGCGCGCGACCACCCCGGCGCCCACCGCCACCAGGGCCCCCACCCCGGCGACGAGCGCCGGTCCGTGGGAACCGACGGCGGCCAGTCCGACCATGAGGACGCCGAAGGCCGTCGAGATCGCGAGGGCGGCCCAACCCGGGATCGGTTTCATCGCACCGCTATCCCCTCAGCCGTCCCCGCACGCGATGGCGGCGATCCGGCAGCACACCCATCGACTGATCCAGCGTGCTGTCTCCCCGCCAACCCACGATGTCCACGCCGACGGTTGCCATGTCGCGATACATGGCGGAGCGCTGCAGCGCCCACATCCGATCGATCAACGGATCCTGCTGGGTCTCGAACGGTGAGCTGTCGAGAACGTCGACGGCGATCACGACGTGGCCGCGCTTGCGGAGATCGATCAACGCCAGCGCGAATTCGGTGTCCAGCAGCGTGGAGAACGCGACCACGATGGCGCCCACCGGAACGGCGGCGCGCGGAGCCAATGTCCCCGTGGTGTTTTCGAATTGGTCGCCGGCGGTCAGCACGGTGTCGAGCACCCGGTAGAACTGCCGCTGCCCGATGTCGGCGCCGAGCCACCGCGGTCGGTTGCCCCCGAGGGCGACGATGCCGGCACGGTCACCGTGCCGCAACGCGGTCTGCACCACCTGCGCCGCGCCGCGCACGACGCGTTCGATGGCCTCGGTCGCCGGACCGGCCGGCTGCCGATACGTGTCGATCAGCACCACCACGTCGGCGGCGCGGTCGGTCAGGCGCTGCGTCACGTGCAGCTGGCGGCGGCGCGCGCTCACCGGCCAGTTCACCGCCCGCAGCTGGTCGCCGGGCACGTAGGGGCGGATGTCCGCGTACTCGACGCCCGGCCCGATGTGCCGGGTGAGGTGGGCGCCCAGGCGGTCGAGCAACTCCGTCTGCGGGATCGGCGTCGACTGCGGCGGCGTCAGCGGGAACACGAGGACATCGGCGGCGTCGACGGTGGCCGTACCCGTCAGCAAGCCGCCGCGCGCGACCACGTCGACGCGGGCGCGGACCGGATAGCGGCCCCAGCGTTGTGCGGTTGCCGCAACGGTTTTCGCGTGGCGGGCATCCGGCCCGAGTACCTCGAGCTCCATGCCGGCGACCGGCGAAACCGTGAGTTCGACGGCGGAGGCCCCGGAGGCGCCGCGCTCTTCGGTCACCCACACCTTGAGCCGGGCCGGTTCGCCTTCGAAGCA
This sequence comes from Mycobacterium sp. E3198, assembly GCF_001667015.1. Lineage (GTDB taxonomy): Bacteria > Actinomycetota > Actinomycetes > Mycobacteriales > Mycobacteriaceae > Mycobacterium. Next base: position 14,047 of record NZ_LZIS01000059.1, on the reverse strand, counting down.
TCGCTGCGAATCGGGCTCCCCGTGCACCCGGATCTTCGGCGCCGCGCGTTGCCAGCTGACCGAACACAGCACACCCAGGAGGGGGGCCGCGAAGGCGATCAGCTGCCAGCGCGCCCCGATCACGGCGGCGGCCAGCGCGACCCCGGCGCACGTCGCGATCGCCCGCGTCAGCGGCGATGCGCGCCAGCGGAACTCGAGGTCGCGGCTTCCGATCACGCCGGTATCACCCGGTCCCCCCGCCGGTTCGGGGCACCGGCAGGCGCCGCAGCAACTCCCCGACGACGTCGGCGCCCTGGATCTTGCGCACCCACATCTCGGGCCGCAAGGTGATCCGGTGCGCCACGGCCGCAACGGCGAGCGCCTTGACATCCTCGGGGATCACGTAGTCACGACCGAGCAACAGCGCACGGGCACGCGCGAGTTGGACGAGGTCGAGTTCCGCCCGGGGGCTGGCGCCCACCGCGACCTGAGGGTGGTGCCGGGTGGCGGTGGCCAGGGACACCACATAGTGCAAGACGTCCTCGTGCACGCTCACCTGCTCGACCGACTCGCGCATCGCCAGCAGGTCGTGAGCGTCCACCACCTGATCGACCGTGGGCTCGGCCGAACCCCGTTCGAGGCGGCGGCGCAGCATCGAGGTCTCGTCTCGCTCCGAGAGGTACCGAAGTTCCAGCCGGATCGCGAACCGATCCAGCTGCGCCTCGGGTAACGGATAGGTGCCCTCGTACTCGATCGGATTGTCGGTCGCCAAGACGATGAACGGCGTTGGCAGCTTGTGGGTTTCGCCGTCGATGCTCACCTGGCCCTCGGCCATCGCCTCGAGCAGCGCCGCCTGCGTCTTCGGCGGCGTGCGGTTGATCTCGTCGGCGAGCAGCAGGTTGGTGAAGATGGGGCCGGCCCGGAACGCGAAATGGCCCGACTGCATGTCGTAGATCGTCGAGCCGAGCAGGTCCGCGGGCAGCAGGTCCGGGGTGAATTGCACCCGGGTGAAGCGCAGCCCCAGCGCCGCCGCGAAGGATCGCGCGATGAGCGTCTTGCCGAGGCCGGGCAGGTCTTCGATGAGCACGTGGCCGCGCGCCAGGACGGCGATCAGGATCAGCGTCAGCGCCGAGCGCTTGCCCACCACCGCACGTTCGATTTCGTCGAGCACCGCCTCGCACTGGGCGGTGGTGGTCGCGGCCGGCAGTGTCATATTTGCTCCAACTTTCGCAGGATCTCTTCCAGCACCGCGCGGCCCGGGCCGGGGTGGTGATCACCGGTGCGCGTGACGTTGTTGGGGTTGACCCATTCCCACAGTTCGGTGCCGAAAAGCATCCGTCCGCTTGCGTGATACGCCATGGGGTCGTTGGATTGCCTTTGGCCCGTCGTCATTTCGTAACGCCGCGCGAGCATGGGACGCAGGTGGCGGTCCCAGTCGGCGCGCGTGGAGTCCGACCAGCGGATCGTCGTCTCGGTCGTGGCGAGCCAGCGGCGCAACGAATCCCCCAGGTCGTCGTAGTCCGGCTCGGTCGCCGGTTCGTTGCCGTGCCCCAGGTAACGGCGCACATTGAGCAGCACCAGGGCCAGGGCGACGCCCGCGGACGCCAGCAGGAACCGGCGACCGTGCAGGATCAACGCCAACAGCTCGGTCCCCACCACCAGGCAAACACCAAGGGCCAACAGCCTTTTCATACCGGACTCCGCAATTCCGCGAGGACCAGCTGCAAGACGTTCACCGCCACCTCGCGATGTTCCTCGGTCATCACGTGTGGGCTGAAGCGTGCCTCCTCGAACAGGTTCACCAGCTGCTCCGCGTTATCGGCCTGCAGCGCATGGAGTTCGACGGCGCGAACGAGGACCTCGGTCGGCGTATCGAAGTCTTGCGGGGCAGCGCCCGGCACGTTGGCCAGCTCCCGCTCCATCGCGGCATAGCAGGCGATGATCGCCTCGCGCGGTTCCCGGCTCAGGTCGCCGATCTCGGCCAGTCCGACCTCGGCGGCACGGGCCAGCGATTCCGCGCGCGGCGCGGGCGCCGGGGTCCCGACGGGATCGGCGGCGTGGATGGCCGGCGTCGCCGCGCGCCAGCGCCGCCGCGCCATGATCACCGAGCCGGCGACGAGAACCAGCATCATCGGGATCGCGCCGGCAAGCAAAACCCCGAACATGTCCGCGGAGTTGTTCGGCGGGTGTTGTTGGGCAGGCGGGTCGGCGGGGCGTCCCGGCGGCTGCGCGGGCGGCGCCGGGCCGGATACGGCGGGGTCGACGCGGTGCGGTACCAGGTAGTGGACCAGCAACGTCGCGATCAGCAGCCACGCCGCGATCAGCGCAAGGCCGATCAGGATCACGCGCCAGCTCGGGCGGCCCTTGCCGGTGCCGAGCATGTCGGACAGGTCTGCCTGCTTGGGTGCCACCGCACGCGGATCCCGCAACCGCGCGATGACCGCAATCGTCAGCAGCGCGAGGGAGCCGGCCAGGGCCGCGATGACGAAGAGCAGCGCCGCCCGGCCGCCGCCCGGCTCCGTCCGCACGCCGCGGCCCTGGGCCGGAAGGTATCCGCGCAGGGCGGCGGCGGCGAGGATCATCAGGACGATCAGCGCGACGACGCGGCCCGTCGGCTTGTCGATACCGGGCTTGATAACGGGCATGGGCACACCACTCGACCGGTTGCACTGGCCTTCTCATACTGGCACACACCGCGGCGGGGCTTATCCACAGTTGGGGTTTCATCCACAGGCCGGCGGGGGCGTCGTTTGCGCGTTGGGGATTTGACGGGGGTGGTTCGTAGCTTCGGGGCATGGGTTGGTGCATCGGTGCCGAGGAAGCGCGGGAGCGGATCAGTGCTGCTCTCGACGCCGTCGACGCCGCGCACGACGCGCTGCGCGCCACCTCCTCGGATCTGGTGGGCAACGACTTTCGGGTGGAGGTCGCCGAGCGGCTGGAGAGCCAAGAGCGCACCAACCGGGGGCTGATGTACCGGTTCTTCGCCGAGATCGCCGAACCGCCCGACGGCGCCGAGTGCGTGCCGGCGGTACGGGACAGGTTGTGGGCCCGGCTGCGGGTGCCGCCCAGAGAGATATCGCGCCGCTTCAGGCTGGCGGCCCGGATTCGGCCGCGGCGCTCGCTGACCGGCCCTCCGGTGGGGCCCGAGCTGGCGGAGTTGGCGGCCGCGGTGGAGGCCGGCGCGGTCGGTGAGGACCACATCCGTGCCGTGTGCCACTCCGTCGACGTCCTGCCGGCCTGCGTGTCACCGGCCGATGTGGCCGAGGCCGAAGGCAAGCTGGTGGCGCACGCGAGAAAGCTCGACGCCGGCCTGGTCACCGAGCTCGGGCAGCGCATCGCCGACTACCTCAACCCCGACGGCCTGTTCACCGACGAGGACCGGGCGCGCCGACGCTGGTTGCGGCTGGGTCCGCAGGGGCCCGACGGCATGTCGCGGCTGTCGGGTCTGCTGGATCCCGAGGCCCGCGCGTACTTCGAGGCCGTCGAGGCCGCCGTGCGTCCGGGCCGCCACCAGCCCGAGGGCGCCGCGCCCGAACAACGCGACGAGCGCACGTCCGCGCAGCGCTGCCACGACGCACTCAAACTCGGCTTCAAGACGGCGATTGACTGCGGTGAGCTCGGGACCCACCGCGGCCACCCGGTCACCGTGATCGTCACCACCACCCTGGCCGAACTCGACCGCGCCGCCCACGCCGTCGTCGACCCGTCGGTCCCGATGCCGGCGCCCGCGCTGACGGGCGGCGGTTCCCGGCTGCCGATGCCCGACCTGATTCGCATGGCCGCCCAGGCGATTCACTATTTGGCGGTGTTCGACGACCACACCGGCCGGCCACTGTATCTCGGTCGGCAAAAGCGCATCGCCACCGCCGACCAGCGGCTCATCTGCTACGCCCGCGACCACGGCTGCACCCGCCCCAACTGCCTGGTACCGGGCTACGGCTGCGAGGTCCACCACTCACCGGACTGGGCCGCCGGCGGCCGCACCGACGCCGACAAACTCCACTTCGCCTGCGACCCCGACCACGACGGCGTCAGCCGGGGCGACTGGCGCACCGTTGTCACCGACAACGGCCGGCTCGGCTGGACCGACGGCACCGGCCCACCACAAATCAACCACGCCCACCACCCCGAAGAACTCCTGCGCGGAGACCCCGACCCTCCCGAGGAGGACGAAGGTTGAGGGGTGGCGCCCGCTAACCCAGCGTGAACGGGGAGAAGGTGCCGTCGAGCACCTGCGCATGGCCGATGGTGCGCCCGGTGACCACCGTGGGGTCCACCAGGGCCAATTCCACTGCCGCCCGGGCGAATTCATCGGCCGGGGCGGTGTCCACGAATTCGCGGGCGTAGTAGGCCAGGCCCGGGGTCAGGATCGGCTTCGACGGCGACAGCGCGTTCACCGCGATGTTGTGGTCGGCGAGGTCGTAGGCCGCGCACTGGGTGAGGTGCTCGAGGGCCGCCTTGGACCCGCCGTAGCCCGGCAGGACCCCGCCGCTGCGGTCGGCGTAGGGCCCGTTGCCGGGCATCCGCGACGCGACCGAGGTGATGTTGATGATCGCGCCGCCGCCCGCCTCGATCATGTCCGGGCACACCAGTTGCATCAGCTCGTAGGCGGCGAACACCCCGATGTCGAAATGGCGGCGAAACGCCTGCAGCGGCGTGCTGACGAAGCCGGGCCACCCGGGTTTCGCCCCGCCGGCGGGCGGCTTGGCGGCCTTGGGGCGTGGCGCCCGGCCCGTTTCCGAACCCGGCACCGGCGGTCGGCCGGGAGCGGTGAACGCCGCGTTGTTCACCAGAATCGTGAGGGGCCCCAACGCCTCTCGGGCCTCGGCCACCAGCCGGGCGACGTCGTCGCGGTCGGTCAGGTCGGCGCGGATCGCCACGGCCCGCCCGCCGGCCGCGTCGATGTCGGCGACCGTCTCCCCGATCGTTCCGGGCAGCCGGTCGTCCCACACCCGTTCGGTGCGCCCGGCCACGGCCACCGCCGCGCCCTCCGCGGCGAGCGCCAGCGCGATCGCCCGGCCCAGGCCGCGGCTGCCGCCGGTGACGATCGCCGCCCGACCCGCCAGCCGCGTCATCCGGTCACCCCGTGCACGACGATCGCCGTCGTCTGATCGACCCACGTGTCATCCAGTTTCTCCTCCGGGCGCAGCAACATCCGCAGCATCGTCGCTCCCCCGATCAACTCGATCAACCGGTCCGGGTCCACGCCGCGGTGCGCCTCGCCGCGGTCGATGGCCGCGCCCAGCCGCACCCGCACCGCCGCGAACACCTCCGCGAAGCGCGACATCACCCTGGCGTTCAGGGCGGGATCGGCCGTCATGTCGGCCACCAGGCCGGGCAGGGCCGCGCGCACCACCGGGGTGGTGAACACGTCGCGGGTGGCCTCGATCATCATCCGGACGTCGGCGGCGATGTCGCCCGCCGGAGCCTCAAGCGCGGTGGGAGCCGTCGGGAACGCCGCCTCGTGCACCAGTTCGGCCTTACTCGACCAGCGGCGGTACAGCGCCGATTTTGTGGTGCCGGCGCGCTCGGCCACCGCGGCCAGGCTCAGGTTCGAATAGCCGATCTCCACAAGCAGTTCCGCGGTCGCCGACAGGATGGCCGAGTCGATCCGCGGATCCCGGGGGCGCCCGGCCCCCGGGGCCTTGTCAAGGTAGGACGGGTCTGCTTTCATAACGCTACCTACCGTATCGTAATTGCCTCGAGAAGGAGGCACGTGTGGCCAATGAACCAATGCCCGACAACGTCGAGCGGCTTCAGCGCTCCAGCCGTGACGTCAGCACCGTGCCGGCGGTCATGTCGAAATGGCTGTCAACCCAGCTGCCCGGTGGCGCGCTACCGCAGGTCACCGTGGAGAGTGGCGTGGACTCGACGGGCATGTCGTCGGAAACCATCATCCTGACCGCTCGCTGGCAGCAGGACGGAGAGCCGGTCGAGCAGAAACTCGTCGCCCGGGTGGCGCCCACCGCCGAGGACGTGCAGGTGTTCCCCACCTACCGGCTGGATCACCAATTCGAGGTAATACGAAAGGTCGCCGAGCTCACCGACGTCCCCGTCCCGCGCGTGCGCTGGATCGAGACCAGCGGCGACGTGCTGGGCACACCGTTCTTTGTGATGGACTACGTCGACGGCGTGGTGCCGCCCGACGTGATGCCTTACACGTTCGGCGGCAACTGGTTCGCCGATGCCCCGGTTGAGCAACAGCGACAACTGCAGGATGCGACGGTCGGGGTACTGGCCAAGCTGCACTCAATACCCGACGCGGAGAAGAGGTTTGGCTTTCTCTCCGAAGGCCAGACCGGTGATACCGCCCTGCGCAAGAACTTCAACTGGGTGAAGTCGTGGTATGACTTCTCGGTACCCGACATCGGCCGCTCGCCGTTGATAGAGCGGAGTTTGGCTTGGCTGCAAGACAACTGGCCAGACGAGGCGGCCAATCGTGAGCCGGTGCTGCTCTGGGGCGACGCTCGGGTGGGCAATGTGTTGTACCGCGACTTCGCGCCGGTGGCGGTGCTGGACTGGGAGATGGTGGCACTCGGGCCTCGCGAGCTCGACGTCGCCTGGATGATCTACGCGCACATGGTTTTCCAGGAGCTCACCGGCCTGGCCGGGCTCCCGGGCTTGCCTGAGGTGATGCGCGAGGAAGACGTCCGCGCCACTTATCAGCGACTCACCGGAGCCGAGCTGGGCGACCTGCGTTGGTTTTACGTCTACTCCGGCGTGATGTGGGCGTGTGTGTTCATGCGCACCGGCGCGCGCCGGGTGCATTTCGGCGAGGTCGAGAAGCCAGATGATGTCGAGTCGTTGTTCTACCACGCCGGATTGATGCGGCGTTTGATCGATGACGGTCTCATCGGAAAGGATCAGTAATGCTCGGACCGCTCGACGAATTTCCGGTACATCAGGTTCCCCAACCGATCGCGTGGGCGGGCTCCTCGGACCGCAACTTCTACGACCGCTCCTACTTCAACGCCCACGACCGCACCGGCGACATCTTCGTCATCAGCGGCATCGGCTACTACCCCAACCTCGGTGTCAAGGACGCGTTCTTCCTGGTGCGGCGCGGGGACACCCAGACCGCGGTGCACCTGTCGGACGCCATCGACCAGGACCGGCTCAACCAGAACGTCAACGGCTATCGGATCGAGGTCAGCAAACCGCTGCGCAAGCTGCGCCTGGTTCTCGACGAAACCGAGGGCATCGCAGCCGATCTCACCTGGGAGGGCCTCTTCGACGTCGTCCAGGAGCAGCCGCACCTGATGCGGTCGGGCAACCGGGTGACGCTGGACGCCCAGCGGTTCGCCCAGCTCGGCAGCTGGAGCGGCCGCATTGCGATCGACGGCGAGGAGATCGCCGTCGACCCGGCCACCTGGCTCGGCAGCCGCGACCGGTCGTGGGGCATCCGGCCCATCGGCGAGCCCGAGCCGGCGGGCCGGCCCGCCGACCCGCCGTTCGAGGGCATGTGGTGGCTCTACGTGCCGATGGCCTTCGACGAGTTCGCGATCGTGCTGATCATCCAGGAGGAACCCAACGGGTTCCGCTCGCTCAACGACTGCACCCGGGTGTGGCGCGACGGCCGCGTCGAGCAGCTGGGCTGGCCGCGCGTGGCGATCCACTACCGGTCCGGCACCCGCATCCCGACCGGGGCGACCATCGACGCGACCGCCCCCGACGGGACCCCGGTCCACTTCGACGTCGAGTCCAAGCTGCCGGTGCCGATCCACGTCGGCGGCGGCTACGGCGGCGACTCGGACTGGCTGCACGGCATGTGGAAGGGCGAAAAGTTCGTCGAGCGGCTGACGTACGACATGACCGACCCGGCCATCGTCGCGCGGTCGGGCTTCGGCGTCATCGACCACGTCGGCCGGGCGGTGTGCCGCGACGGCGACGGCGATCCGGTGGAGGGCTGGGGCCTCTACGAGCACGGCGCGCTGGGCCGCCACGACCCGTCGGGCTTCTCCGACTGGCTGACCGTCGCGCCTTAGCGCAGCTCGCGCAGTTCGTCCAAGATCTCGGACAGCGTCTGCAGGCCGATCGGCGACGGCTGATAGAGGCACACGGTGTCGGAGACGCCGTCGACGCGCTCGCGGATGGCCGCGGCGATCTCCTTCGGCGTTCCGCAGGCCGCGATGGTGTGCAGCACCTCGTCGTCGATCAGGCCGCCCATCTCCTGCCAGCGGCCCTGCTTGGACATGGCGTTGAGTTCGGGCTGCAGGTCCGCCCAGCCGTGCGCGGCCAGCACCGGCCGGTACGCCGGGGTCGACCCGTAGAACGCCAGCAGGCGGCGGGTGGCCTCGTGATCCTGCGCGTCCGAGCCCGCGTCCGAGCCCGCCGACACGATGATCTCCGGGATCACGGCGAAGTCCTCGGGCGGGCGGCCGCCGGCCCGCAGGCCGTCGCGCACCGCGGGCATCGTGTGCTCGTGCAGGAACCGCTTGGTGCCGAACGGCATCACCAACAGGCCGTCGGCGTGCTCGGCAACCGCTCGGGTCAGCCGCGGGCCGAGCGCCCCGACATAGATCGGGGGCGGCCCAAAGGGGTTGGGGCCGGGGCTGAAGGTCGGCGTCATCAGCGTGTGCCGGTAGTAGTCGCCGCGAAAGTCCAAGCGGCAGCCCGTGTTCCAGGTCTCGAAGATGGCGCGGAGGGCCGCGATCAGTTCGGTCATGCGGGCCACCGGGTGCTCGAACTGCGCGCCGAACCGCTTCTCGATCTGCGGGCGGATCTGGGTGCCGTTTTCGACGTCGAGCAGCGGGTCCAGGCCCCCGGCGGCGTGCACGTAGCGGGCGGCGTGCAGCATCGACACCTCGTCGGGTTCGCAGCCCCAGGTCACCCGGGCCACGTTGGTCATCAGGTCCAGGCCGCCCACCGTGGCGGCCAGCGTCAGCGGAGCGAACACGTCGTGCTGACCCTCGAAAGTGGCCACCCCGGTGGCCCCCGCGTCGCGCAGCGCCCGCGCCCGCCCGACCGCATCCACCGGCCCGTACAACGCGGTGAAGACTCTCAATGCACCTGCCTGAGCACCTAGTTAGACGAGCGATGGAAATTTATCGTACGAAATCGTCAAAATGCGGTTGACTAGGGGACGTGACGAAGCCGCCGCCGGTTGTCGACGTGGTCGTGGTCGGTGCCGGCTTCGCCGGGCTGTCCGCCGCCCGCGAGCTGACGCGCCAGGGCCATGACGTCGTGGTGTTCGAGGGCCGCGACCGGGTCGGCGGCCGGTCGTTCACCGGCAGCGTCGCCGGGTTGCCCGCCGACCTCGGCGGCACCTTCGTGGGCCCGACCCAGGACGCCGTCCTGGCGCTGGCCGCCGAGCTTGCGGTCCCGACGATCCCGACCCACCACGACGGCAAGAACGTCATCCATTGGCGCGGCTGGGCGCGTCCCTACCATGGCACCATCCCCAAACTGTCGCTGACCGGGCTGCTCGACATCGGCCGGCTCCGTTGGCAATTCGAGAGGATCGCCCGCAGCGTCCCGGTCGCGCAGCCGTGGGGCGCGCGCCGCGCGCGCGAACTGGACGGCATCTCGCTCGGCGCCTGGCTGCGCTCGGTGCGCGCCACGGCGTCGTCGCACGACCTGATGGCCATCGTGGCCCGGGTGACCTGGGGCTGCGAACCCGACGAGGTGTCGATGCTGCACGCCGCCCGCTACGTGCACGCCGCCGGGGGCCTGGACCCGCTGCTCGACGTCGAAAACGGCGCCCAGCAGGACCGCTTCCCCGGCGGCACCCAGCAGATCGCCGAGGCGGCGGCCGCCGAACTGGGCCCGCGCGTGGTGCTGAACGCGCCGGTCCGGCGGATCGAGCGGCACGGCTCGGGGGTGACGGTGACCACCGACGCGGGTTCGGCCGAGGCCGGCTTCGTCATCGTCGCCGTCCCGCCGGCCCATCGGGCGTCGATCGAGTTCGCTCCCCCGCTGCCCGACGAATACGAGCAGCTAGCCCGCAACTGGCCGCAGGGCCGGCTCAGCAAGGCCTACGCCGCCTACGAGACGCCGTTCTGGCGGGCCGACGGGTTCTCCGGGCAGGCGCTTTCCGACCAGGGCCCGGTGTTCATCACCTTCGACGTCAGCCCGCACGCCGACGGACCGGGCATCCTGATGGGCTTCGTCGACGCCCGCGCCTTCGATTCGCTGCCCCCCGAGCAGCGCCGCCGCGACGCGCTGCGCTGCTTCGCGTCGCTGTTCGGCGACGAGGCGCTCAAGCCCCTCGACTATGTCGACCAGCGTTGGGGCGCGGAGGATTTCGCGCCGGGCGGCCCGACGGCGGCGGTACCGCCGGGCTCGTGGACGCGGTTCGGGCCGTGGCTGCGCGAGCCGGTCGGACCGATCCACTGGGCCGGCACCGAGACCGCCGACGAGTGGACCGGCTTCCTCGACGGGGCGGTCAGATCGGGCCAGCGGGCGGCCGCCGAGATCACCGCCCTGCTTTGAGGCTCGCTAGGAGCTGATCCGGGTTACCCGCGGATCGTGGATAGCCGAGTTGGTCACCGATTCCACCAGGGCCCGCAGGTGCCGGTTGACCTCTTGCGGCTGTTCCAGCATCGAGCAGTGGCCGCCGGGCAGCTCGACCAGGCCGACGACGTTGGGCGCGGTGCGCGCGATCCTGCGGGACTGGCCGATCGGCGTCAGCCGGTCGCGCTCGCTGCCGATGACCAGCGTGGGCACCGTCAACCCGTCCAGGTCGAGATGCCGCGACCCCAGCGCGTCGACGAGCATCTTCGCGCAGCCGCCGCGCCCGACCGGCGATGTCTGGGCGAACAGCTCGTAGACCACTCGCGCGGCGCCCGGGTCGGCGCCGCGGCCGACCGCCAGCATCGCGACGACGTGGCGGCTGGGGATCCGCGCCCCGGGCGGCAGCGGGAACCCGCCGAACGCGGTGATCAAGCCGCGGACGGCGAGCACGCGCGCCTGGGAAAGCCCGGGCGGCGCCGACAGCAGCTTCACCTGCCGCACCAGATCGCCGGTGGTGGTGTTGATCAGCGCGACGGCGTCGGCGCGCCGGTTGACCCGGCGCCGATACAGCGCCGACCAGGCGGCGATCGCGATGCCACCCATCGAGTGGCCGGCCAGCACCGCGCGCTCGTGCGGCGCCAGTGTCGCCTCCAGCACCGAATCCAGGTCGGCGGCAAGGTATTTGAGGCTGTAGCCGCCGCGGCGCGGGACGCCGCTTCGCCCGTGGCCGCGATGGTCGAACGCGATGACCCGGTAATCGGCGGACAGGTCGCAAATCTGGTGCGCCCAGGCGCGGATCGCGCAGGTGATGCCGTGCGTGAGCACGATCGGATAACCCTCGGACGGCCCGAAAACCTCCGCGTGCAAGACGGTTCCGTCGACCGCGCGCACGGTCACGGCGCGGCCCGGTGGCAGCTCTGTACTCATCGCCGCTCCCCCTTCGAACGCGGCCACATCGCCGCACTCCGGATGTAGGCGAAGTGTAGCCCGCGCTCAACGACGAACTGATGAAAACGGCCCATTACACGCCGCGAATTTGGGCACGATCGTGCAACAACTTGTGAGACGCTGACAGCCGTGTACCCGATGTCCCGTCGGGCGTTCCTCATGGCCACGACGAGCCTGGCCGGCGGCGGACTGGCGGCCGCCTGCGCGCCGGGTCCGCCGCCCCCTCCCGACACCCATTCAGACAACAAGGCGGTGCTCGTCGTGGGCGCCGGCATGGCGGGCCTGGCGGCCGCGTGCAGCCTCGCCGGCGCGGGATGGCCGGTGCGCGTCATCGAGGCGCGCGACCGCATCGGCGGGCGGGTGCACACCGACCGCGCCTGGGGCGTGCCGCTGGAGCTGGGTGCGTCCTGGATTCACGGCACCGCGAACAATCCGCTGATGGAGCTCACCCGGCAGGCGCGGTCCCAGCTCGCCCCCACCGACTACTACGGGTGGGCGAAGCTCGCGGTCGATCCGCGCCTCCCGCCGCTCGAGTACGACCCGGAAACCTGGCGCACGTTCGTCAAGCGGGCCCGGGGTCACGTCGACGGTGGCAGCCTGGGCGCCGCGGTGGACGCCGCGGCCACCCGCGCCGAGTTGTCCGATTCCGACCGGGCGCAGTTGGGGTTCTACCTCACCACCGAGATCGAGGACGAATATGCCGCCAGCGCGGATCGTCTGTCCGCCAACACCTTTGACCACGGCGACTACGCCGACGGCGACCAAAACGTCGTCACGAACGGGTACGACGCCCTGCCGCGCCTGCTCGCCGACGGGCTGCGGATCGAGCTGAAGACGCCGGTCACGGGAATCGCGCGCCGCGACGACTCCGTCATCGTGCGCGCCGGGAATCGCTCGTTCGAGGGGCCCGCGGCGATCGTCACGGTGCCCCTGGGCGTCCTTAAATCCGGTGCGATCGCCTTCGATCCGCCGCTTCCCGACCCGCAGCTGCGCGCCGTGAACGCACTCGGCTTCGGCGTGCTGTCCAAGAGCTTCTTTCGTTTCAGCCGGCGCAGCTGGGACGTCGAGAACGCCTTCTACCAATACATCGGCGCCGAGCCGGGCGTGTGGTCGCAATGGTTCAGTCTGCCGAGCGCCGCGGGACCAATCGTGTTGGCCCTCAACGCCGGTGACCGCGGCCGCTGGGTGGAGTCCGCGTCGCCTCAAGAGCTGACGGCCAGCGCCCTGCCGATTGCCCGCCGGCTGTTCGGCTCCGATGTCGCACCGGTGGAGGTCCGAAGCTCGAATTGGGCCGCCGACCCGTATGCGCTGGGCGCGTATTCGTTCCACGCCCCCGGTTCCGGCCTGAGCGACCGGCGCCGGCTGGCCGAACCGATCGGCGACCGGCTATACCTCGCGGGTGAGGCCGTGGGCGTCAACAACCCGGCCACCGTGACCGGCGCGGTCGTCAGTGGCCGCGACGCGGCCGCGCGATTGATGCACCGCTTGAGCGGCTGACGATCGCTATCCGCCCTCCACCGCGTTGGCACAGGCGTCGAGGATGGCGTCAAAGCTGTTGCGCAGCAGCCGATAGCTGAGGACCTCCAACAGCCTTCCCCCGGCCCAGGCCGGATGCGTGTAGTTGCTCAGCCAGTCGACGTGGGTGCCGTCACCCGCGGCGGTGAACGTCAGGGTGCCGCCCTCGTGGTTGAACGGCGGGAAGGATCGCAGGATCAGATACGTGTAGCTGTGCGGGCGGTCGTAGGCCGTGATCTCCTCCCGGAACCAGGTGCCGATCCCGACCACCTCGCGCAGCCCACCCACCTCGTGCCCCGGCGAATCCTTTGCGTAGCCGGCCCTCAGCACCAGCGGGGCGGCGGCCAGGTTCGCCGGGTCGGCCAGCCAGTCGAAGACCCGTTCCGTCGGGGCGGCGATCGTTCGTTCCAGGTGAATCTGCACCATCTGGCACATGCTAGACGCCGTCGCTCGGCACATGATTGTGTAGCGTCAGAAACGGTAGCCCATGAGAACTGTTTTATTGGACACGGACGACCTGGGTAAGGCCGAGGAGATCCTGGGCCAGACCTACGCCACCGTGCGCCTCAGCGGCGCGGCCGGCGACGCCACCCGCCTGAAAATCTCGAGGACCTCGGTGGGTCCGCTGACCATCGACGACGCCGAGGTGGGCTACGAGTTCGGCTATGACGCCGAGCCGCCCGGGAAGATCTACCTGTGCCGGGTGCGATCCGGCCTGATCGAGGAACGGCTGCCGATGGGCACGACGAATTCCATTGGTGCCGAACAGATCCTGGCCATCGGCGCGCTCGACGTGCCATTGGCCGGCCGCGTGAGCCGCGCCCGCTGCGATATCGTCGCGGTCGACAGGGGCCTGTTCGATCGGGTGGCGGCGGTGGGCAAGGATCGCCGGCCGGGCCGGATTCGATTGACCGATTCGCGGCCGATATCGGCGGCGGCCGGCAGGCAGGTGGCGCGCGTCGTCGACTACGTGCGCGACGGGCTGCCGACCGATTCGGGGGCGGGCGGCGCGACGCTGATCGCCTCCACCGCGATGCAGCACCTGGCGGCCACCATGCTCGCCGCTTTTCCGAACAACGCTCTGCTGGATCCGACCATCGAGGATCGGCGCGACACCACGCCCGCACTGCTGCGGCGCGCCATCGCCTTCATC
>NZ_LZIS01000058.1 GCF_001667015.1 Mycobacterium sp. E3198 | reverse complement strand
TCGGCTGTTTACCAGTGAGTCGGTGACGGAAGGGCATCCCGACAAGATCTGTGATGCGATCAGCGACTCGGTTCTGGATGCGTTGTTGGCTCAGGATCCTCGTTCACGGGTTGCGGTGGAGACGTTGGTGACCACCGGGCAGGTGCATGTGGTGGGTGAGGTGACCACGACGGCCAAGGAGGCGTTCGCCGATATCACCAACACGGTGCGCGCCCGGATCCTCGACATCGGGTATGACTCGTCGGACAAGGGTTTCGACGGGGCGTCGTGCGGGGTGAACATCGGCATCGGGGCGCAGTCGCCCGATATCGCGCAGGGGGTGGACACCGCGCATGAGGCGCGGGTGGAGGGGGCGGCTGATCCGCTGGACTCGCAGGGTGCGGGGGATCAGGGGTTGATGTTCGGGTATGCGATCAGCGACACCCCGGAGTTGATGCCGCTGCCGATCGCGTTGGCGCACCGGTTGTCGCGCAAGTTGACCGAGGTCCGCAAGAACGGGACGCTGCCGTATTTGCGTCCGGACGGCAAGACGCAGGTCACCATCGCCTATGAGGACGACGTGCCGGTGCGCCTGGACACCGTGGTGGTGTCCACCCAGCACGCCGACGGGATCGATTTGGACAAGACGTTGGCTCCCGATATCCGCGCGCATGTGCTGACCACGGTGCTCGAGGAGTTGGCCCACGACACCCTGGATGCGTCGGCGACGCGGGTGCTGGTCAACCCGACGGGCAAGTTCGTGTTGGGCGGTCCGATGGGCGATGCGGGGCTGACCGGGCGCAAGATCATCGTCGATACCTACGGCGGGTGGGCCCGCCACGGTGGTGGGGCGTTTTCGGGTAAGGATCCCTCCAAGGTGGACCGCTCGGCGGCCTACGCGATGCGCTGGGTGGCCAAAAACATCGTCGCGGCCGGGCTGGCCGGGCGGGTCGAGGTGCAGGTGGCCTACGCCATCGGCAAGGCCGCCCCGGTCGGGTTGTTCATCGAGACGTTCGGCACCGCGACGGTGGATCCGGTCAAGATCGAAAAGATCGTGCCCGAGGTGTTCGACCTGCGCCCCGGCGCGATCATCCGCGACCTGGACCTGCTGCGCCCCATCTACGCCCCGACCGCCGCCTACGGCCACTTCGGGCGCACCGACATCGAACTGCCCTGGGAACAACTCAACATGGTCGACGAGCTCAAACGGGCC
>NZ_LZIS01000057.1 GCF_001667015.1 Mycobacterium sp. E3198 | reverse complement strand
CCGGTGAACTTGTCCACCGTGCCGCCATAGCGCCGCACGACCGCCCCCGCGACCGTGACCAGCTCGGTCATGATCTCGCGCAACCGCTCCGGGCCCACCGCCGCGGCGATGTCCATCGAATGCACGACGTCGGCAAACAACACGGTGACCTGCTTGTATTCCGCCCGGGTGGGCGACACTGAAGATCCGCACTCGTCGCAGAATTTCGCGGTCGGGCGCAGCTCCGCGTCACACCTCGCGCAGGTCACCGCGGCCGTCATCGGCCAAGGATAGGGCAATCGGAACCCGGTTTTGCGGATAAGTGTCGCCGGGCGGCGGCATGGGTGATTATGGGGGGAAATTTTGACGGTGCAGGAGATCGGTGGATGGTTAGCCCGGGCAGCGAGGCCACCGGCCGGTGTGGGCTGTGCGGCAACGACCTGCGGCCCAAGGCCCGTTTCTGCGATGCCTGCGGCTCGCCCGTCACACCCAGAACGGCCAGCGGCGAACACAAACAAGTGACGGTCCTGTTCGCCGACGTCGTCGGCTCGATGAAGCTGGCGGCTGCGCTCGATGCGGAACGCCTTCAAGAGATCATGACCGAGCTGGTCACGGTCGCGGGGGCGGTCGTGCGGCGCTATGGCGGCACGGTGGACAAGTTCACCGGTGACGGGATCATGGCGGTGTTCGGGGCCCCGGTGGCGCTGGAGGATCACGCGGTGCGTGCCTGCATTTCGGCGCTAGAGATCCATTCGGTCACCAAGGACCTTGCCGCCGAGGTGCATCGGCGTGACGGCGTTGACCTGCAAATCCGAATCGGCCTGAACTCGGGGGAGGTCATCGCCGGCGAGATCGGCTCCGCCGCTTTCGGTTACACCGCCATCGGGGAGCAGGTCGGGATGGCACAGCGGATGGAGTCCGTCGCGCCACCGGGCGGGGTGATCGTCAGCGAGTCGACGGCTCGCCTCGTGGCAGGCGCAGTGGTTCTCGGCGAGTCCGAGCTGGT
>NZ_LZIS01000056.1 GCF_001667015.1 Mycobacterium sp. E3198 | reverse complement strand
AGCGCCGGTTTGGAAGCCGGGCGGTCGCGTGCCTCCGGCTGATCCGTCATGTTCGCAGCGTAGGACCCGGCGCCGACTCCCCCCGGCTGATTCCGGTGTGGATCGGCTGGCTCGAGTTCGACGTGTTGCTGGGCGACGTGCGGTCGCTCAAACAGAAGCGATCGGTGATTCGCCCCGTCGTCGCCGAGCTGCAGCGCAAGTTCAGCGTGTCGGCAGCCGAGACCGGTGCACAGGATCTGTATCGGCGGGCCGGCATCGGCGTGGGCGTGGTGTCCGGCGATCGCGGGCACGCCGTCGAGGTGCTGGACGCGGCCGAACGCCTGGTGGCGGCGCATCCGGAGTTCGAGCTGCTGTCGGTGCGGCGCGGCCTGCACCACAGCGACGATTAACCGTCGCGGCCCTCGCGTTTGCGGCCCAGCGGCGCCGGCGCGACGACGCCGGGCGCGAGCCGCCGCGCGAAGATCAGGAACGCGGTATGCCCGCGCATCGAATGCTGCGGGCGAACGGCCAGGCCGACCACGTTCCAGCCGCGCTGCATCGTTTCCCAGGACCGCGGCTCGGTCCAGCACTGCTGGTCCCGCAGGGCCTCGACGGTCCGCGACAGCTGGGTGACGGTGGCCACATAAATCATCAGCACACCGCCGGGGATCAGCAGCCGTGCCGCCGCGCCGAGCACCTCCCACGGCGCGAGCATGTCGAGCACGGCCCGGTCGAAGGAGCCGTCGGGCAACTCCGAGTCCGCGAGGTCGCTGACGATCAGCTCCCAGTTGGCGGGTGCCCCGTCGCCGTGAACGCTGTAAAAATTAGTGACGTTGCGACGCGCGTGCTCGGCGTGGTCGGCGCGCTGCTCGTAGGAGACCACCCGCCCGTCGGGCCCGACGGCGCGCAGCAGCGAGCACGTCAGTGCCCCGGAACCGGCGCCGGCCTCCAGCACCCGCGCGCCGGGAAAGATGTCGCCCTCGTGCACGATCTGGGCGGCGTCCTTGGGGTAGATCACCTGCGGGCCGCGCGGCATCGACATCACGTAGTCGATCAGTAGGGGGCGCAGCACCAGGAACTGCGCGCCGCTGCTGGATTTGACGACGCTGCCCTGCTCCAGCCCGATCAGCGCGTCGTGCGCGATCGATCCGCGGTGGGTGTGGAACTCGGCGCCGGGAGTGAGGCACATCGTGTAGTGCCGGCCCTTGGCGTCGGTGAGTTGGACCCGCTCGCCAGCGGTGAACGGGCCGGTTGCGGACACGGCGTCTAGCGTGCCAGCCGACTCGCCGCCGCTGGTGCTTGGGGGTTGTCGGCGCCCGGTCCTACGCTGCGAACATGACGGATCAGCCGGAGGCACGCGACCGCCCGGCTTCCAAACCGGCGCTGTCACCGTCGCGCGCGGCGGACTTCAAGCAGTGCCCGCTGCTGTACCGGTTCCGGGCGATCGACCGGCTGCCCGAGGTGCCCTCGACGGCGCAGCTGCGCGGGTCGGTGGTGCACGCCGCCCTCGAGCAGCTCTACGGCCTGCCCGCCGCGGAGCGCGGGCCGGACACCGCGGGTTCGCTGGTGCAGCCCGCCTGGGAGCGGGTGATCGCCGCCGAACCGGACCTGGCCGGCGACCTGGACCCCGAACAGCGCACCCAGCTGCTGGCGGAGGCCCGCGCCCTGCTCGCCGGCTACTACCGGCTGGAAGACCCGACCCGGTTCGACCCGCAAAGCTGCGAGGAGCGTGTCGAGGTCGAGCTCGCCGACGGCACGCTGCTGCGCGGCTTCATCGACCGGATCGACGTCGCGGCCACCGGTGAGGTCCGGGTGGTTGACTACAAGACCGGCAAGGCGCCGCCCGCCGCGCGGGCGCTGGCCGAGTTCAAGGCGATGTTTCAGATGAAGTTCTACGCGGTGGCGCTGCTGCGCTCCCGCGGCGTGCTGCCCACCCGGCTGCGCATCATTTACCTGGCCGACGGCCAGATGCTGGACTACGCGCCGGATCACGAGGAGCTGCTGCGCTTCGAAAAGACACTGATGGCGATCTGGCGCGCCATCCAATCCGCGGCGCCGACGGGCGATTTCCGCCCCAGCCCGTCGAGGTTGTGCGACTGGTGCCCGCACCAGCAGCACTGCCCGACGTTCGGCGGCACGCCACCGCCCTATTCCGGGTGGCCGGACCTGCCTGAGGCGCGGGGAATTTCGCATACCACCGAACCGGCGGCATAGCGGGCCGCACTTAGTCGAGCGGCGACATCTCCTGCAGCATGGTGGGAATCAACTCGCTGACGGTGGGGTGGATGTGCATCGTGCGCGACAGCGTGGTGTACGGCGCCTTGGCCGACATGACGTCCAGGATCGCGTGAATGGCCTCGTCGCCGCCGACCCCGAGGATCGCCGCGCCCAGGATCTCGTCGGTCTCGGCGTCCACCACCACCTTCATAAAACCTTGCGTCTCACCCTTTTCCACCGCGCGGCCCACCCGCGTCATCGGTCGCTTGCCGACCAACGCCTTGCGGCCGGACGCGCGGACCTGGCCCACGCTCATTCCGGCACGCCCCAGTGGCGGGTCGATGTAGAGCGCGTAAGTGGTGACGCGGTCGCTCACCCGCCGCGGGTCGTCATCGAGCAGGTTGGCCGCGACGATCTCGAAATCGTTGTAGGAGGTGTGGGTGAAGGCGCCCTTGCCGTTGCAGTCGCCCATCGCCCAGATGTGATCGACGCTGGTCTTGAGCTGGTCGTCGACCACGATGTAGCCGCGGGCGTCGGTCTGCACGCCGGCCGCCTGAAGGCCGAGGTCGTCGGTGTTGGGTTGCCGCCCCACCGCCACCAGGAGATGGGTTCCGGCGATCGGGACGGCACCTGCGCCGGGAGTCAGTTCAAACCCCTTGTCCGTCTTGGTAATTCGCACGTCGTCGGCGCCGACGACGCCGTCGATCCCCTCGCCCTCCAGGATCTCCCTGACGGTGGCGGATACGTCCTCGTCCTCGCGGGACGCCAGCCGAGGGCCCCGCTCGACCACCGTCACCCGGGCCCCGAAGCGCCGGTACATCTGCGCGAACTCCAGCGCGATGTAGCTGCCGCCGAGGATGACGAGATGGTCCGGCAGCGTGTCGAGTTCGAGAATCGAGACGTTGGTGAGGAACTCGACGTCGGACAGCCCGGGGACGTCGGGCACCACCGCGCGGCCACCGACGTTGAGGAAGATGCGATCGGCGTGCAGCACCTCGCCGTTCACGCTGATGGTGTGCGCGTCTTCGAAACGGGCGTGACCGCGAAAGACGGTGCAGCCGTCCATGCCCTCCAACCAGCTTTCGACGCCCTTGCGGTCGGCGAGCATGATGTCGTCCTTGCGCGCCTTGACTTTCGCCATGTCCACGCGGACCGGACCGGTCCCCACGCCGTAGTCGGCCCCCCGCCGGGCCAGGTGGGCGGCGTGCGCGCTGGCCACCAGTGTCTTGGTCGGGATGCATCCGTTGTTGACGCAGGTGCCGCCGACGAGTTTGCGCTCGATGACCGCGACGCGCTGGCCGGCCGCGGTCAGCCGTCCCGCCAGTGGGGGGCCCGCCTGCCCGGCGCCGACGATGATCGCATCGAAATGCGTTGTCACTTAACCGCCGTCAGCAGGTATTCGGTCAGCACGTGACCCGTCACCGCAACGATGGCGAACCCGCCGAGGATCGCGACCGCGTCCTCGAGCAGCGCGATCGGCAGGTCCCGGCCGGCCACGGCGGCCAGCCGTTTGCGCGCCTGGTAGCCGCCGAGGGTGCCGAGCACCGCCCCGATGACGCCCGCGCCGAGCGCGGAGAAGGTCCAGTGCGGCCAGGCGCCCAGGACCGCGCCCGCCAGCCCGCCCGTGATGATCCGGGCGGCGAAGATCGGCGGCGCCGTACGGGCCGGCGTCTTGGGCAGCTTGTCGTTGACCAGCTCGCCGACGGCCAGAACGGTGAAGACGATGACCGTGATGACGCTGGCCATCCAGGATGCCCACGTGCCGTGCAGGTCGATCCAACCCAGGTAGGCGGCCCAGCCGACCACGGCGGGGGCCGTCAGCGACCGCAATCCGGCCACGACACCGATCAGTAAAGCCAGCAACAGAATTAGCGCGTGTGTCACGAAGACCCTCCTGGGGGACTAGACAATGACGCGGGCGGCTACCTTTCAGCAGCCCTAGCCGGACGCTAACACAGCCGCGACCAAGCCACCCGTTGGTCTAGAACCTGCAGAACCTGATGTCCGACGCCAGGATCGCCTTGGCCCCGATGGCTGCGAGCTCGTCCATGATCTCGTTGACGCCGCGACGCGGCACCAGGGCGCGGATCGCCACCCAGTCCGGATCGGCGAGGGGGGCGATGGTCGGTGACTCCAGTCCAGGGGTGATCGACGTGGCCTTGTCCAGGACCGAACGCGGGCAGTCGTAGTCGAGCATCAGGTACTGCTGGCCGAACACCACGCCTTGGACCCTCGCGACCAGTTGATCGCGCACCGCTTTCGTTTCGTGGCCGCCCTGGTCGGCACGCTCGATCAGCACCGCCTCCGAATCACACAGCGGCTCACCGAACGCCACCAGGTCGTGCAGGCTCAGGGTGCGCCCAGACCCGACCACGTCGGCGATCGCGTCGGCCACGCCGAGCTGCACCGAGATCTCCACGGCCCCGTCGAGCCTGATGACCGTCGCCTCAATCCCCCTCTCGGCCAAGTCTTTTCGGACCAGGTTCGGGTAGGCGGTGGCGATCCGTTTGCCGGCCAAATCGGCCGGCGTCCAGTCGCGCCCCGCCGGGCCGGCGTACCGAAAGCTCGACGACCCGAAACCCAACGCCAGCCGTTCGCGCACCGGGGCGTCCGAGTCGCGCACCAGGTCGCGCCCGGTGATGCCGAAATCCAGCTCCCCCGAACCCACGTAGATGGCAATGTCCTTGGGCCGCAAGAAGAAGAACTCGACCTGGTTGACCGGGTCGATCACGGTGAGGTCCTTGGAATCGGTGCGGCGCCGGTAGCCGGCCTCCGCGAGGATCTCGCTGGCCGGCTCGCTGAGCGTGCCCTTGTTGGGAACCGCGACGCGCAGCATGCTCACAGCTTCCGATAGACGTCGTCGAGGGACAGTCCGCGCGCGATCATCAACACCTGCGTCCAGTAGAGCAACTGGCTGATCTCCTCGGCGAGCGCGTCGTCGGTTTCGTGCTCGGCGGCCAGCCACACCTCGCCGGCCTCCTCCAGGATCTTCTTGCCCAGCCCGTGCACGCCGCCGTCGAGCGCGGCGACCGTGCCGCTGCCGGCCGGCCGGGTGCGGGCGCGCTCGCCGAGTTCGGCGAACAGATCCTCGAAGGTCTTCACGGCCAGCGATTGTTCCATGCGCCGGCCGCCAAAGTCACTTGGGTTTCTATTCCGCGAGGGTGCGCAGATTGCCAGCCTTGTCGGCGTGTCACCGTACAAACACGCACGCTCGCGGCAAGGGGCGGAGCCCCACGCTCGCGGCAAAAAGGTTAGTCCTCCGGGTTGTAGCCGAGGTTGGGGGCGAGCCAGCGCTCGGCTTCGGCCAGCGTCCAGCCCTTGCGCCTGGCGTAGTCGGCGACCTGGTCCTGCGCCATCCGGCCGATCACAAAGTACTGCGACTGCGGGTGCGAGAAGTACCAGCCGCTGACGGCGGCGCCGGGCCACATCGCCATCGACTCGGTCAGCTCGATGCCGGTCCGCTCCTTGACGTCCAGCAGCTGCCAGAGCGTCACCTTCTCGGTGTGCTCCGGGCAGGCCGGGTAGCCGGGGGCCGGGCGGATTCCTCGGTACTTCTCACCGATGAGCGCCTCGTTGTCCAGCTGCTCGTCCGGCTGGAATCCCCAGAACTCCTTGCGGACCCGTTGGTGCATCCGTTCGGCGAACGCCTCCGCCAGCCGGTCGGCGATCGACTCCAGCAGGATCGCGCTGTAGTCGTCGACGGCTGCCTTGAACTCCGCGATCTTTTCCTGGCTGCCGAGCCCCGCGGTGACGGCGAACGCGCCGACATAGTCGGCCAGACCGGTGTCCTTGGGCGCGATGTAGTCGCCCAGCGACCGGTTCGGGATGCCGTCGCGGTGCTCGCCCTGCTGGCGCAGGTTGTGCAAGGTGGTCAGCACCTCGGTACGGGTGTCGTCGGTGTACACCTCGATGTCGTCGCCGACCGCGTTCGCCGGGAAGAACCCGATCACCCCGTTGGCCGTCAGCCACTTCTCCTTGATCAGGGTGTCGAGCATCTCCTGGGCGTCGTCGTACAGCTTGCGGGCGGCCTCGCCCGACACCGGGTTGTTGAGGATGTCGGGGAAGCGGCCCTTCATCTCCCAGGCGTTGAAAAACGGTTGCCAGTCGATGTATTCGCGCAACTCCGCGAGGTCGTAGTCCTGAAAATCCCGCACTCCGGCACCCATCGCGGGCACCGGCGGCGTGTAGCCGTCCCACTCGATCGGCGTCCGGTTCGCACGGGCCTTCTCCAGCGTCAGCATCGGCCGCTCGTTCTTCTGGGCGTGCCGTTCGCGCAGGGCCGCGTACTCGGTCTCGGTGGCCTCCAGCAGCGCCGGGCGCTGCTTGTCGTCGAGGAGCGCGGCGGCGACCGGCACCGACCGGGACGCGTCCTTGACCCAGACCACCGGACCGCTGCGGCGCGGCGACACCTTGACGGCCGTGTGGGCGCGCGAGGTGGTCGCGCCACCGATGAGCAGCGGAATTTCCAGCCCCTGCCGTTCCATCTCGACGGCGAAGTTGACCATCTCGTCCAGGGACGGGGTGATCAGCCCGGACAGCCCGATGATGTCGGCGTCGTGCTCCTTCGCCGCGTTCAGGATCTTCTCGGCGGGCACCATCACCCCGAGGTCGATCACTTCGAAGTTGTTGCACTGCAGGACGACCCCGACGATGTTCTTGCCGATGTCGTGGACGTCGCCCTTCACGGTCGCCATCACGATCGTGCCGTTGGTGTCCTTGGAGGCGGTGGCGCCCGAGGTCACCTTCTCCTCCTCGATGAACGGCAGCAGGTAGGCAACGGCCTTCTTCATCACCCGGGCCGACTTCACCACCTGAGGCAAAAACATCTTGCCGGAGCCGAAGAGGTCGCCGACGACGTTCATGCCGTCCATCAGCGGGCCCTCGATCACCTCGATCGGGCGGCCACCCGCGGCGGCGATCTCGGCCCGCAATTCCTCGGTATCCGCGTCGACGTGGGCGTCGATGCCCTTGACCAACGCGTGCGTGATCCGCTCGCGGACCGGGAGGCTGCGCCACTCGGCCGCCGCCGGATCCTCGGACTTCTCCGAGCTGTTGAACCGTTCGGCGATCTCCAGGAGCCGTTCGGCCGCGTCCTCGCGACGGTTCAGGACGACGTCCTCGATGCGCTCGCGCAGTTCGGGGTCGATCGAGTCGTAGGGCACCAGCGCCCCGGCGTTCACGATGCCCATGTCCAGGCCGGCCTTGATGGCGTGGAAGAGGAACACCGAATGGATCGCCTCCCGGACGGGGTTGTTGCCCCGGAACGAGAACGACACGTTCGAGATGCCGCCGGAGAGGTGCACCCCGGGCAGGTTCTCCTTGATCCAGGCGCAGGCCTCGATGAAGTCGATGCCGTAGGTCGCGTGCTCCTCGATACCGGTCGCCAGCGCGAAGCAGTTCGGGTCGAAGATGATGTCCTCGGGCGGGAAGCCGACCTGTTCGGTCAGGATCCGGTAGGCGCGCCCGCAGATCTCCTTGCGGCGCTCCAGGTTGTCGGCCTGCCCCTGCTCGTCGAAGGCCATTACGACGACGGCGGCGCCGTACTTGCGGCACAGCCGCGCCTCGCGGATGAACTTCTCCTCGCCCTCCTTCATGGAGATCGAGTTGACGATCGGCTTGCCCTGCACGTTCTTCAGGCCCGCCTCGATGACCTCCCACTTGGAGGAGTCGATCATGACCGGGACGCGGCTGATGTCCGGCTCGGCCGCGATCAGCTTGGTGAACCGGTCCATCGCGGCGACGCCGTCGATCATGCCCTCGTCCATGTTGATGTCGATGACCTGCGCGCCGACCTCGACCTGCTGCAGGGCGACCGAGAGCGCCGAGTCGTAGTCCTCGGCCTTGATCAGGTTGCGGAACCGGGCGGAGCCGGTGATGTTGGTGCGCTCACCGATGTTCACGAACAGGGAGTCGTCGGTGATGTTCAGCGGCTCCAGGCCCGACAGCCGGGTGGCCACCTCGATGTGCGGCACCTCGCGCGGCGGCCTGCCCTCGACGACCTTGGCGATCTCGGCGATGTGCGGCGGCGCCGTCCCGCAGCACCCACCGACCAGGTTGACCAGGCCGGCCTCGGCAAAGTCGGCGATGTAGGACGCCTGACGCTCCGGGGTCTCGTCGTACTCGCCGAAGGCGTTGGGCAGGCCGGCGTTCGGGTAGCAGGAGACGAAGGTGTCCGCGATCCGCGACACCTCGGCGATGTAGGGCCGCATCTCCGGCGCGCCCAGCGCGCAGTTGAGGCCGACCGCGATCGGCTTCGCGTGCCTGATCGCGTTCCAGAACGCCTCGGTGACCTGGCCGGACAACGTCCGCCCGGAGGCGTCGGTGATGGTGCCCGAGATGATCAACGGCCAGCGGCGCCCACGCTCCTCGAAGAGCGTCTCGACGGCGAACACCGCCGCCTTGGCGTTCAGGGAATCGAAGATCGTCTCGATGATGAGCAGGTCCACACCGCCGTCGACCAGGCCGTTGGCGGCTTCGAGGTAGGCGGCGACCAGCTGGTCGTAGGAGACGTTGCGCGCCCCTGGGTCGTTGACGTCCGGCGAGATCGACGCGGTCCGCGTCGTGGGCCCGATGGCGCCGGCCACGTAGCGGGGCTTTTCCGGGGTGCTGTACTCGTCGGCGGCCGCGCGCGCCAGGGCGGCGCCGGCGTAGTTCAGCTCGTAGGCCAGGTCCGCCATGTCGTAGTCCGAGAGCGAGATCGCGTTCGCGTTGAACGTGTTGGTCTCCAGGATGTCGGCACCCGCGTCGAGGTACTCGCGGTGGATGCCTGCGATGATCTGCGGTTGCGTCAGGTTGAGCAGGTCGTTGTTGCCCTGGAGTGCGGTCGGCCACTCGGTGAACCGGTCGCCGCGGTAGCCGGCCTCGTCGGGCCGGTCCCGCTGGATCGCCGTGCCCATCGCGCCGTCGATCACCATGATCCGCCGGCGCAGCGCAGCCGTCAGTTCCTCGGTGCAGTCGGGGCGGATGTTCGGTGCGAAGTTTGTCTCAGCGGCGCTCACGTGCGTTCCTTCCATTACGGAAGGCGTCCTTGACTCTGCCGAGCGTGGCGGATACCGGCGGGGGACCGAAGATCCGTTGCAACGCCTCTCGACCGGAAAAGTCTACGTCGTCATCCGATCGACGTCTGGACGCCCAACTCATCGCCGCGATCGACAGCTCGCGAATCCTCTCGGCGACGTGGTAATTACCAAGGTTAACCAGTTTGCCGCCGACGGTATTTCGGGGCGGTGATCGGTGGCGGCGGTCACGCCACAAGGATAGTCGTCCTATGCAATGCGCCCGGGGGTTGACAGGCCCTTCCCAGCCAACCCGCACGGAATGGCGCAGGCGGTTTGCGGCAGGCCGTACGCTGATTCTGTGACATTGCCGGATCGTGGCCCGGCAGCCTCTGTGCTGCCAGAACTGCACAACACCATCGTCGTGGCGGCGTTCGAGGGCTGGAACGACGCCGGCGATGCGGCCAGCGATGCGCTCGAACACCTCGATGCCATCTGGGAGGCCGACCCGATCGTCGAGATCGACGACGAGGCGTATTACGACTACCAGGTGAACCGCCCGGTGATCCGGCAGATCGACGGGGTGACCCGGGAGCTGGTGTGGCCCGCGATGCGGATCACCCACTGCCGGCCCCCGGGCAGCGATCGCGACGTCGTGTTGATGCACGGCGTGGAGCCCAACATGCGCTGGCGCACGTTCTGCGCCGAGTTGCTGGCCATCGCCGACAAGCTCAACGTCGACACCGTCGTCATCCTCGGCGCCCTGCTGGCCGACACGCCGCACACCCGGCCGGTCCCGGTGTCGGGCGCGGCCTACTCCCCCGAGTCGGCGAAGCGCTTCGGCCTCGAGGAAACCCGCTACGAGGGCCCGACCGGCATCGCCGGGGTGTTCCAGGACGCCTGCGTGGCCGCCGGGATCCCCGCCGTCACGTTCTGGGCGGCGGTGCCGCACTACGTGTCCAACCCGCCGAACCCGAAGGCGACGGTGGCGTTGCTGCGGCGCGTCGAGGACGTGCTGGACATCGAGGTGCCACTGGGTGACCTGCCGGCGCAGGCCGAGGAGTGGGAGCAGGCGATCACCGAGATGGCCGCCGAGGACGAGGACCTGGCCGAATACGTGTCGTCGCTGGAGCAGCGCGGCGACGCCGAGGTCGACATGAACGAGGCCCTCGGCAAGATCGACGGCGACGCGCTGGCCGCGGAGTTCGAGCGCTACCTGCGCCGCCGGCGCAAGTAGCCCCACTAGTTGGGCGAGATACCGCCTTTGTCGCGCAAAATCTCGACGTTGGACGCGGACATGGACCGGCCGAGCGCGGCGACCTCGGCGTCCATCCGCGGCAGCAGCTCGGCGGCGGTCTTGCGGATGGGAAGTTCGCCGATGGGGGTGGACAGCACCGGCTTGAGCCACCGGAACAGGCCCACCCAGCGCGGGCAGTAGACGCGGTCGGCGCGGGCCTCGATGCCGTTGACGAACGCGTCCGCGCATTTGTCGACGGTGGTGGTCTGGTTCAACGGCCACGGCAGCCTGGCGAGCATTTCGCCGAAGGAGGGGATGTCGGCCTTGCTGTCGCGGACCAGCGCGGTGTCGATCCAGGACATGTGCGCCGAGCCGACGCCGACCCCCCGGCTTCCGACCTCCAGCCGCAGGGCGTTGGCGAGGATCTCGATACCGGCCTTCGACGCGTTGTACGGCGCCAGGCCCGGTGCCGCCGCGTAGGCGGCCAACGACGACACGATCAGCACGTAGCCGCGGCGGTCGATCACCGACGGCAGCGTGGCGCGCACGGTGTGGAAGACACCGAGCACGTTGACGTCCAGCACACGCTTGAACGCCTCCGGGTCGACGTTGAGCAAAGACCCGTAGCTGGCGATGCCGGCGTTGGCCACGACCACGTCGATGCCGCCGAAGCGTTCGACGGCCTTGGTCGCGGCCGCCTGCATGGCGGGCAGGTCGCGCACGTCGGCGACCGCGGTGAGCACTCGATCCTCGCCGAGATCCGCGGCGAGCGCGGCCAATTCGGCCCCGTCGAGGTCGGTCAGCACCAGCCTGGCCCCCTTGTTGCGCAGGCGGCGGGCGACCTCGGCGCCGATCCCCCGCGCACCGCCGGTGATGAAGACGACCTTGTCGTGCAGCGACATCATGGGCGAAACGTACCCCGCCGGTGGCGGCGCGTCGACGACGGATGCCCCGGGACGGCGGGGCCGGCTAGTACGCGGCGAGGTCAGCTACCACCCGTTCGAGGATCCGCGAATCCGGACATAAATCGGGTGACAGCATCCACTGCACCATGAGGCCGTCGATGAGGGCGATGAGGATCGAGGCAATGGAGTCTGCGTCCTTATTCCCTTGGGCCGCAAGCGAACTTGCTATCTGCTCGCGATACTGGACGTAGTACTCGACCAGCTGTTTGCGGGCCGTCGGGGAACGTTGCGCGTGCGCGAACACCTCCGCGTAGCCCGCCAGCAGATCGTCGTTATCGCGGAATACCTGGTACAGCATTCGGACGGCGCCGCCCGCGGACGATCGGGAGTCTGCGGTCGCGGCAGTTGCGAGTGAGGACCGAAACCGATCCATCCATCGACGCGAGGTCTCCCCGATGGCGGTGTTGAGCAGCGCTTCCATCGATCCGAAGTGATAACGGATGGCGCCCAGGCTGACACCTGCCGTGGCGGCCAGGTCGCGAGCGCGGATGCCTCCGTAGCCGCGTTCGCGCAGACAGACGATCGCGGCCTCCAGCAGCGCTTCGCGATTGTTCATGCAAGTCACCTCTGATACGTTTGTCTTAAGACATATGTATCAGAGGCGGCGAAAATGTCCAGAACCAATACGAAACCGATGCCGGGACCATCACGACTGAACGCCCTTCGTTACTGGATGCATATGGTGCGCGATCCTCTGGCCGCGTTCGCTGCGCTGAACAATGAGTTCGGCGACGCGGTGCAGATCCCGTTTACTCCGAACAAGAGATTTCTCCTGTTGAGCAGGCCCGAATACGCCGAGCACGTCTTGGTCAGGAACCAAGACCGGTATCCAAAAGCGTTCAGCTATCGGCCGCTCAAGGCGGTCCTGGGTGATGGTCTGTTGACCAGCGAAGGCGAAACCTGGCAGCGGCACCGGCAGCTCGTGCAACCGGTGTTCAGTCACCGCCACATCCAAGAGTTTGGGTCCGTGATTGCGGATGTCACCAGAACGCGGGTGGGCGACTGGCCGATCGGGGCATCCATCGACGTGGGTGCTGAGATGCGAAGCCTCACCATGGCACTCATCGGACGCATCCTGTTCGGGGTCGATCTCGCCGACCGCGCCGAAAGCGTGGGGAATTCTGTGTCGCGACTGCAAAACGCCCTTATTCCGGGGTTGGTCCTGCCGATCTCGCTGGTACCCGGCCTTCGATCCGCAGCGGCGGCGATGGAATCACTGGTGGACGAGATCATCGATGCCCGCCTTGCGGCTCCACACCCAGAGCCTTACGACCTGCTCGATCGGCTCCTTATCGGCAACGAGGGCAGGTCCTTCAGCCGGCGAGAGATTCGAGACGAGGTGATGACCCTGGTGCTCGCCGGGCACGAAACAACCGCCAACGCCCTCACGTGGGCGCTGGCCCTGCTGTCCAGATTTCCGAGTGTCCGGGAGAGGCTCGCCGCCGAGATTCAGGAAATAGTGGGCGACCGTGCGGCCTCCGCCGAGGACTTCGACTCTCTCGTATGGACCCGTGCCGTGATCTCGGAGTCCATGCGGCTGTACCCACCGGCGTGGAGCATCGAGCGTGACGCCTTGGAAGATGACGTTGTCGGCGACGTGCGGGTTCGCGCCGGTGACACGATCGGGATATCGGCCTACTTGATTCATCGCAACCCTGAATTCTGGCCCAATCCAGAAGGATTCGATCCACGTCGATTCCTCCCGGAGAACATAGGATCGCGGCCTCGCTACGCCTTCATGCCCTTCGGTGGGGGGCGGCGCGTCTGTGTCGGTGCGGGCTTGGCGCAGCTCGAAGCGACGATCGCGCTGGCAACCATTGTTCAGTTGCGCAAGCTGGACCTATGGCCCGGCGCTGTGTTGGATGCGCGGGCCGAAATCACGCTGCGCCCGCGTCGCCCGATCGTCGCGACAGTGCTTACACCGGCCAGATCCCGGATCAACGGCCTCGTCGGGGCGTAAGGGCGCGCAACTCCACTCCCAGCAGCGCGTCCACCGCGGACGTCACCAGCTGCGGCGCCGCGGCGTCGTGACCGCCGTACTCCAGCGCGTCGGTGGCCCAACCATCCAGCGCGGCAAGGGCTTTCGGGGTGTCGAGGTCGTCGGCCAGGTAACGCCGGACCCGGGCGATGACGTCGGCGGCAGCCGGGGCGGCGGGCAGCGCGGTCGCCGCGCGCCACCGCTGCAGCCGGGCGGTTGCCTCGTCGAGCACTTCGGAGCTCCAGAACCGGTCGGCGCGGTAGTGCCCGGCCAGCAGGCCCAGCCGGATGGCCGCGGGCTCAATGCCTTTTGCGCGCAGGCTGGACACCAGCACCAGGTTGCCGCGGCTCTTGGACATCTTGTGCCCCTCCCAGCCGATCATCCCGGCGTGCACATAGTGCCGCGCGAATCGGCGTTCGCCGCGGACACATTCGGCGTGCGCGGCGGTGAACTCGTGGTGGGGGAAGATCAGGTCGCTGCCGCCGCCCTGGATGTCCAGGCCGCTGCCGATGCGGCTGAGCGCGATCGCGGCGCACTCGACGTGCCAGCCGGGGCGCCCGGGGCCGAACGGTGAGGGCCAACTCGGTTCGCCGGGCCGCGCGGCCCGCCACAACAGGGCGTCGAGCTCGTCGGTCTTGCCGGGGCGGCGGGGGTCGCCGCCGCGCTCGCCGAACAGCGCCAGCATGGTGTCGCGGTCATACCCGGACTCGTAGCCGAACTGCATGGTGGCGTCCGCCCGGTAGTAGATGTCCGGGTAGTCGCCGTCGAGGACGTACGCCGCACCGGACGCCAGCATCTTCTCGACGAGTTCGACCACCTCGGCGATCGCCTCCGTCGCCCCGACGTACTCGCGCGGCGGCAGGATCCGCAGCGCCGTCATGTCCTCGCGGAACAGGGCGACCTCGCGGTCGCCGAGCGCGCGCCAGTCGAGGCCGTCGCGCTCGGCGCGCTCCAGCAGGGGGTCGTCGATGTCGGTGACGTTCTGCACGTAGTGCACGTCGTGGCCGAGGTCCAGCCATTGGCGATACACCAGGTCGAAGGCCAGGTAGGTGGCCGCGTGGCCCAGGTGGGTGGCGTCGTAGGGGGTGATCCCGCAGACGTACATGGTGGCCTTCGACCCGGCCGCCACCGGGCGCACCTGTCGGTCGGAGGTGTCGTACAGCCGCAACTCGGGACCGCGCCCCGGCACCACCGGGACCTGTGCGGAAGACCACGCCTGCATAACGTCGACTCTAAACGCGGACGGGTTCAGGGAAATTCCTGGCGGATGGCGCCGAGCAGGATCGGCGCCAGCTCCGCGCGGCACATCACGAAGTCCGGCAGGTACGGGTCGAGCTGGTTGTAGCGCAACGGCGAGCCGTCCAGCCGCGAGGCGTGCATGCCGGCGGCCATCAGCACCCCGGCCGGGGCCGCCGAGTCCCACTCCCATTGGCCGCCCGCGTGCACGTAGGCGTCGACGTCGCCGTCGATGACGGCCATCGCCTTGGCCCCGGCCGAGCCGATCGCCACGGGCTGGATGTGCAGCGTCTGGCGCATCCGGTACAGCACCGCGGGCGGCCGGGTGGCGCTGACGGCGATCCGGATCGTCCCCGGGATGCCGACCCGCGCGGCGTCGGCGGTCACGGTGTCGCTGCGGTACACCGCGTTTCCGCGGGCGGGCAGCGCGACCGCCGCGTCGGTGATCTCCCGCTGCCCGTCGGTGGGGCGCTGCCACAGCGCGATGTGGACGGCCCAGTCGTCGCGGCCGGGCGTGGAGAACTCGCGGGTGCCGTCCAGCGGGTCGACGATCCACACCCGGTCGTGGTTTACCCGGGACAGGTCGTCGTAGGCCTCCTCGCTGAGCACCGCGTCGCCGGGCCGCTCCGCCCGCAGCCGCTTCAGGATCAGCGCGTTCGCCAGGCTGTCACCCGCATCGCCGAGCGCCCAGGGATGGCCGAAGCCGACCTCGTCGCGCACCTTCAGCAGCAACTCCCCCGCGTCGGCGGCGAGTTCGGCGGCCAGCGCGGCGTCCGTCAGGTCATCCGGGCCGCTCGTCACCGGTTCAGTATCGCCGACGGCAACCCTGGTGCTAGAACGCCGGCCACGGGATCGGGCGATGGCGGTTGGGCGTGGGCATGATCGGATTGTCCAGCAGCGCGAGCGCGCGCCCGCGCAGCGCCGCGACTTCGGCCCGCGTGATGTGCCCGGCCAGTTCGTCGCAGAGAGACCCGGCGAGCGCCTCGGCGAGCCCGGCGATCGCCTGGCACGTGTCGTCGTCGATCGGCTTGCCCGCCCAGCCCCACAACACCGTGCGCAGCTTGTTCTCCACGTGCAGCGACACCCCGTGGTCGACGCCGTAGACGTGGCCCTCGAGGTCGCGCAGGACGTGGCCGCCCTTGCGGTCGGCGTTGTTGATCAGGACGTCGAACACCGCCATCCGCCACAACCGGATGTCGTCGGCGTGCACCAGGACGACCTCGTCGCCGGCGTAGTCGTAGGCCCGCAGCACCGGTAGGTAGCCCGGCTGCACCCTGTTGGCGGGAAACAGGTCGACTAGGTCGGGGCCCGGCGGCGGGTCGGAGTCGGCCGCGTCGCCGGCCTGCTCCACCCACAGCTGCAGCATGCCCGGGCCCGCCGGTCCGTGACGAATGATGGTGTAAGGCACGATGTTCCAGCCCAATTGCGTCGCGATCCGGTAGGCGGCGAGCTCGCGGCCGGCCAGGGTTCCGTCGGGGAAGTCCCACAGCGGCGCCTCGCCGGAGACCGGCTTGTAGACGCAGTGCACGCTGGATTCCCCCAGCGTCGATTCGCACAGGAAGGTGGCGTTGCTGGCGGAGCGGATGCGCCCGAGGACCGTCAGTTCGCCGTCCCGCAGCACCTCCCGCTCGTGAGCCTCGCTATTCCTCGGGTTCATCGTCGGGCCCGAGAAGCGCGCTGCGCCGATAGCCGTTGGTGCGCGCGCAGATGTGGCCCTCGGGGTCGAGGGGTTCGTCGCACAGTGGGCACGGCGGACGCCCGGCGGAGATCACCCGATTGGACCGGGTGGCGAACTGGCGTGCCGACTCCGGCGTCAGGAACACCCGCACCGCGTCGGGCCCCTCCTCGGTGTCGTCGAGCACCACGGAGGCGTCGAACTCGGCGTCGGTGACGGCCAGCAACTCGACCACCACCGTCTGGGCTTCCGAATCCCAGCCCAGTCCCATGGTCCCGACCCGAAACTCCGCATCGACCGGCGTGATCAACGGGTTGAGGTCGTCGATCTCGGCGGGTTCCGGCGGCACCGGCGTGCCGAACCTGCGATTCACCTCGAGCAGCAACGCGCCGATGCGTTCGGCAAGCACCGCCACTTGCTGCTTCTCCAAGATCACCGACACCACCCGCGAATCGCCCACGGCCTGGATGTAAAAGGTGCGGTTTCCGGGCTGACCGACGGTCCCGGCCACGAAGCGGTCGGGCGTGCGGAAGACGTGAATTGCGCGGGCCATGGCACCTCCAAAATACCGGCTGTTGCCGATGCCGTGCGATTCGATTGCCCCGCCAGAGCGGAATTAAGCGTGATCAGTCCGGGGAGCCGCCGACCACCGCGTCGCTCGTCGGGACGGCCCCGTTCGGCCCCGTTTGTGCCTCGCCCTGCGGTTCACCGTGAGCCCCATCATCCTTGGGCTCCTCCTTCGGTGGCGGCCCGGCCCGCAACGCCGCGGACAGCCGCGCGCCGGTGTGGTTGACGTGCAACACGAACGGCCGCAGCGGGGTGTAGCGGATCACGGTCACCGACCCCGGGTCGGCGGTGACGCGCTGGAACCCGTCGAGGTGCATGCCGTAGGCGTCGGCGACGACGGACTTGATCACGTCGCCATGGGTGCACGCGACCCAGAGCGCGTCCCCGCCGTGCTCATCCGCCAACCGCCGGTCGTGCGCGCGGACGGCCGCGACGGCACGCGCCTGCACCTGCGCCAGGCCCTCGCCGCCGGGAAACACCGCCGCGCTGGGGTGGGCCTGCACGACCCGCCACAAGGGCTCGTTGGTGAGCTCGCCGATCTTACGGCCGGTCCACTCCCCGTAGTCGACCTCGGCGAGCTGGTCGTCGATCAGCGGCTCGAGGCACAGCGCTTCGGCGAGCGGCTCGACGGTGCGCCGGCAACGCAGCAACGGCGAACTGACGAGCGCCCGGATCGGCAGGTCGCCGATGCGGTCGATCAGCCCGGCGGCCTGCTCGCGACCCTTGTCGTCCAGGTTGACGCCCTCGGAGCGGCCGGCGAGGACACCGGCGGTGTTGGAGGTCGAGCGGCCGTGCCGTAAGAGGATGACGGTCACGACGACGACCGTACAGGGACGGGAGGTGACTGGTCGGCTAGCGGGACACCGGTACCGCGTGCGCGACGGAATCGCGCACCGCGGCCGTCAGGCTGCGCTCGTCGGTGAGGTCGATGTCGACCAGGCCGCGGACCGCCCGGGCCACCACGTCTTCGGCCTGCGGAACGGGGCCCGCGAGGCGTGGCCGGTAAATTTCTACGACGAGGGATCGGTGCTCAATGTGGAAGGAAAAACTGCGCCCATCACCAACTTGTCCGTATCCGCTGGCGAAGATTCCTGCGGAGATGTCTTCGACAGCAAACTCTTGCTCCGCGGTATGCCGGTCCACGATGACGGTCATGACGCGACCATACCTCTCCAGTCCGACCCGATGCAGGCAACATGGCCATATTGGATGCGAAACCGTTCCTTAAAATTTAACGTTCCCGTAGGTGACGCGAAGGAAAATAATTGCTGCATGGGCATAGAGGCAAGAGACGCGCAGTTCAGCACCGCTTGGCCGGACTGTCGATTTTGCTGGCAATCGTCACCGGAAGCGCGGGGTGTTCGTCGGGTCCGTTCAACAGCGCGCCGCCGACCATCGAGCCGGCCCAGCCGGCGGCCTCGCCGCCCGCGGCCCAGAACCCGGCCGGCGCGGTGCTCCCGCTGGGCGGTCGCGCCGCCGCGGCGATCTTCGACGGCGCCACCCGGCAACTGGCCGTCCTGACCCCCGGCACCGATCCGGCGGGCCCCGCCACCCTGACCGAATTCGGCGATCCGCGGGTGGCGCCGCGGGTGATCGACCTGCCGGGTCCGGCGAGCGCGCTGACCGGCGACGGCCACGGCATCGCCTACCTGGCCACGCGCGGCGGGTATCTCGTCGTCGACCTGTCGGCGGGCCGCGCCACGCAGGTGCCCGTCGCCAACGCCCCGCAGACCGACTTCACCGCGATCGCGCAGCGCGCCAACGGCACGCTGGTGCTGGGCAGCGCCGACGGGGCCGTCTACACCTTCGCCTCGCGGACCCCGGAGTCGGTCAAGACCGCCACCATCGCCAGCCGCAACAAGATCTTCGCACGCGTGGATGCCCTTGCCGCACAAGGGAACACGACGGTAGTCCTGGACCGCGGCCAGACCTCGGTGACGACGATCGGCGCCGACGGCCACGTCGAGCAGGCGCTGCGGGCCGGGGAGGGCGCGACCACGCTGGCCGCCGATCCGCTGGGACGGGTGCTCGTCGCCGACACCCGCGGCGGGCAACTGCTGGTGTACGGCGTCGACCCGCTGATCCTGCGGCAGGCGTACCCGGTGCGGCAGTCGCCGTACGGGCTGGCCGGTTCGCGCGGGCTCGCCTGGGTGTCCCAGACCGCTGCCAACGTCGTCATTGGTTACGATCTGTCGACCGGAATTCCCGTCGAAAGGGTGCGATACCCAACCGTGCAGCAGCCGAACTCGCTGGCTTTTGACGAAGCGTCGGGCACCTTGTACGTGGTGTCGGGGTCGGGTGCGGGCGTCCAGGTCATCGAGCACGCGGCGGGTACCCCGTGACGGCGCCGCGGTGGAGCCGGCTGCCCGAGGGTTGGGCGGCGGAAATGTCGGACGAATACGAGTGGATACCGCTGCGCCTGCCGCCGGAGGTGACCCGGCTCAGCGCGTCCATCCGGCTATCCATCGAAGCCGAGTACCGCGGCTGGGAGCTGACGCGGGTGCGGCTCTACACCGACGGAAGCCGGCGGGTTTTGTTGCGCCGCAGGAAATCTCGTCTCGAAAGCCAACGGCCCGACCAGCCGGAATTGTGATGTACCGGCTCACCCGCCGGCTGTTTTTCCTGGTCCCGCCCGAACGCATCCACACCCTGGTGTTCGCGATCCTGCGCGGCGTCACCGCCGTCGCCGGAGTCCGGCGGCTGCTGCACCGATGGGTCGGGCCCACCGATCCGGTGCTGGCCAGCACCGTGTTCGGGGTGCGTTTTCCGGCACCGCTCGGCCTGGCCGCCGGCTTCGACAAGGACGGCCTGGGCCTGCTCACCTGGGGAGCGCTGGGTTTCGGGTACGCCGAGGTCGGCACGGTCACCGCGCAGCCGCAGCCCGGCAACCCGGCCCCCCGACTGTTCCGGCTGCCCGCCGACCGGGCGCTGCTGAACCGGATGGGGTTCAACAATCGCGGTGCCGGCGCGCTGGCCATCCGGCTGGCGCGCCATCGGCCCGAGGTGCCGATCGGCGTCAACATCGGCAAGACGAAGACGACCCCGGCCGCCGACGCCGTCGGCGACTACCGGGCCAGCGCCCGGCTGGTCGGCCCGCTGGCGTCGTATCTGGTGGTCAACGTCAGCTCGCCCAACACACCCGGGCTGCGGGACCTGCAGGCGGTCGAATCGCTGCGGCCGATCCTGGCGGGCGTCCTCGCCGAAACCTCCACACCGGTCCTGGTGAAGATCGCCCCCGACGTCTCCGATGCCGACGTCGACGACATCGCGGACCTGGCCGTCGAATTGGGCCTGGCCGGCATCGTCGCCACCAACACCACCGTGTCGCGCGATCACCTGAGCACACCCGGCGTTGAAAAGCTCGGCGCCGGAGGCATTTCCGGGCCACCGGTGGCGCGCAGGGCCCTCGAGGTGCTGCGCCGGCTCTACGGCCGGGTCGGCGACCGCCTGGTCTTGATCAGCGTGGGCGGCATCGAGACGGCCGACGACGCGTGGGAGCGGATCACCGCGGGCGCCTCGCTGCTGCAGGGCTACACCGGCTTCATCTACGGAGGAGGCTTGTGGGCCAAGCACATTCACGACGGCATCGCGCGGCGCCTGCACGACGGCGGGTTCGCCTCGCTCGGCGACGCCGTCGGGTCGGCGGCCCGCCACCCCGACAGACCGGCGGAATCCGGGTAGTCCGCGCTATTGCGCACGTGTCGGATTAATTCGATTGACGGCCTTGTCAATACGGGGTTGTGCATTTGTAGAACAAGCTGTTAGAAACAGAGAACGCCCGTTTTCTTCGGCACAATTTTGACGACATTGTGACCGGTATGCCGTAGTTGCCTAGTGGGGATTGTCTTCGAGGGGAGACCACGATGTCCTTTGTCGTTGCTGCGCCGGAGACGGTGGGAGCGGCCGCCGGGGAATTGGCCGGGATCGGGTCCTCCCTGCACGACGCCACCGCGGCCGCAGCGGGCCAGACGACCGCCATCACCGCCGCCGCCGCCGACGATGTGTCGCTCGCCATCTCGGACTTGTTCGGCACGTACGGGCAGCAATTCCAGATGATGAGCGCCCAGGCGGCGGCATTTCACCACGAGTTCGTGAGCGTGTTGAACGCGGGGGCGGCGGCCTACCTGGGCACCGAGATCGCCAATGCCCAGCAGGGCGCGGCCGCGTCGACGCCGCTTCTCGGCGGGCTGCTCCGCCTGGGCGGCTCCAGCGGCAGTGGCGGTTTGCTCGGCGGCTTGCTCGGCGGCGGCTCGGGCGGCGGCGGCCTGCTCGGGGGATTGGACGGACTGCTGGGCCTGGGCACCGGCGGGGGCGGGCTGCTCGGCGGCCTGAGCAGCGGGTTGAGCCAGCTCCTGGGGCCCTTCAACAGCATCGGTTCCCAATTCGCCAACGGCGTCGGCTCGCTGTTCTTCAACCCCGCGATCCTCAACGCGTTCCCGACCCTGAGCGATCTCTTCGGGCCGATCAACCTCGGCAACCTGACCCCGGGCTTGAGCCTCACCTCCGGGCCCCTCGGCGCCCTATTGGGCCCGACCCTCAACGGCGTCGGACTGGACGTGGGCAACTTCCTATCGAATGAACTCGTCAACGGAATCACGCTGACCAACCTCGTCGGCACCGCGACCGGGCTCTTCCAGGACGTGCCGCTGCTCCAGGGGCTTCAACCGCTGCTGAATTCTTTGCTGCCAGGGCTTTTCGGGCCGTTACCGCCGGGCACGGTGCCCTACCCCAACCCCTACACCGTCCTGTTCGAGAACACGGTGCGGGATCTGAACCTGATGGGCTCCCAGTTCGCGGGCCACCCCTTCCCGATCCTGAATCAGATTGTCAGCAACCAGAATCACTACGCGCAACTCTTCTCGAATGGGGTCCTGACCGACCTGCAGGGATTCCCCGCGAACGTGCCGGCGAACATCCAGCTCACCCTCCAGGGCGCCGCCACCTTCAACCCGGTTGCCATCGGAGGAGACTTCGTCAACGGCACGACCGGTTTCTGGGGGACGGTCGGCTCGTCGCTGAACAAGATGGGCGCGGATCTGCAGCAGACGATTCCCATCGCCAGCAACGACATGGCGCTGGCCGGCCACGCGATACAAATGGGCGACTACTACGGCGCGGTGCAGGACGCTGCGCACGCCCCCATCGATCTCTTCATCACGGGATTCGACACCAGCCACCTCGTGATCGGCGGCCAAATCAACAGCCTCCTCCCACCCAACTTCTCGATCACCATCGCGGGCCCGGTCGGGCTGGAGGGCCCGGCCGCCGAGTTGCTGCCCATCCTGACCGCCCTCGGGCAGCAGCCGGTGGGCCTGGCGAGCCTGGTCCCGCACGGCTCGATCCCCGGAATGATGTTGGGCAACTTCGCCAACGCGATCGACAGCCTCGTCAACGCCAATGTCACCGCGAGCTTCGCGGTGAATCTCGCCGGCATACCGCCCGCCGGCACGCTGGCCGGCGCCGCCATCTTCGGCCTGCCGTTGCAGCTGGGCTTCGCGATACTGGGCCCGCCGTTCGCCATGGCGAACGGAATCGCCCAGGGGGCAACGGCGTTCGGTGTCGCCGCGCAGACCGGCAACGTGTTGGGCATGCTCAACGCGGTCGGCGACATGCCCGCCTACGCGATGAACGGCTTCCTCAACGGCCAGCTCCTCGTGGACCTGCCGCTGCCGATCGCGGTGTCGACGCCGGTGCTGGGTTCGCTCACGTTGCCGGCCATCGCCCACGTCCCCTTTGACGGGCTCCTCACGCCGCCGGAACCGCTCACGGTCACCATCCCCGCCGGCGTCGCGGGCATCACCGTTCCGATCAATGCCACCCTCGGCGGCACGCAATTCGGTGGTCTCTTCCCGACGCTGTTCAACACCATCCCGGAAGCGATAGCCGCGGCGATCACACCCATCGGCTAGCTGGGCCCCGCACGGGTCTGACGGTCCTGGCCGACCGGGGCCGTGCGCGCCGCGAAAGTGCCACTGCCGACACGTTTCCCGAGTGAGCCCGTCGGCAGCGGCACTCTCGCGGGCGAGAGCGGGCTACTTCTGCTCGTACGTCCCGTAGATGTAGGCCCGCGCGATCGCGTGCTGGAACAGGTTGAATCCCAGGTACGCGGGGCTGGCGTCCTCGGGCAGGTCGAGCTTGTCGACGTCCACGGCGTGCACGGCGACGTAGTACCGGTGCGGACCGTGGCCGGGGGGCGGCGCGGCGCCGACGTAACGGCGCATGCCGGCGTCGTTGACCAGGGTCAGCGCGCCGCCCGGCAGCTCGCTGCCCTCGCCGGCGTTGTCGGGCAGCTCAGTAACGTCGGCGGGCAGGTTGGCGACCGCCCAGTGCCAAAAGCCGGACAGCGTCGGGGCGTCCGGGTCGTAGACGGTGACCGCGAAGCTGCGGGTCTCCTGCGGAAATCCCGACCAGCTCAGCTGCGGGCTGACATCCTCTCCCCCGGCGCCCAAGATCCCGCTGATCTGCGGGGTCGCCAGCGGCTGACCGTTGGTGATCGAGTTCGACTTCAGGCTGAACAGCGGCAGCTTGGGCAGCGCGTCATACGGGTCGGGCGGCAGGCTCATGGGCGATCCTCTCGTTTCTTTTTCCGACTAGCAGTGTGTCAGGAAATGCGTCAGCACCTCGGTGCCGAACCTCAGCGCATCGATGGGTACCCGTTCGTCGACGCCGTGGAACAGCGCGCTGAAATCCAGATCCGGCGGTAACCGCAGCGGGCTGAAGCCAAAACAGCGAATCCCCAAGCGCGCGAACGCTTTCGCGTCGGTGCCACCAGACATCATGTAGGGCACCGTGCGCCCGTCCGGGTCGAGCGCCAGCACCGCGGCGTTCATGGCGTCGACCAGATCGCCGTCGAAGCTGGTCTCATACGACGAGAAGTCCCGGATCCATTCCCGGGTCACGTCGGGACCGATCAACTCGTCGACCTCGGCCTCGAACGCGGCCTTGCGGCCCGGGAGGATGCGGCAGTCCACCACCGCCTCCGCCGAGCCGGGGATGACGTTGGCCTTGTACCCGGCCTTGAGCATGGTGGGGTTGGCGGTGTCGTGCAGCACCGCCTTGAGCATGCGGGCCGTCGGGCCGAGCTTCTCGATCGTCCCGGCCAGATCGCCCGACTCGAGGTCGAACGTCAGCCCGGTCTCCTCGCTGACGGCGGCCAGGAACTGCGCGACGGTGTCGGTCACCACGAGCGGAAACTGGTGCCGGCCCAGCCGGGCGACGGCCTCGGCGACGGCCGTGACGGCGTTGCGGTCGTGCACCATCGACCCGTGGCCGGCCGTGCCCCGGGCGGTCAGCCGCATCCACGACAGCCCCTTCTCGGCCGTCTCGATCAGATACAGCCGGCGCTCGCCGCCGTCGCGGCGCGGCACGGTCAGCGAGAACCCGCCCACCTCCCCGATCGCCTCGGTGACGCCGGTGAACAGCTCGGGCCGGTGGTTGACCAGCCATTGGGCCCCGTAGTGGCCGCCGTGCTCCTCGTCGGCGAGGAACGCGAACACCAGGTCGCGCGGCGGCACGATGCCGGCCCGCTTCAGCTGCCGGGCGACCACGATCATCATGCCGACCATGTCCTTCATGTCGACCGCGCCGCGGCCCCAGACGTAGCCGTCGCGGATCGCGCCCGAAAACGGGTGCACGGTCCAATCCGCCGGCTCGGCGGGCACCACGTCGAGATGCCCATGGATCAGCAGGGCGCCGCGCGAGCTGTCCGCGCCGCTCAGGCGCGCGATCACGTTGCCGCGTCCGGGCGCGCCGGATTCGACGTATTGCGGCAAGTAGCCGACCTCTTGGAGCTGCTCGGCGACCCATTGCGCGCACGCCGCCTCGCCCTGCGTGGTCTCGGGTTCGCCGGTATTGGTGGTGTCGAACCGGATCAACCGGCTGACCACCTGGACCACGTCGTCGCGGGGATCGGCAGGGTCGACGGTCCCGGTATCGATGGTCACAACCACCTTTCCTACCACTGCGTGGCCCGCCGGGCTCGGGCCCGCGGTGCGCGGCGAGCTGGGTTGGGTCTGCGCGGGCCGATCCGATAGCCTTAGCTGCCAACTCTGTTGGGTCTTGTCCGAGTGGCGGAATGGCAGACGCGCTAGCTTGAGGTGCTAGTGCCCTACTAATGGGCGTGGGGGTTCAAGTCCCCCCTCGGACACGCGACTGAGCCGAATGGAATGAATGCTCGCATTCATTCCTGAGGCGACGGAGCGTGTTGAGCGGCGAAGCCGCGATCACACGCGTGTGAGGCGAGCGAAGTGAATGCTCGCCTTCACTTCCGAGCCGATGGAGTGTGTTGAGCGGCGAAGCCGCGATCACACCCCACATTTCTCGAGGGCCTCTTTTTCAGGGGCCGACCCGCCGTTTCGGCGGCGGGTAGACGGCCCTGGCGATCGTCGCCGACAGCCACCCGATCCACCAGCCCCCGAAAACCAGCATCAGCGTGTGCCGGGTGGCACTGCTCGCGGTCGAGGACACCGCGGCCAGGATGACGGCCCACACGATCGCGCAGGCAACGCTGTAGCCCGTATACGTCTTGCGAAAGCGCCGACTCATCTCGTGGATCCTCTCGATCGTGCCCGACCGGGCAAGCGACATGCGGCAGCGACGGGACAGCGGCCCGTCGCCGAACGTGTCCTCCAGTAGGGCCGCCAGCTCGTCGCCGTAGCGGCGACGCCAGGCCCGCGGATACCAGCGCAGCGCCCGCCGCGCGTCTTCGGCGTTCATACCGACCAGCCCGGGCGGAAGGCGCCCAGCGGCAGGCCCAACCGCCGCGCGCCCTCGTCGGCGATCGCGCCCAGTTCCCGTACGGCCGTGGCGAGTTCGGCCCGCCCGGCGGCCGTCAACCGGTACGGCCGCCGCCGCTCGTCCTGTTGCAGCGGCTCGATGAGGCCGCGCTCCTCCAGGCGGGTGATCGCCCCGTAGAGCGTCCCCGGCCCCAGCGCCGCGCCGGAGAACGCCTCGATGTCGCGCGAAAGCGCATACCCGTGCTTGGGGCCGGACGCCAGGCTGGTCAGGATCAGCACGCCGGGATCGTTGGACCTCGCCACATCGCCCAAGTTAGTACGTGCGACGTACTACGGCAATCGATGGCGGATTCGCGGCTCGGGGCTAGCCTGGAGTGCAGTAATGAACCCACCCAGCGGCTTCCTCCGGCGAACGGCGATGCGCACGTTCCGCGACCGTCGTGAGGCCGGGCGCGTGCTGGCCGAGGAGTTGGCGTCCTACCGCGAGAAGGACGGCGTGCTGGTCTTCGGGCTGGCGCGCGGCGGAGTCCCGGTGGCCTGGGAAGTCGCCGCGGCGCTGCACGCCCCGCTGGACGTGTTTCTGGTCCGCAAGCTCGGGGTCCCGCGCTGGTCGGAGCTGGCGATGGGCGCGCTGGCCAGCGGCGGCGGGGTCGTGATGAACGACAACGTCGTCACCAACATGCACATCACCGACGAACAGGTGCGCGAGGTGATCGCCAGCGAGACCGCCGAACTCAACCGCCGGGAGCAGGCCTACCGCGGCGGGCGCCCCCTCGCCGATCCGAGGGGCAAGGTCGTGATCCTGGTCGACGACGGCATCGCCACCGGTGCGAGCATGCTGGCCGCCGTCCGCGCCCTGCGGGCCGCGGGGCCGCAATCCATCGTGGTGGCGGTCCCGGTCGGACCCGCGTCGACCTGCCGCGAAATCGGGCAGGAGGCCGACGACGTGGTGTGCGCCACCATGCCGCCCGGGTTCGAAGCCGTCGGTCAGGTCTACGCGGACTTTCGGCAGGTCGGTGACGACGAGGTTCGCGAGCTACTCGATACGCCGACCCGCTGACGGTCTAGGTGGACCGGTCCTCGCTGGACTCGAGCCCCTGCGACGGCTCGTCGGCTGTGGTGGTGTCCTCGGCGACGGGCTGCTCGCCCTCCTCCGGGACCTCTTCGGGGTAATCGACCGCGGCTTGTTCGCCGTCCCCGGCTTCTTCCACCTCATGCGTTTCGCCGACGGCGTCACGACGCTGGCGTTCCCGCAACGCGTCGACGATCAGCAGCACCACGCCGATGACGCTGGCACCGATGCACACCCAGGCGACCAGCTCGTTGCTGGTGACCACCGCGAACACCAACGCGACGAGCCCGATCAGGGCGAGTACCAGCGCAATGATCAGCATCGGTCATCCTCCAGCCGACGAGGGGACTGCCAGGTCTAGTGCAGGCTAGTGTGCGGAGCGCCAACCCTGGCGAGCGCCCCGGCACGATCGCCCGGGCTAGTTATTACCCCGATTGAATTGGTCGAACCCGCCCGCGTCGGCGCTGGAGTCGACGGGCGCCGCCGACCCACGCTGACCGAGTTCCTCCAGCTGGGATTCCAGGTAGGTCTTGAGCCGGGTGCGGTATTCGCGTTCGAAGGTGCGCAGCTGTTCGAGGCGGCCTTCCAGCACGGTGCGTTGCTGGTTGATGGTTCCCATGATCTCGGAGTGCTTGCGTTCGGCGTCGGCCTGCAGGGCGTCGGCCTTCTCCTGGGCCTGGCGCAACTGGGTCTCCGAGCGGGTCTGGGCGTCGGCCAGCATCGCG
Source organism: Mycobacterium sp. E3198 (assembly GCF_001667015.1). GTDB lineage: Bacteria > Actinomycetota > Actinomycetes > Mycobacteriales > Mycobacteriaceae > Mycobacterium. Next base: position 21,401 of record NZ_LZIS01000056.1, on the reverse strand, counting down.
TCGGCACGCTGGCGGGCCTCGGTGACCGTGGTCTCGGCGGTCTGCCGGGCCTCGCTCACGATCTGCTCCGCGTTGGCGCGGGCGTCGGCCAGCATCTTGTCCGACTCGGCCTTGGCGGTGCTGGTCAGCCGATCGGCGGTGTCCTGCGCCAGGCTCAGCACCCGCGCGGCCTTGAGGGCCTGTTCCTCGTTGGTGCCCTGCTGCGCCGGCGGCGCAGCAGGCGCCGGGGGGGCCACCACGGGCGCGGGCTTGACCGGCTCGGGCTCAGGCTCGCGCTCGAAGGTCGGGATCGCCTGGGTGGGCGAAGCGGTGCCGCCGCCACCACCCGAGGCCAGCTCGCGGTCCAGCTCCTCGATCCGTTGACGCAGATCGGAGTTTTCCTCGATGAGCCGCGTCAGCTCGTTTTCCACCAGGTCGAGGAAGGCGTCGACCTCGTCTTCGTTGTAACCGCGCTTGCCGATCGGCGGCTTACTGAACGCCACATTGTGGACGTCGGCTGGTGTAAGCGGCATTGTTCGTCCCCTCGAGTTCCTGTCAAACGATCTGGAAAGTGTAGAACGGAGTGGTTGCCGTCGTGCAACTGCCGTCCATCCTGTCACACCAGACTCGGCGGTAGCCGATTGCCCAATAAATAAGACCCAATTTCACACACTAAGACCAATAAAATCCAAACCCTTAAAAATTTTAAATTGCGGCGGCCGAACCGACACTAAAACGTAGCCGAACCGTCTCCACCCCCCGGCCGCGGTGCGCTTTGGCATGGCTCATGTCTGCGCCGCGCCGAACGCCAGCTGCATGCCGATGAACGCGACCAGCAGCAGCACCATGATCGACAGGTCAAAGCGCACCGCGCCGATGGTGAGCTGCGGGATCAGGCGGCGCAGCAGTTTCACCGGCGGGTCGGTGATCGACATGATGATCTCGAGGATCACCACGGTGAGGCCGGTGGGATGCCAGTCGCGGCTGAACGAGCGGATGAACTCGACGACGACCCGGGCGATGAGCAGCAGCCAGAAGATGAACAGCGCAAACCCAAGGATCTGAAAAAACAGCACCAACTGGAGCCCCGACCTTACCGATGAGATGACCCGAATGTCAGGCGCCAGCGTACCGATTCTCGGGTGCGGGCACACATCTCACGTGCGCCGACCCCGCTGAGCGGCGGAACGGGTGCGTCTACTGGTAGGCGTAGAAGCCGGTCTCGGCGATGCGACGACGCTCCTCCGGCGAGACGTCGACGTCGGCGGGCGACAGCAGGAACACCTTGGTCGCGACCTTGTCGAACGACCCGCGCAGCGCGAAAGCCAGGCCGGCGGCGAAGTCGACCAGCCGCTTGGCGTCGGCGTTGTCCATCGACACCAGGTCCATGATCACCGGGGTGCCGTCGCGGAACCGCTCGCCGATGGTGCGCGCCTCGCTGTAGTCCTTGGGCCGCAGCGTCGTGATCTTCGACAGCGGGCTGCCTTCCTCGAACAGCATCGCCATCCGGCGCGGGTCCATCGCCAGCGCGCCGCGGGTGGAATTGCGCAACCACGAACCGAGGCGCGGGCGGCTCATCTCTGGCCGTTCGAACTCGCGCGGATGCACGGGGCCGTAGCGTCCCTCGTCGGCGTAGCCGCCGCGGTAGCCGCCGGTCGGTGCGTAGTCGGCCGGCTCGCCCCGCGGGTCGTCGTAGTCGCGCCCTTCGAACCGGCCTTCGTAGCGGCCGTACCCGTCGTCGAACCGGGGGCGCGGGAAGCCCCGGGAGGGAGCCCGGTCGTCGTAGTACTCGTCGTCGTAGTCCTCCATCGGAGCCATACCGAAGTAGGCCTTGACTTTGTGCAGTGTGCTCATCGCGTAAACCCTTCTAGCCCCTGGGAGTATTGGTGTCTGTGATGAAGGTGTGACTACAGTGACTACTCACGGTGACGGTAGCCGCCTCGGACCCAATAGCGCGGTACCGACACGCACACATGTCGAACCATGTTTGACGGCGATTTCGAAGTCATTGGACATGCCCGCGGACAGCCCCAGCGCGTTCGGGTGCGAATCCAGCACCCGGCAGTGCTCGGATCGCAGCAGGTCAAAGGCCCGAGCGGGGTCCCAGTCCAGCGGCGGGATGCCCATCAGCCCCAGCAGCTCCAGGCCCGGGGAGTCCGCGACCCGCGCGCAGACCTCGTCGACGGCGCCGGTCGCGGTGATGTCGACGCCGCCGCGCGACACGTCGCCGTCCAGGCTGATCTCGACATAGACGCGCAGCGGCTCGTGCCGGCGCCCGTCGGCCCGCGCCGCGGACACCGCCCGGTCGAGCGCGGCGACCAGGCGGGTGCTGTCGATCGAGTGGGCGGTGTGTGCCCACTGCGCCAGCGAGCGCGCCTTGTTCCGTTGAATCCGGCCCACCATGTGCCAGTGCATATTCCGCAAGTCGTCCCGCCCGGAAGTGCCGGCCAACCGAGCGACTTCGGCGACCTTCGCCGTGGCTTCCTGGTCGCGCGATTCGCCAACGCAGCGACAACCCAATCGAGACAAAATCGCAACATCGGTTGCTGGAAAGAATTTGGTAATTGGGAGAAGTTCAATTTCGCTGACATTGCGACCCGCCGCTTCCGCGGCCGCCGCAAGTCGCGATCGCACGGCGGCCAACGCATGCGTCAATTCCGATTCGCGGTCGCCGCGATCGTGGGCAGGCATGTCCCCCGCCATGCCGTCACTCCATCCAGATCAGCGAGGCCAGCCGCCCGGTCGGGGCGTCCCGCCGATGACTGAACAGGCTCGGGTCGTCCACCGTGCAGCGCGGATCGGTGTCGATCGCCGTGACTCCCAAATCGCGGAGCTGGCAAGCGATTCCGGCGCGCAGGTCGAGTCCGGGGGTGCCGGCCGCGGTGGTGGTGCGGCTGCCCGGCAGCGCCGCCTCGACCTCGTCGGCCATCGCGGCGGGCACCTCGTAGTTGCGGCCGCTGACCGCGGGGCCGAGCAGCACCGAGATGTCGCCGGCCCGCGCGCCGCGCGCCACCATCGCCTCGACCGCGCGCGTCACCACCCCGCGCTGCGCGCCGACGCGGCCGGCGTGCGCCGCGGCGACCACACCGGCGCGCGCGTCGGCCAGCAGCACCGGCACGCAGTCGGCGGTCACCACCGCCAGCGCCAGGCGCGCCGTCGCGGTCACCAATGCGTCGGTCTCGTCGACGGCGGCGCTCTGCGGGCCGTCGACCACCTCGACCCGATCGCCGTGGACCTGGTTCATCCACACGATCCGGTGGGCGCCGAGGCCCAGGGCGGCGGCCAGCCGCTTGCGGTTCGCGGCCACCGCGGCCGGGTCGTCGCCGACATGGTCGCCGAGATTGAAGGTGTCGAACGGGGGCGCCGAGACACCGCCCGCGCGGGTGGTCGTCACCCGCCGGATGCGAACGCTCACACGACCAGTATCCGAAAATCGATGTCGGCCACGCCGCCCCGACGCGCGCCGGGGTCCGGTTGTCACCGACATGAGACTCAGCGGCGCATGAAGGGCGGCACGTCGACGTCGTCGTCGTCGCCACCGATATTCAGCGTCGAACCGTTGGTGTGAACGGGAACGCTGACCGCGTCGACGGGCTCGAACAGCGTGGAGCTGAGCTTGCCGGCCTTCGCCGCCTCGATACGGTGGGCGCCGCCCTTGTCGCCGGCGCCCGCCCCGGTGACCGGCTTGCGTCCGGGTCCGCTGGCCTCGAAGCCCGCGGCGATGACGGTGACGCGCACCTCGTCGCCCAGCGAGTCGTCGATCACGGTGCCGAAGATGATGTTGGCGTCCTGATGGGCGGCGTCCTGCACCAGCGAGGCCGCCTCGTTGATCTCGAACAGGCCCAGGTCGCTGCCGCCGGCGATCGACATCAGCACGCCCTGGGCGCCCTCCATCGACGCCTCCAGCAGCGGCGAGTTGATCGCGATCTCGGCAGCCTTGAGCGAGCGGCCCTCGCCGCGCGCCGACCCGATGCCCATCAGCGCGGTGCCGGCGCCGGACATGATGCCCTTGACGTCGGCGAAGTCGACGTTGATCAGGCCCGGGGTGGTGATCAGGTCGGTGATGCCCTGCACGCCGTTGAGCAGCACCTCGTCAGCGCTGAGGAACGCGTCCATCAGCGATACCGCGGCGTCGCCCATCTGCAGCAGCCGGTCGTTGGGGATGACGATGAGCGTGTCGCAGCTCTCCCGCAACGAGGCGATGCCGCTTTCGGCCTGATTGCCTCGCCGCTTGCCCTCGAAGGAGAACGGCCGGGTGACCACGCCGACGGTCAGCGCGCCCAGCTTGCGGGCGATGCTGGCGACGACGGGCGCCCCGCCGGTGCCGGTGCCACCGCCCTCGCCGGCGGTGACGAACACCATGTCCGCCCCGCGCAGCAGCTCTTCGATCTCGTCCTTGGCGTCCTCGGCGGCCCGGCGCCCGACCTCCGGGTCGGCCCCGGCGCCGAGCCCGCGGGTGGAGTCGCGACCGACGTCGAGCTTGACGTCGGCGTCGCTCATCAACAGCGCCTGGGCGTCGGTGTTGATTGCGATGAACTCCACGCCTTTGAGGCCCTGTTCGATCATCCGGTTGACGGCGTTGACGCCGCCGCCACCGATACCCACAACCTTGATGACGGCCAAGTAGTTGTGCGGGGGGGTCATCATTCGTCTTCCTCCCTGGTGGGACTCGGTGTGTCGGCCTGGCAAACCCTCAACCTCAACCATAGAGTTAGAGTTATGTCAAGTAGTTCCGCGCAAACAGAACGGTATGGGTAGTACGCGCGCTTATCCCGCAGGCGCGCCGACGCGTCGCACGCAAATTTTTCTCTCGGCTGCCGCCCGAGCGTCACGCCAGCGTGGCATTCGGCGTCGTCCGCCACGCTGGCGTGACGCTCGACGGGGCAGGTCGGCGCGAGCGCGGCCGCGCTACTTGACGGTCGGCAGGTCGGGGCTGGACACGTCGTAGGTCTTGCCGGGCTGCGTCAGCAGCGCGGCCAGCTTTTCGGCCTTCTCCTCGGTGCGGTCGGTGGTCCCCCAGATCACCACCCGGCCGTCGCCCAGCGTCAGCGTGATCGAGGCCACCGACGGGGCCGCGATGCGGGCGACCTGGCTCGCGACCTCGGGACGCAGCGCGATCAGCACCTGGAGCGCGGCCTTGGTCGCCGGGTCGGTCGGCCCGGGATTCTCCACGTCGAGGTACGGCAGCGCGGGCGGCGGCGGGGCCGTCGCGAAGTCGACGCCGTCGCGGTCGAACAGGTGCGGGCCGTCCGGAAAGTCCTTGACCACCAACGGGACTCGCTCGACGATGGTGATCCGCAGGGCCGACGGGTACTGGCGCTGCACCCGGGCGCTGGCCACCCGCCGGATCGCGGCCACCCGCTCGGCGACCTGGTTGGTGTTGATCTGCAGCAGCGGCGTGCCGGGCCGCACCTTCGCCGCGTCGAGCACCTCCTCGCGGGTCACCGTTCCGGTCCCCGTGACGACGATGTTGCGCGCCGACATCGCCGGCGTGAAGTAGAGGATGAGTCCGAGGCCGACCCCGACGACGGCCACGATGACGCTGCCCAGCAGCATCTTCAGGCCCCGGACGACGCCCCGCGTGGCGGGTTTGGGTTGGTTGACGATGCGACCGCTGGCCCGGCGCTTGGCCTCGCGGCGGGCCTCCTCGATGGCCCGGGCGCGGTCCTGGGCGGCGCGGCGCTCCGCCCGCTCGCGGCGGGCCCGCCGGCGTGGGCCCTCGAAGTCGGCCTCCTGGGCCGGCGCCGCGTCGTCGTCGCCCGCGCCCGTCGCGATCGGCTCGGTGATCACGCCGTCGGCCTGCTCGGGGCCGGCCGGGGTGGGCTGGTCCGGCTCGGTCATCGCAGCACCCCGGGCCGGCCCGGCGCGCTGCGGTTGGCCCGCACCCGCAGCGCGGTCACGATCTCGGGCCCCAGCAGGGTCACGTCACCCGCGCCCATCGTGACGACGACGTCGCCGGGTCCCGCGGCCGCGGCGACCTCCTCGGCGACCGCCGAGAAGTCCGCCAGATAGCGCACCGGCGCGCTGACGTGCTCGGCGACGGTGGCCCCGCTGACGCCGGTGAGCGGTTGTTCGCGGGCTCCGTAGACGTCGAGGACGAAGACCTCGTCGGCGGCGTCCAGCGCGCGACCGAACTCGGCCGCGAAAGCCTTTGTGCGCGAATACAAATGGGGCTGAAATACCACGATGCAGCGGCCCCCACCGCTCTGGTCGAGCAGCGCGCGGACCGCCGCGAGCGTGGCGCCGATCTCCGTGGGGTGGTGGGCGTAGTCGTCGAACACCCGCACCGGGGCCTGGCCCGCTCCCGAGGCTCCGACCAGTTCGAATCGGCGGCGCACGCCCTCGAACCCGGCGAGCCCGTCGAGCACCGCATCGGCCGAGGCGCCGATCTCGATCGCCGCCAGCAGCGCACCCAGCGCGTTGAGCGCCATGTGCCGCCCGGGCACCGACAGCCGCATCACCCGCGGGTGGGGCTCCGGGGCCAGCTGGATGTGTGCGACGGCCTCGGTGCCCTGCTGGTCCCACGACAACAGCGTGGCCGCCAACCCGTCACCGCCCGAGCCATAGCGCAGCACCCGGATGCCCAGCGCGGCGGTGCGTTCGGCCAGCGCTGCGGCGCCCGGGTCGTCGGTGCACACGACGAGCGCTCCGCCGGGGGCGAGCCGCTCGACGAAAGAGTCGAACACCTCGACGTAGGCGTCGGCGCTGCCGTAGAAGTCCAGGTGATCGGTCTCGATGTTGGTGACCACCGCGACGTTGGGCGTGTACTCCAGCAGCGAGCCGTCGCTCTCGTCGGCCTCGGCCACGAAGCAGTCGCCGCTGCCGTGGTGGGCGTTGGTGCCGGCCTCCCCCAGGTCGCCGCCGACGGCGAACGACGGGTCCCGCCCGCAGTGCTGCAGGGCCACGATCAGCATCGACGTCGTGGTCGTCTTGCCGTGCGTGCCGGTGACCATCAGCGTGGTGCGACCGGCCATCAGCCTGGCCAGCACGGCCGGCCGCAGGATCACCGGGATGCCGCGCCGGCGCGCTTCGACCAGCTCGGGGTTGGTCTTCGGGATGGCGGCGTGGGTGGTGATGACCGCGGTGACGCCGCCGGGCAGCTGATCCAGCGACGACGCGTCGTGCCCGATGCGGATCAGGGCACCCCGGGCCCGCAGCGCGTGCAAGCCGCGCGACTCCTTGGCGTCGGACCCCGACACCAGCCCACCCCGGTCCAGCAGGATGCGGGCGATGCCGGACATTCCGGCTCCGCCGATGCCGACCATGTGCACCCGGTGCAATTCGGGGGGCAGCTCGGGCGGCGCCTGCTCGCCGGTCACGTGGTTCTCCCGCCGACCCGCGCCCGGCGCGCGATGTCCAGCGCCGCCTGCGCCACCCGGCGCGCCGCGTCGGGGTGTCCCACCCTCGCGGCGGCCGCCGTCATCGCCGCCAGTCGCGGCGGGTCGGTGAGCAGGCCGGCCACCTCGCGGGCGACCAGGGCCGGGGTCAGGGCGGCGTCGGAGACCACCATGCCGCCGCCGGCGTTGACCACCGGCAGCGCGTTGAGCCGCTGCTCGCCGTTGCCGATCGGCAGCGGCACATAGATCGCCGGCAGGCCGACGGCCGAGACTTCGGCGACCGTCATCGCCCCGGACCGGCAGATCGCCAGGTCGGCCGCGGCGTAGGCCAGGTCCATCCGGTCCAGGTAGGGCACCGCCACGTAGGGCGGCTCGCCGGGGCCGGGCTCGCGCAGGTCGAGGGTGTTCTTGGGTCCGTGCGCGTGCAGCACGCTGACGCCCGCGGCGGCCAGCTCGGCGGCCGCCCCGGAGACGGCCCGGTTGAGCGAGACGGCGCCCTGCGAGCCGCCGAACACCAGCAGCACCCGCGCGTCGTCGGCGAAACCGAAGTGCCGGCGCGCCTCGGCGCGCAACGCCGCGCGGTCCAACGCGGTGAGCGTCGCCCGGATCGGCACGCCGACCACCTCGGCGCGCGGCAGGCCGCAATCCGGCACGGCCGAGAGCACCCGCTCAGCGCTGCGGGCGCCGATCCGGTTGGCCAGCCCGGCGCGGGCGTTGGCCTCGTGGAGCACCACCGGGACGCGCCGCCTGCGCCCGAGCCCGCCGCGGGCGGCCAGGTACGCCGGCACGGCCACGTAGCCCCCGAAGCCGATCACGACGTCGGCGTCGACGGCGTCGAGCACCGCGCGGGTCTCCCGGACGGCGCGCCATACCCTCGGCGGGAGCCGCGCCAGGTCACCGCTGGGTTTGCGGGGCAGCGGCACCGGGGTGATCAGCTCGAGCTGATAGCCGCGCTCGGGCACCAGCCGGGTCTCCAGCCCGCGTCGGGTGCCCAGCGCGGTGATGCGGACCTGGGGATCCAGCGCGCTGAGCGCGTCGGCGACCGCCATCGCGGGCTCGACGTGGCCGGCCGTGCCGCCGCCGGCCAGCACCACCGACAGGGCCGAATCAACCGATGATGCGGCACCGGCGGGCGAGGGGTTTCCCCCCAGCCCGCCGGCCGGCTGTTTGATCGTGCCGTTCACCCGTAACGCTGACCTTCCAATGCGCGTGTTCGCCGTGTCGGACGCTGCCCGGCGTACCGCTGGCTTGCTCCATGATGCCCTCCCCGCACCCGCGCGGCGCCCCCAGACTGGCGCGCCGGCCGGGCGGCCGTCCGGCCGGCCGCCTTGCGCAGCGGCTTGTCGGCGCCGCGCGGCGCCTTCCGGGCGGGCGCCTTGGGGGCCCGCCGGGGCGCCGGCGCACCATCTCGCTTGCGGTCGCGGAAGGCCTCGATGCGGCTCGGCACGTACGGCCGGGGCAGCGGCAGGCGCAGCAGCTGGTTCACCCTGTCGTCACGGCCGGCCCGCAGCGCGGCCACCGCCTCCGGTTCGTGTCGGGCCGCGTTGGCCATGATGCCGATCATGAATAGCGTTGCGGCCGTTGATGTTCCGCCGGCGGAGATGAGTGGCAGCTGCAGGCCGGTGACCGGCAGCACGCCGATCACGTAGCCGATGTTGATGAACGCCTGGCCGAGGATCCACATGGTCGTGGTGGCGGTCACCAACCGCAGGAACGGGTCGGCCGACCGGCGCGCGATCCGCATTCCGGTGTAGGCGAACAGCCCGAAGAGGGCCAGCAGCCCGAACGCACCGATGAAGCCCAGCTCCTCGCCGATGATGGCGAAGATGAAGTCGTTGTGGGCGTTGGGCAGGTAGTTCCACTTGGCGACGCCCTGGCCGAGGCCGTCGCCGAAGATGCCGCCGTGGGCCAGCGCGAACTTCGCCTGCCGGGCCTGGTAGCCGGTGTCCTGCGGGTCGTTCTCGGGGTTGATCCAGGACCGCACCCGGTCGGAGCGGTACCCGGCCGACATCGCCAGCACCGCGCCGGCCATGAAGACGGCCAGCAGCGAGGTGACGAAGACGCGCAGCGGCAGCCCGGCGTACCAGAGCAGGGCCAGCAGGATGATGCCCAGCGACACCGTCTGGCCCAGGTCGGGCTGGGCGACGATCAGCGCCAGCGCGATGACCGCGGCCGGGACCAGCGGGATCAGCATCTCCCGCAGCGAGGCCCGCTCCATGCGCCGGGCCGCCAGCAGGTGCGCGCCCCAGATGGCGAACGCGATCTTGGCCAGCTCGGAGGGCTGCATCGAGAAGCCGGCGACCACGAACCACTTGCGCGAGCCGTTGGCCAGGTTGCCGATCCCGGGAACCAGCACGAGCACCAGCAGGATGATGGTGATGAGGTAGCCGGTGAAGGCGACGCGCCGGATGAACTGCACCGACACCCGCATCGCGACATAGGCCGCGATCAGCCCGATCACCGTCCACAAGACCTGCTTGGCGAAGATGATCCAGGCCGACCCGTCGGCGCCGTAGGAGCGCACCCCGGAGGCGGACAGCACCATGATCAGTCCGAGCGTCGTCAGCAACGCGGTGACGGCGATGATCAGGTGAAACGACGTCATGGGCCGGCCCAGCCACGCGCCGAACCGGCTGCGCAGGCCGCCCGGCATCGCGACCAGCCTGGCCCTGGCGCCCGCGTGGGGCGTGGCGTCGGCCGGGTCGGCGGCGGCTTCGATGACGTCCGTCGCGGCGTCCGAGGCGTCGGACTCGTTCGCCGGCGCGCCCGGCTCGGGCGCGCCGCCCTCGATTGCCTTGCCCCGGCGCAGCCGCCGGGTCAGCGCGTTAGCCACGCCCACCTACCGGGTCGCCGCGCGCACGGCGGCGGCGAACGCGTCGCCCCGGGCCGCGTAGCCCGCGAACTGGTCGAACGACGCGCCGGCCGGTGCCAGCAGCACCGTGTCGCCGGGCCGGGCCAGCTGCCGGGCGGCGGCGACGGCCGCGGTCATGACGCGAGCGCCGAGGTCCCCGCCCGAAGGTCTCACTTCTGTCACATCTGTATCAGAAACCACAGCAGTCGCATTCATATCAGCATCCTCGCCTGTCACAACCTGGACGACGGGGACATCCGGCGCGTGTCGCGATAACGCCTCTGCAACCTGCCCACGATCTCGGCCGATGAGCACCGCGCCGACCAGCCGGGATGCCACCCTGGCGACCTCGGCGTCCACGGAGGCGCCCTTCAGCAAACCGCCGGCCACCCACACCACGCGCGGGTAGGCGCGCAGCGACGCCTCGGCGGCGTGCGGGTTGGTGGCCTTCGAGTCGTCGACGTAGGTGATCCCGTCGGCGACGGCGACAACCTCGGCCCGGTGCCGGCCCACCCGGAACGTTCTGACGGCGCTGGCGATTGCCTCCGGGGGCACCCCGACGCTGCGGGCCAGGGCCGCCGCGGCCAGGGCGTCGAGCACGCCGACCGGGCCCGGCACCGGGATGGATTCGGTCGCCAGCAGTGCCAGGTCGTCGGCGAAGGCTCGGTCGATCAGCTGGCCGTCGCGCACGCCGAGCTCGCCCGCGGCGGGCTCCCCGAGCCGGAAGCCGGCGCGGACCGGCGCCGCGGCGGTGGCCAGCAGCGCGGCGGCCCGGGCGTCGTCCAGCCCGACGACGGCCACCCGGCCGCCCAGGACCCGTGCCTTCGCCGCGGTGTAGTCGGCCATCGTGGCATGCCAGTCGAGGTGGTCCTCGGCGATGTTGAGGACGACGCCGGCCTCGGGCCGCAGCGAGGGCGCCCAGTGCAGCTGGAAGCTGGACAGCTCGACGGCCAGCAGGTCGGCGGGCGCCTCGAGCACGTCCAGCACCGGATCGCCGATGTTGCCGCACAGCACGCTGCTTTCGCCCCCGGCGGTCAGCATGGCGTGCAGCATCGACGTCGTCGTGGTCTTGCCGTTGGTGCCGGTCACGGCCAGCCAGCGGTGCGGCGGCCCGTAGTGGCCCGCGGCGTCGAGCCGCCAGGCCAATTCGACGTCGCCCCAGATGGGCACACCGGCGGCGGCCGCGGCCGCCAGCAGCGGCGTGGCCGGGGAGAACCCGGGGCTGGTCACCACCAGGGCGTAGTGCGCGAGCTGCCCCATCGCCGTCGGCGTCGACGCGGTGGCCACGCCGTCCTCGGCGTACCGGCGCAGCGTGGCCGGGTCGTCGTCGCACAGGGTCGGCGCGGCGCCGAACCGGGTCAGCGCGGCCAGCACGGCCCGGCCGGTCACGCCGCCGCCGGCCACCAGCACGGGCGCGCCCGGTCTCAGGGGGTCAAGACCGCTCATCACGCACCGATCGTGGCCAGCCACTCACCGTAGAAGAGGGCGACGCCCAGGCCGCAGGCGATCGCGGTGAGCAGCCAGAAGCGGATGATCACCGTCGTTTCGGCCCAGCCGGCCAGCTCGAAGTGGTGGTGAAAGGGCGCCATCCGGAACACCCGGCGCCCGGTGGTGCGGAAGGCCAGGATCTGCAGCACCACGGAGGTGACCTCCGCGACGAACAGCGAGCCCAGCACGACGGCGAGGATCTCGGTGCGGCTGGTGACCGACAGGCCGGCGATGATCCCGCCCAGCGCCAGGGACCCGGTGTCGCCCATGAAGATCTTGGCCGGCGCGGCGTTCCACCACAAAAAGCCGATGCAGGCGCCGGCGGTGGCGGCCGCGATGAGCGCCAGGTCCAGCGGATCGCGCACGTTGTAGCAGCCCAGCCCCGGCGCGGTGACGCAGGCGTTGCGGTACTGCCAGAAAGTGATCAGCACGTAGGCGGCGGTGACCATCGCCATGCAGCCCGCGGCCAGCCCGTCCAGGCCGTCGGTGAAGTTGACCGCGTTGGACCAGGCGCTGACGATCACCACGCAGAACAGCACGAACAGCCCGGGAGCCAGTGTGACGGTGGCGATTTCGCGCACGTAGGACAGGTTCGCGCTGGCCGGGGTCAGGCCGTTGGCGTTGCGGAACTGCAGCACCAGCACCCCGAACAGCACCGCGGCGACGATCTGGCCGACCGTCTTGGCCGTCTTGTTCAGCCCGAGGTTGCGCGACCGGCGGATCTTGATCAGGTCGTCGAGGAACCCGACCCCGCCCAGCACGGTGGCCAGGCCCAGCACCAGCAGGCCCGACGCCGAGACGCCCTCGCCGTCGAACGCCAGCCCCGCCAGGTGGGTGCCCAGGTATCCCGCCCAGATGCCGGCCAGGATCGCCACGCCGCCCATCGACGGCGTGCCGCGCTTGGCGTGGTGGGTCGGCGGGCCGTCCTCGCGGATCTGGTGGCCGAACCCCTGCTTGGTGAACAGCCGGATCAGCGCCGGCGTCAACAGGATCGAGACGGTCAGCGCGATGGCGACCGCGATGAGGATCTGTCTCACGGGCGGGCCCCGCCGTCTGGGTCGTCGGAGGCCAGCGCCTCGGCCAGCGCGCCCAGGCCCGCGGCGTTGGACGCCTTGACCAGGACCACGTCGCCGGGCTGCACCTCGGCGCGCAACAACGAAAGGGCGGCGTCGGCGTCGGGCACGCTGACCGACTCCGTGCCCCAGGAGCCCTCCATGACCGCCCCGTGGTGCATGGCGCTCATCGACCTCCCGGTTCCCACGACAACGAGTCGAGACACATCTAAGCGCACCGCGAGCCGGCCGATGCGATCGTGCTCGGCTATCGCGTCCTCGCCGAGCTCGGCCATCTCGCCCAGCACCGCCCAGCTCGTGCGCTTTGCGGCTTGACCTTGTTGAGGGCCGTGGGCGATCCAGGCGAGGGCCTGCAGCCCGGCCCGCATCGAGTCGGGGTTGGCGTTGTACGCGTCGTCGATCACGGTGACGCCGTCGCCGCGGGTGGTGACCTGCATGCGGTGCCGCGACACCGGGCCCGCGCCTTGCAGCGCGGCGGCCACCTGCTCGACGCCGGCGCCGCACTCCAGCGCGACGGCGGCGGCGCACAGCGCGTTGGTGACCTGATGGTCGCCGAACACACCGAGCCGCACGTCGACTGCGCTGTCCATCGCGTGCAGGGTAAAGCGCGGCCTGGCCAATTCGTCGAGCGACACTCCCTCGGCCCACACGTCGCTGGGCCCGGAATCGGTGTGGGCGGCGCGGGCGACCCGGACCACCTTGGCCTCGGTGACCTCGGCCATCGCGGCGACGACCGGGTCGTCGGCGTTGAGGATGACGCCCCCGGGCGGCCGAACCGCTTGCGGCAGTTCGGCTTTGGTGCGCGCGATGGCTTCCCGGGAGCCGAACTCGCCGAGATGGGCGGTGCCGACGTTGAGGACAACCCCGATCGACGGCGGGGCGATGTCGGCCAGCGCGGCGATGTTGCCGGGATGCCGCGCCGACATCTCGAGGACCAGGTAGTCGGTGCTTCGGGTCGCGCGCAACACCGTCCAGGGGTGGCCCAGCTCGTTGTTGAACGACCCGGGCGGCGCGATCACCTCGCCGAGCGGCTCGAGCACGGCGGCCACCAGGTCCTTGGTCGAGGTCTTTCCCGACGACCCGGTGATCCCGATGATCTTCAGGCCGCCGGCGACGAGTTCGTCGGCCACGGCCCTGGCCAGCTTGGCCAGCGCGGCCAGCACCGCCGCGCCGGAGCCGTCGACGTCGTGTTCGAGCACGCCGGCCAGGCCGCCCCCGCTCGCGCGGGGCCGGGGTACGACCACGACGGCGGGCACCCCGACCGGCCGGGCCGCCAGCACGGCGACCGCGCCGGCCGCGACCGCCGAGGCCGCGTGGTCATGCCCGTCGGAGCGGGCTCCGGGCAGCGCCAGGAACAGCCCGCCGGGGCCGACCTTGTGCGAGTCGAATTCGACGGTCCCGGTGACGTGCAGGTCCGCGGCGGCCTCCGGCGAGATGTCGGCCAGTGTGCCGCCGACGATTTCGGCGATCTGGGCGACGGTCAGGTCGATCACGTGAGCTTCCTCAGGGCGCCTTCCAGCGCCTTCGCCAGTTCCACCCGGTCGTCGAACGGGCGCGTCTCCCCCGCCGCTCGCTGCCCGGTTTCGTGGCCCTTGCCGGCGACCAGGACCACATCGCCGGGGCCGGCCCACGCCACCGCGTGGTCGATCGCCGCGCGGCGGTCGGCGATCTCGACGACCTCGGCGGCGCCCTGTGCCGTCCCGGCAACGATCTCGCGGCGGATCGCCTCGGGGTCCTCGCCGCGCGGGTTGTCGTCGGTGACGACCACCAAATCGGCCAGCCCGGCGGCGATTTCGCCCATCGGCGCCCGCTTGCCCGGGTCGCGCTCGCCGCCCGCGCCGAACACCACCGCCAGCCGGCTGCCCGGGCGCCGCAGGGTGGTCAGCACGGCGCGCAGCGCTTCGGGCTTGTGGGCGTAGTCGACCAGCGCGAGGAATTCCTGGCCGCGGTCGATCTCCTCCAGGCGTCCGGGGACGCGGGTCTGCAGCAGACCCGGCGCCGCCTGCTCCGGGGACACCCCCACCGCGTCGAGGATCGCCAGCGCGACAAGGCAATTGGCGACGTTGTAGCGGCCCGGCAACCGGACGCCGACGCGGTGGTGCACGCCGGCGGGGTCGACGACGGTGAACTCTTGCCCGCCCGCGCCCAGCGGCGCCACGTCCGTGGCGCGCCAGCGGGCGGGGTGGCCGGCGGCGCTGACGGTGATCGCGTCACCGGCGCGCTCGGCCATCGCGCGCCCGGCGTCGTCGTCGACGCACACCACGGCTTTTCGCGCGCGCAGCGGCGAGGCGGGGTCGAACAAGACGGCCTTGGCAGCGAAATAGTCGGCCATCGTGCCGTGGAAGTCGAGGTGGTCGCGCGACAGGTTGGTGAAGGCGCCCACCGCGAACGCGGTGCCGTCCACCCGGCCCAGGGTCAGGGCGTGGCTGGAGGCCTCCATGACGACGGTGTCGACCCCGCGCTCGGCCATCGCCGCGAGCATCGCCTGCAGGTCGGGGGCCTCCGGGGTGGTCAGCGCGCTCGGGATGTCGGCGCCGTCGATGCGTATGCCGATCGTGCCGATCAGCCCCGCGGTGCGACCGGCGGCACGCAGCCCCGACTCGACCAGGTAGGTGGTCGTGGTCTTGCCCGACGTCCCGGTGATCCCGATGACCGTGACCTTCTCCGACGGGTTGCCGTACACCGCGGCGGCCAGGCCGCCGAGCACGCGGCGGGGCGCCGGGTGCACCAGGGTCGGCACCGCGGCGGCTCGGGAGCCCATCTCAACGACGCCGGCGGCGTCGGTGAGCACCGCGACGGCGCCGCGTTCGATGGCGTCGCCGCCGAAGCGGGCGCCGTGCGTGGTCGAGCCCGGCAGCGCCGCGAACAAATCGCCGGGCCGCACGTCCTGCGCGCGCAGGGTCACCCCGGTGACCGGCATGTCGGGGACGGCCACCCCGTCGGCCATCACCGCGCCGACCTGGGCCGCCAGCGCGGCCAACCGGACCCCCGGGCCGGAGGTCGGGCGCAGACCAGTCGGTACCACGGCCGCACCTCCCTCCGACGTCACCCCGCTGAAATGATCAGCCATGATCAGCCATGACACCCTACCTAGCCGCAGCCCGGTGCCGGGTTTACCCGCGGCCCGCGCCGGTGTCAGCCGCTGCTTCCCAAGATTCCTTCAAGGCGTTTGCCGCAACCTTCGGATGCCCGGCGCATTGGCCGGGTAACGGCAAACCGGCCGTCACCGCATGAAGGGGTTACACCAATGAAGATCGCTCTCACCGCCGCCGGCCTGCTCACCGCCGCCGTCCTCGCCGCGTGCGGCTCAGCCGGCCACAGCGACGCCTACAACAAGGGATTCCAGTTCGCCGACGGCAATGAGTTGGTGCAGGCGCAGGCCGGAATGATGGGCGCCTCGACCATCTGCGGCTCCTGGGCGACGAATCAGGCGCAGGGCCTCAACCAGCAGGAGTGGATCCAGGGCTGCCAGGACGCCCTGGCAAAGAAAAAGGGCTGAAAGGGGTGCGGCTGCGGCTGTATACCGGCCGTCGTCAGGCTCTATACAAATACGGCGAGAATCTTCGAAGATGGTCGCCAGGCCGATTGCAACGATCGGTGCTCGCCGATGTCGTGAAAGGTCTGCCATGACCGCCCAAGTGATACAGCGCGACAGGCTGGGCGAGTTGACCAAGATTGGTCAGGGCGGCCAGGGGATCGTCTATGCCGCGCCCAACGTCAAAACCAAGTTCGCGGCCTCGATGGTCTTCAAGGAATACAAGCCTCAGACGCGTGCCGACATCGATTTCAGCGCCCTGGCCGCCATGCCCGCCCTGGTGGAGGACTCGCTCTCCTACGCGCAGGCCGAACGGCTGATCTCCATCGCGGCCTGGCCCTGCGCGCTCGTCGAAGACGGGGGCACACCCACTGGATTCGTGATGCCCGCCATCCCCCAAGAGTTCTTCATCCCCCTAACGACGGTCAAAGGAGTGTCGTCAACCACCGCCGAATTTCAACACCTGCTCAATCATCCGTCGGTCCTGGAGGCGCGTGGCATCGATCTCGTTGAGGCCCAACGCTATTCGCTGCTCCGCGAGGCCGCCTCCGCGCTGGCGTTCCTGCACCAACACGGCGTCTGCGTCGGCGACATCTCGCCGAAGAACCTCTTGTTCTCCCTCACCCCGCATCCCGGCGTCTATTTCATCGACTGCGACGCCATGCGCATCAACGGCGTCTCGGCGCTGCGTCAGGTCGAGACACCCGGATGGCAGGTTCCCCCGGGAGAGGAACTGGCCACCGTCTACTCCGACACCTACAAACTCGGCCTTCTCGCCCTGCGGCTGTTGGCCGGCGACCACGACACCAAGAACCCCGCCCACCTGCCCGCGGCGACGCCCGACCTGCTGCGCCAGATCATCACCGACACGTTGACCAACCCGCCACAGCAACGCCCACTGCCCGAGGCGTGGACCTACGTTCTCGGCCACGCCATCGAACGCGCCCAATACAGCAAGAAAGCCGCGGCGTCGGCCCCGGCCGCCACCGCGCTCGATCCCCCGCCGACACCCGTCGTCCGCTCCAGGCCGTCGACGCCGGCCGCGCGCGCCGCGCGCGCCAAACCACCGAGCCCTCCCAAGGCCGCGACATCGCCACCGCCGGCAAGGCCCGCGGCCGTGTCTGCCGCGCCCGCCACGGCCGAGCGCCGGCCGTGGACCGTTACGGCCGCGGCGGTCATCGCCGTCCTGGACGCCGCTCTACTGGTTACGTACACCGTCGTTTTCCGTCAACTCTTCATGGTCGGCTTGATTGCGAAGTTGGCGATCGTGGCCCTGCTCGCATGGGGTGCCGTCGCCGCATGGCGGGGCACCACCCGAACGGTGTTGTTCGTTGCCGCGCCCCTGGCGTTGGCCGGCAGCTTCCTTTTTCCCGCCCCCATCGGTCGCCTCATGGGCGCCTTCCTTCCCTCCCTGGTCGCATTAGTTGCGCTGGTGGCGATTCCTCTGTTGCTGGTGACGCGGTCGAGCAGAGACTTTTTCGGTCCGGACGCTAAGAAAAAGCGGTCGCCGGCCGCCACGGCGTCCGGCCCCGACGAGCCGGCTGCCTTTCTACGCTCCCCGATCGGAATCGCGATGTTGATTGCGGTTGTCGGCATCGTTGCGGCCGTAGTCGTCAATACCGTTGCCAGACAGCAGCACTCGCAGGCATCCGAACCCACGGAGACTCCGGTCTTGGGGGGGGAGCTGGACGGCCTGCTGCTCACACCCGACGAAATCAACGCCGCCATGGGTGCAACCGATATGGTCGCCTCGCAACCCACAACCGTAAGCGGCTGGGGCGAGGATCCGAGCGTGTCGGATAAGGCATGCCAGTCGGTGAACCACCCGGCGGTCACCGGCGACGGCGCGTACGTCGGCAGTGGGTGGTTTGGCATGCGCGGGCAGATTCTGCAGGACTCCTCCGCGAACTACCGGGTCGCGGAGGCGGTCGTGCTGTTTCCGTCGGCTGAGAGGGCGACCGCCTTCTCCGCTGCCTCGGCCCAAAGTTGGCTGGCATGTTCCAACCGGGAGTACACCACCGGCGGCAGTCCGTGGGCCGTTGGGTCGATCTCGAACACAAACGGCACCCTCAGCGCGCCCGAAAATCAAACAGACAACGTCAGCCGCCAATGCCAGCGGGCGCTGAGCGTCGTCAAGAACGTCGCCATCGACATCAAAGCATGCAAGTACGACGTGGCCGACGCGGCGGTCGACATCGCCCATCAAATCGCCGCCAAAGTCCGCACGACCGGATGAGAATGCCGCGGAGCTACCTGTTGACCCGCGACAGCAGCTCGTAGGTGACGCCAAGCGCCCGATACGTCGATTCGGCGCGGCGGTCGCACGTGATGAGCGGCAACCCGTGCTCGCGGGCAGCCGCGCCGACCAGGCCGTCGTAGAACGCACCGCCGGACAAGCCCGCGTCGACGAACTCCCGCAATAGCTCGTTGCCGTCGTTTGCCGACAGGAAGCGAGAATCCGGGAAATTCGTCACTTCCAAGCGAAGTGCCGCCGCCGGACTCAGGCGTTGTGGTGGTGGCAACCGGGTGAGGACCGATAGCAGCTCCACCGCTGCGTGCCCTGACATCCCCCGACGGCACCCGAGGAGCCGAGCCCGTGCCGCGCGGTGAAAGGGGTTCTCTCGTTGTGCCAGTGCCAGCGCCGCGCTGGTGTCGACGAGCACATGCTCAGCGTTGGTCGCCAAGTCGCAACTCCCTGACCGCATCGTCGTCGAGTGTCGCCCCACCGCTGGGCAACAGGAGAAGCCCGTCGACTTCGTCGAGCCCGTCGGCCACCACGCTCTCAATCCGGATGGCGGCGCCCTCGACCGAGATCTCCACCTCGCCCGCGATGATGCCGGACTGCTCGCGCAGTGATTTTGGAATCACCAAGCGCCCGGCCTTATCAATGGTAGTGCGCATACCATTATGTTACCGTGACGTTGGTACGTCCGCCCCCCTCGACAACGGCGCGCGCGTGGCCGGCGCGCCTAGGTGGCCTGCAGCGTCAGCGGCGGGCCGGGATCCGGTGACAGCGGCACGTTCTCCCGCTGCATCAGCCAGCCGGCGATGTTGTGGAACAGCGGGGCCGCCGAATGCCCGGGCGAGCCGTCGGCGTTGCGCTGCGGGTTGTCCATCATGATGCCGATGACGTAGCGGGGATTGTCGACGGTGGCCATGCCGGCGAAGGTGATCCAGTAGACGTCGTCGAAGTAGCAGCCGCATCCGGGGTTGATCTGCTGGGCGGTGCCCGTCTTGCCGGCCATCTGGTAACCGGGCACCGCGGCCGCCGACCCGGTGCCCTGCTGGTAGCCCATCGGGTCTTTTTGCACGACGGCGCGCAGCATGCCGCGCACGGTCTGGGCGGTCTGCGGCGAGACCACCCGGACCCCTTCGGGGTGCGGTTCCTCGGTGCGGGTGCCGTCGGGGGCGATGGTGGCCTTGATGATCCGCGGCGGTACCCGCAGGCCGTCGTTGGCGATGGTCTGATACATGTCGGTCATCTGCAGCAGGGTCATCGAAAGGCCCTGGCCGATGGGCAGGTTGGAGAAGGTGCTGCCCGACCATTGGTCGATGGGCGGGACCAGCCCCGCGCTCTCGCCGGGCAGTCCCACGTTGGTGCGCTGGCCCAGCCCGAACTTGCGGACCATGTCGTAGAAGCGTTCCGGGCCGACGCGCTGCGCCAGCATCAGGGTGCCGACGTTCGACGACTTCCCGAACACCCCGGTGGTGGTGTAGGGCATCACGCCGTGGTCCCAGGCGTCGTGCACGTTGACGCCGCCCATGTTGATCGAGCCGGGCACGTGCAGCACCTCGTCGGGGTTGGACAGCCCGTATTCGATGACCGAGGACGCGGTGATCACCTTGTTCACCGAGCCGGGCTCGAACGGCGAGGACACCGCCAGGTTGCCCAGCTGCCGGTCACCCTGCTTCCCGATGTCCTGCGAGGGGTCGAAGGTGTTGTCGTTGGCCATGGCCAGCACCTCGCCGGTCTTGGAGTCGAGCACGACGGCCGAAACGTTATGCGCCCCAGACAGATTCTTGGCCTGCTGGACCTGCTGCTGCACGTAGAACTGGATGTCGTCGTCGAGGGTCAGCTGGACCGTCTTCCCGTTGACCGCCCGGTGCCGGTTGCGGTAGCTGCCGGGGATGACGACGCCGTCGGACCCGCGGTCGTAGGTGACCGAGCCGTCGGTGCCCGAGAGAACGGAGTCCAGGGAATCCTCCAGCCCCAGCAGCCCGTGGCCGTCCCAGTCGATGCCGCCGACGATGTTGGCCGCCAGCGATCCGCCGGGATACTGGCGCAGATCCTGCCGCTCGGAGCCGACCTCGGGAAACTTCTCGGAGATCGCACTGGCCACGGCCGGGTCGACGGCGCGCGCCAGGTAGACGAAGTTGTCGTTGCCCTGCAGCTTCTTCAGCACGGTCTGGTAGTCGGGCTTGTTGTTCAGTCGGGTGGAGACCTCCTTGGCGATGTCGCGCAGCCGCTCCTGCGGGTCGGGGGCGGCCGGGTTCTTCCGTTTCGCCTCATCGAGTTGCTGGCGAATCCGCTTGGGCTGGAACGTCAATGCGCGCGACTCGATGGTGAACGCGAGCTGCTGGTTGTTGCGGTCGACGATGCTGCCGCGCACCGCCTTCTCGACGTCGGTGACCTTGAGCTGGCCGGCCGCCTGGGCCCGCAGCTTGGGGGCGTCCTTGACCTGCAGCATGAACAGCTGGGCCGCCGCCACCAGCATCAGCACCAAGATGACCGCGTTGCCGGCCCGGTGCCGGAAGACGAACGACGCGCCGCGCGACCCCACTTCCACGATCTGTCGGGTGCGTCGCTGCCGCGCCGAGTGACCGGTGTCCACCGGATCGGGCCGGGTCTGCTTGGCCTCCTTGGTTTTCCGGAACCGCTTCCGCCCGCGCGCGTCCGCCGCCTGCTGGGCAGGCGCGGCCTTACGGGGCCGCTTCGGTTGCCGGGCCCCCTTGGGCTCCTGCGGTTTGCGGGGACCGCGGGTCGGCCGCGCGGACTGCGACCGGCCGCTGCGGCCGGGCTCGCGCCGGCTCACCGGGCCGCGCCCGGCGCCGCGGCGGTCAGGGGGCCGAACTGTCCGCCGTTAGCCGGCACGCCGGGCTGCGCGGGGACGCCGGGGATGACCGGCGCCACCACCGGG
>NZ_LZIS01000055.1 GCF_001667015.1 Mycobacterium sp. E3198 | reverse complement strand
AGGATGCGCGGCTGGAACTCACCCGTCGCGGTCGGGGCGTGAGCTATCACGACATCGAGTTGGCCCTGGGGCCGGTCGCCGATCTCGACTTCATGGTCGATCGGCAGACGTTCCAGATGAAGCAGAATCCCTTGCGCTGGCTGTACTATCGCCAATCCGCGAATCGTCGGTACGCCAATTTACTCCGCCGACAATGCCCTGAGCTGCCGTTCGGCCTGTTCATGCCCTACCTGAATGTCGCAATTCGCAAGAAGGCGGGCTGAACCGGCGGCCTTGTTCGGATCGAATCCATTGTCGGCGGGAACAAGTCGAGTAGTGGTCGAGTAGTGAACTACCCACGTCCGCGCAGTGCTCGGGGAAGGATGGTTACCAGCGCGGCCTGGCGCGGGATCGAGAGTCGAGGGGGCCACATGCACAACCTCACCATTCGGCGCAGGCGAAGGGGTCGTCGTCGCGTGCTGCCTCGCGATCTGCCCACCGGCCGAACCACCAGCACGCGTATTGATCGCGGTTCGATCGTCCCGCTCTGCGCCCTGTGCATCGAAGCCGGCCGCGCAACAGAAGCGACCTTCCAAACGAGAGACCAGCTGTGCGGCTGTGATCAACACATTCTCGAGCTCGAGCAATACGGCCGCGCCGCGATACACCGACAACGAAAGCGGGTCGCGGCACAAGCGGCCGAGTCGAACTGAGGCAATGACGTTCGCGCCATTCACTTTTCGTCGCCGGCGGCGCGCATGAGGTGGACGAGCTGCGCACGATCGTCGATGCCCAGCTTGCTAAAAATGCGGTACACGTGACCCTCCACGGTTCGCACCGACACCACCAGCCGGTCGGCGATCTGACGGTTCGACAAACCGGCGGTGACCAAGTTCGCGATCTCGCGTTCGCGGGCCGTGATGGGCAACGGCGAAGCCGCGGCATCGACCGCCGGTGTTCGTAGTCCGCCCTGCGCGGCCAACGCGTGCGCGCGGGTCGAGGACCGTATTTGCTTGCCGCGCTGGCGGTTCTCGGCATGTGCACGCGCCGCCTGGGCGGCCGTGTCGGCCGCCAGCCCCAGCGCGCCCATGTCGGCGAACCGATCGGCCGCGCCGTCGAGGGTGTCGCCGTCGCAGTCGGCCAGTCCGCGGGCGTGCTCGGCGATCGCCTCGGCCAAGGGAGTCTCGAGCAGCTTGGCCAGCTCGGCGACCCGTGGGGCATGGGACTGGACCCCGAGGCGGACGGCGGTGTGCAGGGCCCGCAGCTCGACGGCGTCCATCCCGCATTGTCGGGCGATTTCCGCCGCGCGCAGCGCGTGGGTTTGCGCGGCCGCCGTATGACCCGCGGCGGCACGCTCCCAGGCCCGGGCCAGCTCGAGTTCGGGCAAGAACACCGCGACCTGTGGTCCGTAAGCGTCCTCAGCCCTGCGCAGCGCGGCCCCGGCGGACGCGCTGTCCCCCCTCGCGCCCTCGGCCTGCGCGGACCAGGCTGATACCAGCATCAACCAGCCCGGCGGAAAACCCCGCGACATCGCCGATATCGAATCCTCAAGGGCGGCACAGGCCGCCGTCAGCGCACCCCGCGCAAGCAGCACCGATCCGAGCATCGCGTCCAGAAAGGCTTCGGCGGCGGGCCACACCCTGGTCATGGCGGCGTAGCGCTCCCGAACCCGTTCGGCCGCAGGGTTATCGCCGGACGCCGTCAGTGCCACCACCTCTGCCAAACCCATGGCAAATCTGCACGGTCCCGATTGATCGAACGCGGCCGCCCGGCCCTCGTCCGCCACGCGCCGGACATCGCCCGACCGCCCGGTGAGGGCCAACGCCCAACACGTCCACGTAGCAGCCCACGTCTTCATGACCGGGGGCGCGTCGGATCGACAGACGTCGAACCCGAGGTCGAGCGCCGTTCGGACGTCGCCCGAAAAGCAGGCAAACGCCGCCTCCATGGCGGTGATGAGCGGCAGCAATGCGTCAGAAGCGTTGCGCGCCTTGACGTCGGCGAGCGCCAGCCGCGCCGCATCCACCTGCCTGCAGCTGAAGAACAGATTCGCGGCACGCTGACACCCCCACTGCACGACCAACCGCTCATCGGCGCCATCGGGGTTCACGTCGTTGAGCACCGCCTCGACCTCGTCGCCGCGTCCTTGCCAGCCCATCGCCTCCGCCAGCACGATCGCGGCGGGCAGGCCGCCACCGCGATCGAAAGCGAAGCGGGCCAACTCCTCTCCGAGCGTGACGTCGGACATGGTCATCGCGCCGGCCGCGGCGTCGACGATCAAATCGAGGTCGGGCGTCATGTCGCTGCGCGTCATCAACTGCGCCAGCCGCATCCGGGTGCGCACGTCGGCCGACCCGGACCGCTGCGTCCGTAGCTGTTGCTGAAGTTGTTGCGCCATCAGGGTAGTGAGCTGTCGCCTGCGCACCATCCCGGCTCGATGCATCGCCACCTCACCGAAGACGGGATGACCCAACCGCGCCACCGTGTGGTAGCCGTCGGCGACCACCTGGATCACTCCACGCCGCTCTAGGCGTACGACCACGTCGGCGTCGCAGAGCTCGCGCAGAATCTCCCAGTCGAGCACCTCCGCGGCAGCCACGATCTCCACGGCCTCCAATTCCTCCGGCGGATAGGACTGCAGGCGAAACTCGAGCAGGTCGTAGAGTTCGCGGTCCGCGCGCAGCGCACCGTGTAATTGCCAGCCCGCGTCCGTATGCACCAGCACTCCGCTTTCGCGTCCCGCCCCCAGCAAGCTGCGCAGTAGCAGCGGGCTGCCGCCGGCCCGCCCGTGCAACGCGTTGACCAGCCCGGTGTCGACGACGTCGCCGAGCACGGCGCGGGCCAGCTGCTCGGTCTGCTCCGGCGTGAACGCTTCGATGTGCAGGCTGAGCAGTAACCGCTCTTTCAGCAGGGCGGTGATCGCGTCGGGCACCGGTTCACCCGACCGGATTGTCACGATCAATCGCGCGCAGCCACTGGCCGCGAGCTGGTGTACCAGCGTCGCTGACAAGGGGTCAAGGAGCTGCGCGTCGTCGACGACGACGACGAGGTTCGCTTGCTGTTCGAGCGTTCGCTGCGCGGCCGCGAGCATGGCGGCCGGTTCCCGCGGCGCCGCCACCGTCACCGACCGATAGAACGCACCCAAGGGCACCGTCGAGCCGGTTTGGGTGCCGAGCACGTACCGCACCGTCGCCCCGTCCGACTCGAGTGTCTCGGCGAGCCAGTGGGCCAGCGTCGATTTGCCGACGCCACTCTCGCCGACCAACGCCACGCCACGAAACTGCGCGTCATCGGCGAGCGCCGTCAAGGCTTGACGCCGCTCGTCGTCGCGGGCCACTATCGGCCACCCCGACGCCCTCTCGGTCTGCAAAACGCTAAGCCTCCCCGACCCGGTTTTTCGCAGAGGCTACTGAGTCGGTCCACGATTCGGGGCTGATTTGCACTTTCCGGACAGAATCTGTTTAACCGGGATGAGCGGACGCATTTTTCGACAAAATCATGCCTGCCGCAGGGTTTTTGGGTGAGCGGCGTACTCGCGGCTCATGGTGCTGGGGCAAATCATCCCGGGGCAGCCCCCTATAGCCATGGCGCACAGGGGAATTCGCCGACGCCTAAGCCGGCCTTCCGGGTCGTCGGCCGACCAGCGGCCAATTGCCGGTCGTGTATTTGCGCCGCGCGGACCACAGCAGGACCACGCCCGTCGCGAAGGCGATGAATCCGCCGGCCAGCGCGACATAGATCAGGCGCGCATAGCTCGCGGTATACGCGGTCCCGTCATGGGCACGAACGGTCGTCCGCGATCCGGTCGCCCGATCATGCGCGTCGTAAACACCGAGGATGCGGCCGGTTTGTGACGCTCCGCCGACGCTCCAACTGCCGTCGCACGTTCCGCCTGCCGGGGGGCAGTGGCCGATCGTCGCCGTCGTCGGCGTCCCGCGCGCATACCCGTAGGTATCGGGCACCAACGCGGGGCGAAGAAACAGCACCCCACCGGCCACGCAAAGGATGCCGATAAGCGCGACGATCCGCGTCCACACCCCGACCCGCGCGGGCTGGGGGGCGCTGCCGGCTAGCTCGGGATCGCTCTGCACCATTCGTGAATGGTCTCACCGGGAAGGCCGCCGCGGCGGAAAATCCGGCACCCGTAGAACGGCGGTGGTCGATTGCGTTCGGCGACGTGGTCGGCGTTGAGGGCGCGTTCGGCGTCGATGCGGTGGGCGCGGTCTCGTTGCCGGGTTCGTCGCCTGGTGGGCATCATCGGGCCCCGGTCGCCGGAAAGTGAGCGATAATCCGTTGGGAGACCGTGCAATTCGCCGGTGGGTAAGCACAGAGCGGGAAACAGCAGCCGACTGCCCGGATGGGTGACGTGCGTGCGCCCGGCCGGCGAAGTCCACACGATGGTGCCGTCGGGCCGTTGTTCGTCGCGCCACTCGGGCCAAAAGGTCTTCAAAGATGATGTTTTCGGCACAGGCATTTGAGGTTCGAGGCGTGGGTCGGCCCTGGCGCCTCCGCATCGAGCAACTCGAACACAAGCGCGCGGCGACGCCGACGGGAGGAGAAGGCGGCGCCTGTGGACGCGCTGCCAACTGTGGATAAAGCGATTCGGTGGGTCCTACGGGCCGCCGCCGTCGCCGCCCTTGCCGCCATTGGCTACATCCGGGGAGTTGCCGAAGGCGGCGGCGGACCCGCCGCCCCCGCCGCCGCCGACGCTGGCTGCACCGCCGGCGCCGGGAGTGTCGGTGGCATTGCCGCCGCCGGCGCCCTCGCCGGTTTTACCGTCGACGCCGGCGCCGCCGATGGTTTGGCCGGTGCCGCCCGGGCCGCCCTGGCCACCGACGTAGGCGTCGGCGCTACCGCCTTGGCCACCACCGGCGCCGGGGCTGCCGGCGACACCGGCGCCGCCGCCACCGCCGCCGCCGGCGCTGAACTCACCGGAACTGCTGCTGATATAGCCGCCGTGACCACCCTTTCCTACGGTGCTAAAACTGCCGGCGTAGGCGCCGTCGGAGCCGTCATCGCCGACGGCAAGTGCGCTGCCGACCCCGGCGGCGCCGCCGCCACCCCCGCCGCCGCCGGGACCAGCTGAGCTGGCTTGAACGCCGCCGCCGCCAAAACCACCGCCGCTGGTAGCGACTTGGTTGGCCGATTGGGCGATCGCGGCGCCGCCGTTGCCGCCGTCGCCGCCCCTGCCGGCGCTCCCGCCCGCGGTGCTGACGCCGCCGGCACCGCCGCCTCCACCGCCGCCGCCCTGAGCGGCCACGGAGGCGGCGCTGATGAAGGGGGCGACGTCGGCGTTGCCGCCGTTGCCGCCGGTGCCGCCGTTGCCGCCCGTCACGCCGTTGCCGCCGCTGCCGCCCTGGCCGCCGTGACCGCCGGCGAATAACGCGCTGCCGGTGCCAAAGAAGTTGCTGTCGCCGCCGTTGCCGCCGTTGCCGCCGGTGCCGCCGGCGCCGCCGACGCTATTG
>NZ_LZIS01000054.1 GCF_001667015.1 Mycobacterium sp. E3198 | reverse complement strand
CCGATGGCCGCGGGATCGCGCTATCTCGGCGGGGCGGCGCCGCTGCCGACGACCGATGACGGCTTCCGTTCCGCCGGCGACATCGGCTACCTCGACGAGGACGGCTACCTCTACATCGTCGACCGGCGCGTCGACATGATCGTCACCGGCGGCGCCAATGTCTTTCCGGCGGAGGTGGAGTCGGCGCTGGCGGGCCACCCCGGCATCGCCGACGTCGTCGTCATCGGGATTGCCGACGCGCAATGGGGCCGCCGCGTGCACGCCGTGGTGCAGCTCGCGGACGGCGCTTCGTTGAGCGAAGAGCAGGTGATCGAGTACGCCAAGGGCCGGCTCGCGCACTACAAGGCGCCGAAGACCGTCGAGTTTGTCGACGCGATCCCGCGCACCGCGGCGACGAAGGTCAATCGCTCGGCGATGATCGAGGCCCGGGGCGGCTGACGACCCCAAGGCAGCTACTCGAGGCTGGCGCGGAGGGCAGCGGCGATCTCCTGCACGCGTATCTCTTCGTCCTGAGTCAAATAGCAACGGCCTTCAGCAAGCGCTGATGCGTAGGCGATCTCGAGCTGACCCCACAGTCGGAGCAAGGACCCGGTCCAAGATCTATACCCGACTTCTTCGAGAGATCGAATTAAGGACTTCAGGTCGCGATCCACCCGTTCGAGTGCGGCGAATCTACCGCTGTAGTTGTCCAGCGAACCAAGGGCGAGTTGCCGGAGGTACCCGACGCGATCGCGGGAACCTTCGTCGACGTCCATAGCGCGGTTCCTCACCGACTGTGTTCAGACAGTAACGGTCACGACGGGAACGCCGGCGGTTTGCCACCGTCGGCGAACTCCGTCGAGTTCACTGGTCGGAGCGGAAAGCAACAAGCCGAAGGCGGCCGGTGGGCTGAGTTCGTCACGGTAGTAATTCTTATAGAAGGGCATGGCGTTGGCGAACCAAGAAAAAGCTTTGGGTTCATCAATGAGAAGCAAGTGCGCATCCGTTACCTCGGTCAAGTAGCCGGGTGCGGGTGGTTTACCTTCGGCGGTGTTGATCATGTTATCCAAGTCGCGCATAAAATCGTTAAATGCGTCCATATTGCGTCCGAACCAAGGCGGGAAGTGCCACGCTTCGGCGAAGACGTCGTAGAGAGTATTGAGCGTTCGCATGTGCGCCGCGTCGACCGTACGAAGTTCCACGCGGAGCGGAGGCACCAGCGGCGACGGTATCGGCGCGTGTATC
Source organism: Mycobacterium sp. E3198 (assembly GCF_001667015.1). Taxonomy (GTDB): domain Bacteria; phylum Actinomycetota; class Actinomycetes; order Mycobacteriales; family Mycobacteriaceae; genus Mycobacterium. The sequence continues at coordinate 65,969 of NZ_LZIS01000054.1, read as the reverse complement.
CCAACGCACGCGTCATGCCCTGCAGCACCTGAGACGAATTCGTCCAAGTTCACGGTCGTGCGCCTCCGCTAACGAGTCCGGTTCATTACTTAATGCAAGGTTTCAATCCTCAGGCCACGACTTAGCCGCAAACATGAACAGCCCCCAGCTGAAGCCAGCTCCGTAACTCTCCCCTTCCCAGGGAAATTCATACTCTTCGTAGGCAGGCAGGAATTTATCGGACAAGGCCCAATGGCGGCCACGCCGCATAGGTCCGAATGCGTCCAGGAATTCGGTGACGTCCATGCTCCAAATGGGCAGTTCGATCGGGGAACCGACGCGGTCTTGGCCGCGGGTCTTATGCCAGTACCGCGCCGACTCGAGTTGTCCGCCCGCACCGGAGACGGCCTTGAAGTCGAATCCGGGCCACAATATGCTGCCGTATTCCAGCGATAGAGCGCCCTGGTCCAGGATGCCCAATAGCTTCTTCATATTTGCGAAGAAAGTGGCTTCATCGCCAAGGGCTTCGGCTATTCGCCCGTGTATACGTTCCGCATCGTCGATGGAGAGGCCCTGTTCGGCTAGTTTGGCTTCCAGTTGAGCTTGCTTACGCGACATTGAGATCCTCAGCTTCATCGTCATGAGCAGATAGACCTCGAACTCAACAATCGCGGGAGCCGAGACGGTATTCACAGCGCATCCCTTCACTTACCTAGGTGGGGCAAGAATTGTGCGAGGTCGCCCTTAAACACCGTAACCGAGCCGTCGGCGCGTACGATCATTGCTACCCCCTGGTCGAGCCTCGCGGGTAATATCACCTTTGTTCCATCGGGCCGGTTGGCAATTCCCGCGGTTTCACCGAACGCGGTCTGCGCGGCAATCTCAGTTGCCTCCGCGGCCTGCTCCTGATCAAGATGCAGGGAAGTCACCTTATCCGCCAAGGACTGAAGTTGGCCGGATCCCTTCGGAATAGCCGCAACCTCCCTGCCAATTTCCGCAGCCTGGTCGGCAAGGCTCGGACTTGTAGCACCGGGTTGCTGACCACTTGGGGTGTGCTGCGGCTGTTCTGGCGCCGGCTGCGTCCAGGATGGTATGTCCGTGCGCATGGCCTCTTTGCCGGGCGTGTAATGCGTGTCCGCCGAATTCAATTGCCTTTCGAGCTGCGACTTCCACGAGTTGTACGTCCAGGCTTCTTGGTTGTAGGCGTTCACCGCATCCAAATTGGTCGGGTCGGGCCGCCAAGAATTGTGACGCTCGATGTCTTTGATCAACTGCTCGTATGCCCTTTGCGCTGCCTCGACCGACTTTGGTACGGGCGGGTTGGCCCACGAAGGAGTAGGTGGGGGCCGCAGCGGCGGCTCGCCCGGTGACGGCGGGGGAGGCGGCGGAACGGGTGGCGTCGGGGCAAGCGGCATCGGGGTGGGTGGCGCCTGCGGCATTTCGCCCGGCCCGGTGCCGAGCATCTGTGCGCCGGGGCCACCGGGCGCGCCAGGGCCTTCGCTATTGGGAGGCGGTCCGGGCGGGCCGCTTTGCGGTGCAGCTGGCTCCGGGCTCGGCGGTAGCGGTGGCGGTGGTTGGGGTGGCTGCGGTGGCGGTTTCAGCGTCTGGGCACTGTCGCCGAGGTCCCACTTAGGCGGTGGCGGTGAGGCGCTGACGGTGGGCCGTGGCGGTTCGGGATGGACGTAGGCAAGCGGCTGCGCGGCCGTCGTCGGCGAGCTGGTGGTCAGGGGGGCGGTCGCGACCGGGCCCGGCAGCGTCGCTGCATTGAGCATGCCGGGCCGCGCGCCGCCGATCTGCTCGGCGGGTGGTGGGGTGAAACCGTCACCGGGAGGCCGAACGAAGCTGGTCAACCCCGCACCCGGGTAACTGCCGACCGGACTCGGCCCCGGCGCCGATCCCGTTGGCGGACTGAGGGTTTCGGCCCGCGCGGCCAACGCCTGGTCAAACTGGGCAGGCGTCAGCCCCTGGCCGCCCGGTGCCGCCACGTTCGGCGCGCCAGGAACCGCGGCCTGCGGCGGCCTGGCGAACATGCCCGTCGGGGATTGGGGAGCCTTCGGTTGGGCAGCGTTGTGGGCGGCCGCCATCGGCGCTGCGCGGTGCGTCGCGGCGGCCGCCTGCGACACGGCCGCGGCCGGGGCGATCGCCGCTTGGACGGCCTGCTCGCCGGCCTGCATCGTCGCCCCGGCCGCACTCATCGCCGCGTTTTCGGCCAACCCTGCCGCAGCCACAGCCGGCGCCGCCGCGGACGCCCCCGCCACCGCCGGCGGGAACGGAACCATGAGCGCCGCCGTACTCGCCCGCAACGCCGCCCCATAGGCCGCGCCCGCGGCCGCATTGCGCGGCCACATGTGCCCGTAATACTCCACATTCAACGCCGCGATCCGCGGGCTCAGCGCACCCAGCACGGTCAAATTGATCTGCTGATCGGCGGCCTCTTCCATCCGATTGGCCACCGCCTGCTCCGCGGTCACCATCGACGCCAGCGCCGTCTGATGAGCAGCGGCCGCCGCCGCCACATGCGGCACCTTCTCCAACAACGCCGCGGCCAACAGCTCGTGCCGGGTGTCCATCGCGGTCTGCGACGTTGCCGAGGCCGCCGCACCCGTCCCCCGCCAACTGGCGCCGTAGGTTGCCGCGCCGGTCACCGTCGAGCTCGCGGCGATCGTCTGCAGATTCGCCGCCTCGGCGCTCAGCGCCTCCGAATAAGCCAGCGTGGACGCTGGACCAGATCCCGACATCAACGCCGTGTAGTTGGCCTCCGGGCTAAAGCTCGGCCACGGATGCGCCACCCGAACCCCTCACCGCTACAGCGACATGGCCGCCGCGCGGATCGCCTCACTGGCCACCGTGGTCGCCCCCGCCAACGACTGGGCCTCCGCAAACAACCCGCGCTGGGCCGCATGCTCGGCAGCACTCGCCACATAGGCCGCACCCACCGCGGCCAACGCCGCGGCGAAGGCCGCCGAATCAGCATCGGCGCCCATCGGCAGAACTCCCAATAACGTGGGCGCGCCCGCAGTCGCACCAGCACCCGTCTGCGCAGCCAACTCCGCCTGGGCCGCCGCCGCAGCCCCCACCTCGGCCGGCTCCATCGCGAACACCATCGCCGCTACCTCCACCCCACAGGCGAATATCGACCAATCGTATCCCGCGGCCATGAACGCAGCACTTCAGTCGGCGTCACGGCAGCAGGTCATCAGCGACGTCGAGCGCGTCGACCGCATCGTCGTAGCCCTGGCCTTGAGCCCCGGTCGGCCTGAACCTGCGCACCGTCTCCACGGGGCCGTCGGCGCCGTTAACCTCGACGTGCCACTCGCCCACGGGCTCGTAGTCTTGGTCGATGAAGTAGCCGGTCATCTCACGTTGCGCCCCGCGCATCGACAGCGCATCCACGTCCAGCTCGTAGGTGCTTTCGTCGGGGTCGACGACCGTGCAAATGACCTCGTCGTCCTCCTGGCGCAGCCATACCTCGATCGGACCAGCACTAGTGTTCACGGCTTGCGACGGTAGCGGCGGCCCGCCGTGACCCGACGCAAATGTGTGTTTTCGCGCCGCGGCCACGGCGTCCTGGCTGCACGCATATCGCGCCACACGCGGTAACCTCATTCTCATGGCTGAACCGATCGAGGAAGCCGAAGTGACGCGCGGCGACCGCTTCATCAAGACGGCCGTCGCGATCCTGGGTGAAACCGGCCGCACCGACTTCACCGTCCAGGAGGTCGTCGCGCGCTCCAAGACCTCGCTTCGGGCCTTTTACCAGCACTTCGGCAGCAAGGACGAGCTGCTGCTGGCGCTCTTCGACAGGACCATCGCGCATTCGGCGCAGGCCTGGCGTGACGAAATCAAAGGGCTCGACAGCACCGCCGCGCTGAAGCTGGTGATCGACCGCATGAGTCAGCAACCGGAATCCAGCACCCAGGACAGCCTGAACCGGGCGTTGAGCCTGTACAACCAGCATCTGGCCGAGACGCGTCCCCGCGAATACGCCCGCGTGCTCTCCCCCATGCACCAACTGATCCGCGACATCATCGGGCAGGGCATCACGGAGGGCGTCTTCAACCCCGGCCTCGATGTCGGGGCCGCGGCCGCGATTGTCATGCAGACGATCATGGGTGCGCAGCGATTGCATTGGCTCGGCGCGGAATTGATCAGCACACCCATCGACGTCGGGCAGCTATACGACTTCTGCAGCCGCGCGCTCGGGATCCGCGACACCGACGAGTCGCCGACGCCCTCGCTGGGCGAGCTGTTCGCCCAGATCGGCATGCGACCGGGCCTCCACAACGGCGAATTCGCGATGACGATGCCCGTCAGCCCGCACGTCACCAACACGTCCGGCGCGCTGCAGGGCGGGCTGATCGCCACGCTGGTCGACGTGGCGGGGGGACAGTTCGGGCTGGAATACCTGCGGCCCGACACCACCATGACGACCGCCGACCTCTTCGTCCGCTACCTGCGGCCCATCAAGCAGGGCGCCGCGCGCGCCGTGCCGCGGATGCTCCGATCCGGTCGCCGGGCGATGGTCATGCAGGTCGACATCTACGGCGACGGCGACGAGCTCGCCGCCACCGCGACGGTGAACTTCGCGATCATCAACGGACCGACGCCGACCGGCCTGCGCGCCGACGATTAGGCCCACTACAACCCGTCGCGCAAAAGTGGTAACGTCATTACCACCTACCGAGAACCCAAGACTTCGCCCGAGGAGATCGCCATGCCGTCTCGCGAACTTTCCTTCCCCGTGTTCGACGCCGACAACCACATGTACGAGCCGCAGGAGGCGCTCACCAAGTACCTCCCCGAGAAGCGCAAGAACGTCATCGACTACGTGCAGGTGCGCGGTCGCACCAAGATCGTGGTCCGCGGCCACATCAGCGAGTACATCCCCAACCCGACCTTCGAGAAGGTCGCCAAGCCGGGCGCCCAGGAGGACTACTTCCGCCACGGCGCGCAGGGCAAGAGCTACCGCGAGATCCTGGGCGAGCCCATGAAGGCCATCCCCGCCTTCCGCGAACCGGGCGCGCGGCTGGAGGTGATGGACGAGCTCGGCATCGACTACGCGCTGATGTTCCCGACCCTGGCCAGCCTGGTCGAAGAGCGCATGAAGGACGACCCGGAGATGACCCACGACGTCATCCACGCCCTCAACGAGTGGATGTATGAGCAGTGGTCGTTCAACTACAAGGACCGCATCTTCGCCACCCCGGTCATCACCTTGCCCATCGTCGAGCGTGCCCTCGAGGAACTGGAGTGGGTCCTGGAGCGCGGTGCCCGGACGGTGCTGGTCCGGCCGGCGCCGGTGCCCGGCTTCAAGGGCAGCCGCTCGTTCGGCCTCGAGGAGTTCGACCCGTTCTGGCAGGCCTGCATCAAGGCCGAGCTCCCGGTCTCGATGCACGCGTCGGACAGCGGTTACTCGGAATTCGCGAACGTGTGGGAGCCCGGCGACGAGTTCCTTCCGTTCAAGCCGACCGCCTTCCGCAGCTTCGCGATGGGCCACCGGCCGATCCTGGACGCGATGGGTGCGCTGGTGTGCCACGGCGCGCTGTCCCGCAACCCGGAGCTGCGGATCCTGTCCATCGAGAACGGCGCCGACTGGGTGCCGGACCTCTTCAAGGGCCTCAAGGGCGTCTACAAGAAGATGCCGCAGTCGTTCAGCGAGGACCCGATCGAGGCGTTCAAGCGCTGCGTCTACATCACCCCGTTCTGGGAGGACCGGTTCACCGAGATCGTCAAGATGGTGGGCACCGACCGGGTGCTCTTCGGCTCGGACTGGCCGCACCCCGAGGGCCTCAAAGACCCGATCTCCTTCGTCGACGAGCTCACCGACTTCAGCGCGGAGGACGTCGCAAAGATCATGGGCGGCAACCTGATGAAGCTGATGAAGGTCTCCGAGCCCGCGAAGAAGCCCGTCTCCGCCTGAGCGCGGTTTACAACAACTAAGCCGCGGACCTCTCCTCGGCCCGCGACTCGTCGCCGCTGCCCGGCAGGTCGTCGGGCGGTTCGACGCGCAAGACCTTGGCTATCGGCACGTCCGTGGATGAGTGCAGCACGATCGACAAGGCGATGGTTACCGCGACGACATTGAAAACCAGCTCACCGTCGCCTATTCCCGCCTGCAGCACCAACAACCCGTAGACCACCGAGGCGAAGCCTTTGGGGCCAAACCACGCCGCGGTCGCTCGCTGGCGCATCGGAAGGCGGGTACGCAGTAGCGACAACAGCAGTGCGGCCGGCCGGATCAGTGCGATGACGAGAACGGCCAAAGCCCAGTCACGCCAACTCAATGCGGACAAGCGAGCGGGTGTGATCAACGCACCGAAGACCATGAGTGCGGCGAACTTGGTGACTTCCGACAGCAAATCGCCAAAACGTTGAAATCGCTCAGCGGCGACGTTGTCGAGGGTGGCGAGCGCCGACCCGGCGGCAAACGCCGCCAGGTACGGGTTGGCGCCCGTCAGGTGGCAGCACGCGTAGACCACCAGCCCGATGGCGAGCGGTCCGAGGGGTTGCAGGTGTGGCTCGGCGGTCAATATTTTGGCCCGCCAAGCCAACGCCACGGCCACCGCGACCCCGATGCCGAATCCCAGCCCCAGCACCAGTTCGCCGCCGACACGCAAGACATCGGATCCTGCACCCTGCACAGTGGCCAGGAATATCACGACAAAGGGCAGAGCCAACCCGTCGTTCAAGCCGGATTCCACGTTGAGGAGACGGCGTAACGCCTCCGGTATGTCGGAGCGTCCGACGATGGCCGCCGCGAACACGGGGTCGGTGGGGGACAAGACGGCGCCCAGCAGAAATGCGGTCGGCCAGTTCAACCCGGCAAGGAGGTGCGCGGGCACCGCGATCCCCACCATTGTCAGTGGCATTCCCACGCCCAGCGCGCGCCCGGACAACGACCAATTCTCGCGTAGCTCTTTCACATTGGCGCGTTGGCCGTCGGTAAACAGGACGGTGAACAACGCCACGTCGGCCAGTACGTTGACGATCGGGTCGTGCGGCCTGATGCTGTCGATACCGAGAATCCCCGGACCGAGTAGCGCGCCGGCGACCAGGAACATCAGGGCGCTCGACAGCACCGTGCGGGCAGCGATCCCGGACAGCGACACGCTGATCAGCAGCACCACGCCAAAAGCCAGCACCAGACTCACTGCGACTCCCAGCTCGGGCCGTTACATCGCTTCCTTGATGCCCCGCCGGATCAGCCAGACGTTAGCGGGCCAGGCCGTCGCGAACCCGATGATCATCCCGATCTGCATCAGGAACCAGTAGGTGGCGGTGTCGGGGTGCAAAGGCGGGGCGGGAAAGAGCACGAACGCCATCACGGCCATCCAGCCGAACAGACCGACTTCGAATGCGGTAAGCGACAATACATCGGCCTTCGCCGCCGCCACGATTCCTTTCCGGAAGCTCAATCCACGCATCGGGGCAATCGCAAAATACTGAAACAAGATGCCCAGCGCCAGCGCGGCGGCATAGTCGCCGATGTATTCGGGTAACAGAGCGCGACCAAGAAGCTCCAAGCCTATTGCGAATACCGCGAATTCGGCGATGATGTCGCCCAGGGTGCATCCTGCTCCGCAGTGACTGACTCCGATGGCGGTAGTGGCCCAGTCCGGCTTGTCGGGCGGCTGGTCAAGCTGGCGCTCGCGTAGCCACCGCGGGCTGCTCGGACGGCCGTAGCGCCAATACATCCATACGGCCACCGGGCCGAAGTAGAGCGCGGTGACCGGCCAGACGGCCTCCATGATGCCCATGCGTTGCCGATAGCGGCGGACGAAGATATCGAACAGGATTACGACCGCCGAGGCGAAGCCCAACGCCAAAGCGGCCCACGAGACAGCGGTCAACCAGGGTGGCGGGACAGTCATAGTGACGTACTACCCACGATCGCGGGGCTGACGCAGGCATCGGGGCATTTCCTCAATGCGCGCGTCGTTTGCGCGCCAGACGATGCGAGCCGACCAATCGCTGGGCGAGCTCGGCGACCGGCGTGTTCGACTGCTGCGAAAGCTTCTTGAGCAGCTCGAATGCCTCGACCGCATCGATGCCGAACCGTTCCATCACCATGCCTTTGGCTTGGCCGATGATGTCGCGGGACACGAGCGCGCTGCGAAATTGCTTGTCGCGCTGCGAAATATTCCATGCGAGTGCCAGGTGGGTGGCGAAAGTCAGCCCCACTTCCAGAGATTCGCTGTCGAACACGTGGGTTTGGTCGGCGTAGAAGTTGAGTGCGCCCGCGCTGCGCTTGGAAGAGAACAGCCGAAACGACAGGACCGAACGGATCGGTGTCTGCCGCAGTGCTTCACGACGGTACCGAGGCCACCGGGCATCGGCAGCGAGGTCATCGATCCGGATGGTGTGCTGTTCCCACGCGGCCGACAGACACGGTCCTTCGCCTTCCTGTCGCTGAATCCCATCCAGCACGGCCGGGTATCGGCCCGTCGCCGAGGGCGTCTCGAGGTGGCTCGGGCCGGTGATCGTGATGCCGGCATATTGCGCGCCGGGCACCGTTTCGGCGGCGCTTCGGACGAGGCTTTCCAGGGTGCGCTCGTCAGCGGGCGCCTCCCGCTGGAGGTCCCGAACCATCTCAGTAAGCCGAAGCAGTTCGTTTCGTGAGGTCACCGCCGGTCCTAAAACAATTTCCCTAGACAATTGTTTACCATGTCATGTGTTTGGCGGCAAGGAAGCGGCTTGACCCCGGAACCGCGCATGCCTGGGGTGGGTCTTATTTGGAACCGGCGAACACGGAGACCACACCTTTGGTCTCAAAGAGCGCTAGGCGAACGTCGCGTGGGGTTTGCTGGCCGTGCTGGCGCAGAATCGCGTCGAGATCCTCGTGCGTCAGTCGGCAACGTTTCAAGTTCCTTTCATCGAGTTCTCCGTCGCGGACGAGGACCCGCACCGGTGGGTCAACGAGCCGGCGCACCCACGGGATGAACCGCAGGCGCGCAACGACGTCATGCGCGGCGATCAGCGCCAGTAGCGCGGCCGCTCCCGTGAGCCACGAGGTATCGGCGGCCGTCGCGGTGCGGCCGACGATGGCGCCGACCGCCACGGCGGTGACCCAGTCGAACGGCGTGAATTCGGCGATGGTGCGCCGGAGGGTGAGCCGGAAAGCCGTTGCGGCGGTGACGAACAACGCGAGGGCCTTGACGGCGGCGTAGGCCGCCGGCCGCCACCCGTCAACCAGCTCCAGTAAGAGGTCCTTCATCCCAACCACCCCGTTCCACCCGAGCGTGTCTTCTTGCCGTTGAGCTCAGCCTATCCCCGATCCGTGACCGGCCGGCGAACATACACGGCCCAGGTCAGAACGGCGAAACCGATGTAGCAGCCGAGGAAGATCCACAATGCGGGGGTCTCCGTGTGAGCCATCAGATACGACTGCCGCAGCGCGATGTCGATCGCGAAGCCGCCGAACGCGCCGACCGAGTCGGCAAACCCGACCATCGCTCCCCCAACGTTTTTCGACCACTGCTTGCGGTCGTCCTCACCGAGATCCAGCGATCGGCTACGTGCCTCGAACACCGAAGGGATCATCTTGTAGATCGATCCGTTGCCCGCCCCGGCGAAAAGGAACAGGAAGACGAAACCGACGATGTAGGTGATGATCGACGTGGTGGTGAAACGGCCGCCGTTGTTGTCCTCGAGGGTGCTGGCAAACACGAGCAATCCGGCGGCGAGGATCATGCCGCCGAAGACGGCGAGCGTCACCCGGCCGCCGCCGACACGGTCGGCCAGTTTGCCACCGAAGATGCGGGCCAGCGAGCCCAAAAGAGGCCCCACAAAGGCGATTTGGGCGGCGTGCAGCGATGCCTGCGCCGAGCTCTGCCCGGCTTCGGTGAACTTCATGTGGAGCACCTGGCTAAGCGCGAACGCGAACCCGATGAAGGAACCGAACGTGCCCACATAGAGCAGTGAGAGCAACCAGGAGTCCGACTGTCCGATCATCTTCCGCATGGCGGCGAAATTGACTCGATACTCCTTGATGTTGTCCATGTACACAAAAGCACCGATGCTGGTGATCGTCAGCAGCACCATGTAGAGCCCGGACACCCAGTACGGCTGCCGGTGACCCGCCACCGCAATCACCAGCAGGCCGACCAGCTGGATCGCCGGCACGCCGATGTTGCCGCCGCCGGCGTTGAGGCCCAGAGCCCAGCCCTTGAGCCGCTGCGGGTAAAAGGCGTTCACATTGGTCATCGACGCGGAGAAATTGCCGCCGCCCAATCCGGTCAGCGCCGCACACACCAGGTATGGCCACAGCGGCAGGCCGGGATTCGCCAACAGCGCGATCGTGCCGCCTGCGGGGATCAACAGCACGGCGGTCGAGACCACCGTGAAATTGCGGCCGCCGAAAATGCCTATTGCCGCCGTGTAGGGAATGCGCATCAGCGCACCCACCAGCGTGTTGACCGCCACCAGCAGGAACTTGTCGCTCGCCGAAAAGCCGTAAACCGATTCCGGCATGAACAGGACCAGCACCGACCACAGCGACCAGACCCCAAATGCGACATGGTCCGTCGCGATTGACCAGATCATGTTCCGCTGGGCCACGGCTTTGTTGCCCGACTCCCAGGCTTCCTCGTTTTCCGGGTTCCAGTCGACGATGTCGTGAGAGCGCGCCATGGCTATTCGCCTGCCCGCGCGAGGGCGCCACAAACGGTCACCCGCCGAAAGATTCGCTGTGACTTATCTAGCAATACGTTGTGAGCTTGCCCGCGCTACCGGCGTGCCGAAGAGCCGATAGTGCTCGCCGGTGTCGATCTGCGGATCGACGCCCTCCTGAAAAAGGATGATGATGTCGGAGCCGCCGAACTGGAAGTAGCCGAACTCGTCGCCCTTGGCCATGTGCGTGCCTTTGACTGCGGTGAGAATCACCGAGGACACGTGCGCCATTCCCACGGGGATGACCGCGACAACGCCGATGTCATCGGAGTCGGACGCCGACGTGTCGATCGTGACGACACCCCTGTTTTGGAAAAACTCGTAGCCGGTGGTCGCGCTATCGCTGGATTTGAATTCGTGACCCTCGAGGGACACCTGCATGAATACCTGGCCGCTGACGTTGAAGGCCTCCTTGATCTCCCCCGACACGGGCAGGTGGTACCGGTGGTATGACGAGGGTTTCAGCATGTAATGAACGAATGTCCCGCCCGCGAAGCTTTCGCTGTATGCGCTGCCCTCGAGGAGCTGCTTCACATTGCCAAAGGTCTTCACTGACTTGAGGGTTACCGGCGGGATGTTCGAGTCGCCGTCGATGTCGTATGCGTGTTGAAAAACGCAATCGGCGGGCGAGGTCACCACGAGATTGCTAGTCGGCTCGGAAATCGGGCGCAGCCCGCCGTTCAATTCGCGGCCGAAGAACTGGTTGAACGTCAACCAACCGCTGGGCATGTTCGGCCTCCCGTCGATCAGCGACTCATGGACCCGATACTCCGGCGCGTAATCGATGAAGGATTGCAGGGTTTCCTGGCTGAACGACGCCGTAGTGTCCAAGAAGCTGCCCCACCGGCGCGAGAAATCCGTCATCCAACCGCGAAAAGCCACCGAGTCCTGCGGCGCACCACCTTCGACCTCTTGATCGACCAAGAAGAAGAAGTGCGCGGTCCGGTCGCTGACCTCCTTGGCCTGTCTTTCCTCCGGCTCCAGCTCCTGCCATGCCTTTGCGTCGGACTGGCGGGGCACCCACCGGATGAAGCGCTTGATGTAGTCCGCGTATTGATCGATGTCGATGGGCCACTCGAGCGCCTCGAACAACTCCGGCCGCAATTCGGCCTCGGCCGATTTGCGGGCCTGGACCAGCGATCGCTCCAGGGCTTGCGCGAGCCCCGGCTCTCTTTCGAAGAGGTTGCGCAGTTCTTGAACGGTCGCATTCGGATTGCTCATCTGATCTTTCCTCGCGTGTGCTCTCTCGGTGCCGGACCCAAGAAGTCGTACCCACGAACGATGGAGGTAATCGGTCGGGCTTCCCGATTGCACGCGCCGCCCATGGGTAGTCAGGCCTGATGATCACGCTCACCGCGGACGCGCCGGAATCGCCGACGCGTACCGAAACCTCCCGCCGCCCACCGCTGCGGATCGGTGTGGTTCAGCATCGGTGGCGCCCGGACCGTACGGAGCTCACCAGCGTCCTCGGCGATGCAATCGCCAGGGCCGCCGCCGCTGGGGCGCGCGCCGTTTTTCTGCCCGAGCTGACGCTGAGCCGGTATCCCGGCGACACGTCGCCCCCCTCCACTCCCGCTGCCGGAGCGGAAGACCTTCGCAGCGGGCCCACGTTCGCCTTCGCTGCTGAAAGCGCCCGGGCCAACCGGGTTTTCGTGCACGCCTCGCTGTATGAGAAAGCGGCACCGGAGCGGGGCCGTAACGACGGGCTCGGCTATAACGCCGCAATTTTGGTATCTCCCGACGGCGAGCTGGTGGCGCGGGTGCGCAAGATGCACGTTCCCAACTCTGAGGGTTACCGCGAGCGCGGTTATTTCCGGCCGGGTCCCCTAGACGGCGACCCCTATCCGGTGCATGAGCCGTCGGGCCTCGGTGCCCGGTTGGGGCTGCCAACGTGCTGGGATCAATGGTTTCCCGAAGTGGCCCGGACATACTCGCTTCGTGGCGCCGAGATCGTCGTCTATCCCAGCGCGATCGGCTCCGAACCGTCGTTTCCGCAATTCGACAGCGAACCCCGTTGGCGAAAGGTCATCGTGGGCAACGGTATCGCCAACGGGCTGTTCATGGTGGTGCCCAACCGCACCGGCGACGAGGGCACGATCAACTTCTACGGATCGTCGTTCATCTCCGATCCCTATGGCAGGCTTCTCCTTCGCGCGCCACGCAACGAAGAGGCGCTTCTGATCGCCGACCTCGATCTGGACCAAAGGCGGGACTGGCTCAACGCCTTTCCCCTGTTGGACCTGCGCCGGCCCGACAGCTACGACGCGCTGGTCGACTAATACCGTCCGAATACGATGGCGACGTTGTGGCCGCCGAACCCGAACGAGTTGTTGATCGCGTACTTGTAGTCGCCCGGGCGCGGCTTGCCCGCCACCACGTCCAAATCGATCTCCGGATCGAGGTTCTCCAGGTTCAGGGTCGGCGGAACCACCTGGTCGCGCAGCGCCAACACGGTCAGGATCGACTCCACCGCGCCGACCGCGCCCACCGAGTGACCCAGCGCGGCCTTGGGGGCATACACCGCCGCGTTGCCGCCGTGCGGTCCCAGCGCGTTGTTGATGGCCTTGGCCTCCGCCAGATCGCCCACCGACGTGCCGGTGGCATGCGCGTTGACGTGGTCGATGTCGCCCGGCGCCAAACCCGCCAGCTGGATGGCGCGGGTCATCGCGTGCGCGGCCCGCTCGCCGTTGGGATTCGGGGCCACCATGTGGTAGCCGTCGGAGGTGATGCTGGCCCCCATCAAGCGAGCCAGGATCGGGGCGCCGCGGGCCTTGGCGTGCTCCTCGGTCTCGATCACCATCAGCGCGCCGGCCTCGCCGAACACGAAGCCGTCGCGGTCGCGGTCGAAGGGGCGGCAGGCGCCCTCCGGGTCGTCGTTCTTGGTGGACATCACGATGCGCATTTTCGCGAACGCGGCGATCGGCACGGCCTCGATCTTGGTCTCCACGCCGCCGCAGATGGCGATGTCGGCCTCGCCGAACACGATGTTGCGCCACGCCTGGGCGATGCCCTCCGAACCCGACGCGCACGCCGACACCGTGGTGAACACCCCCGCCTTCGCATGCCGATCCAGGGCGATCGCCGCGGCGGCGCCGTTGGGCATGTACTTCTGCACGCCCAGCGGTGAGACCGCGCGGCCCCCACGAGCGCGCATGTCGTCGTAGCTGAATACCATTTCCTCTGCCGAGCCCAGACCGGTGCCGACGGACACCAGCAGCCGGTCAGGGTCGACCTCGGGCGACCCGGCGTTCTCCCACGCCCGGCGGCTCAGGACTGTGGACATCCTCTGCAGGTAGCCCATGCGGCGCAGCTCCACTGGCGTCAGCTGGCCGTCGAACTCCTCCCGCAGGTGGCCGCCGATGCGAACCGGGAGCCCGAACTCCTCGACGAACGGGTCATCGAGCTCACGGATGCCACTTTGACAATCGAGCAGCAACCTCCATGCCGTCTCGGTGTCAGCGGCGAGCGCGGTCGTCATCGCAATACCGGTGACGACCACATTGGGGAGACTATTTCCGGTAGCCAACGGAGCCATCATCTTTGAGAACCCTTCCCTCATTCCCAGTAACGATTCAAGGCGACTCCTACCCACCCGTCAATCATCAAAACACACCTTCGCGGTGGGCTCACGATCCCGAAGGGCCTTCCGCCGCAATTAAAGTCATCAACACTTCTGTCTCGCATAAACTTTCGAATGCCACGCCACCAAATGGGCCAATTGACAATTCGCTTGGTGGCCGATGGTTCGCTTATCGGATCTGATCACCCAGGCCGTGTTGAACCGGCACGCGAGGAAGGCTGAGGCGTTTCTCCCGGCGGCATTCGGGCATTCGGTTGACTGCACAAGGGGTTCGGCACTGAGCCGGGATTCATCGACGCCTTTGACGGGCCGGAGGGAGGACGATGACGAACGATGTCGACGTGGTGATCGTGGGTGCGGGGCTTGCCGGCCTGACGGCCGCCCGTCATCTTCTTGGCTGCGGCCAACGGGTGGTAGTGCTGGAAGCTCGCGACCGCGTCGGCGGCCGCCTGCTCAACGCAACGCTCCCGGGGGGCGGAGCGATCGAGGTCGGAGGTCAATGGGTGGCTCCCGGACAGCTGCGAGTTCGCGAGCTCGTCGGGGAGCTGGGCTTTCGCTCTTTCCCACTTATCACCACGGGCGCCACCTGCTCGACCTCGGTGGTCGGATCGTCCACTACAGCGGACGCTTCCCGCGGCTGAGCCCCGCACTTTTGGGCGACATCGGCTACGCGCTGTGGCGCCTTGACCGTACGGCACGCCAATTGGCGCCATTCGATACGACGGCGAACCCGCGCATGGCCGCACTCGACAAGCAGACGTTCGCTTCCTGGATCAACCGACATGTACGCACGCGGCAGGGACGCAACTGCATGCGGCTCATCACCGAAACCATTTTTGCCGCCGAGCCCGAGGATATTTCGGCCTTCTGGGCATGTTCTTATGTCGCTGCCGCCGGCGGAGCGGCAATGCTGATCAACACCGAAGGGGGTGCCCAGCAAGACCGGATCGCCGGCGGCTCGCAACTGATCGCCATCCGACTCGCCGAAAAGCTCGGCGATGCCGTCCGGTTGGGTTGCCCGGTAACCAACGTGAGTTGGCACGAGGGTGCCGTCCGCGCGAAAACTTCGGATTTGGGCGTGATTTCGGCGCGCCGAGCCATCATTGCGGTGCCGCCGATGCTGAGCGGGCGGATACATTACACCCCGCCCTTACCGCCGGAGCGGGCGCAACTGACCCAACGCATGCCGATGGGACACGTGCTGAAGACGAACGTTATCTACGACGAACCGTTCTGGCGCCGAGCCGGTTTCAGCGGTCAGGCCAACAGTGATTGGCGCGCGGTGAGCTCGGTCTTCGACAACACTCCGATGCAGGGACGCCCTGGCGTCCTCGTCGCCTTCCGCGAAGGACGGCACGCCGACGGCGCCAGCCGCATTTCCCGGCGGGAGCACCGACGGCAAGTGGTCGACGACCTGGTTGCTTTCTTTGGGCCCAAGGCCGCAGAGCCGATCGATTACATCGAACACGACTGGGTCGCCGAGGAATACACCGGTGGATGCTATGGCGCTTTCACCGCGCCCTCGACGCTTGCCCGGTTCGGCGCCGCCCTGCGCGCACCCATCGGACCGCTGCACTGGTCCGGCACCGAGACGGCGCGACGTTGGACCGGCTACATGGATGGCGCCGTCGAATCCGGACACCGTGCCGCAAGCGAGGTCGCGTACAGCCTCGGCGTAACCCGCCAACCGCACGCCGACATGATTGTTCCGACCACCTAGCCGCGTGCGCCAGGCCGGCAACAACGCCGTTCTTTTTGCGTGCACGCTCGTCGCCACGATGGCGCGATGAGTCACAACCACCCGTTGCGCCAGGCGAGGTCGACCAGCACCAATGGTTGCGTGGCGAAACCCAACGCGCGGCCGGCCATTTCGCACATTTCAGCCAGCTGGGCATTCAGCCCGGCGACCTGCGCTCCATACGAGGAGCGCAATTCTTCGGTGGGTCTTACCAACACAGTGACCCCCCATCACCCACCGCGAGAGCTACCGGGCCAGGCGTCGTCAAGATCTGCGGCGCTGAAATCGGCCGGAGCCGGTCGCAGCAGCAAGGCCGACCAAATCTCGTCGATCGAGACGTGCGTGACCGCCTCAACGCCGTATTGGCGGACGGTTCGGGCCAACCAGTCTCGGTGCAAGTCGGTTGCCATGCGGCCCGGCTTCGGGTAGGTCACCCAAGCCACCCGAGCTTCCCGCGCGGCAGCATAAACCGCCTCGAGTAGGCCCAAGTCCCCGCGGCACGCCGCAAACCCGATGACCGCGCCGGCCGAATCGGGCTCTGGCCCATCGGTGATCGGAAAGCCAACCGGCGCATAATCGGGGGGCCCGTTGACGACCGCGAACCGTTGGCCCGGCAACAGCGACAATTTTCTCTCGAACTCGACGACATCAGTCCAATGCATAGCCGTCTCACTTCCTTGGATCCGTTGTGCGGGGAGATAGCGACCGCTGAATTGCGCTCGGCACCAGGATCTTCGCCTGAGCCTCGCCGCAACCACGTTGAATCGCTAGGAGCCTCGACTGCGCCACGGCCTGTGCTGCCGAACGGGCCGGCGCGTCAGGGAGTCCACGCGCGACGTCACGCACTGACCCTCCGCAGCCACGGAAGGAAGGAAGAAAAGTCGTAACTCTGCCAAGGCAACACTCCGGATCACGCGGTGTCGAAGCCGCGACGTGTACCTGCCCTGGCATCTGAAGACAGATCGATCTTTGAATTATTCATAGCACAAGCTCGACACCCGGTCCAGTGGGCTGCGGCGATGCGGAACAGGTGATTTGGAGGTTTGGCGTCGATATTTCGGGTATCTGATCCGGGTTGAGGTAAAACGTCCAAGGGCCGACATTGAGCAGCAATTCGCTTGAGATTTCGCCGGACTCGTTTGCGGCGGTGATGGCCACCGGCATCTTGTCGGTCGCCGCCAAGAATCATCACTACCACCGGGTCAGCGTCGCGCTCGGCATCGTTGCCTCGCTGGCGTTGATCGTCCTTGTCGTCATCGCGGTGATCGTCACGGTCACCAAGCGACGGGTCGTGCCATGGGACATGAAGGACCCCCAGGTCACCATGGCACTGTTCACATTTGTCGCCGCGTGCGCGGTCCTGTGTAACCGAATCGCATCCGGTCATCCGCTCATGCTTCCGGTGCTTGGCTCAATCGCGGGCCTGGCCTGGCTGGTCCTTGCGCCAACCAGTGTCCGCAACCTGTCAAAGAGCGGATTGACTGAGCTGCGCGACGAAGTCCACGGCGCGTGGCTGCTCGCGAGCGTCGCCACATCGGGATTGGCGATCGTGGCGGCCCAGCTGGCGGCCAATACCGGCCTCCACCAATGGCTTATCGCAGCGGCCGCGATCTGGGTCTTGGCATTGGCCATCTATGCCGTGCTGGCGGCGCTGATGGTGTGGCGCGCAACCGCCGAGCGCCTCGACCGCGATGGATTCGAACCCGACACCTGGATCCTGATGGGTTCCCTGGCCATCGCAGTCGTGGCCGGCCACAATATCCACCAGCAGGCCCGCGGCGGGCTCGCATCGAGCGTGCATGCCGTCACGGTGGGGGCCTGGGTGGTGGCATCCCTTTGGATACCTCCCTTGATTTACTTCGGGCTGCACCGCGTCGAAGAGCGACCGAGGCTGTTGCGATTCACGGGCGCGTGGTGGACGCTGGTTTTCCCGCTCGGCATGTATTCGGTCGCCACCTACCGGATGGCCGACGAGATCCAGGCGCGATCGCTGCAAACCGTTGCACTGGTTTTTTTCTGGATCGCGATGGTGGTGTGGCTGATCGTCGCCGTCGCAGGTCTGATGCGGATTCCACAGGCGATCAGAGCGATTGGCTCGTCGGGCACTACGCGGGATGAATCGTGATGGGCCGCGTTCCTCCATTGCCTTCGTTGCGGCGCTAAACCGACTCCGACCGCGGTAGCGCAACCGTGCCCTTACCGCCCTTCACGTGCACCGCGTGGATGCCGGGCTTCTTCCGCAATTCCGCCAGCAAACCGTCGAGGTGGTCGGGATCGGTGTGCCAATGCTGCACGGCGTCCGGGTTCTCCGCCATGTCCGCCACGACGCGTTGCAGATTCTCCGGGGAACCGCCGTCTTTGAGATCTGTGCGGTCTTTGTCGCCGCCGCCGCGCCCCTTGGGCGGCCTGGAGCCGGGTCCGGTTCGTGGAAGTGCCGCACCGAGGGCGGCGCCGGCCATGCCCGCCAAAGCCATTCCGCTGAAGAAGGTTCCCTGGCTCACCGTCGCTGCGGGCACCGCACCCTCCGACGTCCCCGACAACACCTCGGCGACCGTCCTGATCGCCGGGGTGGCCGTTGCCCAGCTCGGCGGCACCGCCAATCCGCCGATCAATCCGGCCTGGCCCACGCTCGCCGACACCGCCGACCCGGCGCCGGACGCCAGTCCTGCCGACGCACTGCTCGCCGCCGCCTTGATCGCGACCGTCATGTCGCCCAGTCTTCGGGCGCCGATCACCAAGCCCATGATGGTACTGATCAACACGTCATTGGCCGGGAGAATGGCTTTCGGTATCAGTTCGACATTCGCGGCGATCTTCGCCAACGGTGACGAATTCAGGCTGCTGAGGAAGCTCGCCAGCGAAGAGAGCGGCGACGATGGAGCCGCGGCGGTCGGAGCCGCGAGGGATTGCAACGCATTTGGCATCGAAGACGTCAGCGCTGCGAGGGCCGACTGGGTGTCCGTCCCCGTCGACCCCCCAATGGCCTGCGCAGCCGCGGAAGTTTGACCAGCCGTACCGGCCGGATTCGTGTTCTGCGCGGGCGAATCGAACGGCGTCATCGCGGAGGCCGTTGCCGACTGGGCGGCGTAGCCGTACATCGCGGCGGCGTCCCGGGCCCACATGCTGCCGTAGCGAGCTTCGTTCGCGGCGATCGCCGCGGTGTTCTGACCGAAGACGTTGGTCGCCACCAGCGAGGCCAGCTCGGCACGGTTTGCTTCGATCACCACCGGCGGCACCGTGGCCGCAAACGCGGTCTCATAGGCGGCCGCGGCCGCCCGGGCCTGGTTGGCGGTCTGCTCGGCCTGAGTTGCGGTGGTGGTCAGCCATGCCGCGTACGGCGCCGCCGCAGCCGCCATGTTCGCCGACGCGGGACCCAGCCACGCGGTGGTCAGCCCCGAGATCACCGAGGAATAGGAGTCCGCCGTCGAGTGCAGTTCGGCGGCGAGCCCATCCCACGTCTCGGCGGCGGTCAGCATCGGACCCGCCCCCGGGCCGGTATACATACGCACAGAATTGATCTCGGGAGGTAGGGCTCCGTAATCCATTGCTAGACCCCTTGATTCGCCGGATGTGCGTGGGACGTCGTGGCACTGTAGCTCATTCGGCCGCCTCCGGTATCACGAAGATGTTGGCTGTCGTGGCCTCGCCGCCGGCGGCAGCACCGCCCATACCCACCGAGTGGGTCGCCCCACCACCGTTTCCGGCCACCGCACGTCCAGCGAGGCTGGACAGGGCCATGCTGCCGAAAAGGCCTCCGCCTCCCTGGTCTTCCATCGCGAGCGCCGCGGGAGCGGCGCTCAGACCGCTGTCCGGCAGCACCATTGCGGCAGTCTTGATTTGTGGAGCGGCCGACGCCCAGCCTTGCGGCACCGACAGTCCGCCGACGAGGCCCGCGCGGCCAACGCCCCCGGACACCGGTGCGCTCACCATCCGGGCGGCGCTCCCACTCGCGCCTGCTTTGGCTTCGGCTTTGGCGAAATTTTCAGACGCCCTGGTCAGATTTGCCCCGGCTTGAGGGGTCAGATAACTCTGGATGCCCAGCAGATAGGGAACTCCGGGAACGGTGAACAACGAAGCCGGCGATAGCGGCCCGGTGATGAAGCTATCGATCGCCATGAGTGGCGACGGCGGATCCGCCGCGGGCGCCGCGGACGCAGCCGGCGTCGCCAGGGTTTGCAGCGACTGTGGCACCGCGGACATCAGTTGGGGCAGCGTCCGGGTCCCGGCGCCGGCACCGGTGCCGGTGGCCTGCGCGACCGCGGCCGCCTGGCCCGCCGCGCCGGCTGGGTTGGTGGTCTGGGGCGGCGGGCTGAACGGCATCATTTGCGACGCGGTCGCCGACGAGCCGGCGTAGCCGTACATCGCGGCCGCGTCCTGAGCCCACATTTCGACGTACTCGGCCTGAGTTGCCATGATCGCCGGGGTGTTTTGACCAAAAAAGTTTGTCGCGATCAGCGCGAGCAACCGCGTGCGATTGGCCACCACAGCGGCCGGCGGGACCGTTGCCGCAAATGCCGTCTCGAAGGCGGCCGCCGCGGCACGAGCCTGGCCGGCCGATTGCTCCGCCTGCCCGGCGGTGGCGTTCATCCACGCCGCATAGGGTGCGGCCGCGGCCGCCATTGTCGCCGATGCGGGACCCCGCCATCCGATGGCGAGCCCCGAAACCACCGACGAAAAAGACGCGGCCGTCGCGTACAACTGTGCGGCCACGTCATCCCAGGCCGCCGCGGCGGCCAGCATGGATCCCGGCCCGGGACCCGTATACATCCGTGCCGAATTAATTTCCGGGGGCAAGGCGCCGAAATCGATTGCCAACGCGCACCTCCTCGCGGGACCCGCCGTGATCGCAGCCGCAGGAATCGCTGCCCGCTGGTCGCTTTCGGCACGGCTTCGGTCAACTGGTGACTGGTTCCTAGGGCTACGACTTCCCGCGCCGCCCTCCGATAAACTTGCGAAACTTCGCAAGGATCGCTGGGAAAATGCTGCGGAGAAATCGCCCGACGTTCACCAATGCGCCGAAGCGGCAATACGCCGCGTGCCCGTCAAGGCGTCACAGTTCCCGCCATGTGTAACACGACCCGACCTGGGTAATCGCCAGCGAAACAGGACAGTGAGCGGCGCGCAAGGATGGATAACAGATGACCACGTCACCGGAGCAGCGTGAGCCAGTCAACATCGACGATGACGTCGCATTCATCACCGAGCAGATGGAAAGACTCAAAGAGCTCGGCGACCGGGACGGCACGGGAAACATCCTCGACGACGAAGACGTCTACGACCTGAGCGTCCGGTGGGGCACGGCGCTTGCCGGCCGGCTGCCACGCATCGCGCACTACAGTGCGACTGGCGCGCTTACCGACTGCGACGAGCACCGGTTCCAATCGTTGTGCGACGGACTGCGCGAATTATCGCCACTGATCGAGAGATTCAAACTCACTCACCCCGACCTGGCGGGTTGCCCGGACACCCGCGCGAACGGCCGGCACCGCCAGAAGAAACCCGCCGCAAAGCGGCGGCGCCTGTTGGCGCGCTGAATTCGTTGTCACGCGATCGAGGAGCGGCGCGAGAAGCCAACAGCGGCTTGTTCCTCCGAAAGGAATTCGTCGGCGCGCAACCTTAGTCCGGTACGCGGCTTGGGGCACTCGGGATTGCGACACGTCAACGCCACCATGTAGGCATCGGCGTCCTCGTCGAGGAAAAGGAACCCCATACACATCGCGTCGCCGACGGCGAAATCGTTTTCCCCGCAGGCCTCGCAGTGTCCGCCCTTCGCGGCGATCTGCTCCAGCACCCGTTGACGAGCCGCATGATCCAGGCCGATCAACTCCGGGCGCGTCTCTAGTTGTTCCGTTGTCGGTGCGGCCATTTCAGATCTCCACGTCCTTGTCGTAGAAGACGCGATCCTCGCGCCACCCGCCCGTTCCGAAGCCGATGCCGGCGTAATCCTTGACGAACTCGATCTGATTGGTCCATTTCGTCATCTTGAACCCCACCTGGGTCTCCACCCGCAACCGCAGCGGCGCGCCGTGCTTGATCGGTAGCGGCACGCCGTTCATGTCATAGGCCAGCAGCGTCTGCGGCTTGCCGGCGAGTTCGAGATCGATGACTTCGTAGAACTGGCCGCCGCCGTGCGAGGAGGGTTCGTCGGTGCTGTTGTCTTGCATGCTGAGGAAGCAGACGTATTTCGCGTCGGGCAGCGGCCGCACCAGTTCAACCAGGTGGCGCAGGTGCAGCCCCCGCCATTCGCCGATGCTGGTCCAGCCCTGCACGCAGTTGTGCATCACCCGCTGCGTTTCCGGCTCGGCGAGCGACCGCAACGCGGGCAAGTCAAGAATCACCGGATTCTCGACCAGGCCCCCCACCCGCAAGCGCCAGTCGGCGAAGTTGTGGACGGCCATCACCTTGTAGTCGACGCTGGTCGGCGGCTTGCCGTTAATGCGGTGCTGCTCGGAAATCTTGTGCGCCGGGTAGTCCTGCCGCGAGTTCAGGGGCCGCAACAGCAGGTGCCGGGCACCGCTCGTCACCGCCCCGAGCACGCGCTGCACCGAGCGCGGACTGCGATGGCTCCAGCGGGTCGCCGCATAGTGCACGGCAACGATCGCCCCGATGATCACGAAGGACAGGGCCGTCGCCCAATACACGTTGTGGATGGACCCGAAGATCATCAACGCGGTCAATTTGCCCCAGCCCCAGAAGAAAATCATCGACAGGTGGATGACGATGAACACGAGAAATGCGGCCAGGCCGAGGAAATGCAGGCTGCGCGCCCATTGGCGTCCGCCCCACATTCGCACGTACCAGGGGAACCGCGCCTCGATGGCGGGGGACTGCGCGGCGCCGGTCAGGATCTGGAACGGCGCGAGGAGGAACACGACGCCCGCATAGGTCAGCTTCTGGATGGCGTCGAGGGGCTGACCCGGCAGGACGGGCGGGAGGTTGAACGTCATGTACGTGACGATGTCGTTCCACGCTTCGGGAAAGATCGACCAGGAATACGGCCAGTACCGGTGCCACTGGCCCGTCGCGAACAGCAGGACGTAATACGAAAGCCCCACCAGGATCCAGCCAATAACCGAAACGAAGTGCCAATGCCGGCCCATCCCGAGCTTCGCGTGACCCGGCAGGGAAATCAGTGGGTGGTAGTCCTCTTCTTCGTCGAGGGTGTCGTAGAGCCTGTCGCGCGGCAGCTCTTTGCGCGTGAACCGCGCCCACTCCGTTCCGGGTTTGCTGTCGTCGTGCCAGTACAACTTGGGGTGGGTGGAGAGGATTTCGATGCCGCTGCGGATGAGCAACGTCAAGAACAGCACGTTGAGCCAGTGCTCGATGCGCAGCCACGCGGGAAAATCGAGCGCTGTCATCCGTGACTCTCCCGTTCAGTCGATCCGATATTGTTGTCGCGGACGATCCGCGTCAGTTCACGGCGACGATACGACTCTCCCTGCTGCACAACTATTTTGAGGCAACAGCGCGCTGTCCGTCGCAGACCGGCAGCAGCCCGGGCACCGGCTGCTGCGGCCCGCCTGGACATCCGTACAGGCACCGCCGCAGGGCGCGCGGGAGACGTCTCACCAAGTGGCGACAATCCATCGATTCGGCGCGCCGCCACGAGCGAAACTACCTGTCCGCACACCAGCAGTCCCGTCCGACGATACGCTTATGCAACTATTTCTACAACGAATACTTTGCTACCGTTGGCCACGTGGGTCACCCTCGACGCATTCGCGAGCGACCCCTGTGCTGCGACTCGGCGCACAGCGCTGCGAGGCGAGCCCCGCCGGGCGACACGTCCGCGATCGGACGGAATGGTTGTTAGCAAACTGATGCATCCCCCGCCCGACGCCCCGTTGATAATCTGATTACCTGCGTGTGCAAAAGCCGCGCTCGAGGAGGGACGGCCGATTGGTCGCCGAAAAGGACTGGGACGAGACCGTTGGTGCGGCCGAAGATGTTCGCCGCATCTTCGAGAATGTCCCCGCGATGCTGGTCGGCCTGAAGGGGCCGGACCACCGGTTTGTGTCGGTCAACGCGGCCTACCGCGCGTTCAATCCGACGGGTAACCCGATTGGAAAGCTTGCGGTCGAGGTCTTTCCCGAGTTGGAGAGCCAGCAGATCTACCAGATGTTCGACCGGGTGTACGAAACGGGCGAACCGCAATCCGGGAGAGAGTGGCGGCTGCAAGCCGACTATGACGGATCCGGCATCCAGGAACGGTACTTCGACTTCGTGGTCACACCGCGCCGCGGGGACGACGGGTCCGTCGAGGGCGTCCAGATCATCTTCGATGACGTCACCGAGCGCGTGCGGGCGCGACAGGCCGCCGAGGCGCGCATAGCGGAGCTCTCCGAGCGCTACCACAACGTGCGCGATTCGGCCATCGTCATGCAACAGGCGCTACTGGCTCCGTCGGTGCCCGTCGTTCCCGGCGCCGACATCGCCGCGGAATATCTCGTCGCCGCGGAAGACACCGCCGCCGGGGGCGACTGGTTCGACGTGATCGCCCTCGGGGACCGGCTGGTCCTCGTCGTCGGCGACGTCGTCGGCCATGGCGTCGAGGCGGCCGCGGTGATGTCGCAATTGCGCACCGCCCTGCGGATGCAGATTTCGCTGGGGCACAGCATCATCGAGGCGCTCGAGCAGCTCGATCGCTTCCATGAACACGTGCCGGGTTCCAAGTCCGCCACACTGTGCGTCGGTTCGCTCGACCTCGCGACGGGCGAATTCCAATACTGCACGGCGGGACACCCGCCACCGCTATTGGTGAGTGCCGGCGCCAACTCGCGGTACGCGGAACCGTCGGGCGCGGGACCTTTGGGCAGCGGCACCGGATTTCCGGTGCGCACCGAGGTGCTCGAGGTCGGCGAGTCGGTGCTGCTGTATTCCGACGGCCTGATCGAGCGCCCGGGCAGGCCGCTGGGCTCGAGCACCGCGGAATTCGCCGAGCTGGCCGCGCACATCGCCGGCGGTAGCGGCGGCTTCGTCATTGATGCGCCGGGGCGTCCGATCGACCGGCTTTGTTCGGAGACACTGGAATTGCTGCTGCGGTCGACCGGCTACCAGGACGACGTCACGCTGCTCGCGGCGCAACGGCGCACGCCCCCACCACCGCTGCACATCACGCTGGACGCGACGATCCACGCGGCGCGCGCGGCCCGCACGCGGCTTCGTGAGTGGCTCTCGGAGATCGGGGCCGACGGCGACGACGTCTGCGACGTGGTGCACGCGGTCTCCGAATTCGTCGAAAACGCGGTAGAACACGGGTACGCAGCCGAGGTGCCCGACGGTGTCGTTGTCGAAGCCGCGCTGGCCGATGACGGAAACCTACACGTCTCGGTGATCGATCATGGGCGGTGGAAGGACTACCGCGAGGGCGAAGGGGGTCGCGGGCGCGGACTCGCGATGGCCGAGGCCCTGGTGTCCCATGCGCAGCTCACGCACGACGACGGCGGCACGACGGCCAGCATCACACACTCGCTGTCGCGACCGGCCAACTTCATCACCGACGCGACCGTCAACCGCTCACCCCGCCGGCGACCCGTCGACTCCGAATTCGTCTCCCTGGTCCGCAACGCCGGCCGCATCGTCGTCAGCGGCGACGTCGACACCACCACCGCGTCCACGCTGGACCGCCAGATCGCGGTCGAAAGTCGCTCCGGCATAGGGTCTTTGACGATCGACCTAAGTGGAGTCACCCATCTCGGATCAGCCGGGGTCAGTGCGCTGGCCGCCGCCCGCGACCGTGCGCAGACGCAGGGGGGCGCCTTCGTGCTGGTAGCCCCTCCCGGCAGCGCGGCACATCACGTCTTGTCGCTGGTCCAAATGCCCTTTGTCAGCGGCGATCCCAGTCTTGACCGTGGCGCACCTGACTGAACGGCACCCCGCGATCGGCGGCGTATTCGCGCGGAAAGCCCAGCACGCGCTCGCCGATGACGTTTCGGGCCATCTCGGTGGTGCCGCCACCGATGGCGACGTTCTGCCGCGACAGATAGCGCAGCCCGGCCTCTAAGCCCTCGCCGAATTCCCCTACGACGCCGGAACTTCCGGCGATCGTGAGCGCGGTGTCCATGTCCAGGGTCACCGTCTCGGAATGAAAGAGCCTGATGAGCGTCCCGGCGGCGGGGGGCAGCACGCCGTCCCGGACGTTGCGGTACACGTGGTCGATCAGTTGCTCGGCCACGGCGCGGTGCACGAGGACCCGGCCGGCCATCTCGTGGACCCGTTCGTCGTCGGCCCGGCCCGTCTTCTCGGCCAGGGCCACGTAGTCGACGGGCTTGGAGGATCCGCCCTCGCTGCCGCTGCCGCTGGAGAACTCCGAACCCTGCCCGACCGCCCGGCGCTCGTGATACAGCTGCCGCGAGGCCACCGCCCAGCCGCCGTTGACCTCGCCGACGACGGCGTCGTCTCCCACGTCCACGCCGTCCAGGAACTCCTCGCAGAACTCCGTCGAACCGCTGAGCATGGTGATGCGCCGCAACGTGATTCCCGGATGCGCGATGGGCACCAGGAACATGGTCAGGCCTTCGTGCTTGGGCACATCCCAGTCGGTGCGCGCCAGGCATAGTCCGTAATCGGCGGCGAACGCGCTGGTGCTCCACGTCTTCGCGCCGTTGATCACCCAGCGATCGCCGCGGCGTTCGGCCCGGGTGATCACACCGGCCAGATCCGACCCGCCGCTGGGCTCGCTCAACAGCTGCACCAGCACCTCGTCGCCGCGCAGGGCGGCGGCGATGTGTCGCTTCTTCTGCTCCTCGGTGCCGGTGTCGAGCAGGGTGGCGCAGCAGATGGTGAACGTGGGGGTGTTGAGAATCAACGGCATCTCGTAGCCGAAGGACTCGAAATCGAACGCCTTCTGGTATTCGTAAGCCAGGCCCAGGCCGCCGTACTCGCGGGGGAAGCAGATGCCGGCGAATCCGCCTTCGTAGAGCCGCTTTTGCAGTTCGCGGGCGCGCTGCCACGATCGCTCGTCGTCGCGCGGGACCGGCGGTGGATGCTCGGGATCGATGGCGGGCATGTTGTCCGCCAACCACTCTCGGGCCCGCGCGGCGAACTCGGCGACGGATTCGGTGCTCGTCATCCGGCGTTCGTCATCGATCGGGCCGCCTTCTCCGAGTCGTACACCCTCAGGTTGTGTTCCTCGGGCGTGCCGAACATGGAGCGGTACAACGTGACTCGCCTCAGGTACAGGTGCAGGTCGTGTTCCCACGTCACGCCGATGCCACCGTGCATCTGCACGCACGCCTGGACGACCCGCACGGCCATCTCACCGACGTAGGACTTGGCGATGCTGGCCGACAAGCCCGCGCCCCGCGAACGGGCGGCGACGTCGGACACGGCGGCGGCGGTGGTGGCGCGACAGGCTTCCAGCCACAGCTTCATGTCGGCGAATCCGTGCTTGAGGACTTGGTAGGACGCCAGCGGGCGGCCGAACGTGTGCCGGTCCAGCGCCCATTGAGCGGTGAAGTCGAACACCGTTTGCAGGATGCCGACCACCTCGGCGCACTGCAGCACCTGGGCGATCTGGCTCTGCCGCTCGATGAGGGCGGCGGTCTCGGTCGCGCTGCCGACCGCCGCGGACGGCCCCACCACCACGCCGTCGAAGCGCACCCGCGCGTATTGCTTGACCAAGTCGACCGACTGCTGGGGCTCGATGCGGACGCCCGGTGCGTCCGTCGGGACCAGGAACTGCCGAACCCCGCCACCGCAGCGCGCCACGACCAGCAGCACCGCACTTTGGGCGCCGGCCTCCACGCGGTCTTTGGTGCCGTCGATGCGGAAGCCGGCGTCCGTCGGGGTGGCCGTCACCGAGGGATCCAGCGGCGCCCAGCCCCGCCCCGGCTCGCTCACCGCCCACGACGCCACGGTTTCACCCGACATCAGCGACTCGATGGTGTCGGCGTGCGCCTGCGGATCGGCGCACTCGGCGAGCGCCGCGAGCACGACACTGACCGGATACAGCGGTCCCGGCGCCACCGTCTTGCCGAGTTGTTCGGCGACCATGGCGAGGTCCTCGAGACCACTGCCCGAGACGCTGCCGCCGCCCAACTCCTCGGGCACCAGCAGCGCGGTCCAGCCGAGTTCCGCGGCGCGGCGCCACCACGCCGGGTCGAACGACTCGCCGGCCGCATGCAGTTCCCGGACGCGACGCAGCGGCGCTTCTTTTTGCAGAAAGGCCTGGGTTGTGGAAGCGAAGAGTATCTTTTCCGGAGAGTCGACGGCGGTCATGATGCGGGAGGATTCAGCAGAAAGTGTGGGTGGTTGATCATCCGCCTGGTCGGTTCTCGTCGGAGTTCGCTGGAGATTCTGATGTTAGCAATGAGCAATACCGTAAGAGATACCGGAGTTCAATCGATAATGGTCGTGACGAGCGGTAACCGCGATGGCTGACCCGGACCCCGACGCGAAGGCGTTGCTCGAAGAGGCCCAGGCAGCGGAGGCCGCCGCGGCCGAGGCGATGGCCGCCGCGGCGAAGGCCCGCGCCGCCGCCGCGCGCCTGCGGCGTGAGGCCCTCGGCCGGCCCGAGACCGACGATGCGTACGGGGACGACGAGGATTACGACGAGGACTACGACGAGGAGTACGAGGAGTACGAGGAGCCGGTCACAGAGCAAGCGGCCTGGCGACGGCGGTTGCCAGCGCTCGCCGCGGTGGCCACGGTCATCGCCATCTGCGCTTTCGTGGCTGTGAGCGCATACATGGTGCTCCAACACCGCGAAGCCACCGAAAACCAACAGCGGGAAGCGGAGTTCATCGCGGGGGCCAAACAGGGCGTCACCAACATGATCTCCCTCGACTACAGCAAGGCCAGAGAAGACATCCAGCGCGTGATCGACGGCTCCACCGGCCAGTTCAAAGACGACTTCCAGCAGCGGGCCAACGACTTCATCTCGTTGGTCACGCAATCGAAAGCGGTCACCGAGGGGACGGTGAACGCCGCCGCCCTCGAGTCCATCAACGGCAACTCCGCGGTGGTGTTGGTCTCGGCGACTTCGCAGGTCACCAATTCCCCACCCGGAAAGGACGTGCCACCTTTGGTCTGGCGGCTGCGGGTGACGGTCGCCAAGGTCGGCGGGCAGTACAAGATGTCGAAAGTTGAGTACGTACCGTGACCGAAGACGTGCGCGAAATGGATTCGGCTGCACCGGAACCCGAGCCCGAATACGGCGTGGACGCCGACGTCGACCCCGAAGCCGAAGAGGACGCCGCCGGAGACACGGCGGAACCCGACGCCGACGAGGAGGAGGAGTCCCCGGAGCCGAGCGAACGTCGGCGCCGTGGCCTGCCGCCCGGCCTGCGCAAGGTCATTGCGGCGGTTCTGATTGTCCTGCTGCTGATTTCCGGCGGTGTGGCGACGTGGCTGTACTTCAAGCAGTACCGGCCCGACCAACAGACCGATACCGACGTCGCCCGAACGGTGGCCCGCGCCGGGTCCGACGCGACGGTGGCGTTGCTGTCGTACTCCTACGACACCCTCGACAAGGACTTCGCCGCCGCCAGGAAGCACCTCACCGGCGACTTCTTGTCCTACTACGACCAATTCAGTCAGCAGACCGTGGCCCCGATGGCCAAGCAGAAGTCGATGAAAACCACGGCGAAGGTCACGGGCGCCGCCGTATCGGAGCTACACCCGGACTCGGCCGTCGTGCTGGTGTTCGTCGATCAGGTCACGTCGACCAAGGACAGCCCCCAGCCGTCGGTGGCGGTCAGCAGCGTGCTGGTGCGCATGAGCCGGGTCGGCGGCAACTGGCTCATCACCAAGTTCACCCCGATCTAGCCGCCTACATCGCGAAGACACGGCGCAGCGTCTGGGCGTGCAGCGCCCGGATTTCCTGGGAGACAATCCAATCGGGAACCAACGAATCAAAACCGTTGAATGTCGCTGCGATGACGTGCAATTCGGTGTGAACGTAAGCGTGTAGGAGCCGGTTGGCGTAGCCGATGGCCTCGTCGCGGCATGGGTCGATCTCGGAGCAACTGATGAACGTCGGCGGCAGGCCCTCCAGGTTGGCCCGGTGCGCGGGGACGTCTTGACCACTGGCCGCCGCGTGGCCCAGGTAGTGGCTCCACGCGCGGCTCACCGCGGGGCCGTTGAGGCCGGGCGTGCGCTGAAATTCGCGGCGGGACGGCGTGGTGTCGGAGTCGAGCATCGGCTGATGCAGGATCTGCACCAGGATGGGCGGTCCTTCTTCGTCGAACATCCGCTGGGCCAGTCCCGCGACCAGTGCCGCACCGGCATCCCGGCCCATCACCGCGATGCGGCCGGGGTCGGCGTCGAATTCGGCGGGATTGGCGACGACGTGGCGCAGGGCCGCCTCCACGTCGGCCAACCCGGCCGGACACGGGTATTCGGGTGCGAGCCGGTAGTCGACGGACACCAACAGACAGCCGGCGGCACGGGCCAGCTCCACGCACTCGGCGTGGTCGGTGTCCAGGTTCCCAGTCACGAAGCCACCGCCGTGGGCATACACCACGAGCGGCGCCGGCGAGCCCGCTGCGCCGCGGTACACGCGAAGGCCCAGGCGCTGCCCGTCGGGACCGGCGATGGATCGCGATTCCACGGTGACACCGTCGGTATCGACGGTGGCGGCCCGCTCGGCGGCGCGCAGGTTGGTCCGGTCGCGCTCGGCGGGCAGCGTTTCCGCGCGGAACTCCACGACGCCCAGCTCGGTCGCGGCCTGCCGCAACACCGGGTCGATTCGGTTGAGGCCTTGCGGCCGGGTCAGCTTGGTCTGCGTCAGGTCCGCCAACGCGTCACCGTTCCCCCGGAAGCGCCTTGACGGTCGCCGGAAGCCCGTAGAGGGACATCGCGTTGCCGCGCATGATCCGCTCCCGCTGCTCGGCGGGGAACCGGTTGATCGCATAGGTGGGCGAGTCGTAGCTCCAGTGCGGGTAGTCCGTCGAGAACATCAGGTTGTCGCCGAGGTCCATCATCTCGAGGTACTCGCGGAATTTAACGGTGTCGGCGTCTTCCAGGGGCTGGGTGGTGAACCGAACGTGTTCGCGCACATACTCCGAGGGCCGCCGGCGCACGTGCGGCAGGTCACCGCGGCGGGCTTCCCAGATCCGGTCCATCCGCGACATCACCGGCATCGCCCACGTGAAGCCGCCCTCGACGAAGACCACCCGCAGGTCGGGGTGGCGGTCGAACGCGCCGTCGAACACCAGGCTCATCAGGTGCGAGACATACAGCAGCGGCCACGACGCGAAGAAGTCGTGCCAGTGCGCGGGGTTGCCGACCGGGTAGATCGGGACCAACTCGAACGGCGTCTGGCCCATCAGGTGCGTGGCGACCGGAAATCCGTTGCGCGAGGCCGCCTCGTAGAGCGGGTCGAAATGCGGGTTGCCGAAAGGGATTCCACGGGTCTGGGGTGTCATCAGCACCTGGGCCATGTACGGGTGCCCGGCCCATCGCTCCACTTCGCGGGCGGCCAGTTCCGGTGTCTGCGCGCTGATGCTGATCGAGCCGCGCCAGCGGCCGTGCCAGTTGCATTTGTCCAGCCAGACGTCGGCGAGCCAGTCGTTGTAGGTCGACTTGAGAACGTGCTCGGCCTGGGGCAGCTGCGCATCGCACATCGGCTCCAGCGTCGCGATGCTCACCCCGGCGTCCAGCAGCAACTGCTTGGCGGCGAAATCCGGGTCGCTGCCCGCGACTCCGCCGCCCGGTGGCCACGCGTCCATGCGCAGCGACGACGTCTTGAACGAATCCGGGGTGTCGTAGAAATGCGGCACCGGGCTGACGGCGTTGCCCGTCGGCCAGATCTTGTCCACCCATTCGGCCGGTGCGTACGACTTGAGCACATCGGCTGACACCGGCAACGGGTGCACGTCGGTGTCGACGATGGTCACGGCTATCTCATCCTGGCGGCCGGTGGGCGAATCGACCCGTTCGATCGTCGTCATCACACACGCTCCTTCAGCCCGTAGAGTTCACTGGCGTTGCGCCACAACACCTTTTCACGCTGGGCGGCATCGAGCCCGTCGGCGACCGCCTCCGGCGCCGACGTGGACCAGTGGGGATAGCTCGATCCGTACATCAGCAGGTCGGACTTGCCGGTGAAGTCCATCCACCGTTGCATCTTGTCCGCCTCCGTCGGGCCGTCGAAGGCCGAGGAGCAGAACCGGACGTGGCCGGGCAGGTATTCGCTGGGATAGCGGTCGACCCAGGGCGTCTGGTCGCGCATCGACAGCCAGAAGGTGTCCAGCCGCCACATCAGCGGGGTGAGGATGTCGTAACCGCCGTCGGCGAACACGAACCTCAGGCCCGGGTGCCGGCCGAACACCCCCTCGATGATGAGCGTGGCCAGGTGCACGAAGTAGTTCAGCGGCATGAACGCCGCGTAGCCGGGATAGGTGTGCGCGTGCCCGGCGAAGGTGGGCGGGTGGTCGACGCCGTTGCCGCCGTTGATGTGCACCGCAACCGGCAGCCCGTACGCGGCGGCGGCCTCCCAGATGGGCTCGAACATCGGCTTGCCGTACGGCTCGCGCGACTGCAGGGGAACGCCGACCTGCACCAGCTTCGGGTGGCCGGCGAGTCGTTCGATCTCGGCCACGGCTCCCCTGGGGTCCTCGGGGTTGACGCGGATGGTGCCCCGGAACCGGTCGGTGGTGTCGGGCTCGAGCCACCGGTCGAGCAGCCAGTCGTTGACCGCCGCGCAAATTCGGCTGTTGAGCAGGTAATCGGCGATGTTGCCGCGGGTCAGCGGGTTCAGGACGGCGTAATTGACGCCCATGTCGTCGAACAGGTGCCGGCTCACGGTCTCGGGATCCGAACCCGGGTAGTGCTCCCCGTACAGGTCCTCCCGATAGTCGCCGCCGGGCGCCTGATACCACTGCTGCTCGACGTCGGGAATCGAGCGCAGCTGGTGCGCGGCCGGCAGATAGCGCCGTATCTCGGCGTTGTAGCGGAAGTGCGGTTGCACGTTGGCATCGATGATCATGCGGTCACGTACACCTCCCCGTCGGTGACATCGACCCGGTAGGTGCGCACGCGGCGGCGCGGATCCGCCACGTTTTGGCCCGTGGTGACGTCGAATTCCCAATTGTGCCAAGGGCATCGCACGATCTGTCCGTCGCGGACGCGGCGCATCCCGTCGGGCGAGTCCGGCGCCGGCTCGTTGGTGCCGC
This sequence comes from Mycobacterium sp. E3198, assembly GCF_001667015.1. Taxonomy (GTDB): domain Bacteria; phylum Actinomycetota; class Actinomycetes; order Mycobacteriales; family Mycobacteriaceae; genus Mycobacterium. The sequence goes on along the minus strand of NZ_LZIS01000054.1, from coordinate 32,887 downwards.
CGAGCAGGCCCAGGCACAGCGGGGCGCCCTCGTGGGAGCAGTAGTTGACGATCGCGTAAAGCTCACCGCGCACGTTGTAGACGCCGACGCCGAATTTTCCCACGTCGACCAGTTTCATCGCACCGGGCGGCAGTTCGTCCAGGGAGCACACGAATCGCCGGTCGGGCACCTGAGAATCACCGCCTCCGTTGGGCTTCGTTGCTATTTATACTATGATAGCGACATTCCCTCAGCACCTATCGGCCTTACCCGGCTGCTCAGGAGGAGCGCGAATGACGCTCAGCACGGACCCGGACGGACAGCCCGTCACCCTCGACCTCACCGGGGAGACCAGCCCGTATCCGTTTTTCGAATATATGCGGCGCACCGATCCGGTCTGGCACGGTTCCCTGGCGGACCACTCGCAGCTGCCGGAGGAACTGCGGCCAAACGACGAATGGGTCCTGTTCGGCTACGACGGGCTGTTTCAGGCGTTCCGCGACGACCGCGTGTTCACCTCGGCCGCGTACGAAAAGACGATCGGCCTGGTGATGGGCCACACCATCCTGGCGATGGGCGGCAAGGAGCACCACGACCACCGCAGCCTGGTGGCCAAGGCCTTCCGGGCCACCGCGCTGGAGCGGTGGGAACCGTCGGTCATCGGGCCGGTCTGCGATCAGCTGATCGACGAAATCAAGGACGACGGCCACGCCGACCTGGTGAAGGCCCTGACGTTCGAGTTTCCGACCCGGATCATCTCCGTGCTGCTCGGTCTCCCCGCCGAGGATCTCGACATGTTCCGGCGGTTGTCCCTCGACCTCATCTCGATCCCGACGGACATCATGGCCGGGCTCAACGCGGCGGCCGAGCTGCACGACTACTTCCTCGACCAGGTGGAGCAGCGGCGCCGCAAGCTCACCGACGACATCATCGGTGACCTGGTGGCCGCCGAGATCGACGGCGAGAAGCTCACCGACGAGGCGATCATCGCTTTCCTGAGGCTGCTGCTGCCGGCCGGCCTTGAAACCACGTACCGCTCCTCGGGCAATCTGCTGTACCTGCTGCTGACCCATCCCGAGCAGCTGGCGATGGTCCAGCGGGACCGCTCCCTGATCCCGGCCGCCATCGAGGAGGGCCTGCGGGTCGAAACGCCGCTGACGATGGTCATGCGGACCACCACCGAGGAGATCGAAATCGGCGGCAAGACAATACCGGCCGACGCGCAGGTCGACATGTGCATGGGCTCGGCCAACCGCGACGAAAGCCGTTGGCCCGACGCCAACAAATTCGATATCCACCGGCCGCGCCACGCGCACATCGCGTTCGCCGCCGGCATCCATATGTGCCTCGGCATGCACCTGGCGCGGCTGGAGACACGCGTCATGCTGAACAGCCTGTTGGACCGCGTCCGGCATCTGGCCTTCGTGCCCGACGACGGAACCGACGAGGAGTCCAAGATCGTCGGCCTCACCTTCCGGTCGCCCAACAAGCTTCCCGTCACGTTCACCCCCGCCGCATGAGAAGCCGCGCGGCGATCCTGCACGACGTCGGCGGGCCCTGGTCCGTCGAGGAATTCGAACTGGACCCGCCGCGCGCCGGCGAAGTCCTGGTTCAGCTGGCCGCCGCCGGGTTGTGCCACTCCGACGACCACATCCTCAAGGGCGACATGTCGGCGCCCAACGAGGTGATGCGCTCGCTCGGGCTGCCCACGATGTTCCCGATGATCGGCGGCCACGAGGGGTCCGGCGTCGTGCGTGAAGTCGGCCCCGGCGTCACCGACGTCGTCCCCGGCGACCACGTGGTGATGTCGTTTGTCGCGGTGTGCGGGCAGTGTCGGTGGTGTGCGAGCGGAATCGAGTACCTGTGCGACGTCGGCATCGGCACCATGGTGCCGGGGATGCCCACCGACGGCACCTTCCGCCACCACACCGCCGACGGCAGGAACCTGGGCCACATCGCCAAGGTCGGCGCCTTCGCCGAACACACTGTGGTGTCGACGAATTCGCTCGTGAAGATCGATCCACACCTGCCGCTGGCACCGAGCGCCCTGCTGTCGTGCGCCATCCCGACCGGCTACGGATCCGTGGCGAACCGCTCCAACATGCGCGCCGGGGATACCGTCGTCGTGATCGGCGTGGGTGGGATCGGCACCGGCGCGATCCAGGGCGCCCGGATCAACGGCGCGGCACACATCGTCGCGGTCGATCCCGTTGATTTCAAACAGAAATCGGCGCTGCAGTTCGGCGCGACGCACGGCGCCGCGACGGCCGCCGAGGCGCTCGATCTGGTGCGCGACCTGACCTATGGGGTGATGGCCGACGCCGTGGTGGTCTCGCCGTCCTTGATCACGGCTGACGACGTCCGCGATGCGGTGAAGCTGACCCGCAAGGGCGGGACGTGTGTCCTCACCGGCATGACGTCGCAGCTGACCCGGTCGGTCAACATCGATCTGCAGGACTTCATCCTGATGAACAAGACTCTGGCGGGCACCATATTCGGCTCGTGCAACCCGAAGGCGGACATCGCCCGGTTGGCCCGCCTCTACCAGACCGGACAGCTGCAGCTCGACGAGATGATCACCAAGCGCTATCACCTCGACGACGTCAACGACGCCTACGCCGACCTGCTCAACGGCACCATCGTCAGGGGCGTGATCGACTTCGGGATCTAGGCCTCTTTGGCTTGCTCCCGCTGGTCTCGGATCTGTCGCAGCCTCTTCAGGCGCATCAGCTTCTCCAGCTGGCCGTACGCATCGATCGGGCTGTGCAGGGCCAGGCCGCCGTCGGCGTGCACCACCTGGCCCGTCACCCAGGGCAGTTCGAGGACGCCGACGATGGCGCCTGCCACGTCGCTGGCCTCACCCAGGCGCCCGAGCGCGGTCCGCCTGGCCAGCCCGTCCGCCCAGCCCAGCGTTGCGTCGGGGTTGGGCAGCATCGGAGTGCGCGTCACGCCTGGCCCGACGGCGTTGACCCGGATGCCGTAGGTGCCCCATTCCACGGCGGCGACCTTGACCAACATGTCGACGCCGGCTTTGGACACGCAGTACGCACCCATGTCGCGGTCGACCACCGTGCCGCTGATGCTGGAGACGGCGACGATCGACCCCGGCACCTCGGCGTCGACCATGGCCTGTCCGGCGGCGCGCAGCGTCAGCCAGGTGCCGGTCAGGTTCACCGACAGCACCCGTTCCCAATCGGCGGGCGCCTGCTTGAGCAACAGGCCCGAGGGACCCGACGACCCGATGCCGGCGGACGTCACCACCCGGGTCGGCACCCCGTGCTCACGCACCGTCTGTTCCATGGCCGCCGCGACGGCGTCGGGATCGCTGATGTCGCAATCGATGTCGGCGTCAGACAGGTCCCATGTCACGACCCGGTGGCCCGCGTCGCGCAACAGCCCGGCGACCTCCAACCCGATGCCGGACGCGCCGCCGGTCACCAACGCGGTCGACGCCGTCATTGCGGGGACCCGATCAGCTCGACGAGCACGCCGTCGGGTGCGGCGATGACCGCCATCGCGACCACTTTGCCGCCCGGGGCCGATACCGTGATGCGCCGGATGCCGTCGGTAAAGCCCAAATTCTCGAGGACCGAAAGCGTCTCGTCGACGTCCCGCTGCAGCGAGAGCAAGAAGAATCCGCGCCGCGGCCGCTGGGGCAACCCCGGCGCCTCGTCGACGCCCTCGAAGGCGACCAATTCCACGATGCCCGCGTCGGGCGTCTTCGGATCCCCGAGAAACACCGACCGCAGCCGATCGGTCTTCGCACCGAAGAGTTCCGGCCAGTCTCCGGTGAAGGTCTGGTCGAACAGTTCCGTCAATCCCAGGCCGTCGCGCCAGAACCTCATCGAGCGTTCGACGTCGCCCGTGCAGATCGCGGAGTGGTGGATACCTGACATGCTGCAATGTTAGGTGTTGGCCTTTTCCGCCGGCTCTGCGACCTGCGCAATTGGCCTTTTCGGTGGCTGCAGCCGTTCCCGGGTGCTCGGTGGAGTGGCGCCCAGGCGCGCGATCGAAGGGCTTAGCTGCGGCGTTGCAGCGTTCACCTGATCTTCAACTGCAGCCGCGCATGTGATCGGACGACTCAGGGGACTCTTTGCCAAGGGCCGCGGCCATGGCGCGCAGGCCCCCGATCCGCTGACGACGGAGAAGTTTGCTGATGACATCGGACGCGATCCGCAAGGCGTTCGCCACCGACGACAGCCACGGCGACGTACAGGTCAGTCGTGCGATGCTGGCCGAACTGGACGAGGCTGCCACCGGGGCGCAACACTGGAAGATCCTGCTCACTTCGGGCATGGGATTTTTCACCGACGCCTACGACCTCTTCATCATCGGAGTGGCGGCGAGCCTGATCCAAAGCGAGTGGCACATCGATGGCTACCAGAAATCGCTGCTGTCGTCATTGGCGTTGTTGACGTCGGCGATCGGTGCGGTGGTGTTCGGTCGCATCGCCGACGCTGTGGGCCGCAAAAAGATCTACGGCTATGAGGTGCTCGTCTTGGCCATCGGCGCGCTCGCCTCGGCTTTCGCTCCAAATATCTGGTGGCTGATCGGCTTCCGCGCGGCGCTGGGCTTCGGCATCGGCGGCGACTACCCGGTCAGCTCGACAATCATGAGCGAATACGCCGCGCGCAAAGATCGCGGCCGCATGGTTGCGCTGGTGTTCGCCATGCAAGGCGCCGGGTTGGTGATCGGCCCCCTGATCGCCATCGCCCTGCTGAGCGCCGGCATGTCCCACGACACCGCGTGGCGGATCATGCTCGGCCTCGGCGCGGTACCCGCACTGGCAGTGTTCTGGCTGCGCCGCCACATCCGCGAGACACCGCGGTTCCTGCTTGCCCAGATGGAGGCGGAGGAGTCCCAAGAACAAGCACGCCGTGACCGTCGACCGACCGGGCTGCGGGGCCTGCTCGCCGACCGACGAATGCTGCGCTGGCTCCTGGGCGCCTCGCTAACATGGTTCCTCTTCGACATCGCCTACTACGGCAACACGATCGCGAGCCCGATCAGCGTCAAGCTGGTTGCGCCACATGCCACCTTGATCACCCAGACCGCGCTGATACTCGCAATTTTCGCCGTGGCCGCGCTGCCGGGATACGCCCTCGCCGCGGCCACCATCGACCGCATCGGCCGCAAGACGATGCAGGCCGGCGGGTTCGCCCTGATGGCCGCCGCCTTTCTCGGGCTGTCGCTTATCCCGGGAGCGACCACAGCGGTATGGCTTTTCCTGGTGCTGTTCGGCGCGACATATTTTTTCGCCGAATTCGGGCCCAACACAACCACATTCGTCTACCCCGCCGAGATCTTCGCCGTTCGGGTCCGTACCACCAGCCACGGCATCGCGGCCGCCGCAGGCAAGATCGGCGCGTTCGTCGGCACCTACGCGCTGACCACTCTCCTGCCGGTGCTCGGGCTGGCACGAACCAGCCTCATCCCTGCAACGGTTTGCGTTCTCGGCGCGATCGCCACGGTGGCGCTGCTCCCCGAACCCAAAAGCAAAAGCCTCGAAGAACTTACCGAGGGTCCGCGCCACCCGAGCAGCGCGGTCGCCCTCGGGGTGGCAGACAGCCGCGGGACCCGGCCACCACCTGCTTGATCAGTTGGTGGCGCGGGACAGCTCTGTTAGCTGGTCGGCCAGGTCGGTTAGTGCCCGCGCCGTCGCCAGCCCCTGGCCGGCGTCGGCCGGCACCGCGTCGGCCGGATGGCGATAGGCGACGCCAGCCCCCGCCAGACGCGCACCGCCCCAGTGCAGCTCGGCCTTCGCATGCGTTCTTCCGCGGTGCTCGTCGATCGCTATGGTGACCATCGGATGCGTCGGAGAATGCTGGCAACTTGTCTGGTACATGCACCGAATCATGCTGCGCGACAGACTCAGTGTCGCGCTCATGGACCGGCGTGGCGCATTCTGGTGACTTTGGTCCCACCGGCGACTGCCAATGGACACCTCGTGCGGTCACACAATTTTCGCGGCGGTGCGATCCCACAACTCACGAGCCAGGACGGGATCGTAGGCCGCGCGGTTGGCCCTGGCGACCTTGCCCTTCGAGTAGTACTCGCCGGAGGTCCAGTCGACACCCGGCACGCTCGACGCCAGCCAGACCAGCTGATCGGCTCCCTGGTCCGCGGTGACGGTAAAACGGGCCGAAATCGGAATCCGGTACTTCATGAACACGAGGAACCGCGACCCCGAGGCATCGCCGAAGTTGGAGTTGACGTAGCCGGGGTGAAATGTCGCGGCCGACAATCCCGCTGCGTGGTAGCGCCGATGCAATTCCCTGGTGAACGAGACGATGGCGAGTTTGGTGAGGGCGTAGGCGTAGCTGGGCCGGCGCCGGTTGGTGTCCTCCAGGGCGCTGATCGAGACGCGCGGAATCAGTCGCTGCGAGGAGCTGGTGGTGTTGATGACGGCGGCGCGGGAATCGACGAGCAGGTCCAGCAGCCGCGTGGTGAGCAGGAACGGCGCCAGGTAGTTGACCTGGAGGGTCACGTCGTGGCCGTCGATGGTCTTTTGGGTGCGGTGGGTGTTGGCGAACAGGCCGCCGGCATTGTTGGCCAGGACGTCGATGCGCGGGTACTGGGAGCGGATTTTGTCCGCCACGTCACGCACCGCGGACAGGTCGGCGAAGTCGGCCACGAAGTAGTCGGCGTCCAGTTCCGCGGCCACCGCGGCGGTCTTGCTCTGGGATCGGCCGACCACGACGACGTTCGCGCCGCCCCGCTGTAGCCGGCGGGCCGCCGCGGCGCCGATGCCGTCGCTGGCACCGGTGATGACGATCGTCCTGCGCGCCATAGCCTAGAGGCTAGGGAATCAGGTCAGCGCGTAGCGCACCGGCAGGTGCTTGAGCCCTCCGACGAAGGTGGTCGCGGTGAGTTCGGGCTCGCCGGTCAGCTCGATGGATTCGAGCCTCGGCAGCAGCTCGGAGAAGAAGCTGTTGACCTCCATGCGGGCCAGCGCCGCTCCCATGCAGAAGTGCACACCATAGCCGAAGGCCAGGTGCTTGTTGGGGTCACGCCCGACGTCGAAGCGGAAGGGGTCGTCGAACACGTCCTCGTCGCGGTTGGCCGACACGTAGGACAACAACACGGAATCGCCCGCGGCGATCGGTATTCCGCGCACGGTGGTGTCCTTGGCGGCGGTGCGCATGAACTCCTTGACCGGGGTGACCCAGCGGATCATTTCGTCGGTGGCCAGCGGCATCAGGTCGAGGTTGTCGCGCAGGCGCTCCCGCTGGTCGGGGTTCTCGATCAGCGCCTGCATTCCGCCGGAGATGGTGGCGCTGGTCGTGTCGTGCCCCGCGGTGGCCACGATGAGGTAGTACGACACGGTTTCGATGTCCGACAGCGGCTCGCCGTCGATGCGGGCGTTGGCGATCGCCGACGCCAGGTCCTCGGTCGGATGCTCGCGGCGCGAGGCGGTCACCCCGTTGAAGTAACTGAACATGTCGAACAGCGCGGGCAGCTGATCCTCGTTGGTGGTGCCGCGTTTGAATTCGGCGTCCTCGCTGCCGAACAGCTCCTGGGTCAGCTTGAGCATGCGCGGGAAGTCGTCCTCGGGCAGCCCGAGGAGCGACATGATCACGTAGAGCGGGTAATTGACGGCGACCTGCTGCACGAAGTCGCATTCGGGCCCCACGGCCAGCATCTTGTCGACGTAGAGCTTGGCGAGCTCGTCGACGCGAACCTTCAACGCCCGCATCGCCTTCGGGCGAAACCAGTCGGAGCCGATCGCGCGTACCACCCGGTGCTGCGGGTCGTCCAGGTGGATCAGCGTCCGGACTCCCGCGGCGACCGCTTGCTCGTCGCCCTCCACGGTGGTCAGCACCGGGCGCGGCCAATTGGTGAACAGCATGTTGTCGCGTTCGATGTCCATGATGTCGGCGTGCTTGGTGATCGCCCAGAACGGCTTGTAGTTCGGCACGTCGACCCACGACACCGGCGCGTTGGCGCGCAGGTGAGTCAGCGCGGCGTGCAGCCGCGGCTCGTCGGTATAGGCCAGCGGGTCCGTCAATAGCCTGGCGGCCTCGTCCATCGTCGACGTGCTCACTCGCGAAACTCCTTCACTACGGCGGCGATACAGGATTGCGAAGCGGTCATGAAGATGGGCAGGACGCGATCGACCGCGCCCTCGCAGCGACTCTTCAACGCCGCCGCGATCGTGTCGACCGGACCGACCACGGCGAAAGCCGCCAGCATCTCGTCGTCGATGAGCGAGCCCATGGTGTCCCACTCCCCCGCCAGGGAGAGCCGGTGCAGTTCGGTGTGCAAATCGCCCCAGCCATGCAGCTCGAGGACCTTGCGGTAGGCCGGCGTCGACCCGTAGAACGCGATCTGCTTGCGCACGGCGGCGCTGGCGAGCGCCAGTTCGTCGTCGTTTTCGCCGGTCGCAACCAGCACCTCGCACGACACCTCGAAGACGCCGCGATCCCGCCCGGAGCGTTGCATGCCGCGCAGCAGGGCCGGCAGGGTCACCTCCTCGAGGTAGCGCTTCGAGACCATCGGGTGGCCGAGGTGGCCGTCGGCGACCTCGCCGCACATCTCGGTCATCGTCTCGCCGACGGCGGCCAGGAACACCCTCGGCGGCGAATAAGGCTGCGGCTCGGGCGTGAACATCGGCGTCATGATCTTGTGCGTGTAGAAATCACCCTCGAAACGAAGCTTCGCGCCGTCCCGCCACGCCGACCAGATCGCGTGCAGCGCGCCGACGAATTCGCGCATCCGGGGGGCCGGATGGCTCCACGGCATGCTGAACCGCTTCTCGATGTGGGGCTGGATCTGGGTGCCCAGGCCGAGGATGAACCGGCCCTGCGAATAGGCCTGCAGGTCCCAGCCGATGTTGGCGACGATCATCGGATTGCGGGCGAACGCGACCGCGATGTTGGTGCCCACCTCGAGTCGCGAGGTGTGTTCGGCGGCCAGCAGCACCGGCAGGAACGGGTCATGGTTGGTTTCGGCGGTCCAGCCGCCGTCATACCCTTCTTGTTCCAGAGCGCCGGCGACATGCGGCACCCGGGCGAGTTGATTCGGGATGCCCCCGTCGAGCTTGAGGCGGGGGGTGCTACCCATGCGGGCAACTTTACAGTAAGCAATCCAGTATGTGACCCTACTCGGCTAGTGGCGATCGCAAGCGCGGCGGAGCCGGGCGCGGCGGGTCGCCACCATCGACGTAGTCACGACGGATCGGCATGAGGTAGGACATAGGCATGACGAAAGCCCAGGACTGGGACGAATCGCTCGACGATCTCGAGCGTCGCCGTGAGCACGCGCGGGCGATGGGTGGGCCGGAGCGCCTGGACAAGCACCGCAAGAAGGGCAAGCTGGACGCCCGCGCGCGGATCGCGCGACTCCTCGACCCGGGCACCTTCCGCGAGTTCGGCACGCTGGTCGGCGGCGACGTCGCGGCCGACGCGCTGATCGTCGGCTCCGGTCTGATCAACGGATCGCCGGTGATGCTGGGCGCCGAGGACTTCACCACCATGGCCGGCAGTATCGGTCCCGGCGGCAACTCCAAGCGGTACCGGATCGCCGAACTGGCGCTGCGCGACAAGATTCCGCTGGTGATGATGCTCGAGGGCGCCGGCTTTCGGCCCACCGGAGGGCATTACGGTCGCAGCCCGACCGATCTGCTGGCCCAGACGCAGTGCTCGGGCCGCGTCCCGACCGTCGCCGCGGTGCTCGGCCCCTCCGCCGGGCACGGCGCGCTGGTGGCCCCGGTCTGCGACTTCCGGATCATGAGCGCCCAGGGCGCGATCTTCACCGCCGGGCCGCCCGTCGTCAAAGAGTCGACGGGAGAGGACATCTCGAAGGAGGACCTCGGGGGGCCGGACGTCGCCATACCCAGTGGCGTCATCCACAATGTCGCCGACGACGACGAGGCCGTGCTCGACGACGTCCGGCGCTACCTGTCGTACTTCCCGCCGAGCGCGTGGTCGTACCCGCCCTCGCTGCCGGGCTCCGATGCGGCGAAGCCGCGGCCGACGCCGGAACTGCTCGACATCGTCTCGCGCGACAACCGCCGGGTTTATGACATGCGCGCGGTGCTCGACGTGGTCTTCGACAGCCCCGACTGGTTCGAGGTGCAACCGCGGTTCGGCAAGGCGGTGATCTGCGCGCTGGCCCACCTCGGCGGTCACCCGGTCGCGGTCGTGGCCAACCAGCCGAAGGTGCTGGCCGGCTCCATCGACGCCGACGCCGCCGACAAGGCGGCGCACTTCATCACGGTGGCCGATTCGTTCCACCTGCCGATCGTCTTCCTCGCCGACAACCCCGGCATGCTCCCGGGCAGCCGCTCCGAGCGCAGCGGCGTGTTGCGCGCCGGCGCGCGGATGTTCGCGGCCCAGACGGCGGCCACCACGTTGAAGCTGCACCTCACGCTGCGCAAGGCGTACGGGTTCGGCTCCATGGTGATGTCGCTGCTGGGTTTCGACCACCAGGTCGCGACGTTCGCCTACCCGGGGGCGACGATGGGTGCGATGAGCGCCGCGGCGCTCAGCCGCGCGTCGCACGCCGGCGAGGACCTCTCCGCCAAGCTGCGCAACGCCGAATTGCAGGCGTCGTATCGGTCGGCCGAACACATGGGTTTCGACGAGCTCATCGACCCCCGCGAGACGCGCGACGCGCTGCTGGCCTCGTTGCTGCGCGGCCTGTCCAGCCGGCAGGCCGCCGCGGAACCCGTGGCGCGCACCGTCATCATGCCCTAACCCCCTTAGCTCTTTCTTTATCCGCGAGCGTGCGTGTTTGTACGCGACATGCCGGTGCCGCGTGACATTCTGCGCACGCTCGCGATCAAAAGGGCTAGGGCGTGGCCGCCCTATAAGCCGCGACGACGGGCTCGAGCTCGTCGGGCGTCGCGCCGTGCATGATCACCGCGTCGGCCCCGTAGTCGAATTCCTTGCGGATGCGCGCGACGCACTGGCCGGCCGATCCGGTGGCGGAGGGTTCCAGCCACTCGTCGGGGATCAGGGTCGCGATGTGCTCGATCTGTTCGGCTGTGGCCTTGTGGTCGATCCCGCCCGCGATCGACGTCACCACCGGGTCTTCCCGAAAGCGTTGCAGCACGGCGGGATCCCAGTCGTTGGTCCGCACCAGCAGATCGCCGTACCCCTGCAGGTAGGTGGCCAGGCGCGCGACGGTCTTCTTCAGCCGCAGCGGTTCGGGAAGGTGATCGCCGACGGTGGCGAAGCACGACCACACCCGCACGCTGTCGGGGTCGCGGCCGGCCTTTTCCGCGGCCGACTTGACCGTTTTGACGCACCGCTGCAACGTCTCGGGGGTGAAGTAGGTGTGCAGGATGACGTCGTCGAAGACCCGGCCGCCGAGCGCGAGCGTGTTGGGCCCGAAGGCCACCAGCGCCAAGCGGATGTCCTCGTTGAAGTCCGGGTCGAGGAACAGGATGGGGTACTTGCCCATGGGGCCGTCGTGGTTGAAGATCAGCTCGCCGTGCCACAGCCGGCGCATGACCTGGGCCCAGTCCTCCATCTGAGCGGTCGTCACCGCCGGGATGCCGAACGCCCCATAGATGGCCGCGATGCCGCGGCCGATGCCCAGCGTGAACCGGCCGCCGGAGAGCCGATGCATGGTGGTCGCCCAGGATCCGGTGATCAGCGGGTGGCGGGTGTTGTGATTCGTTGCGGCGGTGGCAATTTGCATCCGGCTGGTCACCGCGCACGCCGCCCCGACGAGCGAGGACGCCTCCTTGACGTTCCAGCGCTCGGAGATGAACGCGGTGCCGAAGCCCAGTTCCTCGCCGCGGCGGGCCTCATCCATCAAAGTCGCCGGGCCCTCCCCGCCGGCGCCGGCCAGCAGGTAGTAGCCCAGCTCGTCGAGTGCGCGCTCGCTCAATTCCAAACCCCTTGCTTGTAGCCGCAATTCCAGACCTCAGTGATCTTGCCGGCGACCACGCGGAACACCTCGATGCTCCCGACGTTGGTTGCGGTGCCGTCCTTGGTGGTCATCGTCGAGTCGTAGACGATCGCCACGTGCTCGCCGTCGTCGCCGGTGACCACGATGTTCAGGTCGAAGCGCAACCTGTCGAACAGTTCCCACACGTCTGCGACGCGTTGCACCGCCTGCGCGTGGGTAAGCGTGTGGGACGCGCCGACCTCGTGCCGAATCACGGTGTCGGCGAACAACTCCCCGGCCAGTTCGACGTTTCGCTCGTTCCAGACCACCAGGTTGTAGAGCTCTACCACCTCGCGGGCCGTCCGCGTGGTCACCCGGCCACCTCGCCCAGGAAGCGCTCGGTCACACCGAGCACGCGCCGCGAGAAGATGTGCCCGACGTGGCTGCCGTCATACCAATACAGCTGCCCGCCCCAGCGTTCCTGTAACGCCTCCGCGGGCTCGCGCATCGCCATGCGGTCGTGCCACGCCCCGACGATGAGCCGGCGCGGCGGGGGCGGCGCTGGTTCGACGCGCAGCGGATCGATCACCGAGGTCAGCTTCGAGACCTCCGGGGACCCGAGCAGCTCGCGGAACGCCGCGCGCGATTGCCCGAAGCGCCCCAGGTGCCGCGCGATCATCGCGTTGAGCCCCAGGATCGGGGTGTACATCGCCACGGCGTCGACCTGCCGCTCGAGGTGCGACACCAGCGCGGCCACCGGGGTGCCCATCGAAATCCCCGCCACCACAACGGCGGTGGCCTGCGGCTGAACCCAGCGCACCACCGCGCGGACCTCCGACACCGCGCGCATCATGCCCGCCACGTTGCCCAGCGGATCCACGTCGGGGTAGGCCGGCCATTCGCCGCGCCGGCAGCCGTGGCCGGGCTGCACCGGCATGGCGACGTTGAACCCCAGGCCGTGATGGATCCGGCCGATGCGGGACAGCAACAGGTCTTCGGCGCCGCCCTGACCGGCGCCGTGGACCCACACCAGCCAAGGCCGCGGGCCTCCCCGGTGCCGGCACACGTGCACCACCGCCCGCGCGGTGCTGCCCAGCCCGTCGGCCTCCAGCGTGGTGGGCAGCCTCGGATCGTGTTCGAACTTCATCCGCTCGTATGCCAGCCCGGCGATCCGCCGCCGCCGCACCGCGCTGGGGCGCACCGGTTCCGGTTCGGCGTGTGCCCTATCGATGCCCAGCGCCGACAGTTCCTCGGCCGCCGCGGTGCACTCCTGCACCGGCCGCGCCGCAGGGGGGCTCCCGTTCAGCAGCGAAAAGCCGCTCAGCACAAGCTCGTCCAGCAGAACCTCGCCGAATTGCCGCACCCCGCGCGGCGACGCCGGTGCCCAGCCGGTCGATTCGTGGAGGCCGGCCACCGTCCGCGGCAGCAGGAGGCCCAACTCGCGGGTGATGTCGATCGCGCGACGCAGCATCTACGCCAGCTTGAAGCCGGTGTATCCGCCGGCCGCGATTTCGTCGCAGCGGCGACGGTATTCGGGGATTCCGCCGGTATAGCCCATATACATCCGTTTCTTGCCGGGCACGTTGCCACCGTTGTACCAGGAGTTGCACGACGGGTGCACAAGCACCGTCGGCGCGACAAGCGCGGTGGCGTGGTCGATCCACTCCTGCTGGGCGGTGGCCAGCGCCTCGATGCTGCGGATGCCGTTGGCGCGCAGGTGGGCGATGCAGTCGCCGATCCACTCCACGTGCTGCTCGAGCGCGGCGACGAAGTTGGTTGCGGCGCTTGGGCTGCCGGGGCCCTGGATGGTGAACAGGTTCGGAAAGCCGGCCACCGCCAGCCCGAGATAGGACAGCGGCCCCTCCGTGGCCCAGAATTCACCGAGCGACATGCCGCCGCGGCCCCGGACGTCGATGCGGCTGAGCGCACCCGTCATCGCGTCGAAGCCGGTCGCGTACACGATCACGTCGAGGTCGTACGACCCGTGCTCGGTGCGAATGCCGGTCGCCGTGACCTCGCGGATCGGCGACGTGCGCAGGTCCACGAGCGTGACGTTGTCCCGGTTGAACGTCTGGTAGTAGCCGTGGTCAATGATCGGTCGCTTGCAGGCGAAGGGGTGGTCGGGAACCAGGGCGGCCGCGGTGCGCGGATCCTTGACGATCCGGGCCACCGCCTCGCCGTACAGTTTGGCGGCCATCCGGTTGGCGTCGATGTCGAAGAAGACATCGCCCCAGCTCAGCGCGCCCATCACCCCGCCCTCCTCGACGGCGCGCAGTTGCTCGTCGCGCGTCGCCGACTTCAGCGGCGGTCTGGCCAGCATCTCGAACAGCACCGAGAAGGCGCTCAACCGGGCCGCGCCGATCGGGTGGGCCCGTTGCGCCGCCCGGATCTCGTCGTAGCGGGCCTTCATCTCGTCCAGCTCGCCGGGCTCGAATCGCCGCACCTCCCAGGGCAGCGTGTATGTCGGCGAACGCTGAAATACTGTCAGCTGCAACGCTTCCCGCGCCACCACGGGAATGAGCTGGACGCCGGTCGAGCCGGTGCCGATGACACCGACCCGCTTGCCGCGCAGATCGCAGCCCTCGTTGGGCCAGCGGCCGGTGTACAGCGACGTTCCCGTGAAGGTGTCCATTCCGGGGATGTCTGGCTCGAGCGGCACCGACAGGATGCCGGTCGCGGCGACGACGAACGGGGCTCGGAAGGTCTCGCCCGCGTTCGTGGCCACCACCCACTCCCCGGCATCCTCGTCGAAGGTCATCGCGACGACCTCGGTGTGGAATTGGATGTCGCGGCGAAGGTCCAGCCGGTCGGCGACGAAGTTCAGGTAGGCCTCGATCTCGGGCTGCGCCGGCATCGACTCCGTCCACACCCATTTCCGCTGGATGTCGTCGGAGAAGCTGTAGGAGTACTCGATGCTTTCGATGTCGCATCGCGCGCCCGGGTACCGGTTGAACAGCCAGGTGCCTCCGACGTTTTCGGCTTTCTCCAGCACCCGCACCCGGACCCCCGCCTGCCGCAGCCGGTGCAGCATGTACAGGCCGGAGAAGCCGGCGCCGATGACCAGGGCGTCGAAGTGCGCGTCCCGTCCACCCATTGAGCAGCTCCTTGCCCTGAACCGGCCGAACTGCTGAAATCTATACTGTAATCAATTTAGTATCAATCAGTGCGGAAGGCGCCGGCGTGAAAGTGCCCTTTACCTGGAAGGTAACCGGGTGGTTCATGGTCGGGTGGTCGCCGGAATTCCCCATCGGCGAGGTGCGGCCGCTGCACTATTTCGGCGAGGACCTGGTGGCCTACCGCGACGAGCGCGGCGAGTTGCACGTCCTGGAGGCGCACTGCAAGCATCTCGGCGCCCACCTCGGCCACGGCGGCCAGGTGGTCGGCGACTGCGTCGAATGCCCCTTCCACGGGTGGCGCTGGGGCCCGGACGGCACCAACCGGTACATCCCCTACCAGCCGGAGCGCCCCAATCGCGCGCTGCGGCTGCGCGTGTACCCGGTCCGCGAGCAGTACGACTGCGTGTTCATCTGGCATCAGCCCGACGGCAAGGAGCCGCAGTGGGAGATGCCGGACATCTTCAACAAGTTCCCGCAATTCGAGACGGATCCGGCGGCCTATTACCGCGCGTACCCGGAGTTCTCCCGGCGCGCCGAGCGCGAGCCGGTGCACCCGCAGATCGTGGCGGAGAACGCGCCGGACAGCGCCCATTTCGAGTACGTCCACCACGCGACGGTGACGCCGCGGGTGCTGGACTGGAAGATCGTCGACCACGAATGGCAGTTCGTCGCGGGCTGGCCGGACGCGCACAGCGACAACCCCGAGGACCTGGCACTGCGCTTCCACAGCCACCTGTTCGGCCTCGGCGGGGCGATCAGCGTCTTCGAGGGCGCGCAGAACCATCGGCTGATCTTCACCTGCACCCCGGTCGACGACGAGTGTTCGGACCTGTTCTATTCGATCTGGTGGCCGCGGGTTCCCGGTGACACCGCGGACGTGCCGGAGGGCAAGCTGCGGGAGCTCATCGAGAAGCAGTTCCTGTCCACCGTCTTCGACGACCTACAGATCTGGCGTTACCAGAAGTACGTCGAACATCCGGCGCTGTCCAAGGTGGACGCGAAAGGGTATATGGCGCTGCGCAAATGGGCGACCCAGTTCTACGAAGTGCCGGCATGACGGCGCTGGAGAACCTCGCCGCGCCCGGCCACACCGCGATTGTCACCCAGGAGTGCCAGGGCGCGGTGATGGGCCCGAACGCCGGCCTGGGAATGCTGGCCACCGAGGCGCGCCGGGTCGCCCTGCCGAACATCGTGCGGCTGTTGCCCCCGGCGCGGGCGGCCGGGGTGCGCGTCGTGCACTGCCTGGTGCGGCGGCGCCCCGACGGGCTCGGCTCCAACCACAACGCGAAGATCTTCGCCATCGGAGGAGGCGCCGTCGACATCACCCCCGGCACACCCGGGGCTGCCCTGCTGCCCGAATTGGGCCCCGAGCCAACCGATTTGGTCCTGAGCCGCTGGCACGGCGTCGGGCCGATGGGCGGTACTGACCTGGACGCG
Source organism: Mycobacterium sp. E3198 (assembly GCF_001667015.1). Lineage (GTDB taxonomy): Bacteria > Actinomycetota > Actinomycetes > Mycobacteriales > Mycobacteriaceae > Mycobacterium. Next base: position 16,517 of record NZ_LZIS01000054.1, on the reverse strand, counting down.
GTGCTGCGCAACCTCGGGGTTTCCACCATCGTCGTGGTGGGCGTTTCGCTCAACATCGCGATCCCCAACGTCGTCATGGACGCGGTCAACGCCGCCTACCGCGTCGTCGTGCCCGAAGACGCCGTCGCCGGCGTGCCCGCCGACTACGGCGCCGCCGTCATCGCCAACACGCTGTCATTGCTCGCGACCATCACCACCACCGACGACCTGCTTCGGGCGTGGCAGCGCCCATGACCGAGACAGCACCAGGGGTGCGCGGCGGCTTCCCCGAGATCAAACCGGCCGAGCGCGCGCCCGCCGGGCTGGGCCGATTCGTCGCCGCGATGCGCCGGCTGCAGGATCTCACCGTCTCCACCGACAGCTCGAGCTGGGACGCCGCGGCCGAGCACGTCGAACGGGCGTGCGCGCTGCTGGACGGGCATCAGGTACCGCAAGGCGTGGCGCCGGGAGGGCGGGTACTCGAGCTGCCCGGGCTGGGGCACCCGCTGCTGCCGCCCTGGCTGGTCACCGAATCGGGACCGGGCGGCGTCACCATGGACGGGCACTTCTCCCGCGCCCATGTGGGCGGGAACAACGCCGTGCACGGCGGGATGATCCCCCTGTTCTACGACTGGCTGTTCGGCATGGTGGTCTCGACCGCCGGTTGCCCGCCGACCCGCACCGCCTTCCTGCACGTCGACTACCGCAACATCACCCCGATCGACGCGCCGCTGACCGCCCGGGGCCGGATCGCCGACGTCGACGGCCGGAAATTCTTCGTTGCCGCTAGCATGACCGCTGCCGACGGCACACTGCTCAGCGAAGCCAACGGCCTGATGGTCCGCCTGCTACCCCACCAGCCGTGAGAGGCACGATGTCCGACACCACAACGCAATTCACCGTGCCCGAGGTCGCCCAGGCCGTCGCCGCGGCGATCCCCGACCGCGACCTGGTGATCCAGGGCGACCGGCGCTACAGCTACGCGCAGATCCTCGAGCGGGCCGACCGGCTCGCCGCCTACCTGCACAAGCGCGGACTGGGTTGCCACACCGAGCGTTCGGGCCTCGCCGGCCACGAGGTGGGCCAGGACCTACTCGGCCTGTACGCCTACAACGGCAACGAGTTCGTCGAGGCCTTGCTGGGCAGCTTCCAGGCGCGGGTCGCGCCGTTCAACGTCAACTTCCGCTACGTCAAGAGCGAGCTGCAATACCTGCTGGCCGATTCCGGGGCCACCGCCCTGATCTACCACGCGGCGTTCGCGCCGCGCGTCGCCGAAATCCTGCCGGAACTGCCGCAACTGCGTGTCCTGATTCAGATCGCCGACGACTCGGGCAACGACTTGATCTACGGCGCGGTGGATTACGAGGCCGCCCTGGCGTCCAGCGCGCCGGAACCGCCGCCCGCGCAGCACTCGCCCGACGACCTCTACGTGCTCTACACCGGCGGCACGACGGGGATGCCGAAGGGCGTGCTGTGGCGCCAGCACGACATCTTCATGACGTCGTTCGGCGGGCGGAACCTCATGACCGGTGAGCCGTCCGCGTCGGTCGATGAGATCGTGGCCCGGGTGGGCGAGGGGCCCGGGGCCAAGTTGCTGATCCTGCCGCCGCTGATCCACGGGGCGGCGCAGTGGAGCGTGATGACCGCGATCACCACCGGACAGACCGTCGTATTCCCGTCGATCGTCGATCATTTGGACGCCGACGACGTCGTGCGCACCATCGAGCGTGAGCGGGTGCCGGTGGTGACGGTGGTCGGTGACGCGATGGCGCGGCCGCTGGTGGCCGCGATCGAGAAGGGCGTCGCGGACGTGTCGTCGCTGGCCGTGGTCGCCAACGGCGGCGCCCTGCTGACCCCGTTCGTCAAGCAACGCCTGATCGAGGTGCTGCCGAACGCCGTCGTCGTCGACGGCGTCGGATCCTCGGAGACCGGGGCGCAGATGCACCACATGTCCGCCCCGGGCGCGGTGTCGACCGGCACCTTCAACGCCGGACCCGACACCTTCGTGGCGGCCGAGGACATGACCGCGATCCTCGCGCCGGGCCACGAGGGCATGGGGTGGCTGGCGCAGCGCGGCTATGTTCCCTTGGGCTACAAGGGCGATGCGGCCAAGACCGCCAAGACTTTCCCGGTGATCGACGGCGTGCGGTACGCGGTCCCGGGCGACCGCGCGCGCCACCGCGCCGACGGCGCCATCGAATTGCTGGGCCGCGATTCGGTGACGATCAATTCCGGTGGCGAGAAGATCTTCGTCGAGGAGGTCGAGACCGCGATCGCGTCGCATCCCGCGGTGGCAGACGTGGTGGTCGCCGGCCGGCCCAGCGAGCGGTGGGGCCAGGAGGTGGTGGCCGTCGTCGCGCTCGCCGAGGGTGCGAGCGCCGACGCCGACGAACTCGTCGCCCACGCCGCAAAATCGTTGGCCCGTTACAAGCTTCCCAAGGCTGTGGTGTTCCGTCCGGTGATCGAGCGCAGCCCGTCGGGCAAGGCCGACTACCGGTGGGCGCGCGAGCAGGCGGTGAACGGCTAAGCATGCCGGTGCTGCAGAAGGACGAGACGCTGACGGCCTCGACCGAGGTGCGGGCGTCGCCGGAGCGGGTGTACGCCGTCGTCTCGGACGTCACGCGCATCCCCGAGTGGAGCCCCGAGACAACGCGCGCGGAGTGGTTGGCGCCGAACCGCTTTCGGGCGTGGAACCGCCGCCGGCTCGGCCGCTGGAAGACCGTCGCCAACGTGGTGGAAGCGGAGCCCGGACGCCGGTTCTCGTTCGTCGTGCAGGCGATGGGCGGCGACTGGACGCAGTGGACCTACCTCATCGAGCCGGGCAGCGCCGCCGGCACCACGCGCCTCACGGAGACCTGCCGGATGTGCGTCCCGCTGCCGTTCGGCGCCGTGGTTTTCGAACACCTCTTCTTGTTCGTGCGGGACCGCCGCGCGGATCTGCAGCGCAACATCGACGCCTCGGTGGACCGGATCCGGGCGATCGTCGAGGCGGGGGCCGGCGCGTGAAATACCAAGGGCGTGTCGCCGTCGTCACCGGTGCCGGCTCCGGCATCGGGCGCGCGTTGACAATTGCGCTGAGCCGGGGCGGCGCGCGCGTCGCGGCGTCCGACATCGACCAGGAGAACCTGGCCCTGACCCAGAGAGCCTGCCCGCCCGGGACGGTGACGGCGTACCGGGTGGACGTCGCCGACCGGGACGGGATGCGCGCCCACGCCGACGAGGTGCGCCGCGACCTGGGGCCCGCCTCGATGGTGTTCAACAACGCCGGCGTCGACCTGTTCGCCAGCGTGGCGGACATGTCCTGGGCGGACTTCGACTGGCTCGTCGGGATCAACATCGGCGGTGTCGTCAACGGCACCAAGGCATTCCTTCCGCAGCTCATCGAGTCGGGTTCGGCCGAGCGCCCGGCGCGGCTAGTCGCCTGTCCAGCGCCTTCGGTCTGATCGCGATCCCGTACCAGGGCGCCTACAGCACTTCGAAATTCGCGGTGCGCGGCCTCACCGAGGTGCTGCGCCAGGAGATGATCATCGAACGCCGTCCGGTGACGGTGCATTGCGTCCATCCCGGCGTGGTGCGTACCAACTTCGGGGCGAACATGCGCACCGCGGCCACCGAGGATCCCGATTTGGCGGCGAAACTTTTCGGGCGCGCGGCGCTCACTTCTCCGGAAAAGGCGGCCCGGGTGATTCTCCGGGGAGCCGAAAAGAACCGGGCCAGAATCCTCATCGGGCCCGACGGGCGCGCGATGGCGGCGATGCCCCGGGTGCTGGGCGCGGGCTACGCCGCCCTGCTGGCGCGTGCCGCGAGATTGACGCGCTAGCCGAGTCTGCCGCGCCCATATTGTCTACTGTAAGAATTACAGTACGATCTTACGCAAGGACCGCACGTTCCTGCTGAAGATGCTGGAGACCTAGGTGACGACCAACGTCCGCACCGGCCCCCCAACCGGGCACGAGACCGTCAGCCTGCGTGACCCCTACCCGTTCTTCGCTCACAAGCGGCGGCAGGCCGGCGCGTTCCGCGGCACGGTCATGGACTACTCGAAGACGCCGGAGTCGCTCAGGCCGAAGCGCGAGTACTCCGCGGTGTCGTTCGACGCGGTGAACACGGTGTTCCGCGACGGCCGGGTGTTCAGCTCCGCGCCGTACGACAAGACGATCGGCTTGTTCATGGGGCCGACCATTTTGGCGATGGAGGGTAAGAAGCACCGTGACCATCGCAACCTGGTGTCGGCGGCATTCAAGTCCAAGGCGCTGGCCCGGTGGGAGCCCGCGATCGTGCGGCCGATCTGCAACGCGTTGATCGACGAGTTCATCGACTCCGGCGAAGCCGACCTGGTTCGGCAGTTCACCTTCGAATTTCCCACCCGGGTGATCGCGGAACTGCTCGGGCTGCCGGCCGAGGACCTGCCGATGTTCCGTCAGCGGGCCGTGGAGTTGATCAGCTACCACGTCAACTACGAGCGGGCCTTCGAGGCGTCGGCGGCGCTGAAGGATTACTTCGTCGAGCAGATCGAGCGACGCAAGTCCAAGCCCACCGAGGACATCGTCGGCGACCTGGTCAGCGCCGAGATCGACGGCGAAAAGCTCAGCGACGAGGCGATTTACTCCTTCCTGCGCCTGCTGCTGCCCGCCGGTTTGGAGACCACGTACCGGTCGTCGGGAAACCTGCTGTATCTGCTGCTCACCCATCCGGAGCAGTTCGCGGCGGTGCAAGCGGATCGCGAGCTGATCGGCCAGGCGATCGAGGAGGGGCTGCGCTACGAGACGCCGCTGACCACCGTGCAGCGGTTCACCACGGAGGACACGGAACTCGAGGGCGTCGAGATTCCGGCGCGCGCCGTCGTCGGCGTGTGCATCGGCTCGGCGAATCGCGACGAGCGGCGCTGGGAACGCTCCGAGGAGTTCGACATCTTCCGCAAGCACCTACCGCACATCTCGTTCGCCGCCGGTGAGCACACGTGTCTGGGACTTCACCTGGCGCGGTTGGAAACCCGCGTCGCGCTCGAATGCCTGCTGAATCGGCTGACCAACATCGAGCTGCTCACCGACGGCGATCCACACATCCACGGCCAGCCGTTCCGGTCGCCGAATGCGCTTCCGGTGACGTTCGAAGCGCAGTAGGGTCCGGGAATGGTTAAGGTAATGGCGGGCTTTCGGGTCCTCGAGCTTGCGCAGTTCACCTTCGTCCCGGCGGCGGGCGCGATCCTGGCCGATTGGGGCGCGGACGTCATCAAGGTCGAGCACCCGGTGCGCGGCGATACCCAACGCGGCTTCCTCAACATGGGCGGCATCCAGGTCGATCCCGAGCGCCACCCGCTGATGGAACATCCCAATCGCGGCAAGCGCAGCGTCGGGATCGACGTGTCCACGCCGGGCGGCCAGGAGGTGATCTACGAACTGGCCAAGGCCTCCGACGTGTTCCTGACCAATTACATGCCCGCGGTGCGCCAGAAGCACAAGTTCGACGTGGAGCACATCCGCGCGGTGAACCCGAACATCGTCTATGCCCGCGGTTCGGCGTACGGCGACAAGGGACCCGAACGCAACGTCGGTGGCTACGACGGCACCGCATTCTGGACGCGCAGCGGCATCGGCTACGCGCTGACACCCGAGGAGCTGGGTGGCGCGCTGGGGCAAGGCATTCCGGCGTTCGGCGATTCCATCGGCGGCATGTTCATCGCCGGCGGCATCTCGGCCGCGCTGCTGCACCGGGAGCGCACCGGCGAGGCCGTCGAGATGGATGTGTCGTTGCTGAGCACCGCCTGGTGGGCGGCGGGCGCCAGCGTGACGCAGGGCATGGAGACCGGCGAGGTGATGCGCACGCCCATGCCGGGTTCCGGCGCGCCATCGGTGAATCCGTTCATGGGCAACTACGAAACCTCCGACGGCGGCACGATCAACCTGTGCATCATCAGCCCGACCGGCCTGATCCGAGACACCTTCGAGCACCTCGGCATCCCTGAGGCCGCCGATGATCCGCGCTTCTCCGAGGTGCTCCCGCTGATCCAGAACGCCGACGCGGCCGCGGAACTGATCGCAAAGTCCTTCGCCGGCAAGCCCTTTGCGTACTGGCGCGAGCACCTCAAGACGATGAAGGGTCAGTGGGCGCCCTTCCAGAGCCTGCTGGATCTCGTCGACGACGAACAGGCCATCGCCAACGACATGATCGCCGAGGTCGAAGTCGCCAGCGGCGGGAAGCCGTTCCGCGTCGTGCGCGGGCCGGTCCAGTTCAACCACGAGCCGCTGGTGACAACCCGTGCGCCGCAAGCCTCCGAGCACACCGAAATCGTGTTGATGGAACTCGGCATGGACTGGGATCGCATCGAACAACTCAAGGACGCGGGGGCCATCGCTTGACCGACGCCTACTACGAGCTGATCGGTTCGCACGATCAACTCGGTGAGAGGTTCAGCGCCTCGGATCATGTCATCAGTACCTGGTCGCCGACGATGCAGAATGCCGCGCCCGTGTCGGCGTTGCTGGTGCGCGCCCTGGAGCGCTGCTCGCCACGCGACGATGCCCGCTTGAGCCGCGTCGTCGTCGACCTCCTGGGACCCGTCCCGGTGGCCGGGCCCTTGTGGGTGCGCTCCCACGTCGAGCGCCCGGGCACCAAGATCGAGCTGCTGAACGCCCAGATGCTGGCGCCGGGCCCCGACGGGCAGCCGCGACCGGTCGCCACCGCGATCGCGTGGCGCTTTCAGGCGGGCGACGCGGCGGAGCTGTTCTTCACGCCCGCTCCCCCGCTGCGACCGCTCGGCGAGGGGCGGCTCCGCCCGCCGGACAATGACGCCAACCAGACGTACATCCAGAGCCTGGATTGGCGCTGGCTGAACGACATCCTCAACGACGTGCCCGGCGAGTGCTGGGCCAGGCCGATCGTCGACCTCGTCCAGGGCGAATCGATGACCCCGATGCAGCGCCTGTTCGCGGTGGCCGACATCGCCAACGGCATGGGCAGCCGCCTCAGCGTCGCCGAGTGGCTGTTTCTCAACACCGACCTCACGGTGCACATCCACCGCGTCCCCGACGGCGAATGGATCGGCGTCAGAGCCGAAAACCACTATGGCCGCGACGGAGTCGGCGTCTCCATCGCCACGCTCTTCGACCAGCACGGCGCGGTGGCGGCCCTGCAGCAGGCACAGCTGGTGCGCCGGCGTTAGCGCCGCCCGAGACAAGGAGATACCGATGACGAACGACGTCGCCATCATCGGGGTAGGTCTGCACCCGTTCGGCCGCTTCGAGGGCAAATCGGCGATGCAGATGGGCGTCGACGCGATCTTTGCCGCGGTTGGCGACGCCGGTGTCGCGTGGCAGGACATCCAGTTCGCGACCGGCGGCAGCTGGACGGTGGCCAACCCCGACGCCATCGTCGGCATGGTGGGCCTGACCGGCATCCCGTTCACCAACGTCTTCAACGCGTGCGCGACCGCGGCCAGCGCCGTCAAGGCCTGCGCCGACGGAATCCGGCTGGGCGACTACGACATCGGCATCGCCATCGGCCTGGACAAGCACCCGCGGGGGGCGTTCACCGAAGATCCGGCGCTGGTGGGCATGCCGAGCTGGTATGCCGAGAACGGGCAGTACCTGACCACCAAGTTCTTCGGCATGAAGGCGAATCGCTATCTGCACGATCACAACATCTCCACCGAGACGCTCGCGAAGGTCGCCGCGAAGAATCTCCGCAACGGTGCGCTGAACCCAAACGCATTCCGCCGCAAGGCCATCCCCGAGGACCAGATCCTGAGTTCGCCGGTGCTCAATTACCCGCTGACCCAGTACATGTTCTGCGCGCCCGACGAGGGCGCCGCGGCCGCGGTGATGTGCCGCGCCGATATCGCGCGCCGCTACACCGCCAAGCCCGTGTACCTGCGGGCGGTGGAGGTCCGCACCCGCCGTTACGGGGCCTACGAGGTGAACACCACCTTCGCGCCGGTCGACGAGGACGTCGCTCCGACCGTGTACGCCGCGCGGGCTGCGTTCGAGAAGGCCGGCGTGGCGCCCGAGGACGTCGACGTGATCCAGCTGCAGGACACCGACGCGGGCGCCGAGATCATCCACATGGCCGAGTGCGGGTTCTGCGCGCACGGCGATCAGCAGAAGCTGCTCGCCGACGGCGCCACCGAGATCGGCGGCGCCATGCCGGTCAACACCGACGGCGGGCTGATCGCCAATGGTGAACCGATCGGCGCCTCGGGGCTGCGCCAGATCCACGAAATCGTCCGCCAGCTGCGCGGTGAGGCGGGCGACCGCCAGGTCCCCGGCGATCCGCGGGTCGGCTTCACCCAGCTCTACGGCGCGCCCGGCACCGCCGCCGCGACGATCCTCACGACCTGACCTTCGCCGAGCGTGAAGCTGTTGCGAGATTTTGGCGGCAAACTCGCAACAGCTTCACGTTCGGCGACGCGGAGTCCACGATCGCGCTTGTAACTTTCGGCCGACCCATCTCGTCGTAGTAGCGAGCAGGCAGGAAGCACTGCCCGCAAAGCAGGTCGCCGAAAGGAATTGCGATGTCACGTCTGGGTCCGGTCGTCGCGATCGCGATCGCCGCCACCGCAACCGGTTCGCGTGGCGCTTGGGACGGTGGGCACACGTCGACTACATCGTGGATACGCCGTTCGGCACCCAACTCATGCTGCCCGCGCTGCACTGTGTCGCCGCCGGGGTCCTGATCCCCGCCCTACCCCGCCGCTAACTATCGAAGGAGTCGCCATGCACATCGTGATCTTCGGCGCCAACGGCGTGACCGGACGCCTGCTGACCCGTCGTGCCCTCGACGCCGGTCACTCGGCGATCGCCGTCACGCGGCAACCCGACGACTTCCCCATCACCGATCCGCGGCTGACGATCGCGGGCGCGGACGTGCGGCGCGATGGCCTGGCCGGCATCGTCGCCGGCGCCGACGCCGTGCTGTCGACGCTCGGTGTGCCGTTCACCCGCCGGCCCGTCGACACGTATTCCGTCGGCACCCGCAACATCGTGAACGCGATGCGGGAGGCGAGCGCCAACCGGCTTGTCGTGGTGAGTAGCACCGGCGCCCAGCCCGCCCGCGGCCGGCGCGATGCGCCGCTGGCGTTGCGGCTGTTCGAGCCGATCATCGCCCACACCATCGGTAAGACCGTCTATGGGGACATCCGGGAGATGGAGGCGTTGGTGCGAGACAGCCGGCTCGACTGGACGATCGTGCGACCGTCGGGCCTGTTCGATCTGCCCAGAGTGACGAATTACCTTGCGGGAGAGGTAGAACCGGTGGGGGCGTTCACAGCCCGCACCGACCTGGCGGACTATCTCGTCAAGCTCGCCGAAGATGGTGCGGCACGACGGAAGACCGTTGTCGTCTCGACAACGGAGCACACGCCGACGGTGTGGGAGATGATCCGCCGCGAGGCGTTCAAGAGCGCCCCGCCGCACACGCCGGGGCGTACCTCTTCACCGACCGTGTAAATGTTGCGACGACACGCCGAGGGCGGTTGCGGTGATTGCACGTTGGGCTCAGGATCAACTCGTTTTCTTCACCGGCGGTGAGTAATTCGGCTTGCCCAGCTCGAGGGCGTACTGGCCGATCATGTTGCGGAACACCTCGAGCGTGCCCCCATAGATGCCCACCAGCGGAGCGAACCGGAAGGCATACTCGGCGCTCCCGTCGTCGGCGGCGCCATCGGTCCCGAATGGCAGCGTCGACGCGGCCCCGAGGATGTCCATCAGGTCCGGGGAGATGTCGCGCATCGTTTGGGCGATCGCGACCCGGCCGTAGATGCTCGGGGCCGACAGCGCGACCTCCAACCGGGCGGCGCTGCGGCCCAGCCGATACACCACGGATTTGTCGTCGATCAGCCGGCGCCCGTCCGGGCCGGGCCGGGTCACGGACGCCGCCGCGTTGTCGACGGCCTCCGCCAGAGACCCGGCCTGGTGCATCATGATCGAGGTGTCCTGCAGCCCGTCGGGCGCCGCCGCGACGGCGCCGTGCTCGACGTTGAGCGGCTCCCGCAACACGGTCCAGCCGGCGTTCACGTCACCCAGCCGGTACTTGTCGTCCACACGGACGTCGCTGTAGTAGACGATGTTGGTCCGGTCGCCGTCCACGGTCCGGAGGCCCTGAATCTCGATGCCCGGCGAATCCAGCGGAACCAGAAACATGGTCAGGCTCTTGTGTTTCGGCGCCTCCGGGGCGGTATTGGTGATCAGGAACACGTATTGGCAGTTGTGCGCCCCGGTGGTGAACATCTTGGAGCCATTGATAATCCAGCTCGATCCATCCGCCTCCCGCACCGCGCGGGTCTTGCAGGTGGCAACGTCCGAGCCGCCCTCGGGTTCGGTGTAGCCGAGGCACAGCCGGACCTCGCCGCTGAAAACCTTCGGCAGCACCTCGTCGCGCACCTCGGGCGTGCCGAACTTCGCCACCGAGCGCGCCACCATCGCGGTGGTCCCCCACGTCACCCAGGGCACGTGGGCCCGCCGCTTCTCCTGCTCCCAGATGCGGCGCCGGACCCGGCTGAACCCGCCCTCGGCCGCCGGCTTCCACTCGGCCTCCAAATAGCCCGCGGCGCCGAACTTCAGGTGCAGGCCCTCGTCGAAGTTGTCGCCCGTCTCGCGGTCGCGACGGCGCACCTCGTCGGTCATGTGGGTGCTCAGGAAATTCCGCGCCTCGTCGCGGAAGGCCTCGTCTTCCGCGGACAGCTCGACTCGGGAGAAGTCCATTGCCTTTCGCTCCTGTCCTAGGCCGGCTGGGGTGTGCTCTCGCGGGCCGCGACAATCTCGCCGACGCGCAGCGCGGTGGCCCCGGGGTCGCCGGCGGCCAGCGGCCATCCGCGGGCGCGTACCAGGTACGCGGTGGCCGCGGCCTCGGACGAAACCCCCAGGCCGCCCTGGATGTGCACCGCCATCGTCGCCGCCTTGGCGGCCTCCTCGGCCATGAAGACGAAGGCCGACGGCGCCAAGTCGGGGCGTTCGTCGGGTTCGTTGTCCAGGAACCAGGCGGCCCGGCGGGCGAGGTTACGCCCACCCTGAACCGTGATGGCCATGTTCGCCAGGGGGTGCGAGATGGCCTGCAGGGTCGAGATCGGCACGCCCAGCGTGTAGCGGGTCTTGGCGAACTCGGCGGCGATCGTCATCGTCTCCTCGACCAGGCCCACCAGGGCGGCAGCGGTCAGGAGCCGCCATTCGTCCAGGGCGCGTTGGTAACTCGCCACCGCGTCGGGCCCCTCGGCGACGACGGTGCGGGTCTCCGCGGCGGCGGGATCCACCCAGGCCATCGGCAGCCGGCCGATGTTGTCCAGCTTCGCCGGCCGGGTGCCGAAGGCCAGCCGCACCACCTGATCGCCGTCGCGGACGATGATGTGGTCGGCGATCGACCCGGTCGGAATCAGGCGGGCACCCGGCGCGGCGTCGAGGCGCGCGTCGAGCCCGGCGAGCTGTTCGCCACTCGCCACACGGGCGGTGTCGGCGCCCAGCCCGCCGAGGCGTCCGAGCAGCCGGGCGGCGCACACGTGGTCGATCCACGGCACCGGCGCCAGTGACCGGCCGATCTCCTCGGCCACCAGGGTGAGGTCGACCAGCGTCGCGCCGTCGCCGCCGCAGGACTCCGGCAGCGCCATCGTGGTGGCGCCCATCGCGCACAGCCGTTCCCACAGGTCCTTGTCGAACCCGGATTGCTCTGCCGCGCGGACGGTTTCGATCGAGCAGTGCGTCTTGAAGAATTGCTTGTACGCGTCCTGCAGCGCCACGTGGTCTTCGGACAGGCTGTAGTCGAGTCGGCGCAGTTCGAAGCGGTCCATCGTCAATGTTCCTTCCCGAAGAAGAAGTCCTGCGCGTTGTTGTACAGGTAGTTGTCCAGCACCTCGGGCGGCAGGTCCAGTGCCCGGGCTTCGGGGATCACCCGGCGCATTCGCAGCACCGGCCAGTCCGACGCGTAGATCACCTTGTTGGGTCCGCGCGTTCGCATGTAGTGCAGCAGGCTTTCCGGCAGCCGCTTGGGCGACCACGCCGACGTCATCAGGCGCAGGTTGGCGTATTTGAGCAGCAGCCGGATGGCGACGTCCCACCATGGGTCGGCCCCGTGGATCATGCATAGCTTCAGCTCCGGGAACCGCACGCAGACGCGGTCCAGGTGCATCGGGTGCTGCACCTCCCCCGGAATCGGCGGGCCCGGGATGCCGGTGTTGACGCACAGCGGCAGCTCCAGCTCCGCACACTTCGCGTAAAGCGGGTAGTACACGGCGTCGCTGGGCGGATATTGCCCATCACCCCAAAAGCTCGGCCCCACTACGGCATACGCCACCGGCAGGTCGCCGGCGACGGCGGTCAACTCGCGCAACGACCGCACCGGGCGCAGCAGGTTGACCCCACCCATCGCCAGGGCGAACCGGTCCGGCCTGGCCTCGATGAATTTGCGCGCGGTGATCGACGGGCTGGCGATCGAATCCATCAGGATCGCCTTTTGCACCCCTTGTTCGTCCATCTCGTCGAGCAGCTCGGAAAGATCCACCGGCGCGAACATCGATTCCGGACCCTTGAAGTAGTCGTCGCGGACCTTGAGCATCCAGGTCGGCTGGGAGTCGGCCTCCCCGAAGTGCACGTTGATCAGGCAGTCGATCGCTTGGGTGTTCATGACACCTTCTCTTCGGCTTGCTCTCGGGCCCATCGGTAGTTGGGCTTGCCGTTCCCCAGGCGCCGGATCTGCTCGACGAAGATGAACGCCTTGGGGGCCTTGAAATGCGCCAGCTGCGCGGTGCAGAAGGTGTAGAGCGCGCGCGCGTCGGCGCTCAGATCGGCGCCCGGGTGGGGCGCGACGAGCGCGACCACCTCCTGTCCCCACCGCTCGCTCGGCCGTCCGACCACCAGGGCGTCGGCGACGCCCGGATGCGCCCGCAGTACCTCTTCGACCTCCTCGACGAACACCTTTTCGCCGCCGGTGTTGACCACCAGCGAATCGCGGCCGAAAAGCCTTATCGTGCCGTCTTTTTCGAGGGCCGCCCGGTCGCCGGGTATCACCACGCGCCGGCCGTCGATCTGCGGGAAGGTGAGCCGGGTAGCCTCGGCGTCGCCGAAATAGCCGAGCGGAATCCGGCCCGTCCGGGCGGCCCAGCCGACCTCCTGTTCGCCGGGGCGCAGGAACCGCGTGCGGTCGGCGGAGACGACGGTGGCCCCCTCCCTGGGCTGGAAGGTTTCGCTGGCGGTCCCCTCGCGGCTGTGCCCGAACGCCATGTTGCCGCTCTCGGACGACCCGTAGCCCTCGATGATGGTGACGTGCGGCAGGCATTCCATCAGCGCCCGTTTGTATTTCGCGTTGGTGGCGGCCCCGCCGGTGCCGATCGCGTTGAGCGCGGACAGGTCGTACCGGCGCGCGCGGAGCTCGGCGATCAGCGGCCCGGCGTACGCGTCGCCGACCATCGTCATCATGCCCACCTTTTCGCGCTCGGCGGTTTCCCACACCGACCGCACGTCGAGCTTGTTGCGGTCGTCATAGAGCACCACCGGCAGCCCGGCGCACAGCGCCGCGAATGCGGTCCACATGCCCGCGGCGTGCATCAGCGGGGAAACCGCGAACCAGGCCGGGCCGCCGCCGCGCACCTTGTCGTGGATCTCGGCGACGCTGTCGTGGTCGGCGCCGACCATGGACGACACGTACATGTCGCTCTGGCGCCAGAGAACCCCCTTGGGGCGCCCCGTCGTTCCGCCCGTGCACATCATGATCAGATCGTCCGGCGACCCCACCGGGTGCGCGTCCGGGTCGCCGGCGGCCAGCGCGTCGTCCAGCGACACCGCGCCCGGCAGTTCGGGTGCGCCGCTGCCGTCGTCGATGGAGATCAGCAGCTCGGTGCCGACGGGGGGCAGCACGTCGGCGAACCGGGCGCCCAGCGCGCGGTGGTAGATGATCGCGCGGGGCCGCACGTAGGCGAGCAGGTCCGCGATTTCGCGCGGCGAGTAGTGGTGGTTGACGTTGACCGGGACGGTGCGCGCCTTGAGGCATCCGATCACCATGTCGGGGTACAGGTCGTTGTACATCAGCAGCGCGACGCGGTCCTGGCCGCATTCCCAGGGTTCGAGCTCCTCGCGCTCGGCGTGGGCGCCGAAACCCTTGCCGCCCAGGAAGTTTGCGAGCCGGGTGGTGCGGGTCGCCGATTCGCCAAACGTGCTGCGGCGGTCACCGCAGACCGTCATCACACGGTCTGGAATGACGTCGGCGATGGCGTCGAGAACGGCGCCCACGGTCCATTCGCTCATCGTGTCGGCGGCTAGGCGGACGATCCGACTGGGACCCCAAGCAGGTCGAGGGCGTTGTCGCGCATGATTTTTCGGACCTCGGCATCGCTGAAACCGACGAGCTCTTCGGTGAAGGACACCGGTGACTCGAGGCCTTCGCCGTGCGGCCAGTCGGATCCGAACAGGATTTTGTCGACGCCGATCGCGTTGGCCAGCTCCGCCAGGTCGTCCTCGTAGTAGGGCGCGATCCAGACGTTGTTGCGCAACTGCTCGACCGGGTCCTCAGGAAAATGCCGCGGGTAGTTGTTGGCCACCTTCTTCAGGCGCTTGATCAGCCGGTGCACGAAGTAGGAGCCGTTTTCGATGCTGACCGCCTTGAGTTTCGGGTGGCGGGTGAACACGCCGTGCACGATCATCGACGCCATCGTGTCGTGGATGGCGCGGTCGTCAAGGAGCACCTGATCCAGCGGGTCCTTTTCGCCGAACCCCTCGAAGGTCGCCTTGCCGCCCCACTGCGCGGCGATGTGCAGATAGCCGCTGTCGCTGAGGTGAAAGCCCACCGGGACGCCCGCCTCGGCCAGCCGGGCCCACACCGGGTCGTGGCTGGGATCGCCCAGTGACCTCGGCTTGACCACGCCGGGCACCGGCGCCGGCCGCACCAGCACCAGTTTGGCGCCGCGGGCCAACACGAACTCGACCTCTTCGAGCGCCTTGGCCGGATCGGCCAGCGAGATGATCGGCGCCGCAATGATTCGGTGATCGGGCCGGTCGAAGCCCCAGTCCTCGTCGAGCCAGAGGTTGAAGGCGTGCACCGACGCCATCGTCGCGTCGATGTCTTCCTTGAGCGCCTCCTCGACGCCGCACCCGAACGTCGGCAGCATGAATACCGTCTCGATGTCCTGGGTGTCCATCACTGCGACGCGCGCATCGCGGTTCTGGTATTCGGGATGATCGCCCAGCCGCTCGACTTTCATCAGCGAGGCTGGGTCGACGCCCTCGGGGATCTCGCCGCGGAACAACAGATCGAGGCAGCCCGGCACGATGATCGGGTCGAAGGTGACGTTGGGGATGAAGTGGTTGACCCGGTCCCCGATCACGGCCCAGGTGCGCTTGCCGTCGCTGACCATCTGCACGCCGCGGCGCTTGAACTTCTTGTCCAAGTGGCGGGTGAAGGCGTCCAGCGGCTCGTAATAGTGGTTGTCGACGTCGATCGGCCGGTAATCCAAGTCAGCCATGATCATCCTTTCCGGTGCCACCGGCAAAATTAAGCTTCGGTCGAAGTGAGGGAAGGGAATTGGGGCGGGCGCTTCTCGAGGAAGCTGGTGATCCCCTCGATGACATCCGGTCGCGGCATCGCCTCGTGCAGCAGGACCTCGGCCTGCGCCGTGGCGTCGACGACGTCGCGGGTGGCGTCGGCGTAGACCTGCTGTTTGGTTGCGGTTCACGCGGGCGTGGCGGCGGTTGTGGAATGCGCTACCGATAGGTATACAGTATGCGTACAAAGTCGGGTGGATTTCCGGTGGGTCGAGGGTGAGGAGGTGCCGCGGCAGATGTCCGGCAGCGACGGTGCTTCCGAAGACGCCGTGCTCTACGAAGCCACCGCGAGCGGCGTCGCGATCCTCACCTTCAATCGCCCGGATCGCCTGAACGCCTGGGGCCCCGACATCGCCGCCGCGTTCTACGCCGGGATCGACCGCGCCGAGCAGGACCCCGACATCCGGGTGGTCGTGGTGACCGGTCGGGGCAAGGGATTCTGCGCCGGCGCGTATCTGGGCGCGCCGAGTTCGGCGCCCACCTACGGCAAGACGATGGAGAAGGCGGCCCAGACCGACCTGGCCGCGTTGGTCGGCGAGCGTCCACCCCATTTCGTGACCACGCTTCGCAAGCCCGTCGTCGCGGCGATCAACGGTGCCTGCGTCGGCATCGGTCTGACCCAGGCGCTGATGTGCGACGTCCGTTTCGCGGCCGCCGGGGCCAAGTTCGCCGCGGTGTTCGCGCGCCGGGGACTGATCGCCGAATTCGGCATCTCCTGGATCCTGCCGCGGCTGACCAGCTGGGGGGTCGCCCTCGACCTGTTGCTCAGCGGCCGCACCTTTCTCGCCGAGGAGGCGGCCGAGCTTGGCCTCGTCAAAGAAGTCGTTGCGCCCGAAAGCCTGTTGGCGCGCGCCCTCGAGTACGCGGAGGACATCGCGCGAAACTGCTCGCCCGCCGCGATGGCGGTGATCAAACAGCAGGTCTACGCCGACGCCACCCGCGACGTCGTCGACGCCACGGCGCAGGCCGAGGTCCTGCTGCACGAGGCGATGCCGCGACCGGATGTCATCGAGGGGATCACCA
>NZ_LZIS01000053.1 GCF_001667015.1 Mycobacterium sp. E3198 | reverse complement strand
GCCAAAATCTCGCAACAGCTTCACGCTCGGCGAGCGAGGGCTCAGTAGCGGTAGTGGTCGGCTTTGTAGGGGCCGTCGACGTCGACGCCGATGTATTCGGCTTGTTCTTTGGTGAGTTTGGTGAGTTGGCCGCCGAGCGCTTCGACGTGGATGCGGGCGACTTTTTCGTCGAGGTGTTTGGGGAGCCGGTAGACCTCGTTGTCGTATTCGTCGTTTTTGGTCCACAGCTCGATCTGGGCGATCACCTGGTTGGAGAAGCTGTTGCTCATCACGAATGAGGGGTGCCCGGTGGCGTTGCCCAGGTTGAGCAGCCGGCCCTCGGAGAGCAGGATGATCGACTTGCCGGAGTCGGGGAAGGTCCACACGTCGACCTGCGGGCGGATGTTGACCTTGGTCGCCCCGGACTTTTCGAGTTGGGCGACCTGGATCTCGTTGTCGAAGTGCCCGATGTTGCCCAGCACCGCGTAATCCTTCATCGCCTTCATGTGCGCCAGGGTGATGATGTCCTTGTTACCGGTGGCGGTGATGACGATGTCGGCCTCCCCGATGGCGTCCTCGACGGTGGTGACGTCGTAGCCCTCCATCAACGCCTGCAGCGCGTTGATCGGGTCGATCTCGGTGACCACCACGCGGGCGCCCTGGCCCTTGACCGAGTCCGCGCAGCCCTTGCCGACATCGCCGTACCCGCAGACCAGCACCTTCTTGCCGCCGATCAGCACGTCGGTGCCGCGGTTGATGCCGTCGATCAGCGAATGCCGGCACCCGTATTTGTTGTCGAACTTCGACTTGGTCACCGAGTCGTTGACGTTGATCGCCGGGAACGCCAAATCCCCGGCCGCGGCGAACTGATACAGCCGCAACACCCCGGTGGTGGTCTCCTCGGTCACCCCCTTGACCGACTCCGAGATCGTGGTCCACTTGTCCTTGTCGGTCTCGAACCGGTTGCGCAGCAGCTCCAAGAAGACCTTCCACTCGGTGGGGTCGTCGTCCTCGGCGGGGGGCACCACGCCGGCCTTTTCGTACTGCGCGCCGCGCAGCACCAACATGGTGGCATCCCCGCCGTCATCGAGGATCATGTTGGCCGGCTCCTCAGGCCAGGTCAGCATCTGCTCGGCCGCCCACCAATACTCCTCCAGCGTCTCGCCCTTCCAGGCGAACACCGGCACCCCCCGGGGCTCCTCGGGCGTGCCGTGCGGGCCGACGACCACCGCGGCCGCCGCGTGGTCCTGGGTGGAAAAGATGTTGCACGACGCCCACCGCACCTGCGCGCCCAACGACACCAACGTCTCGATCAGCACCGCGGTCTGCACCGTCATGTGCAGCGACCCCGAAATGCGCGCCCCCTTGAGCGGCTGCACCTCGGCATACTCCCGGCGCAACGACATCAACCCCGGCATCTCCTGCTCCGACAGCTCAATATCGCGGCGCCCGTAATCCGCCAACGACAAATCGGCCACCTTGAAATCAATACCGTTACG
>NZ_LZIS01000052.1 GCF_001667015.1 Mycobacterium sp. E3198 | reverse complement strand
CGACGGGCCGGGCCGCGTCCGGATCGTCGACGATGTCCGACAGGGTGCCGTCGAAGTCGTAGAACACCGCCGGCCTGCGCTCGGCCAAGGCGCCCAAGGCCTCTGAAGCGTCGGGCAGCCGGGACATCCGGCGGTCGCCGGTCCGCACGGCGACCTCGTTCGCATCGGCGATCACCGCGTCGGCGCCGCAGCGGCGGAGTTCGTCCGCGTCCCCGACGCCGATGACCATCGCGAAGCCGCCGTCGCGTGCCGCCCGCGCGATTCCCGGGTCGCCGGTCACGACGGCAGATCGCCCCGGGCGAATCGCCGACTCGTCACCGCCCCAGGAGAAGACGCCGACGCCGGCGTCGCGCAGCCGCCCGGCCAGCGCGGGCTCGACCGAGGCGGCGTCGAACAGTACCGCGTCGTGGCGGCGCGGGTCGATCGTGACCGGCATGCACCCACCTTCTCACGGTGCCGGGCGCGGCCGGGTCCGGGTCAATAGCGCGCCGACGGGTGCGCTCGATACGCCTGGCTCGGGTGCCTGCGCGCCGCGCGCCGGCGCCGGTGGTCCTTGCCGAACAGCAGTACCGAATCTCCGCTGAGCGCCACCATCCGTCCCATGCCCGCTTCGATGCCGGCCACCAACTCCCTGACGTCGGCCGCGGCGTCGTATTCGGCGGTGATCCCGAACACCACGTCGTCGCCGTAGCTGAGCACCGCGACCCCGGTGCTCAGCCGCGCGGCGGTCGGGGGGATCGGCAGCAGGCGCTCCATCGTCCGGCCCATCAGCCGGAGCTGGTGGCGCGGCCCGGGCGTGTGGGTGCCCAGCGTCACGAGGCCGGCGTGCGGCAGCCGGGCCAGCAGCTGTAATACGTTGCTGCGCAACAGTGGCGGCAGGGAGTTGAGCGCCGACTCCACCAGGCCGGGTTCGCGCTGCGGGAGCTTCCACCTGTTGTGCACCGTGCGCAGCTGCTGGACGGGGTCCTCGTGCTCGACGGGCAGATACGGCAGCATCGCCGAGCTCACCGGCGCCGGC
>NZ_LZIS01000051.1 GCF_001667015.1 Mycobacterium sp. E3198 | reverse complement strand
CAGTTCACCTCGAGCACCTGGCACGCCAACGGCGGCTCAGGGTCGCCGGCCAACGCCAGCCGCGAGGAGCAGATCCGCGTGGCCGAGAACGTGCTGCACACGCAGGGCATCGGCGCGTGGCCGGTGTGCGGTCGGCGCGGCTGAGCGCCGTAGACGCACCTCTTGAGGGGTAAGTAATGCCGGGCCTTGCGGCCCGGCATTACTTGTCTCGGGTTCGGGTAGCGTCGGGCCGATGACCGCAACGCCTCGCGAGTTCGACGTCGTGTTGTACGGGGCGACCGGCTTCGTTGGCAAGCTGACCGCCGAGTATCTGGCCCGCGCCGGGTCGGGCGCGCGGATCGCGCTGGCCGGCAGGTCGCCGGACCGGCTGCGCGCCGTTCGCGACGCCCTGGGCGACGCCGCGCGGGACTGGCCGGTCCTGGCGGCCGACGCGGCCAAGCCGTCCACGCTGGACGAGATGGCCGCGCGGACCCGTGTCGTCGTCACGACGGTCGGGCCTTACAGCCGCTACGGGCTGCCGCTCGTCGCCGCGTGCGCGGCCGCGGGCACCGATTACGCCGACCTGACCGGGGAGGCGACGTTCGTCCGGGACAGCATCGACCTCCATCACAAGCAGGCCGCCGACACCGGCGCCCGGATCGTGCACTCCTGCGGCTTCGATTCGGTCCCGTCGGATTTGAGCGTGTACGCGCTGTACCGGGCCGCGCGGCGAGACGGCGCCGGCGAGCTCGCGGACACCCACCTGGTGGTGCGCTCCATGTCCGGCGGGTTGTCCGGCGGCACCATCGCCTCGGGCGTGGAGATCATGGACGCCTCCTCGCGCGACCCCGAGACGCGCCGCCAGCTCGTCGACCCGTACACCCTGAGCACCGATCGCGGCGCGGAACCCGAATTGGGCCGGCAGCCCGACCTGCCCTGGCGTCGTGGCCGCGACATCGCGCCGGAACTGTCCGGGGTGTGGACCGCCGGATTCCTGATGGCGCCCTACAACACCCGGATCGTGCGGCGCAGCAACGCGCTGCTGGACTGGGCGTACGGCCGGCGGTTCCGCTACGACGAGAACATGAGCGTCGGATCGTCGGCTCTCGCGCCGGTGGCGTCGGCCCTGGTGAGCGGCGCCGGCAATGCGATGTTCGGGCTGGGCAGCCGCTACTTCCGGTTCCTGCCGCGCCGCCTGGTAGAGCGGGTTCTTCCCAAGCCGGGCACGGGTCCGAGCGAGGCGGCCCGCGAGCGCGGCTACTACCGCATCGAGACGTACACCACCACGACCACCGGCGCCCGCTACGTGGCGCGCATGCACCAGCAGGGTGACCCCGGTTACAAGGCGACCGCGGTGCTGCTGGGGGAGTGCGGACTGGCCCTCGCGCTGGACCGGGACAAACTCTCCGACCTGCACGGCGTGCTGACGCCCGCGACGGCGATGGGTGACGCGTTGCTGGCGCGATTCCCCGCCGCCGGGGTGTCGTTGCAGGTTGACCGGCTGGGCGGCTGAGCTCCGCGCATCCCTAGAATTGACCGGTGACCGCCAGCCCCCGCCCCGCCGCCGACCCGCTGCCCAAGTCGTGGGAACCGGCCGCGATGGAGGATGCGATCTACCAGAAGTGGCTGGACGCGGGCTACTTCAAGGCGGACGCGAGCAGCGCGAAGCCCGCCTACTCGATCGTGCTGCCGCCGCCGAACGTGACGGGCAGCCTGCACATGGGTCACGCGCTGGAGCACACCATGATGGACGCCCTGACCCGCCGCAAGCGCATGCAGGGCTACGAGGTGCTGTGGCAGCCGGGGATGGACCACGCGGGCATCGCGACGCAAAGCGTGGTGGAAAAGCAGCTCGCCGTCGACGGCAAGACCAAGGAGGACTTCGGCCGCGAGCTGTTCGTCGACAAGGTGTGGGACTGGAAGCGCGAGTCCGGCGGCGCCATCGGCGGCCAGATGCGCCGGCTCGGCGACGGCGTGGACTGGAGCCGCGACCGGTTCACCATGGACGAAGGACTGTCGCGGGCGGTGCGCACCATCTTCAAGCGGCTCTACGACGCAGGGCTGATCTATCAGGCGGAGCGGCTGGTCAACTGGTCGCCGGTGCTCGAGACGGCGATCTCGGACCTCGAGGTGAACTACCTCGACGTCGAGGGCGAGTTGGTCTCCTTCCGCTACGGGTCGCTCAACGACGACGAGCCGCACATCGTGGTCGCCACCACCCGGGTCGAGACCATGCTCGGCGACACCGCGATCGCCGTGCATCCCGACGACGACCGCTACCGGCACCTGGTCGGCACCACGCTGGCGCACCCGTTCGTGGACCGCGCGCTCGTCGTCGTGGCCGACGAGCACGTCGACCCCGAATTCGGCACGGGCGCGGTCAAAGTCACGCCCGCGCACGACCCGAACGACTTCGAGATCGGGCTGCGGCACGAGCTGCCGATGATCTCTATCATGGACACCAAGGGCCGGATCGCCGGCACCGGAACGCAATTCGACGGAATGGATCGTTTCGAGGCCCGGGTCGCGGTGCGCGAAGCGCTGGCCGCGCAGGGCCGGGTCGTCGCGGAGAAGCGGCCCTATCTGCACAGCGTCGGGCATTCCGAGCGCAGCGGCGAGCCGATCGAACCGCGGCTGTCGCTGCAGTGGTGGGTCCGGGTGGAATCGCTGGCCAAGGCCGCCGGCGACGCGGTCCGCAACGGGGACACCGTGATTCATCCCGCAAGCCTGGAGCCGCGCTGGTTCGCCTGGGTCGACGACATGCACGACTGGTGCATCTCGCGCCAGCTGTGGTGGGGCCACCGCATCCCGATCTGGTACGGGCCGGGCGGCGAACGGGTGTGCGTCGGTCCCGACGAGACGCCGCCGGAGGGCTGGGAGCAGGACCCCGACGTGCTGGACACCTGGTTTTCGTCCGCGCTGTGGCCGTTCTCCACGTTGGGTTGGCCGGAGCGGACGCGGGAGCTGGAAAAGTTCTATCCCACAAGCGTTCTGGTGACCGGCTACGACATCCTGTTCTTCTGGGTGGCCCGGATGATGATGTTCGGCACCTTCGTGGGCGGCGACGACGCCATCACCCTCGGCGGCCGCCGCGGCCCGCAGGTGCCGTTCACCGATATCTTTCTGCACGGGCTGATCCGCGACGAATTCGGCCGAAAGATGAGCAAGTCCAAGGGCAACGTCATCGACCCGCTGGACTGGATGGACATGTTCGGCGCCGACGCGCTGCGGTTCACCCTGGCACGCGGCGCCAGCCCCGGGGGCGACCTGTCCGTCGGCGAGGATGCCGTCCGCGCCTCGCGCAACTTCGGCACCAAGCTGTTCAACGCCACCCGGTACGCGCTGCTGAACGGCGCGGCCCTGGCGCCGTTACCAGCGCTGACCGAGCTCACCGACGCCGATCGCTGGATCCTCGGGCGGCTGGAAGAGGTTCGCGCCGAGGTTGATTCGGCCTTCGACGGCTACGAGTTCAGCCGGGCCTGCGAATCGCTCTACCACTTCGCCTGGGACGAATTCTGCGACTGGTACGTCGAACTGGCCAAGACGCAGCTCGCCGACGGGCTCGCGCACACCACCGCCGTGCTGGCCGCGGTGCTCGACACGCTGCTGCGCCTGCTGCATCCGGTCATCCCGTTCCTCACCGAGGCGCTCTGGCAGGCGCTGACCAACCGGGAATCGCTGGTGATCGCCGAATGGCCGGAATCGTCGGCCATCCCGCTGGATCGGGTTGCTGCACAACGAATCGGCGACATGCAGCGGCTCGTCACCGAGGTCCGCCGGTTTCGCAGCGAACAGGGCCTGGCGGACCGGCAGAAGGTACCGGCCCGGTTGGGCGACGTCGACGGCGCGGGCCTGGGCGGGCAGGTCAGCGCGGTGACGTCGCTGGCGTGGCTCACCGAGCCGGGCCCCGGTTTTCAGCCGTCGGCGTCGGTGGAGGTGCGCCTGAGCGGGGGCACCGTCGTCGTGGAACTCGACACGTCGGGCACCATCGACGTCGCCGCCGAGCGGCGCCGCCTGGAAAAGGACCTGGCCGCCGCGCAAAAGGAATTGGCGTCGACGGCGGCCAAGCTGGGCAACGCCCACTTCCTCGCCAAGGCGCCGGAGCAGGTGGTCGCCAAGATCCGTGACCGCCAACGCGTGGCCCAGGAGGAGACCAAGCGGATCAACGGCAGGCTGGCTGCGCTGCAATGACTTTCGAGCCGCCCGAGTGGGGACCGGGCACGAGCACGGCTCCCACACCGGATGAGATCGCGTCCCTGCTGCAGGTCGAGCACCTGCTCGATCAACGCTGGCCGGAAACCAAGATCGAGCCGAGCCTGACCCGGATCAGCGCCCTGATGGACCTGCTCGGCTCGCCGCAACTGGGCTATCCGTCGATCCACATCGCGGGCACCAACGGCAAGACGTCGGTGGCGCGCATGGTCGACGCGCTGGTGACCGCCCTGGGTCGGCGCACCGGCCGCACCACCAGCCCGCACCTGCAATCGGCCGTCGAACGCATCGCGATCGACGGCCAGCCGATCAGCCCGGCCCGATACGTGGCGACCTACCGCGAGATCGAGCCGTTCGTCCAGATGGTGGATGCGCAGTCGCAGGCCGACGGCGGACCGGCGATGAGCAAGTTCGAGGTGCTCACGGCGATGGCGTTCGCCGCGTTCGCCGACGCGCCCGTCGACGTCGCGGTGGTCGAGGTCGGCATGGGCGGGCGCTGGGACGCCACCAACGTGGTCAACGCGCCGGTCGCGGTGATCACCCCGATCGGGATCGACCACGTCGACTACCTGGGCGACGACATCGCCGGAATCGCCGGCGAGAAGGCCGGGATCATCACCAAGGCGGCCGACGGCGCGCCCGACACCGTCGCCGTCATCGCCCGGCAGGCGCCCGAGGCGATGGAAGCGCTGCTGGCCCAGGCCGTCCGCGCCGACGCCGCGGTGGCCCGCGAGGATTCGGAGTTCGCGGTGCTGGGTCGCCAGGTCGCCATCGGCGGCCAGGTGCTGCAGCTCCAAGGCCTCGGCGGGGTGTACTCCGACGTCTACCTGCCGCTGCACGGCGAACACCAGGCGCACAACGCGGCGGTGGCGCTGGCGGCGGTCGAGGCCTTTTTCGGCGCCGGCGCGCAGCGCCAGCTCGACGTGGACGCCGTCCGGGCGGGATTCGCCGCCGTCACCAGCCCGGGGCGGCTGGAGCGCATGCGCAGCGCACCGACCGTGTTCATCGACGCCGCGCACAATCCCGCCGGCGCGGCCGCGCTGGCGCAGACGCTGGCCGGCGAGTTCGACTTCCGGTTCCTGGTCGGGGTGATCAGCGTGATGGCCGACAAGGACTCCGACGGCATCCTCGCGGCGCTGGAGCCGGCGTTCGACTTCGTCGTGGTGACCCACAACGGTTCGCCGCGGGCGCTGGACGTCGAGGCGCTGGCGCTGGCCGCCGGCGAGCGGTTCGGGCCCGACCGCGTCACCACCGCCGAGAACCTGCGCGACGCCATCGACGTCGCGACCGCCCTGGTCGACGAGGCCGCGACGGAAAGCGATGCGGCAGAGTCATTTTCGGGCACCGGGATCGTCGTCACCGGCTCGGTCGTCACCGCGGGGGCCGCGCGCAGCCTGTTCGGTCGTGATCCGCAATGACCGACAACAACACGGCCCCGCCCGCCGATCCGTGGCGCAGCTTCGGCGCGGTGATGGCCGCGACGCTGATCCTCGAGGCGATCGTGGTGCTGCTGGCGATACCCGTGGTCGGCGCGGTCGGCGGCGGCCTGACCGGCGCGTCGCTGGGCTACCTGATCGGCCTGGCGGTGGCGCTGGTCGTGCTGGCCGGGCTGCAGCGCAGGTCGTGGGCGATCTGGGCGAACTTGGGCATTCAGGTGGTGCTGCTGGCCGGCTTCGCCATCTACCCCGGGGTGGGATTCATCGGGGTGCTGTTTACCGGGTTGTGGGCGCTGATCGCCTACTTCCGCGCCGAGGTCCGGCGCAGGCAGGAGTAGGGCCAACCGGCAAAGGGTTCTGTACGCTGTGCGCCGTGACCGAACGGACCCTGGTACTGATCAAGCCTGACGCCGTCGAGCGGCACCTGATAGGCGAGATCATCAGCCGCATCGAGCGAAAAGGCCTCGCCATCGCGGCGCTGGAGCTCCGGCACGTCAGCGAAGAGTTGGCCGGTCAGCACTACGCCGAACACGAGGGCAAGCCGTTCTTCGGGTCGTTGCTGGAATTCATCACCTCCGGGCCGGTGGTCGCCGCGGTGGTCGAGGGACCGCGCGCGATCGCGGCGTTTCGGCAGGTCGCGGGCGGTACCGACCCGGTGGAGAAGGCCACGCCGGGCACGATCCGGGGCGACTTCGGGCTGGAAACGCAGTTCAACCTGGTGCACGGGTCCGATTCGGACGATTCGGCGAAGCGCGAGATCGCGCTCTGGTTTCCCGGAATTTAGCGCTGGGCGCATCGGGGCCGGACCGGGCCCCGACGGCATTTGCTGAAGCGCGAATCTCGGGTGCGGTCGGGCACGCCGGCTGATGTGGGATACTGACAGCGGGTGAACGTCGCCGGACCGGCTTCGGACACCCGAATGAAGACTTAGACAAGCGCGACCATCGCCACCGACGTGATGTTGCGCCGCATGTCAGGCCGACATTCAGCACGGCGCCGAGCGAGTTCTACCTGAGCCGCTCGGGGCAAGACCATCACAAGCCTGGGAGAAGCGACCCGGGCCCATAGTGAAGCCCTCGCGTGGCCGCGTCGAAGCGACGCGCCCGGGGGCTTAAGGAGAATACGTGGTAGACAGTGCGCCACCTTCGAACCCACCGCAGGAGCCGGTCTCGGGCGAGGACCTGCCCGATCGCCTGAGGGTGCACCAGCTGGCCCGGGCGCTGGGCAGCACCAACAGGGAAGTGCTCGAGGCGCTCACCGCGCTCGACGGGCGGGTAAGCAACGTGCATTCCGGCGTCGACCGCGAGGACGCCCTGCGGGTCCGTGACCTGATCTTCGCCAAGCCGCTGCCCAATATCCCGGGCTTTTCCCACGCGGCGGCCAAACAGCAACCGCTGCTGCTGCGGACCTCGACGGAGCCGGCCGAGTACCTGCCGCTGTTCGTGGCGCCGCAGCCGGTGGAGCTCGGCGGCCGCGGTGACGCCGAGGAAGCCGGCGACACCGACGAGTCCGACGACGACGACGAGGATCAATCCGATCGAACGGCCAACCGGCGGCGCCGCCGCGGCCGGCGGGGGCGCGGTCGCGGGCGCGGCGAACAGGGCGGATCCGACGGCGACGACGACACCGGCGACGAGGACGCCGACTCCGACGAGTCCGACGACTCCGACGGCGACGACGACGACGGTTCCCCGGACGGGGCCACCCGGCGCCGCCGCAGGCGCCGGCGGCGCAAGTCGGGATCGGGCGACGACGAGGAGGGCCTGTCGCCCGACGACCCGCCGAACACCGTGGTGCACGAGCGGCCGTCCCGCGGCGGCAAGAACGGCGAGGGGGGCAGTTCGAACGCCGAGATCAAGGGCATCGACGGCTCCACCCGGCTGGAGGCCAAGCGGCAACGCCGGCGCGACGGGCGCGACCCCCGCCGGCGCCGCCCGCCCGTGCTCACCGAGGCCGAGTTCCTGGCGCGCCGCGAGGCCGTCGAACGGATGATGGTCGTGCGCGACCGGGTCCGCTCCGAGCCGCCGCACCCGGGCGCGCGCTACACCCAGATCGCGGTGCTCGAGGACGGCATCCTCGTCGAGCACTTCGTGACCTCCGCCGCGTCCGCGTCCCTGGTGGGCAACATCTACCTCGGGATCGTGCAGAACGTGCTCCCCTCGATGGAGGCGGCGTTCGTCGACATCGGTCGCGGCCGCAACGGCGTGCTCTACGCCGGCGAGGTCAACTGGGAGGCCGCGGGATTGGGCGGGTCCGACCGCAAGATCGAGCAGGCCCTCAAGCCCGGCGACTACGTCGTCGTCCAGGTCAGCAAGGATCCTGTGGGGCACAAGGGCGCCCGGCTCACCACGCAGGTGTCGCTGGCCGGCCGCTACCTCGTTTATGTGCCGGGCGCGTCGTCGACCGGGATCAGCCGCAAGCTGCCCGACACCGAGCGCCAGCGGCTCAAGGAGATCCTGCGCGAGGTGGTGCCCTCCAACGCCGGGGTGATCATCCGCACCGCGTCCGAAGGGGTCAAAGAGGACGACATCCGCAAGGACGTCACCCGCCTGCAGGAGCGCTGGGAGCAGATCGAGGCGAAGGCCACCGAGACCAAGCAGAAGGCCGCGGGTGCCGCGGTCTCGCTCTACGAAGAGCCGGACGTGTTGGTCAAGGTCATCCGTGACCTGTTCAACGAGGACTTCGCCGGCCTCATCGTCTCCGGCGACGAGGCGTGGAACACGATCAACGAGTACGTGAATTCCGTTGCGCCAGAGCTGGTTTCGAAACTGACCAAGTACGAGCCCGCCTCCGGGCCGGACGAGGCGAGCGGCCCAGACGTGTTCGCGGTGCATCGCATCGACGAGCAGCTCGCCAAGGCGATGGAGCGCAAGGTGTGGCTGCCGTCGGGCGGCACGCTGGTGATCGACCGCACCGAGGCCATGACGGTGGTCGACGTCAACACCGGCAAGTTCACCGGATCCGGCGGCAACCTCGAACAGACCGTCACCAAGAACAACCTCGAGGCGGCCGAGGAGATCGTGCGCCAGCTGCGGTTGCGCGACATCGGCGGCATCGTGGTCATCGACTTCATCGACATGGTGCTGGAGTCCAACCGCGACCTGGTGCTTCGGCGGCTGACCGAGGCGCTGGCCCGCGACCGCACCCGCCATCAGGTGTCCGAGGTGACGTCGCTGGGCCTGGTGCAGCTGACCCGCAAGCGGTTGGGCACCGGCCTGATCGAGGCGTTCTCGTCGTCGTGCCCGAACTGCGGCGGCCGCGGCATCCTGGTGCACAGCGACCCGGTCGATTCCGCCCCGTCCAACGGCCGCAAGTCCGAGTCCGGCGGTCGCCGGGGCAGGCGCTCGAAAAAGAAGGGGGGCGACGAGGCTGCCGACCAGCCCACCGTGGCGAAGGTGCCCGCGCACGCTCCCGGTGAACACCCCATGTTCAAGGCGATGGCCGCCGGCGCGTCCGGGGCGGCCGGCCAGGATGAGGGCGAGGAGGAGTCCGACGAGTCTGGCCAAGTGCTCACCGCCACGGTCGACGACAAGACCGAGGAGCGGGGCGCCGCCGATCTGGACGACACCGAAGACTTCGAGGACAACGGCGACGACAACGACGCCGACACCGACGACGACGAGGACGAGTTCGACACCGATGACGACGACGACCTCGACGACGAGGACGAGTTCGACACCGATGACGACGACGACCTCGACGACGAGGACGATCTGGACGACGAGGATTCCGACGACGACACCGCGTCGAGCGGAAACGGCGGGTCCCCGGCCGGGCGTCCGCGCCGCCGCCGCGCGGCGGGCAGGCCGGCCGGCCCGCCGATCCACGTGGACTGACCTGCGCCGACCCGGGGCGTCCGCCGGCAGTCATTTGCGGCCGGTTTGACCCTGTAGCCGCTGGTCAAGTACCCTTGGACAGTTGTCGTCAGGCCAGACTTGGCCGGCGGCGGGCGGGACCGCCGGGCTCCGGTCTGCACCGGAGGCGGACCCGCACCCCAGACCCACCACGCACAGGCCGGTGGCATGCGCGCGGCCAGCAGAAAGAGGCAGGAGCAACGATGGCGACCTACGCAATCGTCAAGACCGGCGGCAAGCAGTACAAGGTCGCCGTCGGTGACGTGGTCAAGGTCGAGAAGCTGGACTCCGAGCCGGGTGCGAACGTGACGCTGCCGGTGGCCCTCGTCGTCGACGGCGCCAAGGTCACCAGCGACGCGGCCGCGTTGGCCAAGGTTGCGGTGACCGGTGAGGTGCTCGAGCACACCAAGGGCCCGAAGATCCGCATCCACAAGTTCAAGAACAAGACCGGCTACCACAAGCGTCAGGGACACCGTCAGCAGCTGACGGTCCTGAAGGTCACGGGCATCAAGTAGTAAGGCGAGAGACATGGCACACAAGAAGGGCGCGTCCAGTTCGCGCAACGGCCGCGACTCCGCCGCGCAGCGGCTGGGTGTGAAGCGGTTCGGCGGCCAGGTCGTCAAGGCCGGCGAGATCCTGATCCGCCAGCGCGGCACCAAATTCCACCCCGGCGCGGGCGTCGGCCGTGGCGGCGACGACACGCTGTTCGCCAAGGAGTCCGGAGCCGTCGAGTTCGGGGTCAAGCGCGGCCGCAAGACCGTCAGCATCGTCGCGGCCGGGCAGCCCACCGACTAGGCGCCGGCGCCCGGGCCCGATGCGCGGCCCGCATCGCGCCCGCGGCAGTTGAGAGGACCCTCGATGCCCCGGTTCGTCGACCGCGTCGTCATCCACGCTCGGGCGGGTTCCGGCGGAAACGGCTGCGCGTCCGTGCACCGCGAGAAATTCAAGCCGCTCGGCGGCCCCGATGGGGGCAACGGCGGCCGCGGCGGCAGCATCGTCCTGGTCGTCGACCCGCAGGTGCACACCCTGCTGGACTTCCATTTCCATCCGCACGTCACCGCGCCCTCGGGCAAGCAGGGGATGGGCAACAACCGCGACGGCGCCGCCGGCTCGGACCTGGAGGTCAAGGTCCCCGACGGCACCGTGGTGCTGGACGAAAACGGCCGGCTGCTCGCCGACCTGGTGGGCGCGGGCACCCGGTTCGAGGCGGCCGCCGGGGGCCGCGGCGGCCTGGGCAACGCCGCGCTGGCCTCGCGCGCCCGCAAGGCCCCGGGCTTCGCGCTGCTCGGGGAACCGGGGCAGTCCCGCGACCTGACGCTGGAGCTCAAGACCGTCGCGGACGTGGGGCTGATCGGGTTCCC
This sequence comes from Mycobacterium sp. E3198, assembly GCF_001667015.1. GTDB lineage: Bacteria > Actinomycetota > Actinomycetes > Mycobacteriales > Mycobacteriaceae > Mycobacterium. Next base: position 82,051 of record NZ_LZIS01000051.1, on the reverse strand, counting down.
CTCGGCCGGCAAATCCTCGCTGGTGTCGGCGATCTCGGCGGCCAAACCGAAAATCGCCGACTACCCGTTCACCACGCTGGTGCCCAATCTCGGCGTGGTGTCGGCGGGGGAGCACACGTTCACGATCGCCGATGTGCCGGGCCTGATCCCGGGTGCGTCGCAGGGCCGCGGCCTGGGCCTGGAATTTCTCCGGCACATCGAGCGGTGCGCCGTGCTGGTGCACGTCGTCGACTGCGCCACCGCCGAACCCGGGCGCGACCCCATCTCCGACATCGACGCGCTGGAGGCCGAGCTCGCCGCCTACACCCCGACGCTGCAGGCGGACGCGGCGCTGGGCGACCTCGCCGAGCGGCCGCGCGCGGTGGTGCTCAACAAGATCGACGTGCCCGAGGGCCGCGAACTGGCCGAATTCGTCCGCGACGAGATCGCCGAGCGCGGCTGGCCCGTTTTCCTGGTGTCGACCGTCGCGCGGGAGGGATTGCAGCCCTTGATCTTTGGGCTATGGCACATGGTCTCGGAGTACAACGCCGCACGGCCGCAGATCGTGCCGCGGCGCCCGGTGATTCGCCCGGTGCCCGTCGACGACAGCGGCTTCACCGTCGAGCCGGACGGCGAGGGCGGCTTCGTGGTCACCGGCGCGCGGCCCGAGCGCTGGGTGGGGCAGACCAATTTCGACAACGACGAAGCGGTGGGTTACCTGGCCGATCGCCTGGCGCGTCTCGGGGTCGAGGACGAACTGCTGCGGCTCGGCGCGCGGACGGGCTGCGCCGTGACCATCGGGGAGATGACCTTCGACTGGGAGCCGCAAACCCCCGCGGGACAGCACGTCGCGTTGTCGGGCCGGGGCACCGACGCGCGGCTGGAACGCACCGAACGTGCCGGCGCCGCCGAGCGCAAGGCGGCCCGCCGTCGGCGGCGCGAACGCGGTGACTCGTCGTGAGCGCACATCGCGACGCCATCCGCACCGCGCGCAGCCTCGTGGTCAAGGTCGGGACGAACGCGCTGACCACCCCGGCCGGGGTGTTCGACGGCGGCCGGCTGGCCGGGCTGGCCGACGCGATCGAGGCCCGGATGAAGGCGGGCACCGACGTGGTCATCGTCTCCTCAGGCGCGATCGCCGCCGGCATCGAGCCGCTCGGATTATCCCGCCGCCCAAAGGATCTCGCCACCAAGCAGGCCGCGGCCAGCGTCGGACAGGTGGCGCTGGTGAACTCGTGGAGCGCGGCGTTCGCCCGCTACGGCCGCACCGTCGGGCAGGTGCTTTTGACCGCGCACGACATCTCGGTGCGGGCCTCACACACCAACGCCCAGCGCACCCTGGACCGGCTGCGCGCGCTGCACGCGGTGGCGATCGTCAACGAAAACGACACCGTGGCCACCAACGAGATCCGGTTCGGCGACAACGACCGGCTCTCGGCGCTGGTGGCCCACCTGGTCGGGGCCGAGGCGTTGGTGCTGCTCTCCGACATCGACGGGCTCTACGACGCCGATCCGCGAAAGATGAAGGGCGCCAAGTTCATTCCCGAGGTGTCCGGCTCGGCGGACCTGGCCGGTGTGGTCGCCGGCCCGGGCAGCGACCTGGGCACCGGCGGCATGGCGTCCAAGATGTCCTCGGCGCTGCTGGCCGCCGACGCCGGGGTCCCGGTGCTGCTGGCCGCCGCGTCCGACGCCGCGACCGCGCTCACCGACGCCTCAACCGGGACGGTGTTCGCGGCACGGGCGGACCGGATGTCGGCCCGCCGGTTCTGGGTGCGGTACGCCGCCGAGGCGGCCGGTTCGCTGACCCTGGACGAGGGGGCGGTGCGCGCCGTGCTGCGGCAGCGCCGCTCGCTGCTGGCCGCGGGGATCACCACGGTCTCTGGGCGGTTCTACGCCGGCGACGTGGTCGAACTGCGCGGACCAGACACGACCATGGTGGCGCGCGGCGTGGTCGCCTACGACGCCACGGAACTGGCCACGATGATGGGGCGGTCGACGTCCGACCTGCCCGGCGAGCTGCGCCGGCCCGCGGTGCACGCCGACGACCTGGTCGCGGTGTAGCCGGCTTAGGTAAACGGGTTGCTGTTGTCCTGCCACGCGGCCGATTCGGGGCGCGGGCCGTAGCGGCGGGCGTAGTCCTCGTGCATCTTGGCCTGCTTCTTGTTTTTGAGCACGTCGACCAGGTTCGGGTTGAGGCCATGTTGCGCCAGCCGGTGGCGGCGCCAGACCTTGTTCAGCGCAAGCGAAATCAGCAGGGCCCAGATGTAGAGCGGCACCGTCATCTCGGTATGCACGTACAGCGACGCGGGCAGCAGCCAGAAGGGTGCGAGAACGAACAGCGGCGGGATGGCCCACCGGATCATGTGCCGGCGCACGGCGCCTTGGCCCGCCAGATCGTTGGCGACCCAGTCGCGCATCGAATCGGGTAGCTGCCGCCCGTACGAGTAGGCGATGTATTGCCAGGGGTTGGGTTTGGTGCTGGTCATGAGGGCTCCTAGTGGTTTAGGTCTGTAGGGCGCCGGCTGCCAGGGCGGCGGCGTTGATCCGGGTTAGCACCTGGTGCAGGTGCCGCAGCTCGTCCATGTCGACGTCCAGCCGTGCGACCACGGCCGGCGGGATCTGCAGCGCGCGCCGGCGCAGGGCGGTGCCGCCGGCGGTGAGCTTGACGTCGGTCGAACGCTCGTCGTCGGCGTTGCGGGTGCGGGTGACCAGGCCGAGCGCCTCCAGGCGCTTGAGCATCGGTGACAGCGTGGCCGAATCCATCTGCAACGTGGCGGCGATCTCCTTGACCGACAGCGGTTTCTGCCGTCCCGCTGGTGTCTTGTGATGATCCCAGAGCGTCAGCATCACCAGATATTGGGGATGGGTCAGTCCCAGCGGCTCCAGCAGCGGCCGGTAGACGGCCAGAACGGCGCGGTTGGTGATGCTCAGCGCGAAACACACCTGCTGCTCGAGCGCAAGTGGGTCGATTTCCGGTGCGGTCGGCGCGGCCATATTCGTATGGTACCCTAATAGTTAGCCCACTAACTATGTTGCCCTGGTCACAGGACGTGCCCAATAGACTCGCAGGCTACTCGACGGCAACGGGTCGCCAGGGAGGGATCGCAATTCAAATCGGTTCTCAGTTCTGGTGCTGTGGGTTCCCAGATTCGGCGTCACTTTAATGTCATAAATGACATTAAAGTGAGATCAGTGTGTGTTGTTGCTGGTGATGATGTCGCCTCCGGTTAGCAGTGACATCACTTTCGGTGCAACTCAACCCGCGGCAGGTGACCGGTAAAGGTGTCGCGATGCTAACGACAGAGTCGGGTGTTATCGGCGGCGCGGAATGAAGTCCGTAGGGTCGCGGGACTCGCGGGATTGCTATGCGACCGTCCCTAACCCGCCAGCAGTCGAGCGAGGCTGAAGAAACCCGCCAGGTCGGTGCCCGTGTTGAAGAAGCCGGAGTCCGAGCCTCTAAAGAGAGGGTTGAACGTGGGGACGCCGGTGTTGCCAATCCCGGAGATTGCACCCCCGCCGACGACGGTGTTGAAGAGGCCCGAGACGAATCCGCTCGTGCCGGTGTTGTTGATCCCGGAAACATTTGTGCCGGTGTTGTTGAATCCCGAGTGGCTGGCGCCGGTGTCGGTGGTGAAGCCGAAGCCCGTATTGACCAGCCCCGAATTCCACGCGCCCGTGTTGATGCTGCCGGAATCTCCCCAGCCTGTGTTGACGTTGCCGGAGTTCCAGAACCCGGTGTTGAAAGCGCCGCCGTTGCCGAAGCCGGTGTCAAGTCCGCCCGAGTTTCCGAAACCGGTGTTGACGTTGCTCGAGTTCCCAAAGCCGAAATTCCAGTCGCCCGCGTTGCCGAAGCCGATGTTGCCGGCGCCCGCGTTCCCGAAGCCAAAGCTGTTGAGCTGGCCCGGGAAATGGATGTTGGTGCCCGTGGAGAGGAAGCCGACGTTGCCGCTGCCGGAGTTGAAGAAGCCGATGTTGCCGGTACCCGAGTTGCCGATCCCGATGTTGCCGCTGCCCGAGTTCAGTCCGCCGAAGCTGAACTGGTTGGTGGCGGTGTTGAAATAGGTGTTGCCGATACCGATTTCGTTGCTGCCGGCAAGCCCGAAGCCAACGTCGTTGCTGCCGGTGTTCCCGCCGCCGATGTTGTTGTTGCCGGCGTTTCCGCCGCCGATGTTGTTGTTGCCGCTGTTTCCGACGCCCCGGTTCCCGTCCCCGGCGTTGCCGAAGCCCCAATTGTTGCTGCCGGCGTTGCCGAAGCCCACATTGTGGCCAGCATCGGTACCCAGAGCCGGGTTGGAACCGTTGCCGAATCCGATGTTTCCATTGCCCTGGTTCCCGGAGCCGATATTCCCATTGGCCGTCACGCCCGCAAAGCCGTTCCCGCCGCCGATGTTGTTGTTGCCGGTGTTTCCGCTACCGAGGTTGGCAATGCCGGTGTTGCCGTTGCCCAGGTTGGCGTTCCCCTTGTTCCCGATTCCGATGTTGGGCAGGGTGGCGAGGATGTCCTGCAGGGTCTGCGCGGGCATCAGCTGCGCGGCAGCCGCCGAAACGCCGCCGTGATAGCCGACCATCGCCGCCACGTCTTGGGCCCACATCGCCTCGTAGTCGCCCTCCAGTTCGGCGATCGCCGGCGCGTTGAGCCCAAACCAGTTCGACATCACCATCTGCACAAGGGAATTGCGATTGAGCTCGACCATGAGCGGCTGCACCGTCGCGGCCCGGGCCGCCTCGAACGCGCTAACCACAGCCAGGGCTTGCCCGGCCGCACCGGAAGCCTGCGCCGCCGCGGCGCTCAACCATCCGCTATAGGGTGCCGCCGCGGCCGCCATGGCCGCAGACGCCGGGCCCTGCCAGGCTTGGCCGGCGAGCCCCGAGGTAACGGCGGAAAATGACGACGCCGCCGACCCCAACTCCGAAGCCAGGCCCTCCCAGGCTGCCGCCGCCTCAAGCATCGGCGCCGAACCGGCACCACTGAACATCAGCAGAGAATTGATTTCCGGCGGCAACACCGCAAAATTCGCCATCGTGGCCTCCTACGTTTCCGCCGACCGCCGGTGAGGTGACCCGTCGTCGATCTGGAATCGAGTAATCCTCCCCAAATGCCAAGGCCGCCGCGGGGTTGACAGTATCTTCGTTCCCCCATGGTGGTGGTGCGCCATCGGATCGACGCCCGCGTTCGCAGTATGGACGGGCGACGCGCCGCGGCGCATGGGCAAATTTGCCTATTTTGATCGACGACCGCCCGCTGCGGTCTCTACCTTGTAGACGGCGGCTGCTTGGGTCCGGTTGTTGACGCCGAGTTTGGTCAGGATGGCTTCCACGTGGTGGGCGGCGGTTCTAGGACTGATGCACAGCTTGGTCGCGATGTTCGCGTCGCTATGGCCGGCGACGAGCAGCGCGAGCACATCACGTTGGCGCCGGGTCAGCTGGTAGGGGTCGGCCAGGGTGTCGGCGCGCCGCCCGCTGTGGGTGCGCCCACGCAGCTGGGCCAACCGTTGTTGGGCGCGCCGCGTGGCGGCGCGGGCACCGAGCCCGCGGAAGGTGGTCAGCGCGACCTCCACGGCTTCGATGTCGCCGCTCAGTTGGGCGATGGCAGCGTCGTAGGGGCAACCCAGTCGGGTCCACTCGGCGGCGGCGGCCAGCCAATCGCCACTGACTTCAAAACGGAACGGTGTGACGCTGTCGACCGCCCCGGGCGCGTCTGGCGTGCCGCCGGTTAGGTGGGCCCAGCGGCGCAGTGAGCCCGCCAGCCATGGATCGGCCATCACACCGGTGGCGCACACCAGCCCCTTGTGCGCCTCGGCGCGCGCGGTGTCGTCATCGCCGGCCAGCCACGCCGCCTCGGCGCGCGCGGCCCACACCGGCCCAAGACGGAAGAAGTCATTAGGTTCCGTACATCCGAGCGCCTCGTCGAGCAGCGGCCCGACGGGTCGCTGCCCGCGGCGCGCCATGATCAACGCTGCAGTGATAACCGCCAGGATTCGATGCACCGGGGCCAGCCCGGGCCGGGTCAGCACGTGCTCGGCGAGCGCTGCAGCACGGTCCCAATCGCCGCGGTGCAGCTGCACAAGCCCGTCGGCGGCGACGGCCAGGAGCTGGAACATGCCCAAGTCGTGGTCGGCGCAGAACGTAATCGTGTCGGCGATGTAGCCCTCGGTGCGACCCAGCTGGTAGTGCAGGGCCGCGAAAACGGACAGGGACGCTCCGATCATCCCAGCGTGCTCGGCAAGTCCTGGCAATGCGATCGCGTCGCGCCATACTGCCTCCAACTCGTCCCACCCAGTGTCGCTGCGACACACGGTGGCCACCGCCGCCGCCCCACGGGCCCTGATCACGACCGCGCGCTCGCCCAGCTCGCTGCCGAGCGCTACGGCTCGGGCCGCATAGTCCGCGCACGCCGGGTCGTAGGTGTGTGCCGCCAACACCGCCGCATTGACCAGCGCCCAGGCCAGTTCTTCAGACGGGCCGAGCTCTTCGAGCAGCCGCAGCGCCGCGCGCCCGGCCTCGGCGGCCTCGGTCACGTGGCCCAGCGGCCACAGCACCTGTGACAGCCAGCGCAGGTCGTCGCCTTCTCCGGGCCGGTCGCCCATCTCACGGCGTAGCATGATGGCCGCTCGCCAGGACGCCGCCGCGTCCTCGACCGACCCGCTGAGGTAGCTGGCGAATGCGTGGCCTTCCAGCCACTCGACCGTCTGCTCGCGTGATGCGGTTTCGGCATGGCGCAGCACCAGCGCGTATAAATCGGCGGCCTGTCGGTTGGCGCCGAGCGCTGAGGCCCGCTTGGCGCCCGCCACGCCATGCCGCACGACTTCCTCGTCATCGCCGGCCTGATCGGCATGAAATGCCAATGCCCCCAACGTATCCGGCGTAACCGGATCTTCGGCCAGCACAGCCAACGCGCGGGCATGCAACAGGCGGCGCTGGTGGTCGGGGATGTGGTTCAACGTGGCGCGGCGGGCCAACTCATGCCGAAACCCCACCGCTGCGCCGTCAGGGACAAGAACTCCCGCGGCCAAGCATTCGTCCAGCGCCGCGCCCGGACACACCACGGTAACCACGTCCGCATCGATCCACGGACCGCACACCGCGACGGCGTAGGCGGCGTCGCGCGCGGCCGGCGTCAACCGCCCCAACCTGCCCCACACTGCCTCGGACACGCTGCGCGGCAACGCATTCCCGCCCAAAGCATCGCGGCCGGCAGCCAGGACTTCGGTGACAAAAAATGCATTCCCGCCAGTGAGCTGGTGCAGCAGCTCGGCGTTCACACCGCTGCCGGCGGCCAGCACCTCAACAGCGCGTCGGCTCAGCGGCCGCACCTCGACGCGGGTGACCGCGACACACGTCGCCACATCGCCCAGCGCCACCGCCAACGGGTGGGCGGGCCCGACCTCGTCGTCGCGATACGACACGATCAGCAGCACCGGCAGGCTACCGATACGACGGGCCAAGAAGCGCAGCAGATCCAGCGTGGCTCCGTCGGCCCAATGCAAATCCTCGATCACACACACCCAGGGGTGACCCACACCAAGCAGCCGCAACAGCGCCGCGTAAATCGCCTCGGGCTCACCGCGATTGATCACCGCTACCAACCCGGCCGCCTGGTCGGCCGGCAGCTGGGCCGCCATGTCGATCAGCGGCCCCAACGGCCGCGGCGCCGACAGCGGATCACACCAGCCCCGCAACACCTGCACCTTCCGGCCCCACTGTTCGACATACCGGTCGATGACCGCGGTCTTGCCCACCCCGGCCGGCCCCCGCAACAACACCACCTGACCGGCGCCGCCGGCCACGCGCCGACCCAACCCAGCCAACTCGGCCAGCACCACGTCACGCTCGAGCAGCGTCCTCACCGGCCTCTGAGCCTTCCGCCTTTCGGGACTGTTCGGTTGAGTCGAGACCGCGGCGGGCGGCCGTCGACCAAAATAGGCAAATTTGCCCATGCGCCGCGGCCAGTCGCCCGCCCACACTACGAACTGGGCGTGCGCGGGCAACTGCTGCGACACCAGCAAAATCCACATCGGTCCAGATGCGGCTAAAAGTCTATCGCCGCAGCGGCCCGTACACGCCCGTGTTCACCGGAATAACGCACACCAGATACCCGCCGCGACCCATCTGTCCAATCGCACGAGGAAGCGTGATGGAACTAGATGTGATAACCGAAAGTCGCCACCATGAACACCTTTCGCACCCTGAACCGAATCATTACCGGGACGTTGCTGTCGGGCGGTGTCGCGGTGGCCGGGATGGCTCTGGCCGCGGGCACCGCCGAGGCCTACCCACCCGGTTGCACACAACCCAGCTGTTGGTGTCCAGGGCAGCCCTTACCCGGACATGTTGTCGGGGATTGGGATATGACTGCGTGCCACGACTGGCACAATCCCCGGCTATTGGACCCGAGTTTGCCCATCGGCGAGGTGGCACAGGGCCCTATGGAGTGCAATTACGGGCCTGGCTGGCCCCCGAAACCTCCGTGCAAGGCTTAACGGCTTGAACGGTCGTCGGCTCATCCATCCGAGCCCCGAGCCCACATCATCTGGAGGACAGTGGAAATGGGCTCGACCCCGAATTCGCCGTGGGTGGCGTCGATGAAGACAACCCCGGCCGTGGCATCGAACGTGCCGGTTTGGTTGCCAGGCGTGTCGGCGTGTGTGGTCTTCGCTGTCGTAGGTGTGCTGATAAGCCTGCACCCCCGCTTCCGGAATAGCTACACGCCGAGACCTGCGGCGCCCGGCCAACCAACTCTATTCCAGAGGCGGCCAAGGGGTCCCGCTGTGACGACCGCGGACGTCGTCGGCCTCCTGCACTTCAAATCCGCGGGCGCGTGGCTGGGGGTGATCCCCGGCGTTGTCGTGGCTGTCCCCATGATGATCGGACTGCCGCTGCCGATAGCAGTGCCAGCGGCGGCTGCCCCGCTATTGTTGGCAGTCCTGGCGTACGTGCGCCCGAAACGGGCGGTCCAGGGCTGCGAGGTCGACAAATACGGCACTATCACCCTGATACGCGGTGACGTCAGAATTCCCTTCGCCCCCAGCCGTTATCGCTACATCCGGATGCACACTACCCAAAGTGGTGCGTTGAACTATCCGAGCATGATGGTGCTCTATCGCGACACGCGGCCAACGACTTGGACATGGCTGGGCAGTGTCCTCTTTCCACGGGTCGATGAGGAGCGCGTCGTCTTGTTCTTCAACCGCTGGCACACTGCGGAAGGCTATTTTGTCGGACCACGCGACATGGGTGCCCTGTTTTATCAGGCCTGCGTCCGGGCCGGAAGCACGCCCATTGAAACGAACGGGAGCTGGGAGGTTCGCCCGCGATGAACGCGACATCCCGCGCACAGACTCCGCATCGGTGGGGAGCCGTTAACAGATCAGCTCGACGGTATCGGCTTGAGATACAGCGCGCCCCAGATGATTTGGGCCAATGCCTCGGCCAGCTCCGCGTCGTAGGAGTCCGGAGCGGTCGGAAGATTCTGGTGGCACGCCCGCTCGACCATCCACGTCAGTGCGCTGGCCGTGGCGGTGGCGGGCAGTTCCGGGCGGATGGAGCCGTCGGCCTGGCCGTCCTCGATGACGCGGGTCAGCCGCCCGGTGATGGCGGTCAACAGGTTGCGATAGGTGGCCGCGACCAGCGGGTCGTAGCCGGCCATCTCGTTGAGCGCGACGAGCACCGGTTGATGACGCCGGTAGCCGGCGACGATGCCCGCGGTCGCGGCGCGGACGTCCGCGGGGTCGTGCCGCCACGCCACGCTCCACCAGCGGTCCGCCCTGTCGGCGAGGTCGGCGAACACCTGGCCGGCCAGGCGGCGCAGCAGCTGGCCCTTGTCTTCGAAGTAGATGTAGAAGCTGGCCCGCGAAATGCCGGCCTCGCTCGACAGCCGGTCCACGCTGAGCTCCGTGAAACTGGCGCCGTCGCGCATCAGCCGCTCGGTGGCCTCCAGCAGGCGGCGCTCGAGTTGCTCTCGCCGCCGCTGGCGCCCGTGTTCGCGATTGCCCTGCGCCTTTCGGGTGATCGACGGCATCCGCCCAGCATAACCGAGCGGTTAACACATTGACTAGACATCATGTCTAGGCATAGTGTCGGTGGCAGCGTGTGACCGGGGTCATAACCGAGGGAGGAGCCACGATGACGGTGACGGCGGGCATGTCCGGCGGTTCCCGTGCCTACGACGCGATCGACCTGTCGTCGCGGGCGTTCTGGTCCACGACCGCGGCGGAGCGGGAACGTTCGTTCGCCGTCCTGCGCGCCGAGCGGCCGGTCAGCTGGCATCCCCCCGTCGAGCACGCCCTGATGCCCGATCCCGACGACCCCGGTTATTGGGCGGTCACCCGACGCTCCGACATCGTCGAGGTCAGCCGCAACAACGAGGTGTTCCAGTCCGGCCGGGGGGTGATGTTCGAGAGCATCCCGGTGGAGCTGCTGGAGGCGTCGCAGTCGTTCCTGGCGATGGACCCGCCGCGGCACACCACCCTGCGCAAGCTAGCCCACGCCGCCTTCACCCCCCGGCAGGTCCGGCGCATCGAGGACTCGATCAAGGCGAACGCCAAGGCCATCGTCGAGGAGCTGCGGGCCGCCGGCAGCGGTGCCGATTTCGTTGACCTGTGCGCCAAGGAGCTGCCCATCCGCACGCTGTCGGACATGGTGGGAATTCCCGAATCGGAGCGCCAGCGGGTGGCACACACGACCGACGCCATGGTGTCGTGGGCCGACCCGGCCTACCTCGCCGGGCGCCACCCGATGGAAATCCTGCTCGAGAGCCAGATGTATCTGCACCAGTTGGCCGGCGCCCTGGCCGCGGAGCGACGCGAACGGCCCGGCGACGACCTGTTCACCAGCCTGGTGACCGCCGAGGTGGACGGCGACCGGCTGACCGACGCGGACGTGGCGGCGTTCTTCGTGTTGCTGTCGGTGGCCGGGAACGACACCACCCGGCAGACCATCAGCCACGCGATGAAGGCGCTCACCGACTTCCCCGAGCAAAGGGCGTGGTTGCTCGAGGATTTCGACAACCGAATCGGCACGGCGGTCGAGGAGTTCGTCCGGTGGGCCACGCCCGTGATGACCTTCCGCCGCACGGCCGCAACGGATTTCGAGCTGGGTGGCCAACAGATCCGGGCGGGCGAGAAGGTGGTGATGTTTTACTCGTCCGGCAACTGGGACACCGACGCGTTCGACCATCCGGAGCGTTTCGACCTGAGCCGCAGCCCCAATCCGCACGTGGGCATGGGCGGCGGCGGCGCCCACTTCTGCCTCGGCGCGCAGGTGGCGCGCGCGCAGCTGCGCGCCATCTTCGGCGAGCTGCTCGCTCAGTTGCCGGAGATCCGGGCGGGCGAGCCGACCTACGTGGCGGGCAATTTTATTCACGCCGTCCGCAGCATGCCCTGCACGTTCTAGCGGACGGCCAAGGGCGCCAGTTCGTCGAGGAGCAGCGCCAGCAACTCGGAGCAGCCGCCGTCGACCTTCACGGTGGCCAGGTCGTCGCCGCGGGTCGGCCCGCGGTTGACGATCGCGACCGGCATGCCCCGCGCCGCCGCGTGGCGCACGAATCGGTAGCCGGAGAACACGGTCAGCGAGGAACCGGCGACCAGCAGCGCCTCGGAGTGGTCGACCAGTGCGAACGCCTCGGCCACAACGTCTTTCGGGACGCTTTCGCCGAAGTAGACGATGTCCGGCTTGAGCATCCCACCGCAGCGCGGGCAGTCGAGGTAGCGAAACGCAGCGGTGTCGGAAACGGCGGCGTCGGCGTCGGGGGCCACCGCCAGGCCGCCGACCGCCTCGGCGCGCTCGATGAAACCCGGGTTGAGCGCCTCGAGTTGGTCGGCGAGCGCGGCGCGGCTCAGGGCGTACCCGCAGCCCAGGCACACCACCCGCGCGTAGGTGCCGTGCAGGTTGACGACGTTTCGGCTGCCCGCCTTGGTGTGCAGCAGGTCGACGTTCTGGGTGATTACGCCGGTCACCACCGACGCGCGCTCCAGCGCGGCCAACGCCCGGTGCCCGGCGTTGGGCGGGGTGTCATGCATGTGCCGCCAACCGACGTGGTTGCGCGCCCAATACCGTTGCCGGAAAACAGGATCCGACGTGAACTGGCGGATGGTCATGGGATTGCTCGGCGGCGAATCGGGGCCGCGGTAGTCGGGAATGCCGGAGTCGGTGGAGATCCCGGCCCCGGTCAGCACCGCCACCCGCCGACCGGCCAGCAGCGCGACGAGTTCGGGGGATTCCACGCGTTCCAGGGTAGCCACCCCGCGCGAGCGTGCGTGTTTGTCCGGGGACACGCCGGCCAGGCCGGCATCCCGCGCACGCTCGCGGGTTGTCAACCGAGGTCGTCAACCGAGGCAGTCGGCCGCGGTGGTGAGCTCCGCGGACATGTTCAGCTCCATCATCTTCAGCGCGGCCTTGCCCAGGTCCGCGTCGATGTGGGCGACGGCGTCGGCGGGGATCACGACGGGGAAGTGGCGCACGTAGGCGTCGAGGGCGGTGTAGAGGATGCACTGCTCGGTGACCTGCCCGGTGAGGATCAACCGCTTGGTTTCCAGGCGGCCGAGCAGGTACGCGAGCGCCGTCGCGTAGAAGGCGCTGTGGCGGACCTTGGTCAGCACCCGGCACTCTTCGGACGGGAGGATGGGCTTGACCAGATCGGGCCGCGCCCCATCGAGCCCGGAGCCGACGATGTCGGAGAACTGGGCGGTGAAATCGCCGTAGTTGTCGTTGACGTAGACCAGGTCGACGCCGTCGGTCCGACGGGCGCGGCGGACCAGATCGGCCAGCGGGTCCATGATTTTCTCGACATTGGGTATGAGCTTTTCAGCGTCGGGATGCTGATACGTATTCATCATGTCGACCACTACGACAGCGGTGTCACTCATGCCGTTGGGATACCCGACGGGCACGGGTTGACACTGCTCAGGGGACAATGGGGGTGAGATGGATTTTTACAACAGCTATAGCCAGGGCTTTGTGCGGGTCGCCGCGTGCACACACCACACCACGATCGGCGATCCGGCGGCCAACGCCGAGTCCGTCCTGCGACTGGCGCGCGACTGCCACGACGACGGCGTCGCGGTGGCGGTCTTCCCGGAGCTGACGCTGTCCGGGTACTCCATCGAGGACATCGTGCTGCAGGACGTGTTGCTCGACGACGTCGAAGGCGCGATCGAGGACATCGTCGCGGCATCGGCGGACCTGCTGCCGGTGTTGGTCGTCGGCGCCCCGCTGCGCCACCGGCATCGCCTGTACAACGCCGCGGTGGTGATCCACCGCGGTGCGGTGCTCGGTGTGGCGCCCAAGTCGTACCTGCCCACCTATCGGGAGTTCTACGAGCGTCGCCAGATCGCGCCCGGGGACGACGAGCGCGGCACCATCCGCGTCGGCGATGTCGATGTCCCGTTCGGTCCCGATCTGCTGTTCGCCGCGACGGACCTTCCCGACTTCGTGTTGCACGTCGAGATCTGCGAGGACATGTTCGTGCCGATCCCGCCGAGCGCGGAGGCGGCACTCGCCGGGGCGACGGTGCTGGCGAACCTGTCCGGCAGCCCGATCACGATCGGCCGCGCCGAGGACCGTTGCCTGCTGGCCCGCTCGGCCTCGTCGCGGTGCCTGGCCGCCTACATCTACGCCGCCGCGGGGGAGGGCGAGTCGACGACCGACCTGGCCTGGGACGGGCAGACCATGATCTGGGAGAACGGCGTCCTGCTCGCGTCGTCCGAGCGCTTCCCCAAAGGGGAACGTCGCAGCGTCGCGGACGTCGACACCGACCTGCTTCGGTCGGAACGGCTGCGGATGGGGACCTTCGACGACAACCGGCGCCACCACCGGACGTCCGCCGAGTCTTTCCGGCGCATCGAGTTCCGGCTCGACCCGCCGGGCGGCGACATCGGGCTGCGCCGCGAGATCGAGCGCTTCCCGTTCGTGCCGGCCGATCCCCAACGCCTGGAACAGGATTGCTACGAGGCGTACAACATCCAGGTCTCGGGGCTCGAGCAGCGGCTGCGCGCGCTGGACTACCCGAAGATCGTCATCGGCATTTCCGGCGGCCTGGACTCGACGCACGCGCTGATCGTCGCCGCGCGGGCGATGGACCGCGAAGAACGCCCGCGCAGCGACATCCTGGCGTTCACGCTGCCCGGCTTCGCGACGGGAGATCGCACCAAGCGCAACGCGATCGAGCTGTGCCGCGCGCTCGGCGTCACGTTCTCCGAGATCGACATCACCGAGACCGCGATGCTGATGTTCAAGGAGATCGACCACCCGTTCGGGCGCGGCGAGAAGGTCTACGACGTCACCTTCGAAAACGTCCAGGCCGGGCTGCGCACCGATTACCTATTCCGGCTGGCCAACCAGCGCGGCGGGATCGTGCTGGGCACCGGCGACCTCTCCGAGCTGGGGCTGGGCTGGTCCACCTACGGCGTCGGCGACCAGATGTCGCACTACAACGTCAATGGCGGGGTCCCCAAGACGCTGATCCAGCACCTGATCCGCTGGGTCATTTCTTCCGGCCAATTCGAATCCGACGTGACCGATGTGCTGCAGTCGGTGCTGGACACCGAAATCTCCCCGGAGCTCGTTCCCAGCGGCGAGGAGGAGGAGCTGCAGAGCAGCGAGGACAAAGTCGGACCCTATGCCCTGCAAGACTTCTCGCTGTTCCACGTGCTGCGGTTCGGATTCCGGCCATCGAAGATCGCATTCCTGTCGTGGCACGCCTGGAGCGACCCGGAGCAGGGCAACTGGCCGCCAGGATTCCCCGAGGACAAACGACCGTCGTACTCGCTGAAGGAGATTCGGCACTGGCTGGGCGTCTTCGTGCAGCGGTTCTACTCGTTCAGTCAGTTCAAACGATCGGCGTTGCCCAACGGCCCCAAGGTGTCCCATGGCGGCGCGCTGTCGCCGCGCGGGGATTGGCGCGCCCCGTCGGACATGTCCGCGCGCATCTGGCTCGACGAGATCCAACGCGAGGTTCCCGAGGACTAGGCGGGTGGTGCGTCAGGCCTCGGTCCTGATGCGACGCCAGCCCTGGTATTGCAGTTCGGCCAGCACCAGCGTGCCGGCGCCGGCCGCCAAGTTCACCACAACCCCGGTCGACGTCAACGGGAAGACATCCGCGATCACGAACACGACGGCGGCCGCCGTGTAGAGCAGGTTGGCGACGATCACGCCCATGCCGGCGCGCCGCACCGTGCGCCTGGCGGCCAGTCCGAAAACGACGGCGCCGTAGGCGACCAAGAACACGCCCATGCCGTACTCGAACGCCTTCGTGGTGCCCGAGACTTCGGCGAGCCGGCCGGCCAACGGGACGCCGGCCAGACCAACCAATGCGCTGATGGCAGCGTCGGCGCGCATGGCAAGGCGAAGTAACCCGTCCCGGGCACCGGTGCGGTCAATCGTGGTAGCGGACATGATGTTCCTTTCTCGAGGGCTCATCGCGATCGCCACCGAGACTGCTCGCAAACCGCTGCCACATCGACGCCAGATGCTGCCAGACACTGCCAACCGCAGGTCAGTGGCGGGTTCGCGGCCCGCGCGCTAGCGGAGGAGCCCGACGCCGGGAATGAACCGACCCACGCTGGCCGCATAGGCGCGATAGGCCTCGCCGTGGGTCCGCAACAGGTACGGTTCCTCGACGTGACGGACCTGCAGCTCGATGGCGGCGACGAGCAGGACCAGGCCCACGAAGGCAACGACGTTCGGCGTCACCAGGACGATGCCGATGCCGAAGAGGAACATCGCGTCGTAGATGGGGTTGCGGATCCGGCCGAACAGGCCGGTGTGCACCAGCGTGGTGGCCTCCGTGGTGTCAACCCCGATCCGCCAGGAATCGCCCATCTCGAGTTGCGCGTACACCGTCGCGGCGATGCCCGCCGTGGCCAGCACGATGCCGACGGTTTGGATGCAGACCTCGTTGAACATCCGCAGCGGGCCAACCACCTTCGCCTCCTGCAGGATTGGCGCGCTCACCGCCACGGCCAGCGCCACCACGAAGCCGATGCCGGCGAGACGCTCCACCAGGCCGCCGGTTCTGATGCCGCGAAAGCCGGTGGAACCGGTCCGCCGATACTGCAGCCAGCTGCGCCAGCCGAATCCGAGCACTCCGAAGATCGCGAACAGCACCAGGGCCATGTCGGCAGCGGCTGTCGCTGGCATGCGAATTCCCATGACCGCCGTCATCGCCAGCGAGGGTACCTCACCGCTCTCGGTCACCGAAACACTTCCCGCAGGGCCGCGTCGATCGCGTCGGCGCGCGGCGCGCAGTCACCGGCGCCGGGCACCAGGGTGGCCAGTGCGCCCGCGGCGCAGGCGCGTCGCAGCGCGGTCAGCCGCTCGGCCCGGGTCGCCGGATCTGCGCTCGGGTCGCGCGGCCAGTTGGCGGCCAGCACGCCGGCGAACACGTCGCCGGCGCCGGCGGTGTCGACGGCGTTGACCGCCGGTGCGGGCACGTCGAATTCGCCGTCGGCGCCGGTGTAACGGGCGCCGCGCGCGCCGAGGGTGACCACCAAATGGGTTGGCCGCCAAGGCCATCGTTCGGCTTCGGCTTCGTTGGCGATCACCACGTCCGCGGCGGCCGCCAGTTCGGCCAAGCCGCTGTCGGGGCCCCCGGCGGGCGAGGCGTTGACGATGACGGCCGCCCCCGCCGAGCGGGCTTCGTGCGCCGCCGCCACCGCCGTCGGCACCGGAATTTCCAACTGGGTCAACAGCACATCGCAGTCGGCGATCACCTCGCGTGAGCCGGCCAGCGTCAGCCGCCCGTTGGCGCCGGGCACCACCACGATCGTGTTCTCGGCGTTGGCATCGACAATGACGACCGCCGTACCGCTTGGCCCCGGCACGGTGACCATCCCGTCGAGCCCAACGCCGTTGGCCCGCAGGTGGGCTTGCAAGCGCGCGGCGGCGGCGTCGTCGCCGACGGCTCCGACGAACTGCGCGCGCGCTCCGGCGCGCGCCGCCGCCACGGCCTGGTTACCGCCCTTACCGCCGGGCGCGGAGGTCAGCGACGACGCCAGCAGCGTCTCGCCCGGGCGGGGCAGGGCATCGACGTCGAACGTCAGGTCCATGTTCACGCTGCCGACCACGCAGACCCGCGTCATGTCGCCGACGTTAGTCGTGCCGAATTGCGGCACGGACAATGGCCGTCTTGGGGCCACGCACGGCGCATTTGACGCTGATCCTTTTTCCGCAATCCCCAATATCGTGATGTGCGCGCGTTAGTCTGCAGCGTGATCGGTGCTGCATCCCGTCACAGGGAGGGAAAGGCCAGTGACATCAATCCAGCTCAAGGGCGCCGAAGCGGCCGCGAAAACGGACGGGGCCAACACGTCTGAAAACGCCTCCGAAACCAGCGGGGAATCCGGCCCGGCCGAAAAGCCGCGCAAAGGTACGCGCCGGCCGCTGGTGTGGCACCGTTTTCGTTTCGGCATCCAGTCCAAGATCCTGGTGGCGATGCTGCTGTCGGGCATCCTCGGCGTCGGGGTGATCGGGCTGATCGGGGCCATCTCCGGCCGCAACGCCCTGCGGCAGGTCGAGTCCGAGCGGTTGATCGAGCTGCGCGAGTCGCAGAAAAGACAGATTCAGGCGCTGTTTCGGGAGGTGACCAATTCCCTGATCGTCTACAGCGGCGGATTCAGCGTCAACGAGGCCACCACGGCGCTCACCGCGGGCCTCAACCAACTGGGCAACGCGACGATCAACCCCGCTCAAGAACAGGAGCTGGTCAACTACTACAACACCCAGATGATCGCGCCGATCAAGAAGGCGACCGGCGACGTCATCGATCTGAACGCGGTGCTGCCCAGCTCCCCGGCGCAGAAATACGTGCAGGCGTACTACACCGCGCCGCCGCGGCCGACCCCCGACTCGCTGCCCGTCTCGGACGCCGGCGACGGCAGCGCGTGGTCGGCGGCCAACGCCCGCTTCGATTTCTACATGCGCGATATCGTCACCCGCTTCGATTATCGCGACGCGCTGCTGCTGGACCTGCAGGGCAATGTCGTCTACTCCGTCAGGAAGGGGCCCGACCTCGCGACCAACATCCTCACCGGCCCCTACCGGGAATCGAATCTGCACGACGCGTACGAGAAGGCGCTGCGCTCCAACGACGTGGAATTCGTCTGGATCACCGACTTCCAGCCCTATCAGCCGGCGCTCGACGCGCCCACCGCGTGGGTGGTCTCGCCGGTCGGGATGAACGGCAAGATGACCGGTGTCATGGCCTTGCCGGTGCCGATCGACAAGATCAACAACATCATGACCGCCAACAAGCACTGGGAAGCCGCCGGCATGGGTGCCGCGACCGAGACCTATCTGGCGGGCCCCGATGACCTGATGCGTTCGGATTCACGGCTGTTCCTGCAGCATCCGCAGGAGTACCGGCGCGAGGCCATCGCCGCGGGCACCCCGCCCGACGTGGTGGAAAAGGCGCTCCAGTTGGGCGGCACGACGTTGGTGCAGCCGGTTGCGACCGCGGGTCTCAAGGCCGCCCAGCGCGGCGAGACCGGCACCATGAGCGCCACCGATTACACGGGCAATAAGGAATTGGAAGCCTATGCGCCACTGGATATCCCCAACTCCAACCTGCACTGGTCGATCCTGGCGACGCGCGACGACTCGGACGCGTTCGCGCGGCTGGGCAGGTTCAGCAAGACCCTGGTGATCGCGGTCACCGCGTTGGTGTTCGTCATCTGCGTGGCCTCGATGCTCATCGCCCAGGCGGCCATGCGCCCGGTCCGGCGCCTCGAGGAGGGCGCGCGCAAGATCAGCTCGGGCGACTACGACATCAACATCCCGGTGCTGGCGCGCGACGAAATCGGCGATCTCACGGCGGCTTTCAACGAGATGAGCCGCAACCTGGCGATCAAGGAGGAGCTGCTCAACGAGCAGCGTAACGAGAACAACCGCCTGCTGCTGGCGCTGATGCCCGAGTCGCTCGTCCAGCGGTACCGCGAGGGCGAGGCGACCATCGCACAAAAGCACCAGGACGTCGCGATCATCTTCGCCGACATCGCCGGGCTTGACGAGCTCTCCAATGATCTTCCGGGTGACCAACTGGTGGGGATCGTCGACGAGCTTTTCAAACAGTTCGATTCAGCGGCCGAAACCCTTGGCGTCGAACGGATCCGCACGTTCCACAACGGCTACCTCGCGACCTGCGGGGTGATCACGCCGCGACTGGACAGCATCCACCGAACCGTCGACTTCGCCATCGAAATGCGCCGCATCATCGATCGGTTCAACCATCAGGCCGGACACGATCTGGGCCTTCGGGTCGGCATCAACACCGGCAACGTCATCAGCGGTCTGGTGGGCCGGTCGAGCCTGGTCTACGACATGTGGGGCGCCGCGGTGAGCCTGGCCTACCAAATGCACCGGGGCGCACCGCAGCCCGGCATCTACGTCAGCGCCCCGGTGTACGAGGCGATGCGCGACGTGCGGCAGTTCACCCCCGCGGGCACGATCTCGGTCGGCGGGACCGAGCAGGCGATGTACCGGTTGTCGGAGCGATGATGCACGTGTGGAGCTCCTCGTGGTTCTACTGGGCGGTGGGTATCGCGGTCGGATTTCCGATCTGCTTGATTTTTCTGACCGAGCTGCACCACACGCTCGTCCGCCGCAATAGCCGCCTGGCCCGGCAGGTGGGCCTGCTGCGCAACTACCTGCTGCCGCTCGTCGCGCTGCTGCTGCTGCTTGTCAAGGCCTCGCAGATCCCGGCCGGGGACGTCCCGGTGCGGCTGCTCACCACGGTGTTCGGCTTTTTGGTGCTGGTGCTCTTGCTGTCGGGGCTCAACGCCACCGTGTTCGAGGGCGCACCCGAGGAGAGCTGGCGTGCACGATTGCCGGCCATCTTCTTGGACGTCGCGCGGTTCGCGTTGATCGGCGTGGGCCTGGTCGTGATGCTGTCCTATATCTGGGGCGTCCGGGTCGGCGGCCTGTTCACCGCGCTGGGTGTCACCTCGGTGGTCATCGGCCTGATGCTGCAGAACTCCGTCGGGCAGATCGTGTCGGGCCTGTTCATGCTGTTCGAGCAGCCGTTCCGGATCGATGAGTGGCTGGACACCGGGACGGCGCGGGGTCGCGTCGTCGAAGTGAACTGGCGGGCGGTGCACATCGACACCGGCAGTGGGATGCGGGTCACCCCGAACTCGGTGCTGGCGACGACGGCGTTCACGAACCTCAGCCGCCCCGTCGGCACCCACAAATTGGCGATCACGACGACGTTTGCGGCCTCCGACCCGCCCGACCGGGTGTGCGCCGTGCTCTCGCGCGTCGCTCTGGGACTGCCTCAGCTCAAGCCCGACAGCGTGCCCCGCTCGGTGCCCACCGGCGGCGGCGAATACCGCACCTCCTTAGGGCTGAGCTCGCCGGCGGACGATGGCGCCGCGAAGTCGACCTTTCTGCGCTGGGTTTGGTACGCCGCGCGCCGGGAGGGCCTGCACCTGGACAACTGCGACGACGATTACTCGACCCCCGAACGGGTGGAGAAGGCGCTGCGGACCGTGGTGGCGCCGGCCTTGCGGCTGAACGCCGACGAACAGCGGTCGCTGCATTCCTGCGCGGAGCTGGTCCGGTACGGCGCCGACGAAACGGTGGAGTACGCCGGCCAGGTGCCCAGGGGGATGACGTTCCTGGTCGCCGGTCGCGTGCAACTGACCGCGATGGCCGACGACGGCTCGATCGTGCCGATCAGCACGCTGGTCGAGGGCTCGTTCCTCGGCCTGACCGCGCTGACTCGGCAGCCGAACATGGCGAGCGCGTACGCGCTCGAGGAAGTGACCGCGCTGGAGATCGACCGGGAGCACATCGAGCACCTGGTGATGCGTGAACCGTTGCTACTGCAGAACTTCGGCCACATCCTCGACGAGCGGCAAAACAAGGTGCGCCAGGCGCGCCGCGGCGAGCGGGTGGGGTAGGCCTCCTCGCGCGTGGGGCAGCCTGACCTGGCCGGCGAAGGCCCGATACCCTGGTTCAATGAGTCTGCAAGCTCCCTCGCTTCCTGACTTGCGCCGGGACGTCCACGACGCCGCCCGCCGCGCCCGGGTCGCCGCCCGCGCGCTGGCCCTGTTGCCGACGGTCGCCAAGGACGCGGCGTTGCAGTCCGCCGCGGACGCGGTCGTCGCCCACACCGAGCAGATCCTGGCGGCCAACGCCGAGGACCTCGAGGCGGCCCGGGCCGCCGGCACCCCGGCGGCAATGCTCGACCGGTTGGCGCTGAACCCCCAGCGCGTCGAGGGGATCGCCGCCGGCCTGCGACAGGTCGCGGGACTGCCCGACCCGGTCGGCGAGGTGCTGCGCGGCTACACCCTGCCCAACGGTCTGCACCTGCGCCAGCAGCGGGTCCCGCTCGGCGTCGTCGGCATGATCTACGAGGGCCGGCCCAACGTCACCGTGGACGCCTTCGGCTTGGCCCTCAAGTCCGGCAACGCGGTGCTGCTGCGCGGCAGCTCGTCGGCGGCGAAGTCCAATCAGGCCCTCGTCGACGTGCTGCGCGCGTCGCTGATCAGCGAGGACCTGCCCGCCGACGCGGTCCAGCTGCTGTCGGCCGCCGACCGATCCACGGTCACCCACCTGATCCAGGCCCGCGGCCTGGTCGACGTGGTCATCCCGCGTGGGGGAGCGAGCCTGATCGACGCGGTGGTGCGCGACGCCCAGGTGCCCACCATCGAGACCGGCGTCGGCAACTGCCACGTCTACGTGCACGAATCGGCCGACCTGGACGTGGCGGAGCGGATCCTGCTGAACTCCAAGACCCGGCGGCCCAGCGTCTGCAACGCCGCCGAGACGCTGCTGGTCGACGCCGCGATCGCAGGCGTGGCCCTGCCCAGGCTGATCGACGCCCTGGAACACGCCGGGGTGACCGTGCACGGCGGTCTCGGTGACGACGCCGACGAGGCCGACCTGCGCCGCGAATACCTGTCGATGGACATCGCGGTGGCGGTGGTCGACGGCGTCGACGCCGCGATCGCCCACGTCAACGAGTACGGCACCGGACACACCGAATCCATCGTGACCACGAACATGGCTGCGGCCCAACGCTTTACCGACGGAGTCGACGCGGCCGCGGTGATGGTCAACGCTTCGACGGCGTTCACCGACGGCGAGCAGTTCGGGTTCGGTGCCGAGATCGGCATCTCCACACAGAAGCTGCATGCGCGGGGACCGATGGGATTGCCGGAACTGACCTCCACCAAGTGGATCGCGTGGGGGGACGGGCAGACCCGCCCGGCCTGACACCCCGACAAAAAGCTTTAGGAGAACTGAGATCGTGAGTGTGCCCGCCCGGCCTGCGCCGTTGTTCGCCGACATCGACGACGTCTCCCGGCGGTTGGCGGAGACCGGCTACCTGCCCGACACCGCCACCGCGACCGCCGTGTTCCTGGCCGACCGGCTCGGCAAGCCGCTGCTGGTGGAGGGTCCCGCCGGCGTCGGCAAGACCGAGCTGGCGCGCGCCGTCGCCCAGGCCACCGGCTCGGGCCTGGTGCGCCTGCAGTGCTACGAGGGCGTCGACGAGGCGCGCGCGCTGTACGAGTGGAACCACGCCAAGCAGATTCTGCGCATCCAGGCCGGCTCCGGTGATTGGGATCAGACCAAGGACGACGTGTTCAGCGAGGAGTTCCTCCTGCAGCGTCCGCTGCTGACCGCGATCCGGCGCACCGAGCCGACCGTGTTGCTGATCGACGAGACCGACAAGGCGGACATCGAGATCGAGGGGCTGCTGCTCGAGGTGCTGTCCGACTTCGCGGTGACCGTCCCCGAACTGGGCACGATCACCGCCGAGCGGACGCCGCTGGTGGTGCTGACCTCCAACGCCACCCGGGAGCTGTCGGAGGCGCTCAAGCGCCGCTGCCTGTTCCTGCACATCGACTTCCCGAGCCCCGAGCTGGAGCGGCGCATCCTGCTGTCGCGGGTCCCCGAGCTGCCCGCGCACCTGGCCGAGGAGTTGGTGCGCATCATCGGCGTGCTGCGCGGGATGCAACTGAAGAAGGTGCCCTCCATCGCCGAGACGATCGACTGGGGCCGCACGCTGTTGGCGCTGGGGCTGGACACCATCGACGACGCGGTGGTGGCCCAGACGCTCGGTGTGGTCCTCAAGCACCAATCCGACCAGCAGCGCGCGGCCGGGGAGCTCAGGCTCAACTGATGGCCCGCCGCGTCCGCCCCACCCGCCCGCTCGCCCCGCACGGGCTGCCGGGCCACCTGGTGGGGTTCGTGGAAGCGCTTCGCGGAGTGGGGATTTCGGTGGGGCCGTCGGAGACCGTGGACGCCGGCCGGGTGATGGCCACCCTGGGACTGAGCGATCGCGAGGTGCTGCGCGAGGGCCTCGCCTGCGCGGTGCTGCGCCGCCCCGATCACCGCGACACCTATGACGCCATGTTCGACCTGTGGTTTCCCGCGGCGTTGGGCGCGCGCGCGGTGGTCACCGACGAAGGGGCCGACGGGACCCCGGACGACTCTTTGCCGCCCGACGACGTCGAGGCGATGCGCCAGATGCTGCTGGACCTGCTCAACGAGAACCCCGACCTCGCGGAGATGGACGAGCGCCTGGTGGCGATGGTCGCGCGGATCGTCGAGGCCTACGGCAAATACAGTTCCAGCCGGGGCCCCTCGTTCTCCTCGTATCAGGCGCTCAAGGCCATGGCGCTGGACGAATTGGAGGGCAAGCTGCTGGCGGGGCTGCTCGCCCCGTACGGTGACGAGCCCACTCCCAGCCAGGAGCAGATCGCCAAAGCCCTTGCCGCGCAGCGGATCACGCAGTTGCGCAAGTTGGTCGACGCGGAGACCAAGCGGCGCACCGCCGAGCAGCTCGGCCGCGACCACGTCCAGATGTACGGCATCCCACAGCTTTCGGAGAACGTCGAGTTCTTGCGCGCCTCGGGTGAACAGCTGCGCCAGATGCAACGGGTGGTGGCGCCGCTGGCCCGCACGCTGGCCACCCGGCTGGCGGCCCGCCGGCGACGCTCGCGCGCCGGGGTGATCGACCTGCGCAAGACGCTGCGCAAGTCGATGTCCACCGGCGGCGTGCCGATCGACGTGGTGCTGGCCAAGCCCCGTCCGGCGCGCCCGGAACTGGTGGTGCTGTGCGACGTTTCGGGGTCGGTCGCCGGGTTCAGCCACTTCACGCTGCTGCTGGTGCACGCGCTGCGCCAACAGTTCTCGCGGGTCCGGGTGTTCGCCTTCATCGACACGACCGACGAGGTGACCCACATGTTCGGGCCCGAAGCCGACCTGGCCGTGGCGATCCAGCGGATCACCCGCGAGGCGGGCGTGTACAGCCGCGACGGGCACTCCGACTACGGCAACGCGTTCGCGTCGTTCGCGCAGGCGTTTCCCAACGTGCTGTCGCCGCGCGCCTCGCTGCTGGTGCTCGGCGACGGCCGCACCAACTACCGCAATCCGGAGACCGAGCTGCTGTCTCACATGGTCACCGCGAGCCGGCACGCGCACTGGCTCAACCCCGAGCCCAAGCACCTGTGGGGCAGCGGCGACTCGGCGGTGCCGCGCTACCAGGAGGTCATCACGATGCACGAATGCCGGTCCGCCAAGCAATTGGCCGCGGTGATCGACCAGCTGCTGCCGGTCTGAGACCTCCCCCTTCCCCCTTCCCCCTTCCCGCGAGGGTGCGTGTTTGTACGCGGACACGCCGCGGGGCCCGTACAACTGCGCACGCTCGCGCAGGAGCCCGCCTGGGAAATCGGGCGGTATCGCACGCTCAAGTAAGCTGGCACATCGTGCAAAAGCGGCTTCGCAGGTTGGGAGTGATGGGTGGGACGTTCGACCCCATCCATTACGGCCACCTGGTCGCCGCCAGCGAGGTTGCCGACCTCTTCGACCTCGATGAGGTGGTGTTCGTGCCCAGTGGCCAGCCGTGGCAGAAGAGCCGGCACGTCTCCGCCGCCGAGGACCGCTACCTGATGACGGTGATCGCCACCGCGTCCAATCCCCGCTTCTCGGTGAGCCGGGTCGACATCGACCGCGGCGGGCCCACCTACACCCGGGACACCCTGCGGGACCTGCACGAGCTGAATCCCGATTCCGAGCTGTACTTCATCACCGGCGCCGACGCGCTGGAGAGCATCCTGTCCTGGCAGGGCTGGGAGGAGCTGTTCGGGCTCGCGCGCTTCATCGGCGTCAGCCGCCCCGGGTACGAGCTGCGCCGCGAACACATCACCGGCGTGCTGGGCGAGCTCACCGAGGACGCGCTCACCCTCGTCGAGATCCCGGCGCTGGCGATCTCGTCGACCGACTGCCGCCGCCGCGCCGAGGAGCACCGCCCGCTGTGGTACCTGATGCCCGACGGCGTCGTGCAGTACGTCTCCAAGCGGCGGCTGTACACCAAACCCGGGGCCGAGGGGTCGGCGTGAGCGCCACGCAGGAAGCGATCGACATGGCGACCGTCGCCGCCGGCGCGGCCGCCTCGAAGCTGGCCGACGACGTGCTCGTGATCGACGTCTCGGGCCAGCTGGTGATCACGGACTGCTTCGTCATCGCCTCGGCGTCCAACGAGCGGCAGGTCAACGCGATCGTCGACGAGGTCGAGGAGAAAATGCGCAAGGCGGGCTACCGGCCGGCGCGGCGCGAGGGCGCCCGGGAGGGGCGCTGGACGCTGCTGGACTACCGCGACATCGTCGTGCACATCCAGCATCAGGACGATCGCAACTTCTACGCCCTGGACCGCCTGTGGGGCGATTGCCCGGTGGTGCCGGTGGAGCTCGACGACTCGGCGGGCGAGCAATGAGGGTGCAATGAGAATCCGCCGCCTGGTGATGTTGCGGCACGGGCAGACCGACTTCAACCTCGGCAGCCGGATGCAGGGCCAGCTGGACACCGAGCTCAGTGAACTGGGCCGCGCGCAGGCCGTGGCCGCCGCCGAGGTGCTGGGCAAGCTGCAGCCGCTGCTGATCGTGTCGTCGGATCTGCGGCGCGCCTACGACACCGCGCTCAAGCTGGGGGAGCGAACGGGGTTGAAGGTCTGGGTGGACGATCGCTTGCGCGAGACCCATCTCGGCGACTGGCAGGGCCTGACGCACGCGCAGATCGACGTCGAGGCGCCGGGCGCCCGCCTGGCGTGGCGCGAGGACGCGACGTGGGCGCCGCACGGCGGGGAAAGCAGGGTCGATGTGGCCACCCGCAGCCTGCCGCTGATCGCCGAGCTGGTCTCCGGCGAGTCGGAATGGGGCGACCCGCACCAACCGGACCGACCGGTGGTGCTGGTCGCCCACGGCGGGCTGATCGCCGCGCTGTCGGCCGCGCTGCTGCGGCTTCCGGTCGCCAACTGGCCGGTCCTGGGTGGCATGGGCAACGCGAGTTGGGTGCAGCTGTCGGGTCACTCCGACGATTGGGGCGCCGGCGCCGATTTCGATGCCATCCGCTGGCGCCTGGATGTGTGGAACGCTTCGGCGCAGGTGTCCAACGATGTCCTCTGAGCGCGGGCCCCGCCCCACCCTGCTGGTGTTCGCCGACTCCCTGTCCTATTACGGGCCGACCGGGGGACTGCCCGCCGACGACCCGCGCATCTGGCCTAATATCGTTGCCGCGCAACTGGATTGGGATGTGGAGCTGATCGGTCGCATCGGCTGGACCAGCCGCGACATCTGGTGGGCGGCGACCCAGGACCCGCGGGCTTGGGCGGCGCTGCCCAGGGCGGGGGCGGTGATCTTCGCGACCGGCGGGATGGATTCGCTGCCGTCGGTGTTGCCGACCGCGATCCGCGAGCTGATCCGCTACGTGCGGCCGCCGTGGCTGCGGCGCTGGGCCCGCGACGGCTACGGCTGGCTGCAGCCCCGGCTCTCCCCGGTGGCCAGGCCGGCCCTGCCGCCGCATTTGACCGCCGAGTACCTCGAACAGACCCGTGGCGCAATCGATTTCAATCGCCCGGGCATCCCGATCGTCGCGTCGCTGCCGTCGGTGCACATCGCCGAGACCTACGGCAAGGCCCATCACGGACGGCCCGGGACCGTCGCCGCGATCACCGAATGGGCGCAGCAACACGACGTTCCGCTGGTGGACCTCAAGGCCGCGGTGGCCGAACAGGTGATGAGCGGCCGCGGCAATCCCGACGGCATCCACTGGAACTTCGAGGCCCACCAGGCGGTCGCGGAGCTGATGCTCAAGGCGCTCGCCGAAGCCGGGGTGCCGCGCACGTGACCGTCGTGGTGGTGACCGATGCGTCGGCGCGCTTGCCCGCCGAGCTGCTCGAAAAGTGGTCGATACGAGTGGTTCCGCTGCACATCCTGCTCGACGGCCACGACCTGCGCGACGGCATCGACGACATCCCCGACGACATCTACCAGCGGCACGCCACCACCGCGGCGGCCACGCCCGCCGAACTCGCCAACGCCTACCAGCAGGCGCTGGCCGACAGCGGGGGCGACGGGGTGGTGGCGGTGCACATCTCCGCCGCGCTGTCGGGGACCTGCGGCGCCGCCCAGCGGACGGCGGCCGACCTCGACCCGGGCGTGCGCGTCGTCGACTCGCGATCCGCGGCGATGGGCACCGGTTTCGTCGCGCTGGCCGCCGCCCGGGCCGCGGCCGCCGGCGGCGACCTGGACGTCGTCGCCGGGGCCGCGACGTCGGCCGTGTCGCGCGGCCGGGCCTACGTGGTGGTCCACCGGCTGGACAACCTGCGGCGCAGCGGGCGGATCGGCGGGGCCACGGCCTGGCTGGGCACCGCGCTGGCGCTCAAGCCGGTGCTGCGCATCGACGACGGGAAACTCGTTCTGGCCCAACGGATTCGCACAGTCACCCACGCGACCGCGGCGATGATCGAGAAGGTCTGCGACGTCGTCGGCGACGCCCCCGCCGCCCTGGCGGTGCACCATGTCGCCAACCCGGACGGCGCCAAGGAGGTCGCGGCGGCCCTGGCCGAGCGGCTACCGGCGTGCGAGCCGGCGATCATCACCCCGCTGGGGCCGGTGCTCGCGTTGCACGTCGGCGCGGGAGCCGTCGCGGTGTGCCTGGACCTAGCTCCTGGCGGCTGACGCCACCGGTGCCGTCACGGCGGCGGGCGGACGGCCGTAGTCACCGCGCGGATGCACAACGAGCGGCCACCAGAACCAGCGTCCGAGCAGGGTGGCGATCGACGGCATCAGCAGCGTGCGCACGATCAGGGTGTCGAGCAGCAGGCCGATGCACACCGTGGACCCGAACTGCCCCAGCACGCGCAGGTCGCTGCCGAGCATGGACGCCATCGTGAAGGCGAACACCAGCCCCGCGGCGGTCACCACCCCACCGGTGCCGGCCATCGAGCGGATGATCCCCGTCTTGAGCCCGCGGTGGATTTCCTCTTTGAACCGCGACACCAGCAGCAGGTTGTAGTCGGAGCCGACCGCCAGCAGGATGATCACCGACAGCGCCATCACGATCCAGTGGATTCTGATGCCGAACAGATCCTGCCAGATCAGCACCGACAGCCCGAATGATGCGGCGATCGAACTGGCCGCGGTGCCGACGATCACCAGCGCGGCCACCACGCTCCGGGTGAGCAGCAACATGATCATGAAGATCAACGTCAGGGCCGACACCACGGCGATCATCAGGTCGTATTTCTCGCCGTCGGCCATGTCCCGGAACGTCGCGGCGGTTCCGCCGAGATACACCCGGGCATCCGACAGCGAGGACTGCTTGAGCCCCTCCTGCGCCGCGGTGCGTTCGGCGTCGACCCGTGAAATGCCCTCCGGCGTCATCGGATCGCCCTGATGGGTGATGAAGAACCGCGCCGACTTGCCGTCCGGTGACAGGAACATGCGCAGGCCCGTCTGGAAATCGGGGTTGTCGAAGGCCTCCGGCGGCAGGTAGAAGAAGTCGTCGTTCTTGGACTGATCGAAGCTCTGGCCCATCACGATGGCGGTGTTGCTCATCGCCTCCATCTGGTTGATCATCGCCCTGAACGTCTGGTAGAGCGTCAGCGTGATGCCCCGGGTGTTCTTCAGCGTCGAGATCAGCACGGGGAACAGCGCGTTCAGGTCGTGCGTGGCCTTGGCGGTGTGCGCGATATCGGCGGTGAGGTAGTGGAATTGCTCGGCGAGCTGGTCGAAGCCGTCGAAGGTGTCAAACAGGGACCGCAAGCCGATGCACAACGGGATGTCGTAGCAGTGCCGCTCCCAGTAGAAGTAGCTGCGTATCGGTCGGAAGGTGTCGTCGAAATCCGCGATGTGGTCGCGTAGCTTGTCGGTGATTTGCGACGTCACCGCGGTGGTCTTTGCGCTGTCGTCGGCGGCATTGGCCAAATCCAGCGACACCTCGTACTGGCGCTGGGTGGTGTCGATCTGGGTCTGTAGGTCGTCGGCCATCTTCAGGATGTCGTTCATGCGCTCCTTGAGGAAGCTCATGTTCTGCATCGTCGTCTGACTCTGGATGCTGTTCTGGAACGGGATCGAGCTGTGCTGGATCGGAATCCCCAGCGGCCGGGTGATGTCCTGGACCATGGCGATGCCGAGCGTGCGCATCTCGTTCTTTGCCACCCGGTCCAGCACCAGCATGTCGGCCGGGTTCCGCATGTCATGGTCGGACTCGACCATCAACAGGTCGGGGTTCATCCGCGCCTCGGAGAAGTGCCGGTTCGCGGCCTCCTGCCCCTGGTTGGACGGGGCTGACAACGGCAGGTAATGGCGGTCGTTGTAGCTCGTGTGGTAGCTCGGGAGGGCGATCATGCCGACCAGCACGACCGCGGCACTGACGGCCAAAACCGGTGCGGGCCAACGCACGACGGCGGTGCCCACCCGCCGCCACAGCCGGCCGCGCTTGGCCTGCCTTTCGAAGAGGTGGAAGCGGCTGCCGACGAAGACGACCGCGGGGCCCAGCGTAAGCCCGGCCGCGACCACGACCAGCATGCCGATCGCCACCGGTGCGCCCATGGTGTTGAACCAGGGCAACCGCGAAAAACTCAGGCAGTAGGTCGCCCCGGCGATCGTCAGGCCCGAGCCCAAGACCACGGGGGCGACGCCCTTGAATGTGGTGTAGTACGCGCTTTCCCGATCCTCACCGGCGGCCAATGCTTCTTGATAGCGGCCGACGAGGAAGATGCCGTAGTCCGTTCCGGCGGCGATCGCCAACATGGTGAGGATGTTGGCGGCGAAGGTCGTGAGCCCGAATGCGTTGTGGTACGCCAAAACCGCGACGACGCCGCGCGAACACGCCAGGGCGACAAAGGTCATGAACAACTGGACGAGCGTGGTGACGATGGACCGGTAGACCAGCAGCAACATGATCGCGATGGCGCCCAGCGTGAACAGCGTGATCTTGGCCAGGCTGGCGTTGCCGATGATGTGCATGTCGTCGGACAGCGCGGCGGGACCGGTGACGTAGGCCTTCACGCCGGGCGGCGCCTTGTTCTCGTCGATCACCTTGCGGACCGCGTCCACCGACTCGTTGGCCAGCGTGGTGCCTTGGTTACCGGCCAGGTTGATCTGCACATAGGCGGCCTTGGCGTCGGCGCTCTGCGCCCCGGCCGCCGTCAGCCGGTCACCCCAGAAGTCCTGGATGTGCTGGATGTGCTTGGGGTCCTGGCGCAGCTGCCGAATCACGTTGTCGTAGTAGTGGTGCGCGTCGGGGCCGAGGGGCTGCTGGCCCTCTAGCACGATCATCACCGTGCTGTTGGAATCGAATTCGCGGAAGTTGTGGCCCATCCGCATCATCGCCTTCATCGACGGCGCGTCCAGCGGGGCCATCGGCGCCGAATGCGCCTCGCCGACCTTTTCCAGCGTGGGAACGATGACGTTCACCAAGACGGTGATGGCCACCCAGGCCACAATGATCGGAATCGCAAAGATGCGGATCGCGTGGGGGAGATAAGGACGGTGGCCGCGATCCGCCATGCTGGGCTTGCCGGTCCTGATCGGGCCGGTATCCGCCGTGCTCGCGTCGCGCTCGGCCTTGTCGATCTCGGTCATGCGGACTTCACCAGGCAGAAGGTCTGGGCGTTATGGCCGTCGGAATTCTGGTCATCGCGGACGACACCGTCCACGGTGATCTTGCAGCTGATTCTGCTGCCGTCGCTCTGCGCCATGATGTTGGCGCTCACCGACGGAAGCGTGGTGGAGATGGTGGTCGACCAGGGCAGCGGGGCGTTGTTGACTTGGTGGGTGTTCGCGTTCTCGTCCCAATAGTTGATGTTCGCCGTGGAACCCGGCGGGCCGGAGACGTCGTAGACGACGACCTTCGGGTTGAACTGCACGATCTCGATCCCCCTGCCCGCGTTCGCGTTGAGGTCCTGGGACCCGAAAATTCTGTGTAGCCGCGAGACGACCAAGGTCGAGACGGCGAGCACGACCACTAACACCAGCGGAATCCACGCTCGTTTGAGCGCCCTGGCTAGGGCCTTCACCTTGACCGCCTTCCGCTCGCCCCGCGGACCACCGCCGTCACCGACACGCCGGTTTGCCGATACATTGCTGTGCTAAGCATCGTAAACCGTAGTGCACGGGACCGTTCCTGTGGGTGCTGACTTTGTGATGACCGACACGGGCCGGTCAGCGGGCCACGCGGCCGGTGACCGGCGGGAGGTCGGCGAGGGTGACGATGCCGGGCCTGGCGGCGACGACGGCCGGGACCGCGTTGGTCACCGGCATCGCGGTGTAGATCATTCCCAGCCCCATGAATCCGGGCTCCGTCCAATCCTTCGGCGGCAGGCAATGCAGCACGGTGCGCATGTTGGGCAGGCCGAACACCTGAATGACGTGGCCGTGCTCGAGGGGTTTGGGCGGCACCACGTGATTGCCCATGGTCCAGTTGAATCCGACGCTGACGACGTTGCGATCGCCTTCCCAGCCGCGGTGGTAGCCGTAGACGCTGCCCACCGTTCCCGCGGGGATCTTCATGAAGCCCAGATCGGAGTCGGCGGTGGCCGCGGTGAAGGTGACGTCGAAGGTCATCCGGTCCAGTTTCGCGCCGATCGCGTCGGCCATCATCGCCGCGGACTCCGCGAAGACCTCGCTTTCGGTCCGCACGCTCTCGGCCAGCCCCGGGGTGTCGGGATCCTGCGAGAAGCCCATCGCCGTCTGGGTTTCGGCCGACTCGTATGTCGAGCAGTCCACCGACTCGGTGATGCGGATCTCGTCGACGCGCTCGCACGAGGCGGACAGCACCATGCCGACCATGTTCGTCATCCCGGGGTGCGCCCCGCTGCCGAAGATCGTCGAACCGCCCCGCTCGCAGGCGTCCGCGATGCGCTCGCGGTCCGCCGGTGTCTGCTTGCCGCCGGTGATCCACGCGGCGCTGGTGCACACGTTGACGCCCGCCGCAAGCAGCCGCACGAGTTCATCGATGTTGGGCCACAACGGGTTATAGCAACACGCGTCGGGCCGCAGCGCCAGCAGCGCGTCGATGTCGTTGGTGGCCTTGACCCCGGTCGGCTCCGGCCAGCCGGACAGCTCCGCGGCGTCGACACCGACCTTTTCGGCGCCGTGCGCGTAGACCCCGACCAGCTCCATGTCGGGCCGGCCGATGATGGCGTGCAACGAGCGGCGCCCAATATTGCCGGTGGTCCACTGAATCACCCGAAGCGGGCGGTCTGCGCTGGTTGTGCTCATCGAATGGCTCCTTTGCCGGTGCGGTTGGAACCATTATGTTCAACCGGGGTCCGGGCTCAGGCGTCCAGCCGGGTGAATTGGTCCTGGCGGTATTGCTCGACGCAGGCGGCGCGCCGGATCTTGCCGCTCGTGGTGGTGGGAATCGACCCGGGCGGCACCAGGACGAGGTCGCCGACATGCAACCCGTGCGCGTTGGATATCGCCGAGGTGACGTCGCTTTTGACACCGGTGAGCCAGTGCGTCGCGTCCTCGGCGGAATCGCCCCGCTTCTTGAGCTCGACGACGGTGACCAGCTTCTCGGTGCTGTTCACCGGAACCGATATCGCCGCGACCCGGCCGCCGGTGATCTGTTGGACCGTCGCCTCGATGTCCTCGGGATAGTGGTTGCGCCCGCGGATGATCAGCAGATCCTTGATGCGCCCGACGATGAACAGTTCACCGGAGTAGACGAAACCGAGGTCGCCGGTTCGCAGCCACGGCCCGTCGGGCGTGCCCGGCGACGGGTCGACGAGCGCCGCGCCGAAGCAGCGCTGTTCCTCCGGGGGTTTGCCCCAGTAGCCCTCCGCGACGTTGGGGCCGTGCAGCCAGATCTCGCCGACCACGCCGGCCTGGCACTCGCGGCTTGTGTCGGAGTCGACGATGCGCAGCGAGGGTGATTGCGGCACTTTGTATTTGACCAGCGCCGTGCCGGTGCCCCCCGCGGATCGCTGGACGCGGCCGGCGGAGAGCTCCTCGGTGTCGAAATGAACCACGCCCGACGAATCGCTCCAGGTCCCGGCCGTGACGAAGACGGTCGCTTCCGCCAGGCCGTACGAGGGACGCACCATGTGATCGCGAAAATTGAAGTGCGCGAACCGATCAACGAAGCGTTGCAGCGTGGCGGGTTCGACGCGTTCGGCACCGCTGATGATGCCCAGCACCTCGCCGAGGTCGAGCCCGGCCAGGTCGGCCTCGGTCGTCTTTCGGGCGGCCAGGTCGTAGGCGAAGTTCGGCGCCGCGGAAAACGGATGCGGACTTTTCGCCAGCGCCTGCACCCATCTGGCCGGCCGTTCCAGAAACGCGACCGGGCTCGTCAGCTCGCCGCGGAAGCCGCCCAGGATCGGTGCGCAGACCCCCAGCACCAAACCCATGTCGTGGTAGAAGGGCAACCACGAAACGATCGTGGCATCCGAGGGCACCTTGATCTGGGACTCCGCGAAGAAGCTGCGCATCAGCTGGTCGAAGTTCACCTGCAGG
Source organism: Mycobacterium sp. E3198 (assembly GCF_001667015.1). Lineage (GTDB taxonomy): Bacteria > Actinomycetota > Actinomycetes > Mycobacteriales > Mycobacteriaceae > Mycobacterium. The sequence continues at coordinate 48,332 of NZ_LZIS01000051.1, read as the reverse complement.
TTGCGGTGCGAGATCATCACCCCGGTCGGCAGCCGGGTGGAACCCGAGCTGTACTGCAGATACGCGGTGCTCGGCAAATCGGCTATGCGAACGCTCGTTTCGCCGTCGGCGTCCAGATTCAGCGCATCGACTTCGACGATCTTCGGGGGATCGCTCAGGCCCGCATGGTCGACGTATTCGGCGATATCGTGCGCGACCGCGGAGGTGGTGAGAACGATCGTCGGTGACGTGTCGGCCAGCACTGCACCCACCCGCTCATGAGTCGAACCGCGGTGCGGCATCGGGAGCGGCACCGCGATGAGCCCGGCCTGCATCGATCCCAGGAACGCCGCGATGTAGTGCAGGCCCTGGGGAGCCAGGATCACCGCCCGGTCCCCGACGGACCCGTGCAGGCCGAGCTCGCGTGCCACGTTCAGCGTTCGGCGGGATAACTGCGACCACGTGAGGCTTTCGGGCACGCCCGCCCAGTCGTGCTCGTAATCGGTGAACGTGAAGGCGATGTCATCGGGGCGCAGGCTGGCGCGCCCGTGCAGCATCGACAGCACGGAGGACTGAGGCGGTGGTGTCACATTAGATCCGTCTGGTTTGTCCGACGCGTCGCGTCAGTGGTCGGCCCGTCCCGGGCCATGCGACAACACAGACATGGCGCCGGCAAGGATCTGTGAGAACGGGTCGGCGCCGCCGCCGAACGTCGCCTGGTTGGCCGGCGCGGTGACTTCCGCCGGGTCGAAGCCGTGCACCGGGTCCACCTGAACCGGAGCGGTCGACGGGTCGTCGTTTCGCGAATAGCCGGCGTTCACCCGGGGAATCAGGATCGCGTCGAGTTTGTTCAGCGTGTCTTCCGGGATCCCGATGTACTTCAGCGGCATGACCAGCGGAAGGTGCTTCTCCGGGACCATGATCGTGGTGTCCTTCGCGCCCCGGGAGTTGATCGTCGTCCGGATGTTCTGCGGCGGCACCATGCTGCGGTTGGTGAAGGCGACCGCGGTGTGACCGGTGGCGAGACCCATCAGCGTGTTGGCGAAGGCGAACATGTTGTCGGGCCGGTCGGGGAAGTCCGCGATCGAGTCGTAGGCGGCCACGAACCTGTCGGTGTCGTACTGGCTCTCATAGGGCGGCGGCATCGTGTAGTCGAGCGCGGGAACGGTGCTGCCTACTGGGAACATGGCGGTCAGGAAGCTCTGGCCGAAGGCGTGATGCCCGATCGGGTCGCCGAAGGTGGCGAAGTTCAGCGTGTTCGGCGGGGGAGCGGTGGGGTCGGTCGCCAGGCGGGCCTGCGCGCCGTCGACCACGAACCCGCCCTCGGACAGGCCGATCGCCGTGCCCGGGCGCCCGGTCTTGATCGCGGCGACCAGGTTGTCCACTCCCGTGTCGACCGACTCGCCGACGCTGGGGCCGTCCAGGCCGAGGCCCGGGAGGATCTCATCGCCGACTTTGCCGATACCCGGGAAGAGCCGCCCGAGCACGTGGCCCTGAACCTGCCCCGCCGGGTAGTTGATGATCTCGCGCTGCTGGCCGGGGAACCATTGGGCGCCCTCCTGGCGGATGTATTCGTCGTAGGGGATGCCGAGCACATGGGCGCCGCCGAGGGCGAAAGCGGTCTGGTCGCCGGGCGCCCCCGGTGTCGGCGGGCCGCCGATCGGCGTGTCGTCGGCGGAAACCTTACCGGTGCCGAAATACCCTGTGGCGCCGACAGTTACCAGCGCAGTCACTCCTGCGAGTAGTTTCCTCATCCCTACCCCTGACCCCTCGGCTTCCCTAGTCTCACATACGTCATGGGTGCGCGCCCGCCGGGTTGCGGCCGGACGCCCGCGACGGCCACCAGTTCGCCCGGCCGACCAGTGCGGCGACGGCGGGAACCGTGATGGTGCGCACCAAGAAGGTGTCCAGCAGGATTCCCACGCCGATCACGAAGCCTCCCTGGACCACGGTACCGATGCTGGAGAACAACAGACCGCCCATCGACGCGGCGAAGATCAGTCCCGCGGCAGTGATCACGCCGCCCGTCGAGCCCAGCGTGCGGATGATGCCGTACCGCATGCTGCGCGGAGATTCGTCACGCATGCGCGAGACGAGCAGCATGTTGTAGTCGGCTCCCACCGCGACCAACACCACGAATGCCAGCGGCGGCACGCTCCAATGCAATTGCTGGCCGAGCAGCATTTGAAACACCAAAACGCCGATGCCGACCGCCGACAAGAACGAAATGACCACGGAGGCAACCAGATACAGGGGCGCGACGATCGCACGAAGCAGCGCGATCAAGGTCAGCAGCACGACGAGCAGCGTCACCGCGATGATGAACCGGATGTCGTGCTGGTAGTAGTCGCGGGTGTCTTTCAGGCCGACGGTGTATCCCGCCATCGATACCGTGGCATCCGACAGCGAGGTATTCGGTTGGGCGCCCCGGGCCGTCGCACTGATCGCGTTGACCTGATCCATGGCTTCGGTGCTGAACGGGTTGAGTTTGGTTTGCACCAGGTACCGCACCGAGTGTCCGTCCGGCGAAATGAACGCCTTGGCGGCCTGCTGGAACTCCTTCAGGTGCAGCAGCTGCGCCGGGATGTTGAAGCCGGCCATCGCCGGTTGTGCCGCGTCCTGTTTCAGCGACAACAGGAACGCCGCCGATTCGCTGAGGCCCGCCCCGAGCTGTTTGACCTGGTCGACGAGCTGGGCCACCGCGTCGGCCACCTGCCGGCTGCCACCGGCGAACCGGTCGGCGCCATTTTGCAGGCTGTTCAGGTTGGCCTGCAGGCCGCCGGGCTGGTCGATTCCCAGGGAATGCAGCACGGTGGTGAACTTCGTCAGGGCGGCGCGCAGGCGGTCCGTCGACGCTCTCAGCGCCCGCTTGTCCTGGAATTCCTGCAGCTGGTGGGACAAGTCGTTGATCGCGTCGAGGTCTGCCTGGTCGCGCCCGCCGGTGAGCTGCTCGAACGTCCCGCGGGTGGCGCTGCACGACGGATCGGCATCGCAGACCGGGTTGCCCTGCAGCGCCGTCAGCACCGGGCCCATCCAGGCGAACATGTTCTTGGCGGCCGTGAAGTTCCAGCCCATGGCGTTGCTGAGCGCGTTGACGTGGTCGACGAGTTGGGCCGCGAGGTCGACCTCTTTGACCAGCGTGTCGCCGCTGTACTGGTTCTTCGTCGACGAGAAGGCGTTCTCGAGCTCCTGCACGCTGGCGGTGAGCTGGGTGACCTGGCCGCGGACCTCGCGGAGGCTGTTGGCCAGCGTGCCGGCGCCGTCGACCAGCCTGTTGAGGTCGGCGGTGTGGTCGTTGATCAGGTTGGAGCCGCCGGCCAGCATGGTGCCGATGGCGCCGGCCTGATAGGTGGCCCGGAATTGCTCCGGGACGGTCCCGGTGGGACGGGTGATGCCGCTGACGGCGGCGACATTCGGCAGCTGGCTGACGCGGGCGGCCATCTGCTCGAGGTCCGCGAGGGCCTGCGGGGTGCGCAGGTCACGCGGGGATTGGACGAGGATGTACTCCGGGATGGACTGATTCACGTTGAAATGGCGGTCCAGCGCGGCGTACCCGACCGAGCTGGGCGCGGACGGCCCCAGCGCCTTGCGATCGTCGTAGTTGTAGCGCACCAAGCCGGCGCAGCTGGCCAGGATGATCAACACGAGCAGGCTGGCGACCAGATGGGCCCTCGGCCGGCGCACGATCCGCACGCCGGAACGCCGCCAGAACCGAGCGGTGAGTTCGCGCCGCGGCTTGACCCAGCCGCGCCGCCCGGCGAGCATCAGAATCGCCGGCAGCAGCGTCACCGCGGCAAGGAATGCCACGCCGATCCCGATCGCCGCCGACGCCCCGACCGTCTTGAAAACTCCCATCCGGGCGAAGCTGATGAGCAGGAAGGTGATTCCCACGGTGGTGGCCGACGCGGCGATGACTTTCCCGATCGAGCTCATCGCTCGCCTGACCGCGTCGTCGGAATCCGCGCCCGAGCGCCGATAGTCGTGATAGCGGCTGATGAGAAAGACCGCGTAGTCCGTCCCGGCGCCGGCCATGATCGCGCTCAGGAACACCATGGACTGATTCGAGACGCCCGAGCCCGTCAGCTGCGAATATCCCGCCACCACCGCCTGTGCGATCACCAGGGAGACCCCGATCGTCATCAGCGGCAGCAGCATGGTGACGGCGCTGCGGTAGACCACCAGCAGGACGATGAGCACCAGGACGCCGATCGCCAGCTCGATGGGAAGCCGGTCCCGCTGGCCCGCCACGGTCAGGTCGGCGACCGTCGCCGCGGGGCCGGTGACGTTAGCCGTCAGGGGCGTTCCCGCGACCGTGTGTTTGACGATGTCGCTGATCCGGTTGAAAGCGTCGTAGGACCGCGGCGTGCCCAATTCGCCCGCGACGCCGACCGGCAGGACCCAGGCCTTGTGGTCCGCGCTGGTCACGACCTGACGCAGGGGTGGCGTGGTGACGAAATCCTGCACCATCACGACGTCCCGCGGGTCCCGGTGCAGCGCGTCGACGAGTTTGCGGTACACGGCTTCGTCGTCGGGCCCCAGCCCCTTGTCGTTGGTCAGGACTACCAGCATGAGGTCCTCGGTGCCCGATTCGTGAAACGCCTGGGTCATCTTGCGGGCGGTGACGTTCGACGGTGCGTCGCTGGGCAGGATGGCCAGCGGATGCTTCTGGGCCATCTCGCCCAGCGAGGGGAGGGCCAGCGGCAGGGCGACCGCAACCGCGACCCACAGCCCGATCACTACCCTGGGCCAACGCACCACAAAATCGGCTAGCCGTCGCATTTCGCCCTCACCTCGAACCGTGCAATTCCGCGTCACGAGCCACCGGATTACCCCGCGCTACGCAACGCGTCCCCAATGCCCGCTGGCGGCGACCCGCGCGCACACGGACTTCATCGCTTCCATATAGCGGGTCACTGATTTCTGGGCGATCGGGTTGTCCGGATACATGATCGCCATTGCGGTGCCCTCGCCGTACCGGAATACGTAAATGGTCAGCTGATACGAATAGCGGCCGTCGGAGTAGATCCCGAGATTGTTCGCATAACCGAGGTCGGCCGCCGCCAGCACGGCGTTGAGGGGAGCCGCGCCGCCGTGCAGGAAGTTGGACACCGGAAAGTTCGGCTCCGGCCAGTTCAGCCACGGCGCCAATTCCAGTACCCGGTAATACGGCACCTTCGCCAGGTGCAGACCGGAATCGAACGACGACTGCGCCGCCCATGCGGCCTCGCCGAAGGAGGCCGCGGCGATCGGCACGGTGATCGGGACGAGGCCGGTGAACCAGCCCTGCGTCATGAAGTTGTCGGAAGTCCTGCGGGTGTCCCGGGGAGTCAGGCCGTAGTAGGTCAGAGCGCCCGTAAACTCGTGCTCGACCAGCGCGAAGCAGGCGAACAAGCCGCCGACGAAGCGTGCACCGACAGCTCCGCAGGCGGCTTCGAAGCGCTCCGTCTGCGCCGGATCCATCAGGAATTCGGAGATCAGGTTGCTGTCGCTCGGCTCCGACGGGTCACCCAGCGGGAGGGGGAATTCGGGAAAGCCGCCGTTGTTGTTTTCCGCGAAGTCAATCCACGCGCGCACCCCGGGCGAATCCACCGTCAGCGACGACGTGTACTGGCGCTCGCGGGCGCAGAAATCGTTGAAGCTGCCGGCATCGGGGAGTGCGAGCGGATCGCCGCCCCCGCTCAGCGCCGCGTACATTCCGTTGGCCTCGAGCATCGTCGTGCCGATCAGCGTGGCGTCCCCGTGCACGTGATCCATGGCGGCGAAGAAGGTGAAATGGTTTTCGCCTTGGACGATCCCGAAGGTGAAGCAGCCCCATTCCAATGGGTTCGGTATGGCCACGACGTGAGCGCGTATTTCGTCGACGTCCATCGGGCCGTGATCGATCGCCGTGAATTCAATATCGGCGGGATCCGTCAGGGTGTGCCTGACGAACTCCCCGTTGCCGGTGTGTTCGAACCAGCTGCGGAATGTGTCATGCCGGCGCAGGTAGGCGTTGACGGCGTGATCCATGGCGGAGATATCGCATTGGCCGGGCACTTCACAGGTGGCGATGATCTGCCGGGAGAAGTCCAGCCCCGCGCCCGTCCGCTCGACGTAATTACGAAGATGCTGGCCCTGCATGTAGCTGACCGGCACGGAACTGACGGGCGCCTGCCGGACCTTCTCGGCGGCCGTGGTCGTCGGGTGCCAGGAAATGACTGATCCTGGAATCGGCTCCCACTCGCCCAGCGAGCCGATCGTGATCTTCCCGATTCGCAATATTTTCTCCCCGGTTGGCGCGGCTGGTTCGGCCGCTGCTAGCGACACCCAAGATAACCCTCTCGGCGGGCACCGTCGGCGGTATGAGCCGACGCGTCCCCAACGCGAAGGCGGGCCGGCACGGTAGTGACGACCGCCCCGGCGTGGGACACGAGCCGGTCGGCACGCCCCGACCATACTTGCGCGATGCGCCGCCGGAACAAGCCACAGTTGGCATACTTGCGGTCGGAGGTGATTCGGCTGCGGCAACCGGTTCGGCATGTGTACATTCGCCACGACGGTCGCTGGAGCCAGTACGCCGGGGGGACTTCCGCCAGGTCTGTTCCTGGGTGCGTGCAGTGAGCGGCCGAGCGCGTGGTTCGGAGCAACCACGGCCACGGCGCCGCAAGGGCGCGGGCATCGAATCTTCCGATGGACACAGGGAGGAAAACCGCATGACATCCGCCGAAGAGCCGGTGCGGGGGGCATCGGGTTCTGCGGGCTTCGCGATCGTCGGTTACGCGGCCCGCTTTCCGGGCGCGGCGGACGCGGACGAGTTCTGGCAGGTGCTGCGGGACGGCAGGGACGCGATATCGGAGGTGCCCGAGGATCGGTGGGACGCCGACGAATTCTTCGACCCGGATCCGGACACGCCCGGGAAGGTGGTGACCCGCCGCGCGGGTTTCGTCGATGACGTGACGGGGTTCGACGCGCCGTTTTTCGGCATGTCCACGCGCGAGGTCCGGCTGATGGACCCGCAGCACCGGCTCCTGCTGGAGACGGCGTGGCGCGCGGTCGAGCATTCGGGTACCGCGCCAACGGCTTTGGCGAACACCAATACCGGCGTGTTCATCGGCCTGGCCACCCATGACTACCTGGGCATGGCGTCGGGCGAACTGACTTTCCCCGAGATCGAGGCCTACATGGCCATCGGGACGTCGAACGCGGCCGCCGCGGGCCGGATCAGCTACCGATTGGGGCTGCAGGGACCATCGGTCGCCGTCGACACGGCGTGCAGCTCGTCGTTGGTGGCGATCCACCAGGCCTGCCAGGCGCTGCGACTGGGGGAATGTGACCTCGCGCTGGCCGGCGGCGCGAACGTCATGCTCACCCCGGCGACCACGATCACCTTCTCCCACGCCCACATGCTGGCGCCCGACGGCCGGTGCAAGACGTTCGATGCGGCTGCGGACGGCTACGTGCGCGGCGAGGGTTGCGGCGTCATCGTCGTGAAGCGGCTCGAGGACGCGCTCCGCGACGGTGACCGCATTCGGGCCGTGATCCGGGGCAGCGCGATCAACCAGGACGGGGCATCGGGCGGTTTGACGGTGCCGAACGGTGTTGCTCAGCAACGGGTTATCGCCGAGGCACTGAAGCGCGCCGGCGTCTCGCCCAGCGAGGTCGGATACCTCGAGGCGCACGGGACGGGGACGTCGCTGGGCGATCCGATCGAAGCGCAGGCCGCTGGCGCGGTGCTGGGTGAGGGTCGCGAGCCGGGCCGGCCCCTGTTGATCGGGTCGGCAAAGACGAATATCGGGCACCTGGAAGCCGCCGCCGGGATCGCGGGCGTGATCAAGGTCATCCTGTCGCTCGAGCACGAGTTGTTGCCGCCGCACCTGCACTTCCGCAATCCGTCGCCGCACATTCCCTGGGACCGGCTTGCGCTGCAGGTCGTGCAGGAGGCCACGCCGTGGGAGCGCAACGGCCGGCGACGTATCGCGGGTGTCAGCTCGTTCGGGTTCGCCGGGACCAACGCGCACGTCATTCTCGAGGAAGCTCCCGATGTGGTTGGTCGGATCGACCCGCCGACGGTCGAGGCGCCCGGGGACCGGCGGTTTTGCCTCCTGCCGCTGTCGGCGCGCACGCCCGCCGCGCTGGTGCAGGTCGCCGAGCAATACCGCAGCTGGTTGAGCGCCCACCCGGAGGCCACGCTGGCCGATGTGTGCTTCACCGCCGGGGTGGGGCGGGCGCACTTCGAGCACCGCGCCGCACTGGTGGTCAACTCGAAGGAATCCGCCGGCGAGTTGCTCGGCGCGCTCGCGGACGACCGCCCGGCGCCCGGTCTGGTGCGCGGCACATCCGATGACACGCCGAAGACGGCGTGGCTGTTCACCGGTCAGGGTAGCCAGTACGCGGGCATGGCCCGCGAGCTGTTCGAGACCGAGCCGGTGTTCGCCGAGACACTGACCCGATGCGCGGCGGTGGTCGCCGATGTGCTCGAAAAGCCGCTGCTCGACGTAATTTTCGACTCGGACGGGCCGGACGGCGAGGAGACGCTGCGGCAGACGTCCTACGCCCAGCCCGCCCTGTTCGCGGTGGAAATGGGCCTGGCCCGGCTGTGGCAGTCATGGGGCTTCGAACCCGGCGTGGTGCTGGGCCACAGCGTCGGCCAGTACGCGGCGGCCTGCGTCGCGGGCGTGCTCAGCCTCGAGGACGGCATGCTGCTGATGGCCGAGCGTGGCCGCCTGTTCGGCAGCCTGCCCGACGGCGGCCGGATGGTCGCGGTCTTCGCCGCCGCCGAGCGCGTCGAGAGCCTGACCGACGAGTTCCCGAGCCTGTCGGTGGCCGCCTACAACGGCGCCAACACCGTCCTGTCCGGACCCGCGCAGGATCTGGAGCAGGCGGTGGCCGGGTTGACGGCCGACGGTGTCCGGTGTGACTGGCTGGACACCAGCCACGCGTTCCACTCGGCGCTGCTGGATCCGATTCTCGACGACTTCGAGGCGTACGCGAACCGGTTCGAGTTCGGCTCGCCACAACGGATGTTGGTGTGCAACCGCACCGGCGCCGCGCTCGGCAGGAGCGTGAAACTCGACGGCGCCTACTGGCGTCGCCACGCGCGCCAACCCGTGGAGTTCGCCAAGAGCGTGCGCACCCTGGCCGAGCTGGGTTGCAAGGTGTTGCTGGAGATCGGACCGCAACCGGTGCTCACCGCCGCGGCGCTGCGGGCGTGGCCCGACACGGTCGCCGCGCCGCGGGCGATCGCGTCGTTGCGCCGAAACACCGCCGACCGCCGCCAGATCACCGAAGCCCTCGCCGACGCGTACGTCCTGGGCCACCTGCCCGACTTCGCCGTCGTCTCCGGACCGGCGCGCAAGCTCGACCTGCCGACCTACCCGTTCCAGCACCGCGAGTACTGGTATCGGGACAATCGGGAACGCCCAAACCAACAACAGCACACCGCCGTGGGCAGCCATGCCGTCCAGCTGCTCGAGGACGGCCGGATCGAGGAACTCGCCACGCTGGTCGATGGCGAGAGCGCCGACGAGCAGACCCTGCGGGTGCTGACAAAGCTTGCCGCGCAACACAACCGGCAGCGCAGGACGCAGTCGATCGCGGACGCGCGCTACGAGATCCGCTGGGAGAAGTCCACTGGGCGCGGCGGGGCTTCGGAGGCGCCGGACGCGGGGACCACCTGGCTGCTCATCGGCGACGACGCCGATGCGATCGCACCGCTGATCGACGCGCTGACCGCGCACAGCCACCAGCACCGGATCCTCGGGCTGCCGGTATCCGACGCGGACGAGCAACGGCTCGAGGCCACGTTGCGCGAAGCGGCGGAAGACGAAGCGGTGCTGCGCATCTTGCACGTCGCGGCCCTCGAATCCGACACCGCACCGTCGATGCGGTCACTGCTGCGCATGCAACACCGAATTCTGGGCGGAACGCGCCGATTGTTCCGCGCGGCCGTCGCCGCCGAGCGGCGCATACCCATCTGGGTGGTGACCCGCGGCGCGCAACGCGTCACCGACGCGGACGGCGTGTCACCGGATCAGGCCTGCCTCTGGGGATTTGGCCGCGCCGCCTCGCTGGAGCACCCGCAGGTGTGGGGCGGCCTGGCGGACCTGCCGGGAGGCCGGGACAACGATGTCGCCGAATGGTCGCAGTTGATCGACCAGGTGGTGACGGCGCCGCTTGGCTTCACCGCCCGCGAAGACCAACTGGCCGTGCGCGATGGCGCGATCTATGCGCCGCGGCTGGTCCGACGGACCGAACAGCCGGTCGCCACGCCGCCGGCGCTGCGCGATGACGCAACGTATCTGGTGACCGGTGGGCTGGGTTCGATCGGCCTGGAAATGGCCGGGTACCTCGCCGCGCACGGCGCCCGGCAGCTGGTGCTGACCGGGCGGCGCGCGCCTAGTGACGCCGCGCAGGGGCGCATCGCCGCCATCCGCGAACAACACGGCTGCGAGGTCCGGGTGGTCGCGGCCGATGTCGGCGACATGCATGAGGTCGAGCGCCTGTTGGCCACCGTGCACGCGGAGCTGCCGCCGCTCGCGGGCATCGTCCATGCCGCGGGGGAGATCGGAACCACCCCGTTGCGCGACCTGGACGACGCGGAGGTCGATCGCGTTTTCGCCGGGAAGGTCTGGGGCGCTTGGCATCTGAGCGAGGCCGCGGCTGATTTGCGGCTGGACTTCTTCCTGAGCACCTCCTCGATCGCCTCCGTATGGGGCGGATACGGTCAGACCGCCTACGCCGCGGCCAACGCCTTCCTCGACGGGCTGGCGTGGTGGTTGCGCGAGCGGAGGGTGCCCGGCATCAGCGTCAACTTCGGTCCCTGGTCGGCGGGCATGGCCGACGCACAGGCCCGCGCCCGCCTCGATCAGCGCGGGGTCCGGACGCTGTCTGCGGCCGATGCGCTGGCGGGCATGGCCGACATCATGGCGGCTGCTGCGACCCAAGGGGTGGTGGCCCGGATCGGCTGGGACCGGTTCCTGCCGCTGTACCAGCAAGCCGGACGGCGAGCGTTCCTGGCGGAGTTGGAGCGCGAGATCCCCGAATCGGCGCCCGCGGCCCCGTTGTTCGGGCCGTCCGGGAAGACCCAACTGGTCGAGCAGCTCACCAACGCCCCGGTGCAGCAGCGCAAGAAACTCCTCACGGACCACCTGCGGGCCGCGGTGGCGGAGGTGACACGCGTCGACGTCGCGGAGATCCGCGAGGACGCCGGATTCTTCGATCTGGGCATGGATTCGCTGATGGCCGTCGAATTGCGGCGCCGCATCGAGCAAGCGGTGGGCAAGGAGGTGCCGGCCACCCTTGCGATGGATCACCCACGGCTCTCGGACGTGGTGGATTACCTGCTCGGCGACGTGCTCGGCCTCGGCGAGGCATCGGCGCAGTCGGGGCGCCAGCTTGCCTCCGCGGTGACGACGCGCACCGACGAACCGATCGCGATCGTCGCGGTGGCGTGCCACTTTCCGGGCGCGACCAATCCCGAAGCCTTCTGGGAGTTATTGTCCGGCGGGGTGGATGCGATCTCGGAGGTCCCCGAGGATCGATTCGACATCGACGAGTTCTACGACCCGGATCCGGAGGCGCCGGGCAAGATCTACAGCCGCTTCGGCGGATTCCTGGACGAGGTCGACGGATTCGATCCCGAATTCTTCGGCATTTCCCCGCGCGAGGCGATCTGGATCGACCCGCAGCAGCGGCTGATGCTGGAAACCGCATGGGAGGGCTTGGAAAGGGCCGGGTACGCGCCGTCGGCGCTGCGCGGCAGCCGCACCGGCATCTTCGTGGGGGTGGGCGCCAACGAGTATTCGCATCTGCTGTCCGCGAATTCGGTCGACAAGCTCGAGCCCCAGTTCATCACCGGCAACGCGCTCAACGCGATCTCGGGTCGGGTCGCCTTCGCGCTGGGGCTGGAAGGCCCGGCGGTCGCGGTCGACACGGCGTGCAGCTCGTCGCTGGTGGCCGTCCACCAGGCGTGCCAGGCATTGCACTCCGGGGACTGCGATCTGGCGCTGGCCGGCGGCGTGAACGTCCTGCTGAGTCCGGTGACCATCATCGCCGCCTCGCGCGCCCGGATGCTGTCCCCCGTCGGGCGATGCAAGACCTTCGACGCCTCCGCCGACGGCTATGTGCGCAGCGAGGGCTGCGGGATCCTGGTGCTCAAGCGGCTCAGCGACGCGGTACGCGACGGCGACCGGGTTTGCGCCGTCATCCCGAGCACCGCGGTCAACCAGGACGGCGCGTCGAGCGGGTTGACCGTGCCCAATGGCGGTGCGCAGCAACGGCTTATCGGCACCGCCCTGGCCCGCGCCGGTCTGGTCGGCGGGGACGTCGACTACCTCGAGGCGCACGGGACGGGCACCCCCCTGGGCGATCCGATCGAGGTGCAGGCTGCCGCGGCCGTCTACGGCACCGCCCGCGACGCGGACCGGCCGTTGCTGATGGGATCGGTGAAGACCAACATCGGCCACCTCGAGTCGGCATCGGGGGTCGCCGGCCTGATCAAGGTCGTGTTGTCGCTGCAGCACGAAATGTTGCCGCAGAGCCTGCATTTCGAGAAGCCGTCACCGCACATCCCGTGGGATTCGCTGCCGGTGCGCGTGGTGGACAAGGCGACGCCGTGGCAGGCCAACGGGAAACCCCGCCGCGCGGGCATCAGTTCGTTCGGGTTCACCGGCACGAACGCGCACGTGCTGATCGCGGAGGCGCCGGCGCAACCGGCGACCCCCGACGAGTACTCGACGGGCGACGTCTTCTCCGACGTCGCCGCGGCGTCGGAGTCGGAGGCGCAAGAGGAACCGGTAGCCCTGCTGCCGCTGTCCGCGCGGTCACCGGAGGCGTTGGTGGCGTTGGCGCACCGCCACGAGGAATGGCTGAACGCCCACCCGAAGGTGGACATCGCCGACGTGTGCTGGACGGCCGGGGTGGGTCGTTCCCACTTCGAACACCGGGCCGCACTGGTCGTGGATTCGGTTCAGGGCGCCCGGGAGCTGCTCGCCGAGTTGGCCGAGAACCGGCTGCGACCGGGGGTGGTGCGCGGCGAGTGCACGGACCGGCCGACGACGGCGTGGTTGTTCACCGGACAGGGCAGCCAGTACCCGGCGATGGCGCGCGAGTTGTTCGACGCCGAGCCGGTTTTCGCGGAGACCGTGACGCGTTGCGCCCAAGCGGTGGATCCGATGCTGCCGCGTCCGTTGCTGGAGGTGCTGTTCGCGACCGACCGGGAAACCGCCGAAGCGGTGCGGCACACGTCCGTTGCGCAGCCCGCGTTGTTCGCCGTCGAAATGGGGCTGGCCCGCCTGTGGCAGTCCTGGGGCGTCGAGCCGGACGTGGTGCTGGGGCACAGCGTGGGCCAGTACGCGGCGGCGTGCGTGGCCGGGGTGTTCAGCCTCGAGGACGGGGCTCGCTTGATCGCCGAACGCGGCCGGCTGTTCGGCAGCCTGCCCGACGGTGGGCGAATGGTGGCGGTGTTCGCCGACGCCAAGTACGTCGAGGAGATCGCGGGCGAGTTCCCCCGCGTGTCGGTCGCCGCCTACAACGGCCCCAACACAGTGTTGTCGGGACCGGGGGAGGACCTGGAACAGATCGTCGCGAGGGGCGGCAACGACGGGATCCGGTGCACCTGGCTGGAGACCAGCCACGCCTTCCACTCGGAGTTGTTGGAGCCCGTGCTCGGTGAATTCGAGTCGTACGCAGCGCAATTCGAGTTCGCGGTGCCGACGCTGCCGCTGGTCTGCAACCGCACCGGCGCCGTGCTGACCGCGGATACCCCGCTCGACGCGCAGTATTGGCGGCGGCATTCCCGCCAGCCGGTGCAGTTCGCCGAAAGCGTGCGCACCGTGGCGGCGCTGGGCTGCTCGGTGTTGATGGAGATCGGTCCGCAGCCGGTTCTGACCGGGGCCGCGGTGCAGGTCTGGCCGGAACATCTGGCTGCGCCGCGGGCGATCGTGTCCCTGCGCAAGGGCGTCGCCGACCGCCGCCAGATCGCCGAAGCGCTGGCCGGGGCGTACGTCAGCGGCCATCGACCGAAGTTCGCTGCGCTGCATCGGCAACCGCGCCGCAAGCTCGAACTGCCCACCTATCCGTTCCAGCGGCGCAGCTTCTGGCCCAAGACGTCCGGCGGCGTCCCCGGCATCGACGGCCAAGGCGCCTCCGTGTCCGGAATTCTCGGTAGTGCAAAAGATCTCGCCTCGGGCGACTGCGTTTACACCAGTCGGCTGTCGGTCAAGTCGCAGCCGTGGCTTTCCGATCACGTCATCTACGGCACCGTCGTCGTCCCGGGGGCGACGTACGCCGCCATGGCACTGGCCGCCGTCGGGCCGCCGGGGCGGGTGCAAGACGTCTTCTTCTACGAGCCGATCATCCTGCCGGAGAAGGCCTCTCGCGAGGTGCAACTGACGCTGCATCCGCTGGAGGACGGCGACGGCTGGAGCTTCCGGGTGCACAGCCGCCCCTACGGCGCCCGCGACGCCGAATGGTCGCTGAACGCCGACGGCACCGTCGTGACCGGCGTCGGGGCCGAGCCGGCGCGCGATCCGGTGGGCGCCACGGATCCCGTCGACGCGGCCATCGAGCGGATGAACCGGATGCGTCCGCAGGAGCTCTTCGACACCTTCGCCGACATGGAGCTGGCGTGGGGGCCCAACTGGTCCGGTTCGTTGAAGTCGCTGTGGCTCGGCGAGGGCGAGGCGATCGGCGATATCACCGTCGGCGACGAACTCGCCGAACATCTCGGCACCGAGCCGATGCATCCCGTACTGCTCGACCTGTGCACCGGCGTCGCCTTCCCGGCGTTCCCGGCGCTGCTCGCGGCCGAACAGGGCGTGAGCGATCTGTTCTTGCCGCTGCGGTACGGCGCCGTGGAGCTGCGCGAGAAGATGCCGCGGCGGTTCTACTGCCGCGCGAAGTGGCACACCAGCGGCCTGGACAGCGAAACCCAGGTGTTCGATCTCGACTTCCTCGACCGGGATGGCCGACGGCTGGGCGGGATTCGCGAGTTCACGGTCAAGCGCGCCCCCCGGGAGGCGCTGCTGCGCGGGCTTGGCGGCGACGCCACCCGGCTGCTCTACGCCCTCGGCTGGCACGAGGTGCCGCCGCCGGCACCGAGCGGTGAGGTCGACGGCGCGACAACCGCGCTCGGCACCTGGCTGGTCGCGGGCTTCGGGGAGTTGGCCGCCCACGTGCCGGGCTGCATCCCCTTCGACCGGGGCCCGGAATCGGAGTCCCTGGGGCAGCTGCTGGCGCAGGCGCAGGAGCGCGGCATGCCCTTCTCGGGCGTCGTGTGGCGCGCCGCCGGACCGAGCGCGGACGAGTCGAGCGCCGAATCCGTCGCGCGGCTTCAGACCGAAATCGCCGATCTGCTCAGCGCCGTGCACACCCTGCAGGCCGATGGGGCGCCCAAACTTCCGGGCGGGCTGTGGATCATCACCGAACGGGCCGTGGCGACCGAATCGGGCGAGGCCGTCGATCCGGTGCAGGCGGCGTTGTGGGGGCTCGGCCGCACCATCGTCAACGAGGAACCGGCGCTGCGCTGCAGGATGATCGATTGCGACGGATCGGAGCAGGCCGTGCGCTCGCTGGCCGGCCTGCTCGGCGAACCTTTTGACGAACCGGAACTGGCTGTGCGCCAAGGGAAATTCCTGGCATCACGGTTGTTGCAATGGTCGCGCAGCGGCCACCTCGCGATACCGCGGTCAACCGATTACGTGCTGGCGCCCACCGAACGCGGCGCGATCGACAACCTGCGCCTGACCGAGGCGGAGGTGTCGCCACCGGACGACGGCTATGTGCAGGTGCGCGTGGAGGCCGCCGGCCTGAACTTCCGCGATGTGCTCAACGTGCTGGGCCTCTATCCCGGCGATCCGGGTCCCATCGGTGGCGACTTCGCGGGCGTCGTCACCCAAGTGGGGGGCGGCGTCGCCGGACTCGAGGTCGGCCAGCGCGTCTACGGCTTCATGCAGGGCGCGTTTTCCAGCCGGTTCAACGTGCCGGCCCAGTTGCTGGCGCCGATTCCCGCCCGCGTGAGCGCCGTGGACGCGGCGACCATTCCCGCCGCGGCGCTCACGGCCCGGCTCGCCTTCGACTGGGCGCAGCTGAAGCCCGGCGACCGGGTGCTCATCCACGCCGCCAGTGGTGGCGTCGGATTGGCCGCCATCCAGATGGCCCAGCAGCACGGCGCGACCGTCTTCGCCACCGCCAGCACCTACAAGCGCGCGACGCTGCGCAGGCTGGGTGTGGAACACGTGTATGACTCGCGCACAACGGATTTCGCCGATCAGATCCTCGCCGACACCGACGGCGCCGGCGTCGACGTGGTGCTCAACAGCCTGACCAACGAGGGCTTTGTCGAAGCGACCGTGCGGGCCACCGCCCAGAACGGGCGTTTCGCCGAGATCGCGAAGCGAGACATCTGGACTCCCGAGCAGATGGCGGCGGCCCGTCCCGATATCGCCTACGAGATCGTCGCGCTCGACACGGTCACCTTCCAGGAGCCCGAACGCATCCGCGGCTTGCTGGGCGAGGTGTCGGCCGGGTTGGCCGACGGCGAGTGGGCGCCGCTGCCCGCCGAGATCTACCCGCTGACCGAGGCGAGGACGGCGTTTCGCCGGATGCAGCAAGCGCGGCACATCGGGAAGATCGTGCTGCAGATGCCGAATCCGCTGCAGCCGCGCGGCGATCGCAGCTATCTGATCACCGGTGGGCTCGGCGCGATCGGCCTGCACACGGCGTCGTATCTGGCCCAGCTCGGCGCCGGGGACATCGTGTTGACCAGCCGGCGCGCGCCCGATGCCGACGCGCAACGCGCCATCGAGGACATCGCCGAGCGCTACCGGTGCCGCATCCACACCTTCGCCGCCGATGCCGGCGAGGAATCCGAAGTGGAGCAGTTGCTGGAGCGGATCCGGGCGGAGTTGCCACCGCTCGCCGGCGTGGTGCACCTGGCAGGTGTGCTCGACGACGCGCTGCTGTCGCAGCAGGACCTGGAGCGCTTCCGAACGACGTTGGCGCCCAAGGCGTTCGGAGCCTGCTACCTGGACCGGTTGACGAAGGGCGACGAGCTGGACTTCTTCATCGTGTCGTCCTCGGTGTCCAGCCTGCTCGGTTCGCCGGGGCAGGCCAACTACTCGGCGGCCAACGCGCTGCTCGACGGGCTGGTCGCCCGGCGACAGGCGCAGGGCTTGCCGGCGACCGGCATCAACTTCGGTCCCTGGGCCAAGGGCGGCATGGCGTCCTCAGAGGCCGCGCGCGCCAATATCGGTGCGCAGGGCCTCATTCCGCTGGAGCCCTCGGCCGCGCTGGGCGCCCTCGCCGAGGCGGTCGCCAACGGAACCGCGCAGGCAACGGTCATCAAGGCCAACTGGCAGCGTGCCGCCAAGGTGCTCGGCAGTTCTCGCCCCCCGATCCTCGATCTGGTGCTGCCCAGCGCCGCCACGGAGGCGGCCGGTGACAGCGAGCTGCTCCGGCAACTGCAGGAGATACCGGTGGCGCAGCGCGCCGTTTTCATCACCGAATTCCTACAGCGCGAGGTGCAGGGCTTCCTGCGGCTCGCCCAACCACCGGCCGCAACCAGCCGGTTTTTGGACCTCGGTACGGATTCGCTGATGGCGGTCGAACTCCGCAACCGGCTGCACAGCCAGTTCGGTGGTGCGTTCACCATCAACGCGACCGCGGTGTTCGACTACCCGACCATCGGAGGCCTCGCCGAGTACCTCGCCGGTCAGCTGCCGGAGGCCGACTCCGAGGCGGGTGCGGTGGAATCGGTTGCCGCGCCGGAGGACCCGAGTCCGCAATCGGTGGCGGGGCCAGAGCCCGATGAATCCGGCGGGTCAGTCGCTGATGTCGAACCCGGCGATGACCTTGGTCGGGCGTAGCCGCACCACCAGTTCGCCGGGAACGGCGTTGCGGCGGCCGAACTCGTCGGCGCGGTCGGCGCCCATGTAGCGGGCCCCGGTCCGCGTCGCGATGTCCAGCACGTCCCGCGGTTCCTCGCTCACCGATGCCACACCCTGCACCTGGACGAACGAGTACGGCGGGTGCGGATCGTCGACGCAGATCACCACCCGCCGATCACGCGCCAGGGCACGGCCTTTCGAGGTTTCCCGCCCGGTGTTGAACGCCAGTTCGCCGTCGTCGACCACGAACCACACCGGCGCGACCAGGGGCCGGCCGTCGGCGGCGACGTAACCCAGCATTCCGGTGCGGGTGCCGGTCGAGAGGAACCTGATGACCTTGTCGGACAGCTCGGCCATCGGCCTACAGCCGGGCCAAGTCGTAGTCGCCGAGGTGGTCGATCAGGTTGTGCAGGTGGTCGCCGGAGGTGCCCAGCGTGTGCTCGATCGCGGTGAGCCGCGCGGCGTAGTGGCTGACCGGATATTCCGCCGTCACACCGATTCCGCCGTGCATCTGGATGGACTCCTGCGCGATGTGCCGCCCGGACCGGCCGATCTGGACCTTGGCGCGCGAGGCCACGACGGGGTCCAGGTTGCCGTCGGTAATCGACATCGCGGCGTACAGGCTCATGCTGCGCGCCAGTTCCAGCGACACGTACATGTCGGCGGCCCGCTGGGTGAGCGCCTGAAACTTGTTGAGCGTGACGCCGAACTGCTTGCGGGTCTTGAGGTAATCGGTGGTCAGACGCAGCGCTTCCTCCATCGCCCCGACGGCTTCGGCGCACAACGCCGATTGGATGCGCACGATGGCGTCGCGGATGGCGACCGACGCGTCGCCCGCCTCGCCGAGGGGCTCCGCGGAGGCGCCGTCCAGGTCGATCTGGGCGCCCCGCTGACCGTCGAACGTGCGGTAAGGGTGTCGTGTCACGGCGTCCGCGTCCACCAGGAACAGGCCGGTGCCGCCGTCGGGCAGCGCGGCGCTGACCACCAGCGCGTCGGCGCAGTCCCCGGCGAGCACCGGGTTCTTGCGTCCGGTGAGCGCCCACGAATCGCCTTGCCGCACAGCCCGAGTCGTCACGTCGGCGGTCGGTTTGCGGTGCCCGGGTTCCAGGTGGGCGAAGGCCAGCAGCCGTTGCCCCGCCGCGACCTCGTCGAGCTGCAGTTTCTGGGCGTCGCTGCCCAGCTCGGCGATCAGCGCGCCCGGTGCGAGCGCGCCGTGCAGGATCGGTTCCGGGGCGAGCCGGCGGCCCACCTCGGTGAGCACCACCATGATCTCGATCTGGCCGGCCTCCTCCGGCTCGAACCCGAGGCCCAGGATGCCGGTGTCGGCGAGCTGGCTCCAGACCTCGCGGCTCCAGCCGAGGTCGGTGCCGATGACCTTGTTGCGGCTCTCCGGGTCGTAGGTGCGAGACAGCAGGTCGCGGGTCGTGTCGCGCAGCAGGGCCTGCTCGTCGCTCAGCTGAAAGTCCATGACTGCCTCACAATCCGAGAATGGTGGACGCGATGATGTTGCGCTGCACCTCGCTGCTGCCGCCGTAGATCGAGGTCTTGCGGTAGTTGAGGTAGTGCGGGGCGCTGTGTTGCGCCCAGTCCGGCGAGGCGATGCCGTCACCGTTGACCGGCAGCGAGTCCGGGCCGGCCACCTCGACCAGCAGCTCGGTGGCGATCTGCTGCAGTTGGCTGCCGCGCAGCTTGAGCACCGACGACGCGGGGTTGGGCTGCCCGTCCGCGGAGTCCGAGACCACCCGCGACTGGGTGAGTTCCAGCGCCAGCACCTCGTTTTCGGCCTCGGCGAGGCGCGCCGCGAACAGCGGATCGTCGAGCACCCCGGTTTCGGCGGCGCGCTTTTTCACCTCGGCGAGGCGCACCTTGGTGCGCCCCACCCCGGCGATTCCGGTGCGTTCGTTGCCCAGCAGGAACTTCGCGTACGTCCAGCCCTGATTCTCTTGCCCGACAAGCTGATTGGCGGGCACGCGGACGTCGGAGAAGAACAATTCGTTGATCTCCTGGCCGCCGTCGATGGTCTTGATGGGGCGCAGCGAGATGCCGGGCGTCTTCATGTCGAAGAGCAGGAACGAGATCCCGGCCTGGCGTTTGGGCGCCTGCGGGTCGGTGCGCACCAAACAGAAGATCCAGTCGGCGTACTGGCCGAGCGTGGTCCAGGTCTTCTGCCCGTTGACGACGTAGCTGTCGCCGTCCCGGACCGCGGTGGTGCGCAGCGACGCCAGGTCCGAGCCGGCCTCGGGCTCGGAGAAGCCCTGGCACCACCAGATGTCGAGGCTGGCCGTCGGCGGCAGGAAGCGTTGCTTGATCTCCTCGGAACCGAATTCGGCGATGACCGGGCCGACCATCTTGGTGTTGAAGTTCAGCGGCTCGGGCACGCTCGCCAGTTGCATTTCGTCGGCCCAGATCTGGTGCTGGGTGGGCGTCCAGTCCTTGCCGCCCCATTCGACCGGCCAGTTCGGCACGGCCAGCCCGTGCTCGTGCAGGATCTTGTGGCTGGTGACGATGTCCTCGCGGCGCACCGACGCCGCCCCGGCGCGCCCCCGCTCGCGCAGCTCCTCGGGGATCTTCGTGGTGTAGAAGGTGCGGAGCTCATCGCGGAAGGCGGCTTCCTCGGGTGTGAGCGCCAATTGCATGGCAGTCTCCTGTCGTCGGGGGACCACCGGAGGGGCGCAGCCGTCAGCCGGGGACCGGCGGTCTCGTCCTGCACGTTAAGCGCACAACGCCGTTCAGCGTTAATCGGGGGGCACGGGTGCGGCCCCGTCACCGCCGGGCATTCCGCCTCCGGCGCCGCCACCAGGCAAAGCAGACGATCGTGACGCCGCCGAGGGCGGCCGCCATCGCCAGGCGCGGCGCCGCGGATCGCGCCTTTTCGGCCTTGCCGGCGATCGCTTCGACGGTGGCGCCGAGTTGATCGCGCGTCTGCTCGATGTCGGCCTGCAGGTCATGGATGCTGGCGTCAGGCCCGACTGCGGGAGTGCCGGGACCCCGCGGCCGTTCAGCGTGGGTCATGGCGGGCGTCTTTCACTTTCTGAACGTCTTTCTTGACGTTGGCGACGGTGAGGGGCGCCGCCGGAGTGACGTCCTCGGCCTCGTGCTTACTGAGCAGCGTCGCCGCCCCGGCCGCGGTGAACAGCGCCCCGGCGACGATCAGGGCGGCCGCCCACACCGGCACTACCAGCGCGACCGCGGCAATGCCCGCCGCGATCAGGCTGGCCAGGCCGGATAGGGCGAGTATCCCGGCCGCGCCGAACAGTCCCGCGCCGATGCCCGCGTGTTTGGCCGATCGCTCGATTTCTTTCTGCGCCAACTGCATTTCGTCGCGAACCAGCCGTGACAGCTGCGACGAAAGCTGACTCATCAGCTCGCCGAGCGAGGCGTCGGACGTCGGCTTTGCCTCCGTGCCCATACGCGGCTGGCTACCCCCGCCTGCGGACGCCAAACCTGCGGAGACCCCGCTTATGCACAGCCCCGGCCCGCTCCACAGCCGGGCGGGGCGCACCCCGTCGCGCGCGTCCGTTTCGGGGGTCGACGCGCCTACGGTCGGCGCATGCGAACAGAACTGCCCGCCGCGCGGCTACAACGCAGGCTCGGAGCGGACCCGGAAACCGATTCGGACGGGGCCGCGGACGGATCGGGATCGGACCCCCAGGATGACCAGAATTCGCTGCTTCCGCGCTGGGTTCCGGAGGCAGGCGAGGGCCGCGGCTGGATGGCCAAGATGCGCGCCGACCCCGGCCGCGCGGGCGCGGTCGCGTTGGCGATCGTGGCCGCGTTGGCCGTGCTGGTCACGGTGTTCACCCTGATGCGGGACCGGCCCGCGCCGGTGATGTCGGCCAAGCTGCCACCGGTGGAGAGGGCCGCAACGGCCAGCCCCCGATCCTCGGCGACGCCGGGCGCCGGCCAGCCGGCCGGTGGCGATCGACCGGTGGTGGTGAGCGTGGTCGGCCTGGTGCACACCCCCGGGCTGGTCACCCTGGCGCCCGGCGCGCGCATCGCCGACGCGTTGCAGGCCGCCGGCGGCGCGGTCAACGGCGCCGACACCATCGGGTTGAACATGGCCCGCCCGGTCGGCGACGGTGAGCAGATCGTGGTCGGGCTCGCTCCCGCGCCAGGGCGGCCGGCCGCGCTCGGCAGCTCGGTGGCCTCCGGCACGTCGCCGGCGCCCGGGACGCGGGGGGCGGCGGGGCCCGCCTCGGGCACGGTGAAGCCGAAGGCGGGCGAGGTGCTCGACCTCAACACGGCGACCGTCGAGCAGCTGGACGGGCTGCCCGGCGTGGGACCGGTCACCGCCGCCGCGATCGTGGCGTGGCGGCAGGCGAACGGCAAGTTCGCCAGCGTCGACCAGCTCGCCGACGTCGACGGCATCGGTCCGGCGCGGCTGGAGAAACTGCGCCCGCTCGTCCGTGTGTGACGCCGGTGCGCCGGCCGGGTGGCGGCGGATTGGCCGACGCGGACGTCGACGTGCGGCTGGTGGCCCCCGCGCTCACCGGCTGGGTGGTGACCGCCGCCGGGATCTGGTGGCCGGTCGGGCGGGCCCTGGCGGCCTGCTGCGTCGTGGTGGTCGCGGTGGGTGCGCTGGCCCGCTGGGCGGCGCGCGGGTCCGGCCGGCGGCGGCTACCTGCGATCGGGGTGGGCGTGGTTGCCGTCGGCGTGGTGGGTGCCGGCTTCGGGTTGGCGATCGGACTGCGCGCCGATGCGGTAGGTCGCCACCCGATCACCGCGGCGTTCGGGACGGCCGCCCCGGTGACGGTCAGCCCCGCCGAGACTGCGCTGCCGCTCGGCAGCGGGCGGGTGATGTTTCGTGCCAACCTGCGGCGGCTGCGCGACGACGAGGCGTCCGGCCGCGTGGTGGTCTTCGCCCGGGCGTCGGACTTCGGCGACCTGATGGTGGGTCAACCGGTGCGGTTCACCGCGCGCATCAGCCGCCCGGGCCGCCGCGACCTGACGGTGGCGGTGCTCAACGCGTCGGGCCGGCCGACGCTGGGGACCGCCGGTGCGGTGCAGCGGGCCGCTCACCAGGTGCGCCGCCGGTTCGCCGCCGCGGCCCGCAACACGCTGCCCGCGGACCAGGCCGCGATGCTGCCCGCGCTGGTGCTCGGCGATACCACGGCGGTCACCGGCGAGACCGGCCGCGACTTCCGGGCGGCGGGCATGACGCACTTGACCGCCGTGTCGGGGGCCAACGTCACGATCGTGTGCGCGGCGGTGCTGTTCTCGGCCCGGTTGATCGGCCCGCGCGCCGCCGTCGCGCTCGCCGCCGTCGCCCTGGTGGCGTTCGTCATCGTCGTGCAGCCGACGGCAAGCGTGCTGCGGGCGGCGGTGATGGGCGCGATCGCGTTGGCCGGGATGCTGTCTTCCCGTCGGCGGCAGGCGATTCCGGCGCTCGCGGCCACCGTGCTCATCCTGCTGGCGGTCGCCCCGCAGCTGGCCGTCGACGTGGGTTTCGCGCTGTCGGTGCTGGCGACGGCCGCGTTGGTCGTCGTCGCGCCCGCCTGGTCGCGGCGCCTGGCCGGCAGGGGCGTGCCCAAGCCGCTGGCGGACGCGCTCGCCGTCGCGTGCGCCGCGCACGTGGTGACCGCCCCGCTGGTCGCCGGGATCTCGGGCCGCGTCAGCCTGGTGGCCATCGCGGCCAACCTCGCGGTGGCGCCGTTGATCGCGCCGATCACCGTGTTGGGCAGCGCGGCGGCGGCCGGCTGCCTGCTGTGGCCGGCCGGCGCGCAGCTGCTGATCCGGTTCAGCGGGCCGGAGCTGTGGTGGGTGCTGCACGTGGCGCGGTGGGCGGCCGACCTGCCCGCGGCGACGGTGCCCGTTCCGGCCGGTGTGCCCGGCGTGGTGGTGGTCGCGGCGGGCACGACGTCGGTGCTCGTGGTGGCGACGCTGCTGTGGCCGCGGCGCTGGTTCCGCCGGGCGCTCGGGGTGGCCGGGGCAGCGGTCGTCATGTGCGCGCTGGCGTGGTCGCTGTCGAACCTTGTCACAGCTGCGTGACACCATCGTGGGGTGAGCGAGGTTGTGCACCACCTGCACCTGGTGTTGGGGGACGAGGAGCTGCTGGTCGAGCGGGCGGTAGCCGACGTGTTGCGGTCGGCGCGCAAGCGCGCCCGCACCTCTGACAACCCCGACGTTCCGGTGAGCCGGATGCGGGCCGGCGACGTGAGCACCTACGAACTTGCCGAACTGCTGAGCCCGTCGCTGTTCGCCGACGAGCGCATCGTCGTGCTGGAGGCGGCCGGCGAAGCGGGCAAGGACGCGGCCGCGATGATCGCCGCGGCCGCCGCCGACGTCCCGACGGGCACGGTGCTGGTGGTGGTGCACTCCGGCGGCGGGCGGGCCAAGGCGCTGGCCGGCCAGCTGCAGTCGCTGGGCGCCGAGGTCCATCCGTGCGCGCGGATCACCAAGCCGAGCGAGCGCGTCGATTTCGTCCGCAAGGAGTTCCGCGAGCTGCGGGTCAAGGTCGACGAGGAGACCGTTACCGCGCTGCTGGACGCCGTCGGCTCCGACGTGCGCGAGCTGGCCGCCGCGTGTTCACAGCTGGTCGCCGACACCGCCGGTGTCGTCGATGCCGCCGCCGTGCGGCGTTATCACAGCGGCAAGGCGGAGGTGAAGGGCTTCGACATCGCCGACAAGGCGGTGACCGGCGACGTCGCCGGCGCTACCGAGGCGCTGCGGTGGGCGATGCTGCGCGGCGAACCGCTGGTGGTGCTGGCCGACGCCCTGGCCGAGGCCGTGCACAGCATCGGCCGGGTGGGTCCGCTCTCCGGCGACCCGTATCGCCTGGCGGCGCAACTGGGGATGCCGCCATGGCGGGTGCAGAAGGCCCAAAAACAGGCCCGGCGCTGGTCGCGCCACTCGGTGGCCACCGCGATGAAGGTCGTGGCGGAGCTCAACGCGAACGTCAAGGGAGCCGTCGCCGACGCGGACTACGCGCTGGAGTCCGCCGTCAGGCAGGTGGCCGAATTGGTGGCCGACCGCGGCCGCTGAAGGGCCCGATGGCGGCTCAGATCTTGTTGAGGGCCCGGGCGAGCGCCGACTTCTTGTTGGCCGCCTGGTTCTTGTGGATGACGCCCTTGCTGGCCGCCTTGTCCAGCTTGCGGTTGGTCGACACCAGCAGCTCGGCGGCCTTCTCCTTGTCGCCGGAGTGGGCGGCCTCGCGGAACGAGCGCACGGCGGTGCGCAGCGAGGACTTGACCGCCTTGTTGCGCAGGCGGGCGCGCTCGTTGGTCTTGATGCGCTTTTGCTGCGACTTGATGTTGGCCACGCGTCAGTTCCTTCTTGAAGATCGGTGTTTTGCTCCGGGCGCCCCACACCCGATGGCGATTGCCCAGGTTAGCAGTCGGTTACGTTTTCTCCCAAAAGGGGAAACCGTGGCCTGCCAGAACGTCGATTTGAGGCAGCATCTCTAAGGTGAGTCTTCCGAGCCAGCTTGAGGACACCAGGCGGGGCCCGCGCGGCGCTGCGGGGCGCCCGGACGCGCGCGCCGAGCGGATCTTCGGCGGCTACACCGAGTCGGACGCCTACGCCGACGTTTATTCGAAGGCCTTCGACGAGATGTTCGACGCGCAGGGCACCGTGCGCGGCCCGTACAAGGGCATCTACGCGGAGCTCGCGCCGTCGGACGCCTCGGAGCTGAAGGCCCGCGCCGAGGCGCTGGGCCGCGCGTTCATCGACCAGGGCATCACGTTTTCGCTGTCGGGCCAGGAGCGGCCGTTCCCGCTGGACCTGGTGCCCCGGGTGATCTCGGCCGCCGAGTGGAGCCGGCTGGAGCGCGGCATCACCCAGCGGGTCAAGGCCCTCGAGATGTACCTCGACGACATCTACGGCGACCAGGAAATCCTGAACGACGACATCATCCCGCGCCGCCTCATCACATCCTGTGAGCATTTCCACCGGCAGGCCTTCGGCATCGTCCCGCCCAACGGCGTGCGCATCCACGTCGCCGGCATCGACCTGATCCGCGACGAAAAGGGCAACTTCCGCGTCCTCGAGGACAACCTGCGCTCACCCTCGGGCGTGTCGTACGTGATGGAGAACCGGCGCACCATGGCGCGGGTCTTCCCCAACCTGTTCGCCACCCACCGGGTGCGCGCCGTGGACGACTACGCGTCGCACCTGCTGCGCGCGCTGCGCAACTCCGCGGCCACCAACGAGGCCGACCCCACCATCGTCGTGCTGACTCCGGGCGTGGCGAACTCGGCCTACTTCGAGCATTCGCTGCTGGCCCGGCAGATGGGGGTCGAGCTCGTCGAGGGCCGCGACCTGTTCTGCCGCGACAACCAGGTGTACATGCGCACCACCGAGGGCGAGCGCCAGGTCGACGTCATCTACCGGCGCATCGACGACGCCTTCCTCGACCCGCTGCAGTTCCGTGCCGACTCGGTGCTGGGGGTGGCCGGCCTGGTCAACGCCGCCCGCGCCGGCAACGTCGTCATCTCCAGCGCGATCGGCAACGGCGTGGGCGACGACAAGCTCGTCTACACCTACGTGCCGACGATGATCGAGTACTACCTCGGCGAGAAACCGCTGCTGGCCAACGTCGAGACCTACCGGTGCTGGCTCGACGACGAACGCGAAGAGGTGCTGGACCGGGTCGACGAGCTGGTGCTCAAGCCGGTCGAGGGCTCCGGCGGTTATGGCATCGTGTTCGGCCCGGAGGCCTCCGACAAGGAGCTGGCCGCCGTCGCCAAGAAGATCCGCGACGACCCGCGCAGCTGGATCGCGCAGCCGATGATGGAGCTGTCGACCGTGCCGACGCAGGTCGGGAGCACGCTGGCGCCCCGCTACGTCGACCTGCGGCCGTTCGCGGTCAACGACGGCAACGACGTGTGGGTGCTGCCCGGCGGGCTGACCCGGGTGGCACTGGTCGAGGGCTCGCGGGTGGTCAACTCGAGCCAGGGCGGCGGCTCGAAGGACACCTGGGTGCTGGCGCCGCGCGCCGCGGCCGGCGCCCGGGAGCTGGGCGCCGCCGAGGTCGTCCGGTCGCTGCCGACGTCCATCCCGGACCCGGTGCTCGACGGTGCGCCGCGGCTGTCGCAGCAGCAGCCACAGCCGACGGAGCTTCCCGACGAGCAACCCCAGCAGCAACAGCAACAGAGGATGCGCTGATGCTGGCCCGCAACGCCGAGGCGCTCTACTGGATCGGTCGCTACGTCGAGCGCGCCGACGACACCGCCCGGATCCTGGATGTGGCGCTGCACCAACTGCTCGAGGATTCCAGCGTCGACCCGGACCAGGCGTCCCGGCTGCTGTTGCGGGTGCTGGGCATCGACCCACCG
The DNA here is from genome assembly GCF_001667015.1 of Mycobacterium sp. E3198. GTDB lineage: Bacteria > Actinomycetota > Actinomycetes > Mycobacteriales > Mycobacteriaceae > Mycobacterium. The sequence continues at coordinate 21,217 of NZ_LZIS01000051.1, read as the reverse complement.
GATCACGACCTGGATGTGTGGTCGCTGACCGACCTGGTCGCCTTCAGCACCAACGCCTCCGGCGGGTGTTCGATCGTCGACGCCATCACGGCGGCGCGGGAGAACGCGAAGTCCGCGCGCGAGGTGACGTCCATCGAGATCTGGGAATGCCTCAACACCACCTACCACGCCCTTGCCGAACGCGAGCGCGCCGCCAAACGCCTTGGGCCACACGAATTCCTGTCGTTCATCGAGGGCCGGGCGGCGATGTTCGCCGGCCTGGCCGACTCGACGCTGTCGCGCGACGACGGATACCGCTTCATGCTGCTGGGCCGCGCGATTGAGCGCGTCGACATGACGGTGCGGCTGCTGCTGTCGCGCGTGGGGGACAGCGCGTCGTCCCCGGCGTGGGTGACGCTGTTGCGTTCGGCGGGTGCGCACGACACCTACCTTCGGACCTACCGGGGCGTGCTGGATGCCGGCCGGGTGGTCGAATTCATGTTGTTGGACAGGCTGTTTCCGCGCTCGGTGTTCTACTCGCTGCGGCTGGCCGAACACAATCTCGAAGAGCTGCTGCATAATCCGCAGAGCCGCATCGGCTCCACCGCCGAGGCGCAGCGCCTGCTCGGGAAGGCCCGCAGCGAACTGGAGTTCGTGCAACCCGGCGTGCTGCTCGAGTCGTTGGAGGATCGGCTGGCCGGCTTACAGCGCACCTGTAGCGATGTCGGAGAGGCGTTGTCGCTGCAGTACTTTCACGTCACCCCGTGGGTGGCATGGTCGGACGCCGGCCAGCGCGCCCTGGTCGGCAGGCAGGGCGAAAACTGATGTGGCGGCTGCGGGTCGTGCACACCACCGGCTACGCCTACCAGTCGCCGGTCACCGCCTCCTACAACGAAGCCCGCCTGACCCCGCGCTCGGACACCCGGCAAAACGTCATCCTCAACCGGGTCGAGACCATCCCCGCGACGCGCTCCCACCGCTACATCGACTATTGGGGCACCGCCGTCACGGCGTTCGACCTGCACGCGCCGCACACCGATCTCACGGTGACGTCCTCCTCGGTGGTCGAGACCGAGCGGGGGGAGCCGGCGGTGGGGGAGGTCAGCTGGAGCGACCTGCACTCCGCGGCCGTGATCGATCGCTTCGACGAACTGCTGCGCCCGACGGCGCACAGCCCGTCGAGCAAACGCGTTGCGTCCGTTGCCAAGAAGCTCGCCAAGTCCTACGAGCCCGCCGAGGCCGTCGTCGCGGCCGGCAAGTGGGTGCGCGACGAGCTCGACTACCTGCCCGGGACCACCGGCGTCCACTCGTCGGGGCTGGACGCGCTGAACGAGGGCAAGGGCGTCTGCCAGGACTTCGTGCATCTGTCGCTGATGGTGTTGCGGGGCATGGGAATTCCCGGGCGCTACGTGTCCGGCTATCTGCACCCCAACCGCAACGCGGTCGTCGGGGACACCGTGGACGGGCGCAGCCACGCCTGGATCCAGGCGTGGACCGGTGGTTGGTGGAATTTCGACCCCACCAACGACAGCGAGATCACCGAGCAGTACGTCAGCGTGGGCGCCGGGCGCGACTACACCGACGTCTCCCCGCTGAAGGGGATCTACTCCGGGGAAGGGGCGACGGACCTCGACGTGATCGTGGAGATCACCCGGCTGGCGTAGCCGCCGAGGCGGCGCGCTAGTGCCGCGGACTGACCTCGACCCGAAGTAGGTCGTCGCCCAGCTCCACGCGGCCGCCGAATTCGGCGGCGGCCAGCGCGCGCCACTGTTCCTCTTGCCCGGGCACCAGCGCCGGCACGTAGTGCGTCATCACCAGGGTGCCCACGCCCGCCCGGGCCGCCGTCGCCGCGGCCTCCTGCACCGACGAGTGGTAGTCGCAGATGTCCTGCAGGCGCTGCTGCGGGATGTTGGCGACGATGTCCTTGCGGATCACGGTGTGCACCAAGGCGTCGGCGCCGCGGGCCAATTCGTCGAGGCCGGCGCAGGGCACGGTGTCCCCGGCCAGCACCACCGACGCGCCATCGGAGTCGATGCGGAAGCCGATGGTCGGGGTGACCGGCCGGTGATCGGTCGGTGCCACCCGGATGGACACCCCGGCGCGGTCCCACGCCGGTCCGTCGGTGTATTCGTGCACCTCGACCGCGGGCGGATCGTTGAGATCGGCGTGGTGGGCGATCCGGTAGCCGATGTCATGGCCGAACGCCTTCAGCGTCGCCTCCACCGTCTCCGCGGTGCCGGGCGGTCCGATGATGGGCAGCGGCGCCGGGTCGGGCGAGAACGTGGTGATCCACCGCGTGATGAGCAGGTCGCCGAGGTCGCCGATGTGGTCGCTGTGCAGGTGGGTGAGCAGCAGCGCCGACAATCCGGCCGCGCCCACGCCGACCGCGGCCGCCCGCTGCAGCACGCCCCGCCCGCAATCGATCAGGAACACCTGCCCGCCGGCCCGCACCAGGGTCGACGGTCCGGCGCGGTTCGGGTCGGGGATCGGGCTTCCTGTTCCCAGCAAAGTGATCTCGATCATCGCTCTATCGTCGCAAGCCGTGCCCGGACGCAGCGGCATTTGACCGGGCCGTGTTTGGGCACCGAATCCGAGGGTATGGGAGCGTCCGGTTCCGGTTCTCGTGGTGTGCCTTTCCCGGCGCGCGAGTTAGCCGTAGCCTGGTGTGAAGCGGATCACAACCGGCTGGAGGCCTGATGCGGATTGCGGACGTCTTGCGGAACAAGGGCGCGGCGGTGGTGACGATCAACCCGGAGGCCACGGTCAAGGAGTTGCTCGCCGGTCTCGCCGAGCAAAACATCGGTGCCATGGTGGTGGTCGGCGACGACGGCGTCGTCGGCATCGTCTCGGAGCGCGACGTCGTGCGCCAACTGCACACGCACGGCGCCAGTGTGCTGTCCCGGCCAATCTCGAAGATCATGACCGCCAACGTCGCCACCTGCACCAAATCCGACACGGTCGACTCGTTGAGCGTGCTGATGACCAAGAACCGGGTGCGCCACGTGCCGGTGCTGGACGGCAAGAAGCTGATCGGCATCGTCAGCATCGGCGACGTGGTGAAGACCAGGATGGAAGAGCTCGAGGCCGAGCAGCAGCAGCTGCAGTCCTACATCACCCAGGGCTGATTCGGCACTAGCTCCACGCGTATTCGGCGCGCAGCCGCGCGGCGATGACGTCGAAAATCTCGCGGTCCAGGATGGCGCCCTCGCGGCGGATGCTCTCCTCGGGCACGTCGAGCACCCGGTCGAGCCGGACCCAGCTCTCCCGGCCCTCGTAATCCCACGCGCCCGCGCCGATCCCGACCCAATCCCGGTCGCCGGCGTGCCGCTCCTGGCTGGACACCACCAGCCCCAGCAGGACGCGGCGGTCGCGACCCACGACCAGGACGGGACGGTCCTTGCCGCGGCTGGGATCGTCCTCGTAGACCACCCACGTCCAGACGATCTCCCCGGGATCGGCGCGGCCGTCCAGGTTCGGGGCGTAGACCAGCTTGCGCGCCCGCTGGGCGGTCGGGAAGCTGGCGCTGGTCACCGGCCGGCCCGCGGTGATGGCCACGGGCGGTTGCGGGGCGGCCGCGGCGATGACATCCGCGGTGATCTTCACGGCGTGCTGCAGTTCCCGCGCGACGACCTGGGCTGTCTGGGCGGCGATCACAGCATTGCGGGCGAACCGCTGCAACGTCTTCCACTGGGATTTCCGCGGGGACGCCATAGTCGCAGCATAGACGCGGGCGGCCGGGCGCGATTGCGTCCGAATAGGTCCCGGGCATCCCGCACGGATACCCTGGACGCACCGGCGAACCGCCGCTCACCAGGCCTCGCGCGGGCCCAGACCAGGAGATTCCCATCAGCAGTTTCGCCGACAAGACCTTCACCCCGCCGGCGCGGATTCGGAATTTCTGCATCATCGCTCACATCGACCACGGCAAGTCGACGTTGGCGGACCGGATGCTCCAGCTCACCGGCGTCGTCGATGAGCGGTCGATGCGCGCCCAGTACCTGGATCGGATGGACATCGAACGGGAGCGCGGGATCACCATCAAGGCCCAGAACGTGCGCCTGCCCTGGAAAGTCGGAGACGAAAACTACGTCCTGCACCTGATCGACACCCCGGGTCACGTCGACTTCACCTACGAGGTGTCGCGCGCGCTGGAGGCCTGCGAGGGCGCCATCCTGCTGGTCGATGCGGCCCAGGGCATCGAAGCGCAGACCCTGGCCAATCTCTACCTGGCGCTGGACCGCGACCTGACGATCATCCCGGTGCTCAACAAGATCGACCTGCCGGCCGCCGATCCGGACCGCTACGCCGGTGAGATCGCCCACATCATCGGTTGCGAACCGGGCGACGTGCTGCGCGTGTCCGGCAAGACCGGGGAGGGCGTGCCGGAGCTGCTCGACGAGGTGGTCCGTCAGGTGCCGCCGCCGCAGGGCGACGCCGACGCGCCGACCCGCGCAATGATCTTCGACTCGGTCTACGACATCTACCGCGGCGTCGTGACCTACGTTCGGGTGGTCGACGGCAAGATCACGCCGCGCGAACGCATCGCGATGATGTCGACGGGCGCCACCCACGAACTGCTCGAGGTCGGCATCGTCTCGCCCGAACCCAAGCCCAGCGAGGGCCTGGGCGTGGGGGAGGTGGGTTACCTGATCACCGGCGTCAAGGACGTCCGCCAGTCCAAGGTCGGCGACACGGTGACGACGGCCCGGCACGGCGCCACCGAGGCGCTGACGGGCTACCGCGAGCCCAAGCCGATGGTGTACTCGGGGCTGTATCCCGTCGACGGCTCCGACTACCCGGACCTGCGCGATGCCCTGGACAAGCTGCAGCTCAACGACGCCGCGCTGACCTACGAACCCGAGACGTCGGTGGCGCTCGGCTTCGGGTTCCGCTGCGGGTTTTTGGGCCTGCTGCACATGGAGATCACCCGCGAGCGCCTGGAGCGCGAGTTCGACCTGGACCTCATCTCGACCTCGCCGAACGTCGTGTACCGCGTCGTGAAGGAAGACGACACGGAGATAATCGTGACCAACCCGTCGGACTGGCCCGAGGGCAAGGTCCGCACCGTCTACGAGCCGGTGGTGAAGACGACGATCATCGCGCCCAGCGAATTCATCGGCACGATCATGGAGCTGTGCCAGTCCCGCCGCGGTGAGCTCGGGGGCATGGACTATCTGTCGCCCGAACGGGTGGAATTGCGCTACACGATGCCGCTCGGCGAGATCATCTTCGACTTCTTCGATTCCCTGAAGTCGCGCACCCGCGGCTATGCCAGCCTCGACTACGAGGAGGCCGGCGAGCAGGAGGCCGAGCTGGTCAAGGTCGACATCCTGCTGCAGGGCGAGGCCGTCGACGCGTTCAGCGCGATCGTGCACAAGGACTCCGCGTACGCCTACGGCAACAAGATGGCCACCAAGCTCAAGGAGCTCATCCCGCGCCAGCAGTTCGAGGTGCCGGTGCAGGCGGCGATCGGATCGAAAATCATTGCGCGCGAGAACATCCGGGCGATCCGCAAGGACGTGCTGTCCAAGTGCTACGGGGGTGACATCACCCGCAAACGCAAGCTGCTGGAAAAGCAGAAGGAAGGCAAGAAGCGGATGAAGACCATCGGCCGCGTCGAGGTGCCGCAGGAGGCGTTCGTCGCCGCGCGGTCGACCGACGCCGCCGGGGACAAGGGTAAGAAGTAGCCGTGCGCAGAATCGGGCCGGCGACGGCGTTGCTCGTGGTCGCCGCGGTGGTGGCGGGCTGCGGCACGGTGGTGGGCGGCACCGCGAAGCCGGCGCCGAATCTCAAGCCGCGGCCGCTCACCGGTGCGACCGTCAAGCAGGTACTCCTCGACGGGGCCGCGCTGTCGCGGATGCTCGGCCAGCCGTTCGTCGCCCGCAATCCACCCGAGTCCGGCGGCCCCGAAACGCTGTTCCACAAGGACGAGACGGTGTCGCCGGCCGGTTGCCTGGGCGTGACCGCGATGCTGCAAAAAAGCGTGTACCAGTCCGGCCCCCAGCCCGCCGACGTCAAAGACGTTGCGTCGGAGTCGTGGTGGAACAACGGCGAGCCGGCGCAGGTGCTCACCGTGATCGAGGGCGTGGTGACGCTGCCCTCGGCCGCACAGGCCGCCGCGCTGTTCGCGCAGTTCGCGCAGCAGTGGCAGCAGTGCGCGGGCACCACGATGACGGAGCAGACCGGCCCGATCAGCACGACAAACGTCATCAGCGACGTCCGGATGGCCGATGCCTCGAATACCATTGTGGCCGCGACCAATACGGCGACGTCGACGCTGCCCAACATGCCGCCCCTGCGCCCCACGCCCCAGGCGCGAGCCCTGGGCGTGCAGTCGAACTGCCTGGTCGAGGTCGAGGTGGTCTTCTTCGGCGAGCGACGCTCGTCCGACCCGGGATCGGGCAACGTCGACACCAGCGCCATCGACGTCGCGCACGCCCTGATGGACAAGGTGAACACCCTGGGCTGAGGCGGGCGCTGACAAAGGCCTGGGACCTCGCTGCGGCTGCCCTGTGTTTCCGGCGCGGCGCAGCGCGCCTTGGGGAAACCGGGGTTAAAATCAAGGTGAACAAAAGGTTAACGACCAACTCAGATGTGACCGCATGAAACCCCTCTCGTTCTTGGCAGTCCCGCTGGCCGTCGTGCTGCTAGCCGCCGGTTGCGCGGTGCACATCGGCGGCACCGCGCTGCCGGCGCCGGGCCTGGCGCCGCGACCGCTCGGCGGCCCGGCCGTCGACCATGTGCTGCTGGGCGATGAGACGCTGTCGCGAATCCTCAAGCAGCCCTTGGACCTTGACCTTCGTTTTCCGCCGCAGTTCGGGGGCGCCGAGGAGCTGCAGGACGCTGGAACGGCGTTGCCCGACGGCTGTCTCGGGGTCGCCGCGATGCTGCAGCAAGGCGTCTACGAATCCAGCGATGTCGAAGAGGTCGCGGTTGCGGCCTGGCGGCACGCCGCCAGGCCCGCGGATGTGACGGACGTGAAGGAGGGCGTGGTCAGCCTGCCCAGCGCCGCTGACGCCGACGCGCTGTTCGCGAAGTTTTCTCGGCAATGGCAGGAATGCAGTGGCGTGCAGACGTCCCTGCCGGGCGGCATGTTCAGGCTCAAGGGCAAGATCACCGACGTGCAGGTTCTCGATTCCGTTGTGGCGGCGACGGTTTGGGAAGGGTGGCGGTCGCCGCATCCCGATTCGGTGTCGGTCCCGGCGGGGCGTGCCATTGCGGTGCGCGGCAATTGCCTCATCGAGGTCGAGGTGGACTTCTTCAATTCCGCGGGACCGTCGGCCCACGGACCGGGCGAGATCAACAACAGCGCCGTCGAGATCGCGCGCGCCATGATGGACAGGATCGGCGCGCTGATCTGACGCGGCAGACCGCGAGCAGACGCAAATCGCACGAATCCGGTTCGGATCGTGCGATTTTGCGTCTGCTCGCCGGTAACCGTCCTACATGGGGGCGTTCGCGGGCTGGAAGCCCCCGGTGCTGTCGGCCTCCTCCTCGGCGCGGATGACGTGGACCACGGCGTTGATCAGCGCCAGGTGGGTGAACGCCTGCGGGAAGTTGCCCAGGTGCCGCCCGGTGCGCGGCTCGATCTCCTCGGCGTAGAGGTGCAGCGGGCTGGCGTAGGACAACAGCCGCTCGCACAGCCGCTTGGCCCGGCCCACCTCCCCGATCTCGACCAGCGCCGACACCAGCCAGAACGAGCAGATCGTGAACGTGCCCTCCTCGCCGGACAGGCCGTCGTCGGTCTCCTCGACCCGATACCGCAGCACCAGGCCTTCCTCGGTGAGCTCGTTGGCGATCGCCAGCACGGTGTTGCGCACGCGCGGGTCGTCCGGCGGCAGGAACCGGGTCAGCACCACCAGCAGCAGCGAGGCATCCAGCGCGTCGCTGCCGTAGCGCTGGGTGAACACGCCGCGCGAGTCCACCCCGTGCTCGAGGATGTCCGCCTTGATCTCCTCGGCGATGGCCCGCCACTGCTGGGCGTAGCTCTTCTCGCCCTGCCGCTCGGCGAGCTTGGAGCCGCGGTCGAGCGCCACCCAGCACATCACCTTCGACGACGTGAAGTGCTGCGGCTCCCCGCGCACCTCCCAGATGCCGCGGTCGGGCTCGCGCCAGTGCTTGATGGCCTCTTCCACCTGCTTTTTGAGCACCGGCCACAGGGTCTCCGGGATCTGCTCGCGCGACTTGGCGTGCAGGTAGAACGAGTCCAGGATCGAGCCCCAGATGTCGTGCTGGACCTGGTCGTAGGCGCCGTTGCCGATGCGCACCGGCCGGGCGTGGTCGTAGCCGGACAGGTGGTGCAGCTCGTCTTCGACCAGGCTGCGTTCCCCGCCGACGCCGTACATCACCTGCAGCGGGTGCCGCTCGTTGCTGTTGGCGCCGGAGACGTCGGCGATGAACGCGAAGAAGTCGTCGGCCTCGCGGTCCAGCCCCAAGGTGTACAGGCCCCACAACGCGAACGTCGAGTCGCGGACCCAGGCGTAGCGGTAGTCCCAGTTGCGCTCGCCGTGCGGCGTCTCCGGAAGCGACGTGGTGCTGGCGGCCAGCAGCGCGCCGGTGGGTGAGTAGGTCAGCCCCTTCAAGGTGAGCGCGCTGCGCTGCAGGTAGGCCCGCCACGGGTGGTCGGGGAAGTTACCGATGTTGATCCACTGCCGCCAGCACTCGGTGGTCTGCCACATCTTGTCGGCGGCCTCTTCGTAGGTCTGCGGAGCGGGGTGTTTGGTCCAGCTCAGGGCGACGAAGATGTCGTCGCCCTCCTTCATCCGGGTGCGGGCGCGGGCCTCCCGGCCCTCCAGCCCGATGCGCAGGTTGGTGGTCAGCCGCAGCGTGGGGTGGGCGTCCGGTTGTCTGCTGGCGCGCGCGATGGCCTCGCCGTACGCGTTGGCGGAGTATTCCCAGGTGGAGCCGACGCGGTGGTAGTCGAACGCCGGTTCGCAGCTCATCATCAGCTCGACGGTGCCGCTGACGCAGCGCACGGTGCGCAGCAGGATGTGCTCGGCGTCCCAGTCCATAGGGGTGCGGCGATGAGTCCGCGACCGCCGCTCGATGTCGTGCCACTTGCCCATCACCAGCGCGTCGCGCACGATCAGCCACCCGGTGTGGGTCTGCCACGTGGTCTCCATGATCAGGCTGCCGGGCAGGTAGCGGCGGGCCGAGGGCACCGAGACGCCGTACGGGCCGAGCCGGAAGTGCCCCGCGCTGCGGTCCAGGATCGCGCCGAACACGCTCGGCGAGTCGGGGCGGGGCACGCACAGCCATTCCACCGACCCGGCGGGGGAGATCAGGCACGTCGTCTCCCAGTCGGACAGGAACGCGTAATCGGCGATCGGCGGAAACGGGTTCCGCAGCGACGCGCTGGCCGTCAGCGGCGCGGGCGCGTTGAAATCGATCGGCGAGGGCAGCACCGTTTCGGCGGCCGTGTCGAACGCTTCCAGCGGGGGCTCCCCGGGAGCACCGTCGGCCGGCTGGTCGGCGGGTTGGGCGTGCAGAACCATCCCGACATCATCGACTGTCAACCTGCCCGGCGTCCAATGTTTGCACCGGTGGGAGGTCGGCGTGTTTGCCTCACCGTGACTTTTACACCAGCCCGGGCCGGCGCCGGGCCGCGGCACGTTGGTTTGACCGTGCCGCAGCGAATAGGGTGAGCCGGGTGAGCGCGTTCCTGAATTGGTGGGACGGCAACGAGCTGTGGCTTTCGGGACTGCCGTTCGTGCTGCAGGCCCTGATCGTGATGCCCGTCGTATTGGCGGTGGCCTACGTCGCGGCGACCGTGCTCGACGGCCTGCTCGGGTGGGGCATCACGTTGTTGCGCCGGATCCGGCACGCCGATGAGGCGCCCGGGTAACGCGCATGCCCCGGTCACATGTGACCTTGATTCTGATCACGCTTGTCGTGCTGGTGATCGTCGCGTGGCTGGCGACGCACTGACGAGACGGTCTCGGCGGATCCTGTTAGGCTTCGCGACATGCACGAGGCGTCCGGTGTTTTCGAATGCGCCGTCTTCGTGCACTGTTGTCGCTGACTCCCAAACCCCGTGCGTGGTCTGGTCTGGAGTCGTGAATTCTCCCGCATTGCCAAACGCCTTTCCGCCGTCACGGGACCGCGAACCGAAGTCCCGCACGGAAAGGCCCCCAATGCTCAACGACATCGGCAGCGCGCCGCGCCGGCCGGTCCTCCGGTGCATCGGGGCGCTGGCGCTGATCGTCGGTGTCGTCGCCGCGTGCGCGGGCGGCCCCAGCGACGTCGTCGGGGGCGGCGGGCCGGGCAACGCGCGCACGAGCATCACCCTGGTCGCCTATTCGGTCCCAGAACCGGGCTGGAGCAAGGTGATTCCCGCATTCAACGCCGCGGAGGAGGGCAAGGACGTGCAGGTGATCGCCTCGTACGGCGCCTCCGGTGACCAGTCCCGCGGGGTTGTCGACGGTAAGCCGGGCGACGTCGTGAACTTCTCCGTGGAGCCCGACATCGCGCGATTGGTCAAGGCCGGCAAGGTTTCCAAGGACTGGAACGCCGACGCCACCAAGGGAATCCCCTTCGGGTCGGTGGTAACGCTGGTGGTGCGCAAGGGCAATCCGAAGAACATCAGGGACTGGGATGACCTCGTGCGGCCCGGCGTCGAGGTCATCACGCCCAGCCCGCTGAGTTCGGGCTCGGCCAAGTGGAACCTGCTCGCCCCGTACGCCGTCAAGAGCCAGGGCGGCAACAACGCCCAGGCGGGTGTCGACTTCATCAGCGAGCTGGTGCGCGAACACGTCAAATTGCGGCCCGGGTCGGGCCGGGAGGCCACCGACGTCTTCGTCCAGGGCAGTGGCGACGTGTTGATCAGCTACGAGAACGAGGCGATCGCCACGGAGCGGGCCGGCAAAGCCGTCGAGCACGTCAACCCGCCGCAGACCTTCAAGATCGAGAACCCGGTGGCGGTGGTGAGCACCAGCTCTCATCTCAATGCCGCCGTTGCCTTCAAGAACTTCCAGTACACCGCCGCCGCGCAGCAGGTGTGGGCGCAGGCCGGCTTCCGTCCGGTCGATCCGGCCGTTGCGGCCGACTTCCGCGACCAGTATCCGGCGCCGGCGAAACTGTGGACGATCGCCGACCTCGGCGGTTGGGCGACAACGGATCCGCAGCTGTTCGACAAGAACACCGGCAGCATCACCAAGATCTACACGCAGGCCACCGGATGACGGCCACCGTGACGCGCGAGTACCAGCCGCCGGCGGGTGCGTGGCGGCCGCGAGGAGCCGGAACGACGCCACTGCGGGTCGGCGTTGCGACGTTGTGGCTTTCGGTGATCGTGCTGCTGCCGCTGGCCGCCATCGCGTGGCAGGCGGCCGCCGGCGGCTGGCACGCCTTCTGGCTGGCGGTCACGTCGAACGCCGCGCTGGAGTCGTTCCGGGTGACGCTGACCATCTCCGCCGGCGTGACGGCCGTGAACCTGATCTTCGGCCTGCTGATCGCGTGGGTGCTGGTGCGCGACGACTTCTTTGGCAAGCGGCTCGTCGACGCGATCATCGACCTGCCCTTCGCGCTGCCGACCATCGTGGCCAGCCTGGTGATGCTGGCCCTGTATGGCCACAACAGCCCGGTGGGCCTGCACCTGCAGCACACCGCCTCCGGCGTGGCGGTGGCGCTGGCCTTCGTCACGTTGCCCTTTGTGGTGCGCGCCGTGCAGCCGGTGCTGCTGGAAATGGATCGGGAGACCGAGGAGGCGGCGGCGTCGCTGGGCGCCAGCGGCGCGAAGGTCTTCACCTCGGTCATGTTGCCGTCCCTGCTGCCCGCCCTGCTATCCGGTGCGGGGCTGGCCTTCTCCCGGGCGATCGGCGAGTTCGGGTCGGTGGTGTTGATCGGCGGCGCCGTCCCGGGCAAGACCGAGGTGTCGTCGCAGTGGATACGGACGCTGATCGAAAACGACGACCGCACCGGTGCCGCTGCGATATCCATTGTGTTGCTGGCGATCTCGTTCTTCGTCTTGTTGGTCTTGCGAATCGTGGGCGGGCGCGCCGCCAAGCGGCAGGAGCTGGCCGAATGACGTCGTCGCGCAGGATCCGCTACCTCATCCGATTCGCCGCGCTCTCCTACATCTTCGTGTTGCTCGTCGTTCCCGTGTCGTTGATCCTGTGGCGGACCTTCCGGCCCGGCATCGGTCAGTTCTTCGACTGGGTGAGCACACCGGCGGCCATCTCGGCGCTGAATTTGACGCTGCTGGTGGTGGCGATCGTGGTGCCGCTCAACGTGGTGTTCGGCATTCCGACCGCACTCGTTTTGGCGCGCAACCGTTTCCGCGGCAAGGGGGTGCTGCAGGCGGTCATCGATCTGCCTTTCGCGGTGTCGCCCGTCATCGTGGGCGTGGCGTTGATCCTGCTGTGGGGCGCCGGTGGCGCCTTCGGGTTCGTCGAACGCGACCTCGGGCTCAAGATCATTTTCGGGCTGCCCGGGATCGTGTTGGCCAGCATCTTCGTCACCCTGCCGTTCGTGGTGCGCGAGGTGGAGCCGGTGCTGCACGAGCTGGGCACCGACCAGGAGGAGGCGGCGGCCACCCTGGGGTCGGGCTGGTGGCAGACGTTTTGGCGGATCACGTTGCCCTCGATCCGGTGGGGCTTGACGTACGGCATCGTGCTGACCGTGGCGCGCACCCTCGGTGAGTTCGGCGCGGTGATCATCGTGTCGTCCAACCTGCCCGGGAAGTCGCAGACCCTGACCTTGCTCGTCGCGGACCGGTACAACCGGGGGGCGGAGTACGGCGCCTACGCGCTGTCGACGCTGCTGATGGGGGTGGCCGTGCTGGTCCTGATCTTCCAGCTGGTTCTCGACGTCCGCCGGGCACGGGCGATCAAGTAAGCGCGACAAGGAGACTCCCGATGACCGACAGCCGACTCCAGCGCGGTGACAACGCGATCATCGTGCACGACGCCTACAAACAGTACGGCGACTTCGTCGCGCTGGACCATGTGGACTTCGCGGTGCCGAAGGGCTCGCTGACCGCGTTGCTGGGTCCCAGCGGTTCGGGCAAGTCGACGCTGCTGCGGGCCATCGCCGGCCTGGACCAGCCCGACAGCGGGACCGTCACGATCAACGGTCGCGACGTCACCGGGGTGCCGCCGCAGCGCCGCGGCATCGGGTTCGTGTTTCAGCACTACGCCGCGTTCAAGCACCTGACCGTTCGGGACAACGTGGCTTACGGATTGCGGATTCGCAAGCGGCCCAAGGCCGAAATCAAGGAGAAGGTCGACAACCTGCTGGAGGTGGTGGGGCTCAGCGGATTTCAGACCCGCTACCCCAACCAGCTGTCCGGCGGCCAACGACAGCGCATGGCGCTGGCCCGGGCGCTGGCCGTCGACCCGCAGGTGCTGCTGCTCGACGAGCCGTTCGGCGCATTGGACGCCAAGGTGCGCGAGGACCTGCGGGCGTGGCTGCGGCGCCTGCACGACGAGGTGCACGTCACCACGGTGCTGGTCACCCACGACCAGGCGGAGGCGCTCGACGTGGCAGACCGGATCGCGGTCTTGAACAAGGGCCGCATCGAGCAGGTCGGATCGCCCACCGAGGTCTACGACTCCCCGGCGAGCGCGTTCGTGATGTCGTTCTTGGGCGCGGTCTCCGAGCTCAACGGCGCGTTGGTCCGCCCGCACGACATCCGGGTCGGCCGCAAGCCCGACATGGCCGTCGCCGGCGGGGACGGCACCGCGGAATCCATCGGGGTGGTGCGCGCGACGGTCGACCGGGTGGTCGCGCTGGGATTCGAGGTGCGCGTGGAAATGACCAGCGCGGCCACCGGGGGCGCCTTCACCGCGCAGATCACCCGCGGCGACGCCGAGGCGCTGGACCTGCGCGACGGCGACACCGTCTACGTGCGGGCCACCCGTATCCCACCCCTGCCCAGCGACATCGCGGTCCCGGGGAGCGGAGACACCGACCAGAACCGGAACACGCTGACGTCGGCGTGACGTTGGGCCAGGCGGTGTCGCGCCGACCTCGTCACGGGTTGTCGCCCATGACCGCGCCCTCGCGGCGGGGATCGGCGCCGCCGGCCCACCCCGGCGCGCTGCGGGTGATCGCGGAAAGCCCGCTGGACTGGTCGGTCAGATTCACCCGGTGCCCCAGCGCGCGCAGGCCGACCACCAGCGGATCGTGATCGCCGTTGTCGGACCGGTTGATCTCCGGATCCTCGCCGCCGACGTTGGTTTGCGGCGAGTTGTCCGCGCCGAAGTCGACCAGCGACACCGCCTGCTGCGGGTTCAGGCGCCAATCCATCATCGCCACCAGGGTTTTGACGACATACTGAATGATCGTCGAACCGCCGGGTGAGCCCGTCACCGCGTACAGCGCGCCCCGGCCCGCCGGCGCGGCATCGAACACCAGGGTCGGGGCCATCGAGCTGCGGGGCCGCTTCCCGCGCTGGACGCGGTTGGCCACCGGAGATCCGTCGGCCGCGCGCGGGTTGGCGGCGAAATCGGTGAGCTGGTTGTTGAGGACGAAGCCGTCGACCATGTGGAACGAACCGAACGGCGACTCGACGGTCGTCGTGAAGGCGGCCGCGTTGCCGTAGGAATCGATGACGCTGACGTGGCTGGTGCCGTGCTCACGGCCGGGTGGCGCGACGCCGCCGGGCATGCCGAAATCACCGGGCTCGGCGGTTCCCATGCTGTGCTGTGGCGAGATCAGCGCCGCCCGCCCCGCCAGATAGCCCGGGTCGACCAGCGTGGCGAGCGATCCGCCGGGCAACGCGACGAAATCGGCGTCGGCGACGTACTTGTCGCGGTCGGCGTAGGCCAGCCGCTCGGCCTCGGAGACCAGGTGAGCGCCCAGCACGCTCGGCCGACCGCCGTTGAGGTCCACGTCCGTGGGCCGGTAATCGCCCATCGGGAAATGCTCGAGGATTCCGAGCGTGGCCGCCACCGCGACGCCGCCCGACGACGGGGTGGGCATGCCGCACACCTGCCGGCCGCGGTACGTGGTGCACAGCGGGTCGCGTTTCTTGGCGACGTAGCCCGCCAGGTCCTCGTTGGTCATCAGGCTCGGCGTGCGCCCGCCGGTGGTATCGCCCGCTGCGGCGACGATGTCGTGCGCGACGTCGCCGGTGTAGAAGGCGCTGACGCCGGCCGAGGCGATGGCGGACAGGGTTTTTGCGTAGGCGGGGTTGGTCAGCCGGGTTCCCGCGGCCTTCGGGCTGCCGTCCGGGTTCAGGAAGTAAGCGCGCGCCTGCGGATCCAGCCCTAGTGGTGCCGCCGAGTCGGCGATGGCGGCGGCCAGCCTGGGGCTGATGTCGAAACCGTTGTCGGCCAACGCGACTGCCGGGTCGAAGAGATCGCGCCACGGCGCGCGTCCGTGGTCGTGGTGCACGAGTTCGAGCATCCGAAGAACACCCGGTATCCCGATCGATCGGCCCGAGGCACGCGGGTCGGGCCGGGGGACGGCGTGATCGTCGTCGCCGATCCAGCGCAGGTAGTTCTCGGTGGCGGCCGCGGGCGCGGTTTCGCGGCCGTCGTAGGCCTGCACCGAACCGGTGCCCGCGCCGTAGTACACCGCGAATCCGCCGCCACCCAGGCCCGAGGACTGCGGTTCGACCAGGCCCAGGACCGCCTGGGCGACCACCATCGCGTCGGCGGCGGTGCCGCCGTCGCGCAGCACCCGGCACGCCGCCTGGGTCGACAGGGGATTGGCCGTGGCCACCGCGTAGTGAGCCGTGCGCACCACGGTCATGTCGCCGCGGTACCCGGTCGCCGTCTCGGGGTGCGCCGAGAGGTTTCTCGACGACGGTGCACCCGGGCGGGCCTGCGACGCCGGCGTGCCGTTGGGCGCGATCTCGCACGGACCGGCCGCGTGGGGCGGGGGCGCCTGGTTGCCGCCACACCCCGCCAACCCCACTGCCAGCGCGGCCAGCAGCGCTCGAATTCGCAAGGGCGTGTTCAAGACACGAAGTTTACTGGCAACTCCAGCGAATCAGGTGGCAATCCGGTGGCTGCCCTTCGGAGTCGGGGGTCGGGTGTCGGCAAACTGGAGCGCCGCCGGCGATGCGCGCAGGATGACCGAACTGATAACAACGGTAGCCATATTATCATTTAGTACTCTAAGTGATGATAAGATGGGATCCATGTCATCAGCTAACTCGGGCACCGCAGTGGGGTACGAAACCCTCATCTGGGGTGCGCCGACCGAAGCGGGTTACCAGCGATCCGACCTGCGTGCTGCCCTGCGCCAGTCCGGTGAGTACCAGGCCGCCATCCCTGCCCAGACTGCCAACCTCGACGTTAGCCTGCCGTCCGAGGTTCTAGCTGCCGCCGAAGAGGCCAGTCAAGAGATCGTGCGGTTCGATACAGAACTTGGGGGCGAGATCGCCCCATTCGCCTCCGTGCTGCTGCGGACAGAATCAGCAGCCAGCTCAAAAATTGAGAACTTGACAGCGTCTGCACGAGCGATCGCTGAGGCCGAAACCCTGGGAAACACCAAGCGCCGCAACGCTTCAATGATCGTTGCGAACACCCGGGCGATGCAGGCGGCGATCGACCTGGCCGGCCAGATCAGCGACCAGGCAATCCTGGCCATGCATTACGCGCTGATGCACGAGAGCGAACCGGCGATCGCCGGCAAATGGCGCACCGAGCAGGTGTGGGTCGGCGGGGGAAATTTCGGCCCTCGCGGCGCCGATTTCATTGCGCCGCATCAGGACAGGGTCTCCGGTGCCATTGATGATCTAGTCCGATTTGCCAAGCGCAGTGACATAGCGGTCCTTCCGCAAATCGCAATTGCGCATGCACAATTCGAAACCATCCACCCCTTCCCCGACGGTAACGGCAGGACCGGCAGAGCCCTGATCCAGTCGATGTTGCGCAACAAGCGGTTAACTCGTCAGGTCACGGTCCCCGTCTCGGCGGGCCTGCTAACCGACACCAATTCGTACTTTCAGGCACTAACCGCGTATCGCGAGGGCGACCCTGCGCCAATAGTCGAGAAAATGTCTGAGGCATCGATTCTGGCCGTTGTCAACGGTCGACACCTAGTGGGTGATCTGCAAACCATTAGAGGGCAGTGGGAATCGAAGATCACCGCCCGCCGCAACTCAGCCGTGCACCGTGTCGCGGACTTGCTAATCAAACGCCCCGTGCTTAACGCAAAACTGGTCAGCGATCAACTGAACATCGCGATTAACAACGTCTATCGATACTTGGATCCGCTTGCCGAGGCCAAGATCATCGTCGAGTTCACCGACCAGGCGCGTAATCGGGCCTGGCACGCACCCGAAGTTCTCGGTGCGCTAGATGCTTTCGCAGAGCGCGCCGGTCGTCGAGCGCCGCTTGCGTGACGTTGGCGGTTTGTCAGGGGGTCGCCGCTCGCAGGCTGTTCGGTCAGGCGGCGATCCGACCGGCGGAAGCCACCAGCGCCCGATCGAAGCGGTCCAGCACCGTCTCGGCGACCAACCGGTGCGCGCCCAGGGGTTCCGCCACCTCGATGCCGGCGTCGTCCGCGAACTCGCGCACCCGGTCGGGCAGCAGGCCCGGCGCCAAAAACCACGGAGCGATGACCACCCGCCGCGCACCCTGCCGGCGCAACCGGCCGGCGGCCTCGGCCAGCGACGGTTCCGGACGGGTCACGAACGCCGTCGTCGCGCCCGCCCAACTCGTGCCCGTCAGCAGGCGCGGCGCCACCTGCCGAGTGCGCGCGTTGGCGCGCGGGTCGGATGAACCGATCGACGCCACCAGCACGCCGACCCGGTCGTCGTGCCGGGAGACACGCATGTCCGTAACCCGTTGCCGCAGCAGCGAAATCAGCCGTGGGTCCTCGCCGAGCACGTCAGCCTGGGCAACATCGATACCCGACCGGGCGATCTGGGCGGGGATGTCGATGCGCGCGTGGTAGGCGTTCGCCAGCAGCAACGGGGTGACCACCGCGCCGCCCGGCAGGTCGCCGAGCACCTCGGCCAGGCCGGGCGTGTTGAGCTCGCAGAATGCCAGCCGCACGTCCAGGCCGGGCCGCATCCGCGCGAGCTCGCCGGCGACGGCCCGGGCATTGGCCGCCGAGCGGGGGTCCCTGCTTCCGTGCGCGGTCAGCACGAGGGCGGTCACTACGCGTGCAACCCGCATTCCGTCTTGGCGTGCCCCTGCCAGCGCCCGCTGCGCGGGTCGGCTCCCTCGGCCGGCTTGGCGGTGCACGGAGCGCAACCGATCGACGGATATCCGTCGTAGACAAGGGGATTGACCAGCACGTCGTGCTCGTCGATGTAGTTCTGCATGTCGTCGTCGCTCCACGTCGCCAGCGGGTTGATCTTCACCAGCTTGTAGCCCTCGTCGAAACTGACCAGCGGGGCGTTGGCGCGCGTCGGCGAGTCGCTGCGGCGCAGCCCGGTGACCCATGCCGAGTAGCCGCGCAGCGCCCTGCCCAGCGGGGCGACCTTGCGCAGCCGGCAGCACTCGCCGGGGTCCCGCGCGAAGAGGTCCTTGCCCAGCAACCTGTCCTGCTCGGCCACCGTGTGCTCGGGCGTCACGTTGACCACCCGGATGTCGTAGACGGACTCGATCGCGTCCCGGGTTCCGATGGTCTCCACGAAGTGGTAGCCGGTGTCCAAAAACATCACCGGCACCCCGGGCCGCACCTTGGCGGCCAGGTCGATCAGCACGGCCTCCTGCATGCTGGACGCCACCACGTAGTTGCAGGTCGCCCAGCCCCGGGGGCCGTTGATGCCGCCGAAGTGGTCGTCGGTCCAGCGCAGCAGGTCGGTGGCGCTGGCGCCCTCGAGCTCCGCGGCGCCACGGGCGGCCAGCTCACGCAGATCGGCCTCCGTTGGGCTGGTCGTTTCTACGGTCATCGCAAGTCGCCTTCCTCGGCGCGAACGACCCACTGCGCGAATCGTTCGCCGTCGCTCCGGTGCTTGATGAAGTTGCGCACTACCCGATCGATGTAGTCGCCCAGCTCGTCGCTGGTGACCTTGTGCTGACGCAGTTTTCGGCCGAAACCGCTGTCCAGGCCGAGGCTGCCGCCCAGATGCACCTGGAAGCCCTCGACCGAGCCGCCGTGACCGTCGTCGACCATCTGACCCTTGAACCCGATGTCGGCGACCTGAATGCGCGCGCACGAGTTGGGGCAGCCGTTGATGTTGACCGTGATCGGCACGTCCAGCCGGGAGTTGAGGTCCTCGAGCCGGCGCTCCAGCTCGGGCACCAAATCCTGTGCCCTGCCCCGTGTTTCGGCGAAGGACAACTTGCAGAACTCGATCCCCGTGCAGGCCATCAGGTTTCGGCGCCACTGCGACGGGCGCGCCTGCAGGCCCAGCCCCTCCACGCCGGCGATCAGGTCGTCGACCCGGTCATCGGGCACGTCGAGGATGACCAGCTTCTGGTAAGGCGTGAACCGGATTCGGTTGGAGCCCGCCCGCTCGGCCAGGTCGGCCACCGTCGACAGGATGGTGCCGGACACCCGGCCCGCGATCGGGGCGACCCCGACCGCGTTGAGCCCGTTCTTGAGCCGCTGCACCCCGACGTGATCGATCGGATGCTTGACCGGCTCGGGGGCCGGGCCGTCGAACAACGGGCGCTTGAGGTATTCGGTTTCGAGGACCTCGCGGAATTTGTCGATGCCCCAGTCCTTGATCAGGAACTTCAGCCGCGCCTTGGACCGCAGGCGCCGATAGCCGTAGTCGCGGAAGATCGAGGTGACTGCCGCCCACACCTCGGGCACCTCGTCCAGCGGAACCCAGGCGCCGACGCGCTGGGCGAGCATCGGGTTGGTGGACAGGCCCCCGCCCACCCAGAGATCCAGGCCGGGGCCGTGTTCGGGATGGTTGACGCCGATGAAGGCGATGTCGTTGATCTCGTGCGCGACGTCCTGCAGTCCGGAGATGGCGGTCTTGTACTTGCGGGGCAGGTCGGCGAAGTCCGGCTTGCCGATGTAGCGACGCACGATCTCGTCGATCGCCCAGGTGGGGTCGATGACCTCGGCGAGGGACTCGCCGGCCAGGGGCGAGCCCAGGATCACGCGCGGGCAGTCGCCGCACGCCTCGGCGGTCTGCAGCCCGACCTCGTCGAGCCGCCGCCAGATCTCCGGGACGTCGCCCACCTGGATCCAGTGCATCTGCACGTTCTGCCGGTCGGAGATGTCGGCGGTGTCCCGGCCGAACTCGGTCGAGATCTGGCCCACGGTGCGCAGCGCGGCGGTCGACAGCGCGCCGCCGTCGCAGCGCACCCGCATCATGAAGTACTTCGCCTCGAGCAACTCGGCGTTCTCGTCGCCGGTGTACGACCCGTCGTAACCCTGTTCGCGCTGGGTGTACAGGCCCCACCAGCGGAAGCGGCCCCGCAGGTCGCCCTTGTCGATGCTGTCGAATCCGCCCTGGGCGTAGAGGTTTTCGATGCGGTCCCGGACCTCGAGCGGTGCGCCGGCCTGCTTCATCTCTTCGTTGGGGTTGAGCGCTTCGCGGTTTCCCAGCGCCCACTGGCCCTCGTTGCGGGGCTTGGCGGGACGGGCTGTCGTCATTGGATCTCCTTCGCGAACATCGCAGGCTTGGACGCGCAGCACACCGCATTTATTTCGGCTGCGCAGATCCGGCAGCCAGCTGAGTTACAGGTGGGGCGGGCCTACGGCATCAAGGCAGACAGCAACAACAACAGCTGCAGACACGCTTGAGATCGATGTGCCGCCGCGCCACGAGGGCGATGCGCAAGCTGCGGTTGGCGGTCACGGCTGCCATTCTGCCACGGATCGACGCGGGGGTTTCGAGCAGGTCATATTTTTCCTCACGCTGACCCAAAGTAGGCAGCGACCCTGGGCGCCCGGGCACACCGGCCCGCCAATCGCCTGAAAACCGGGCGGACCGTCTTCAGCGCCCTCCTGCGCCGCGTGACCAGCGCCGATGCGCTCGCCGGCGCCGACGCCGCACGGCCCGACCGGGCCGCCGTGGGAGGATTTGGCATGCCACTTCGCGAGGCCCCGGCCGACCTGCCCGCCGTAGCGCCGAGTCCCGGCCGGCCGTTCGGGCTCTACGTCCACGTCCCGTTCTGCTTCACGCGGTGCGGTTATTGCGACTTCAACACCTACACCCCGGCCGAGCTGGGCGGCGTCAACCCCGACGCCTGGCTTCAGGCGCTGGGAACGGAGCTTGCACTGGCGGCCGCGCGGATGGACGCACCGACCGTGAGCACGGTGTTCGTCGGTGGTGGGACGCCCTCGTTACTGGGCGGCGAGCGCATCGCGCGGTTGCTGGGCATGGTGCGCGACCACTTCGTCCTGGCCCCCGACGCCGAGATCACCACCG
>NZ_LZIS01000050.1 GCF_001667015.1 Mycobacterium sp. E3198 | reverse complement strand
CAGACGGTCGCCGCAGCAGCACCTGCGCGGCGATCACACTCCGGCGCCCCCTGATGCTGGGTACGGTTGCGGCCGCGATGCTCGCGATGGTGGGCGGACGCGGGCACCGCCTCGGCGCATCCGACCTTGTTGGTTACCGATCCCACCGGACAGAGCGCCGTAGACGCATCCCTGCACCGCGGCCGCGACCGCGCGCCGGTTGCCCCGATTGAGGACGACGGCAACACCACGTCCCAGCAGACCGTGGGGCCGGCCAAGCTGCCCGGCGACGACGGACAACAACCGCTGCCGCGCGCCGGTCATGCCCCGCCCCACGGCTGCATCAACAATGCCGCGTGCAGTTGCTGGTTCACCTCAAGGGCGACAAGCGCCACCGCGGCCACCGATACGAGCAACCGCGGTGGCACGTACACCTCCACCCAGCGGCGGCTCGACCAGCCGATCGCGGCACGCAGGACGAGCGCGAGTGCAGCAACGACGAGAATCGGCCCCGCTGGGTTGTAGCGCACGGCGTCGCGCAGGTGACCGTGCAGCGTCAGATATACCGACCGGGTGCCGCCGCAAAACGGGTCCATCACGCCGATATAGTGCAGCAGGCCGTGGATGTCGGCATGCGGCATGCCCAGGACAGCCAGCAGCAGTCCAGCCAGCAAGCCGCACAGCGCAATCCACGTCAACAGCGGATGCGCGTCATGCCGCCGCATCACCACGTGGGACCTCATGGTCGACCGCGCGAAGGTCGAATCGGCACCGTCAGCCTCCTCATAGCCGCCGAACACCGATAGTAGGCCGCTTGCTGAGGAGATCGACGGGCAGCGGTCCCTTTTGTCATGTCAGCTTGGGCTGTACAGTTGTAGCAATGCTGACGCATGAGGCGCGGGAGGCGGCCCTTGCGCGGCTTGGCCGGGCTCTGGCCGACCCGACCCGATGCCGCATTTTGGTGGCGCTGCTCGATGGGCCGAGCTACCCCGGCCAGCTGGCCCGCGATCTGGGGCTCAGTCGATCGAACGTGTCCAATCATCTGGGGTGCTTGCGGGGCTGTGGCCTGGTGGTGGCGACATATCAGGGCCGCCAGGTGCGTTATGCGCTGGCCGACCCGCACCTAGCCCGCGCGCTGGGCGAGTTGGTGCAACTCGTGCTTGCGGTGAATCCCGATCAGTCGTGCGTGGTTGATGACCGGCCGACCGCTGCGAGCATCCCGTCGGAGGCACGGCGGTGAACGACCACGGCGGGCGACGACTCCCCCTGTCGTTCGTCACCCCGGCGAGCGGGCAGTCCGGATGCCCCGACGAGTGCTGCGCGCCCGCACTGGCGACGGTCGTCGACCACGTTGGCCGACAACGTCGCAACGTACTGACGCGGCGGGTGCGAAGGCTGGTCGCGGCGACGATCGGCTACAACATCATCGAGGCGATCATCGCGCTCATGGCCGGCGCGGCGGCATCGTCAACCGCGCTGATCGGTTTCGGCCTTGATTCGGTCATCGAGGTCACCTCGGCCGCCGCAGTGGCATGGCAGTTCTCCGGCAACGACCCCGAGGCGCGGGAACGGCACGCGCTGAAGGTAATTGCGTTGTCCTTCTTCGCATTGGCCGCCTACGTGACCGCCGAATCGGTGCGCTCGCTCCTCGGCGGGGACACGACGGGGCATTCCCCCACCGGGATCGTGCTCGCCGCCGTGTCGCTGGTGGTGATGCCGGTCCTGTCGTATGCGCAACGACGTGCGGGGCGGGAGCTGGGATCGGCCAGTGCCGTCTCGGATTCCAAGCAAACCCTGCTGTGCACCTACCTGTCCGGCGTCTTGTTGGTCGGGCTACTGCTCAACTCGCTGCTCGGTTGGTCCTGGGCCGACCCGGTCGTTGCTCTGGTCATCGCCGTGGTCGCGGTCCGGGAGGGCCGTGACGCCTGGCGCGGTCAGCGCTGCTGCTGATCCGATATCTGGCGCGGCGGCCGCGCTCGGCAAGCTCAGCCGTTTGAGCATGATCGCGTTGACCGTCACGATCAGCGTGGAACCCGACATTGAGACTGCAGCGATCTCGGGACGCAGCACCAGCCCCAGCCAGGGCGCGAAGACTCCGGCGGCGATCGGGATCGCGACGGCGTTGTAACCGACTGCCCACGCAAGGTTTTGGCGCATCTTGCGCCGAGTCCCCCGGGCTATCCGCACCGCGATCGGAATGTCGAGCGGATCCGACCGCATCAGTACCAGATCCGCGGTCTCGATAGCGACGTCGGTGCCGGCTCCGATCGCGATGCCCACGTCGGCCTGCGCCAGTGCCGGAGCATCGTTGACGCCGTCGCCGACCATGGCGACTTTCTTGCCGACGCGCTGCAGGGCGGCGATCTCGGCGGCCTTATCGCCCGGCAACACCTCGGCGATAACGGTTTCGATGCCCAATTGCGCGGCGATGCGCTCGGCCGTGGCCTGATTGTCGCCGGTCAGCATCACTACCTCCACACCCAGGCGATGCAGCGCGGCGACGGCATCGGGTGAGGATTCGCGTGCGGCGTCGGCCAGTGCGATCACCCCCGCGGCCCGGCCGTCAACGGCGACGAACACCGCGGTTCGCCCGCTGGATGCCAGCTCGTCGCGCCTGTCCAGCAACGAACCGAAGTAGATCTTCTCCTCGATCATGAGCTTGCGGTTGCCGATGGCGACACGGCGGCCGTCCGCCTCCGCGACGGTGCCGTATCCCGGTACATTGCGAAAACCCTTCACCAGCACAGGTTTCACGCCCTGGGCCGCGGAATAGCGCACGATCGCGGCGGCCAGCGGATGCTCCGATTCGTTCTCCACTGCGGAGACCAGGGTCAGCAGCTCTGCCTCGGAGATGCCGTCCGTCACGACGTCGGTCACCTCGGGCTCGCCCTTGGTCAGTGTGCCGGTCTTGTCCATCACGACCGTGTCGATGCCGGCCGACGCTTCCAGCGCCGTCGCGTTCTTGAACAGCACGCCACGTTTGGCGCCCAGTCCGGTGCCGACCATGATCGCGGCCGGGGTGGCGAGGCCCAGCGCGTCTGGGCAGGTGATCACGATGACGGTGATCGCGAACAGCAGCGCCGTCCGCGGCTCGGCGCCCGCCGCCCACCAGACCAGAAAAGTGCCGGCTCCCCCGAGCAGGGCGACCAGCACGAGCCAGAACGCCGCGCGGTCGGCCAGGCGCTGCCCGGGAGCCGTGGAGTTCTGCGCCTCCTGCACCATTTCGACGATTTGGGCCAGCACCGTGTCGGAGCCGACCTTTGTGGCGCGCACCCGCAACGTGCCGGTGGTATTGATCGCCGCGCCAACGACATTCGAACCGGGGTCCTTGGTGACCGGCAAGCTTTCCCCGGTCACCATGGATTCGTCCACCTCGGAGTGGCCGTCTTCGACGGTGCCGTCGACCGGTATCTTGGCGCCGGGTCTGATGAGCAGCAGATCACCAACCGCGACTTCCGCGGTCGGAATCTCCACCACTTCGCCGTCGCGTATCAGCACCGCCATCGGGGGAGCCAGCGCCAAGAGCGTGCGGATCGCGTCGTTTGCCCCGCCGCGGGCGCGCATTTCCAGCCAATGACCGAGCAGCACGAAAGTCGTCAACATCGACGTGGCCTCGTAGAACACCTCACCACCGCCGGTGAGGGTCACCGCGACGCTGTAGAGCCATCCGGCCGCAACGGCCATGGCCACCAGCACCATCATGTCCAATGTCCGCGCGCGCAGGGCTCGCCATGCGCCGGTGAAGAAGATCCGCGCCGAGTAGAACACCACCGGCAGGCTCAGCAGGAACGCAAAGACGTCGTCCCGCAACCCGAACGGCGTCGGCAGCGTCACCCCGAACAGGTCGCGGCCCATCGGCGACCACAACATGGTCGCGATCGAAAGCACCAGCGCCACCAGGAACCTGTTGCGCATATCCCGGGCCATGTGATCCATGGACATTCCCGTGTGTCCGCCATCTCCGGCAGGCGATTGCGGCCCCGGCCCGCCCGCGCCCGGCTCGGACGCCGGATCGCAGACGTGCTCCGGCACCGAGCGGCCGGAACAGTGAAATCCGCAGTCGCGCAACTTCTTCGACATATCCGCGATCGACGTTTCGGTCGGGTCGTAGGTGACGGTCGCGGTCTGGTTGGCGGCGTTGGCTTCCACCGCCATCACTCCCGGGCGGCGAAGCAACGTGTTCGTGACCGAGGCGGCCGAACTCGCCCAGTGCAGCCCCCCGACGTGTAGAACGGCAGTGCGTTTCATCGGCGCGGGCCCACCCGATGGTGCCATGCCCCACCCTCCCTCAACCGGCGCCCCGCAGGTTGGCGACGTATCACTACGGGTAACCTACTATATTCGTACGTAGATAGTAAATGCATTGGGCCGGACGGCGCTACGAAAAACGGCGGTTCATGGACACCGATGCGGTGGGCCGCCGCACCCTTGCGGCCCGCCCATGGCGACCGTCGTCGCATCAGCTCCCATCGGGCCACACAGCCCAAGTCCGATCGCCGCGTGCACCCCCACGACCAGGGGCAGCAACACCACCAACAGCGTCATGGCGCTGAGCGCGAGGCGCGTCCGCCAGCCGGCCGCCGATGGTGCGACCAGTCGCTCCGCGCGGGCCAGCACGTCCGTACCTGTTGCGGCGGCGGCACAGCCGGGGATGGGCGCCCGCGCGGACAGGGCCAACAGCGCGCCGAGGACGGTGTGGGGCCCGTGCCGCCGCGCGGCCGCGTCGTCGGCCGCCATCTCGGTGAGCCGGGCGATCTCGCGGGCGCCGATAGTGAAGAGCGCAACGCGTGGTAGGGCCGCGGCCAAACCGCGCGTCAAGGCCAGCATCAGGTGGTGGCGTTCGGCGAGGTGGGCTCGCTCGTGCGCCAGCACCGCGTCGAGGTAGCACTGATCAAGCGCGTCGAGTGCGGCGCTCGTAACCACGATGGTGTCCGGTCGCCCGGCCACGGAATAGGCAGCCCGTTGTGGGGCGTCGATCACGACGGCATCCAGACCGGCAACGCGGCGCCCGATGATGCGGGCGTCGGCCGCGTGCCGGTGGCTCACCGCCCGCGCGCGACGCATGGATTGGCTCAGGCGCCAAACCAGAATCACTACGGCACCGGTGGCCGCGGCGGTCAGGGCGATCAGCGTCACCTGCAGCAGCGGCCCGGAACCACCCACGGCGACCCGGCGCATCGCCGCAAGACACGCACTCGCCATTCGCCCTGGCTGGTCCGGGTTCCTCGCCAGGGAAACCACCAGAAATCCGGCGGCAACCACCCAGGATGCGAGCACGCTGACGATCGCGGTCAGCCACGCGACCATCGCCGGCCACGGCGCCGCGCCCGACCGGGTCAGGCGCACCAATGGCCCCGGAACGATCACAGCGACCGCAAAGCTGTACAGCACCAGGCAAACCGCGACGCCCACTACGCCTCCCTCGCAGCCTCCCTCGCACACGGTTGAAAGGCTGCCTTCAGCGTAACCGAGGTCACGCCGACCAGCTTGACCACCGAACCAGGCTGGGCGGCTTCGCCGTTCAGAAGACGACGATCGCGATCGACGCCGCCTCCGGCACCCCGCCACCGAGGTGCGCCGGAGCGAATCATAGTCTACTGTGTCGGTACGTAGAACGTAGGCGGGTGGACTGCGGCCGTTTCGAGGAGGACTCATGCAGTCGGTACTGCTATGGCTCGTGACGCTGGCCTGCCCCGTCGGTATGGGGCTGATGATGTGGCAGATGATGCGCGGGCAGGGGCACGGGCCAACGTCGGCCGCTGGCGCGACAAGCCAACAGGTCGACGAACTGCGTGCGGAAATCGACAGACTCAAGGCCGAGCGGTCTACGGAGCACCGGCCGGAAGAACGATGACACCCACCGGGCGACGGAGCATCGGGGCTCGGAAGGCCGTCGCGCGGGCGCGCGGAGGGCGGAGCGGTGGCTGGGTTTGGATCGCGGTAGGGGTAATTGCCGTCGCGCTCACAGCCGTCCTGATCGTCGCGAAATCGCCTCGCTCTCAACAGAACCAAGCGGTTCCGCCCCAGCTGAGGAACCCACCGGCCACGACCGCGGTCGGCCGCGAGACGCTTCCGCCGTGGAGCGCTCCGAGCGATGCGGCAGCCGCGGCCCGCGCCGCCGGGCTGCCGTTGCTGAGCCGCGAGGGCACCGTCGAGCACATTCATGCCCACCTCGACGTGAGCGTCGACGGGCGTTCCGTTGAGGTTCCGGCGATGATCGGCATCGACCGTCGGGGGATCAGCCCTGTGCACACGCATGACGCGACGGGCGTGATCCATATCGAATCGCCGGTGAATCGAACGTTTACCCTCGGCGAGTTCTTCACAGAATGGGACGTCACCCTATCCGCCGACGGCATCGGTGGGTTGCGGACCGGTGACGGGAAGACACTGCGGGCCTTCGTGAATGGCAATCCCGTCACCGGCAACCCCGCGGGCCTGCCCATCAACGCGCACGACGAAATCGTCGTGATCTACGGCACCGCCCAGCCCGGACCATCGGTACCGGCCCATTACGACTTCGCGGCGGGTCTGTAGCCCGAAACTAGAGGGAGCGCTGCAGCATCACGTGACCGTCGTCGACCAAGACCACTTGCACCGCGGCGATCTGACCGACCGGCGTCGAGATGCTGCCGCTGGGCGTCGCCGAATGGCCCGGGATCGCCATCCACGTCGCCAGCCGAGTCTGACTCCCGTCCCGACCCACGACCACCAACGCGACCGTATCGTGGTGAGCATCCGGCGGAGCCAGGCAAACGAACTTCAGCGCAATGTTTGTTCCCCACTGCTGACCGCTGAGCGATACCGTCGATGCCAGCAAGGTCGTCCCGACCTGGTCCATCGGCATCGCCCGCACGGTCGCCTGCGGCGCCGGGGATGCCGGAAGACCGACGTGAACCCCAACCAGCACACCGATCGTCAGTATGAGGGCAGCTGCGGCCGAGCCCATCCAGGCCATCACGCGCGTCCGGCGGCGGCGCCAACGCACGGCGGCCAGCAGCGACCGCAGCAGGTCCGGCGGCATCCGTGATACCCCGGATGGATGGTGGGCCCCGTTCATCGCGACGACATCGTTGCGGTCCAGCCGCGACAGCATCGCCGGAATGCCGCTCAGCCCGTCGACGGCCCGACGGCATGCCGGGCAGCCGGCCATGTGCGCCTCGAATTCGCGCCAGTCGGTGGCGGACAGCGATCCCAAAACGTACGCGGCATCCCACATCGCGTGGCTGTCGTGGTCAGCCACGTGAACATCCTTGTCACCGGGCGGACCAAATCCGCCTAACGATGCCATCGTCGCCCTTGGCTTGCGGATAACAGCAACCAATCGGGGCGGCCCAGTGGGGATGCGGGTCCGGCTTCATGCCAAACACTGTGCGCCAATTTGCATTCCGAGCCGATTGGAAGTAGCGGTGCCGACATCTCGACCCCGCCCCTGCTAGCCTGAGCGCCGCACGCGTCGCCGCCAATTCGAGTGCGTATCGCCACCAGAGCGCAACACGCTCGTCGCGGAAAGGCGCCGTCGTGGCGGCTTCGGATCCGCTTCGGCCCACTGACGTTAGGCACTGAACCACCTCCTCCGATCGACACGAGCTGCGGCCCCGGGAGGTTCACCGTCAAGGTTGCACCGCAGACTTCCTACCTGCGTCGTCCGCGCACTCGGCGACGCTTGGCCAACGAGGTCCGGCATCAGAGTCCGTTGCGGGCACTGGCGTTCTATTCTACTATCTGTGTACATAGATAGTAGAATGCGCTTGACGACGCACACGCGCGACGCGGGAGCGGCTTCCAGCCTATGGCAACGCGATCACGAAGGAGCGCTGAGGCTGGGCGGCATGGGTTCCCGGGCGCTCGGGTTGCGTGTTGATCAGATGGAGGTGGTCGGGTGACGATGTGGTATGGCTGGGATGGCTGGGGCTGGTGCGCCGTCTTGGTGAATGTTCTCGCCGTGACGGTGCTCTTGGGAATCATCATCGCCGGTGTGGCACTTGCGGTTCGTGTTCGCGACGGGGGCCGAAGCGGCCCACCGCCGCCAGGGTTTGGCGGCTTTGCCCACACCGGGCGGGCGACGGAAGCGTACGGCGCGCGAGGCGCCACGGCAGACGATGATTTTTACCGTCGGCTGATGTAGCTGAGGGTTGCGGCGATCGCCACGGTGATTCACCGTGGACAGAGATCGAGGTATCCGGGAGGTGATCACATGGGTAAATTCACCCGGCGCGCGGCGCTGGCGGCTCTCGGCGCGGGCGCCCTGGCCAGTCTGGGCTACGCGATGCGCGGGGTGCTGGGGCCCCCGGTGTTTCAGATCCGGTTGACCGACGGCGGCATGATGGGTGCCAGTGCGGCCGACATGAGTGGCTATATGGAGATGTTTCGCCGGCACACCGAGATCAGTCGCACCGTCGAGGACATCCCCGGTGGGGTGCGGACCACGACAGAATCGAACTCGCCGGATCTTACCGAGCAACTTCACGGGCACGTGTCCAGCATGTACTCCCATCTTGACCGGGGCGCGGAGGTCATGTGCATGAGTTCGAGCCTGCCGACGCTGTTTCGCAACGCCGGCGGCTACCGCCGCCAGTTGACCCTGACGCCCAAGGGTGTCATTGCCGAGGAAACCTCTGATGATCCCGCGTTGACCGAGGCGATCCGCGCTCACGCCCGTGAGGTCAGCGGCTTCGTGCACGACGGGATGCCCGCGATGATGCGCGGAATGATGGGCGGGTCGGGAGGGATGATGGGACCCGGCGGGATGATGGGACCCGGCGGCATGATGGGACCACCGTAGCCGTCGGCGATCGCGAGGCCATCCGAGCTAATGTCCCTGCAAGCCAGCCGCTTTCGATGCCGCTCGCCAGACCTCGGGATGCGGAACGGTTACTTGCGGCGGGCTCGTCGGGCCAGCCGCTGCAGCGCGGCGCGCAGGCGCGCCGATTCCTCCGGGCTGATCTGTTCGAGGAAGTGGGTCAGGACCAAATCGGAGCGTCCGCCGCCATCCAGTGCATCACGCATCAGCTGGGCACTGTGCTGCTCCCGGGTCAACGTCGCCCAGTACCGGTAGGCCTTGCCTTCTCGTTCACGCGCCAGCCACCCCTTGGTGTGCAAATTGTCCATGGTCGACATCACGGTGGTGTAGGCGATCTCCCGTTCGGCGGCCAGCTCGTCAAAAATCTCCCGGACGGTAGTCGTCCCATCCCGGCGCCAAATGCGGTCCATGACCACCGCTTCCAACTCACCGAACCCGCGCACCCGCACCGCCACGCCTCCGACCTGCCAGCACTCTCACACCAATTGCCGTAATTCACTGCCTACGTACACACATAGTAGATTACCGCAACGGCGCACACAACGTATACGTCTGACTACGACCGGCCGAGTGGATTCGTGCGTTAGGAGCGACCGCCGGAGATGATTGTTGCACCGAAGCAACGCATTTCACGTACCCGCCAGCTTCGCCCGAAGCACGCTAGTCCACTCCGTCGGCTGCCCGGGCACGTCCAAGGATGTGGGAGTGCTTCGGAAAGAGCCGCAGTGGCGCATAGGAAAATCGGTCGATTTGCTCGATTCCGAAACCGGCGGCCTCGATCGCCGCGGCGGTATTCCGGTTTGGGTGACAGCCGCCGCCCACCCGCGACCACAGCGGGGTGATCGCGTCCTGCAGCAAGCCGAACGCCAGATGCTCCGAACGCACGTGTTCAAAGAACCGCAGTTCGCCACCGGGCTTGAGCACCCGGCGGACCTCGGCCAACGCGCCGCCAACGTCCCTCACCGAACACAGCACCAACGACACGACTGCCGCGTCGAAGCTCGCGTCGCCGACCCGAAGCGCGGTCGCGTGGCCCGGCACCACCCGCACCCGCACTCTCGCCCGGCCGGCGGCGGTCTCTGCGATCGCACGCAATGTGTCGTCGGGCTCCACTGCGACCACTTCAGTGACCGTGTCCGGGTAGTGGCGGAAGTTGAGTCCGTTGCCGGCTCCGATCTCGATAACCCGGCCCGCCAGCCCGGCCAGCGCGCGACCGCGGTGCTCGGCGGTGCCGCGCCGTTCAGACTCCGCACTGATCTGTTCATACATCCGCGCAAAACGGGGATGCTGAAACTGCGATAGGTCCGTCATCGCCCGATCCTCCGATCTACTATGTACGTACCAAAATAGTAGGATTTCGCAAGCCGGTAAAGGTCCTTCCCGCCGCACGGCGATGCCGAGACGCACCGGATGCTCGACCGACGGCGGGCCGAAGCCGATTCCGGTCCGCCGGTGCAGTGGTGGGTGGTCGACCATCAGGCGACGGGGTACGCGCGTGGCGTTCAGGCCCGGCACAGGATTTCGCCGTGCGGGATCGACAGCCAGCCGTCCGGGGCCGCGGCCCACTGCCGCCATGCGGCCGCGATCTCGTCGAGCTGGGCGGGCGTGGCCAGCCCCAGATGCAACAGCTCGCGGGCCACACCGGAGTGCAGGATCCGGTCGGCCCACATCCCACCCCACCACTCCCGGGTCGCGGGCGTCGCATAGCACCACACGCTGCCCGTCGGGATGACGTCATCGAAGCCCGCCGCCAGCGCCCATGACAGCAACCGCCGGCCCGCGTCCGGTTCGCCCCGGTTGGCGCGGGCCGCCCGTCGATACAGGTCCCGCCAAAGATCGAGCGCGGGAAGCTCCGGGAACCAGGCGAATCCCGCGTAGTCGGTGTCGCGTGCCGCGACAATGCCGCCCGGCCGGCACACGCGGCGCATCTCTCGGAGCGCCCGCACCGGATCGGCGACGTGCTGCAGCACCTGGTGCGCGTGCACCACATCGAACGTGTCGTCGGGAATGTCGAGCCGGTGCACGTCGGCGGTCGCGAACGCCACGTTGGTCAGGCCGCGCCGCTCGGTCTCCGCGCGGGCCACGCCGACGACGTCGGCGAAGAGGTCAACGGCCAGCACCCGTCCCGGCGCCACCCGCTGCGCGAGATCTGCGGTGATCGTCCCGGGACCGCAGCCGATGTCGAGCATCGACACCCCCGGCTTCAGGTGCGGCAACAGATAGGCCGCGGCGTCGTCAAGGGTGCGCCGCCCGTCGCCCCGGAGCGCCGACTCGTGCTGCCCGTGCGCGGCGCTAGCCGGACGTTCGTCGGTCATCGTGGGCCCCTTGTTTGGCGCGTCCCGGGCATCAGCAGAACACCGTGCCCCCAGTCGGACTCGAACCGACACTGGGCGGATTTTAAGTCCGCTGCCTCTGCCAATTGGGCTATGGGGGCCCGGCGGCGAATCTAGCGCGCCAAGCCGCGCAACGGGGCGCGGAGGCCCGCCGAAATCGACAAAATCCTTCGGATGCGCCCGGTGCGCCCCTGGCCTAGGATGCGCGCGCCGCGCGCTATCCGGCGCGCTGCGGGCGCATCTCAGATGACAACGCTATGTCGCCCGACAGGACCTTGTTAAAACTGCCCGCGCAAGCGTTAAGAAGCCGTAAACGCCCGTCACCTTAGCCTTTTCCGTCGGGAATGTGGAGTCGTGGCTGGCTAACCTTACGCCCACGCACAGGAGCTAATACGCGAACACACAGGGCCGATCCACCCGGGTGGGGGTCGGCAGGTTCCCAACACTAGGAGCAGTAGATGTCATTTCTGACAACAATTCCTGAAGAGTTGTTAGCTGCGGCCGCGCAGCTGGAAGGGATCGGCACTTCACTGACGGCGCAGAACGCGGGCGCCGCGGCGCCGACCACCGCCATCGCTCCGGCGGCCGCCGACCCGGTCTCGGCCCTGCAGGCGGGAATCTTCTCGACCTACGGCACGTACTACCAGCAGCTCGCGGCCGAAGCCCAGGCGATGCAACAGCAGTTCGTGCAGACCCTCGGCCTCAGCTCCGGCACCTACACCGCCACCGAGGCCGCCAACGCGACGGCAGCGGCCACCCCGTACGACAGCATCGCCACCTTCGAGCAAAACCTCGCCACATTCCTCGGCGGCCCGCTCTACAGCTCGGGTGGAAACCCGCTCAGCCTGTCGGGTAACTCCGCCAACTTCGTCAGCTTCGAGAGCGGCAACTGGGCCTCGGCCATGTCGACCTGCCTCGGCATGGCCGGCGGCGGTCTGCTGGACACTTCTGGCAGCGCTGCCGGTGACGCGGCGGGCGCGGCGGCGGGCGCGGCGGATGTGAACGCGGTAGCGCCGGCCGGGAGCATGGGGGGCGCAGGCGCCATGGCCGCGATGCCGGTCGCCAGCACCGGCCAGGCGACCATGGTCGGCAAATTGTCGGTGCCGCCAAGCTGGGCCGGTTCGTTCACCCCCGGTGCGGCGCCCGCGACCGCGGTCCAGACGGTGGGCTGGACCGGCGCAGCACCGCAGGCGGGGACCGGGACCATCGTGCCTGGCATGCCCGGCATGGGTGCGGCCGCGCGCAACAGCGCCGGCTTCGGCGCGCCGCGCTACGGCGTCAAGCCCATCGTCATGCCGAAGCCGACGGCCGTCTAGCAGCGCCACGCGCACTCCCCAGCAAACGGATTTTCAACAAAAGGAACGGGATACAGAAAAATGGTTCTCGATTTTGCAGCTCTGCCCCCCGAGATCAACTCCGGCCTGATGTACGCCGGTGCCGGTTCCGGACCGCTCATGGCCGCGGCGACGGCTTGGAGCAATCTGGCCGCCGAGCTGAGCACCACCGCGACCTCGTGGGATTCGATCGTGGGGACGCTGACCGGCGAGCAGTGGACGGGCGCAGGGTCGGCGGCGGCGGCCTCCGCGGCCGCGCCGTACATTTCCTGGTTGACCACGACTTCCGCGGCGGCCGAGCAAGCGGGCGCTCAGGCTTCCGCGGCGGCAGCCGCCTACGAGGCAGCCTTTGCGGGAACGGTGCCCCCGGCGGTCATCGCCGCCAACCGGGCGCAGCTCATGGCGTTGGTCGCGACGAACATCTTCGGGCAGAACACGCCGGCGATCATGGCCACGGAGGCCGAGTA
>NZ_LZIS01000049.1 GCF_001667015.1 Mycobacterium sp. E3198 | reverse complement strand
TGGCGGGCCGTCGAGGCGGCGCGCGCCCATCGCCGGCTGGTCCGCGACACCGACGCCGGGCTGCTGGCGCCGGGGGCGGCGGCTTGTTCGCCGGCAACGGCGGCGCAGGCGGCACGGGCGGCAACGCCGGTCTGCTCAACGGCTCGGGCGGCGCCGGGGGCGCCGGGGGCGCCGCCGGCCTCAGCCCGCTCACCAACGGCGGCGCAGGCGGGGCCGGCGGCAAGGCCGCTCTGGTGGGTGACGGCGGCGACGGCGGCGCCGGCGCGGACGGTCACGGCGGCGCCGGGGGCGCCGGCGGGAATGGCGGCAACGCCGTCGTCGTCGGCGACGGCGGCAACGGCGGCAACGGCGGGGACGGCCCCCCGCACGGCACCCCGGGCGCCGGCGGCACCGGCGGGCTGCTGCTGGGCCTGAACGGCAACATCGAGCTTGCGTGAGGCGCAGGGTGATCCGCGCCCGGCGCAGAATCTACGACCCCGCGCCTGCGCAATCTACGAGCTATGACCGACGTTTCGGCGGCGCATCCCCCACATCCTGAATGTGATTCCAGACGAGCGTCCGGATGGGCGGCGACGCGCATCCGCCCCGACGCTCGACGACGACCGGGAGGACAGCGATGTCGTTTGTGATTGTGGCCCCCGACCTGGTGGCGGCCGCCGCGGCGGACGTGGAAAGCATCGGCTCGGCGCTCAGCGCCGCCCATGCGGCGGCGGCGGCCCCGACCACCGGGATTCTGGCGGCCGGCGCCGACGAGGTGTCGGCGGCGCTGGCGTCGCTCTTTTCCGGGCACGCCCAGGCCTACCAGACGCTGAGCGCCGAGGCCGCGGCCTTCCATCAACAGTTCGTTCAGACCATGAGCGCCGGCGGGGCGATGTTCGCGGCCACCGAGGCGGCCAACGCGTCCCCGCTGCAGAGCCTGCTCGACGCGATCAACGCCCCGGTGCAGGCGGCGACCGGGCGCCCGCTGATCGGCAACGGCGTCAACGGCGCCCCGGGAACCGGGCAGAACGGGACGGACGGCGGGTGGCTGATCGGCAACGGCGGCGCCGGCGGCTCCGGCACCGGGGGCGGCAACAACGGCGGGAACGGGGGCAACGGCGGGAACGGCGGGCTGATCGGCAACGGCGGGGCGGGCGGTGCCGGCGGAACCCCCTTGGCCCTGGCCGGCAACGGTGGCAACGGCGGCCACGGCGGGTCGGCGGGACTGTTCGGCTCGGGTGGCATCGGCGGCGCCGGCGGTAACTCGGACGCGGGAACCGGCGGCAACGGCGGGGCCGGCGGCAACGCCGGCATGCTCTCCGGCGCGGCCGGGACGGGCGGCACTGGCGGGCGCAGCGACAGCATCACCCGTCCCGGCGGGGACGGGGGCGCCGGCGGCAACGGCGGGCTGTTCTCCAGCGGGGGCGCCGGCGGGCTCGGCGGGGCGAGCGTGAGCGGGACCGGCGGCACCGGCGGGGCCGGCGGCACCGGCGGGATGTTCGGCGCCGGCCGCAGCGGGGGCGGTGGCCGCCTGGACGGGCGCGTTGATCGCGGTGAGCGCCTGCTGCTGCAGGGCGTGCAGCGGGTTGGCGCTGGCGGGGGCGTTGGAGCCGTCCAGGCCCAGCAGCTGACCGGCGATGCCGCCGGCGCCGGTGGTGCCCCGCACCTGGCCGAGGCCGCCGTTGCCGCCGTTGCCGCCGTCGCCGATCAGCATGCCGTTGCCGCCGGCTCCGCCCGCACCGCCGGTGCTGCTGGCGGCGCCCTGGCTGTTGCCCCCGTTACCGCCGTTGCCGCCGTCGCCGATGAGGCCCGACCTGCCCCCGGCGCCCCCGGCGCCGCCCTGAGAGGTCAGGCCGTCTCCGCCGGTGCCGCCGGCGCCCCCGGAACCGGTGAGCAGGCCGGCGGCGCCGCCCGCCCCGCCGCGCCCGCCGGTCTGCGGGCCGAATCCGCCGTTGCCGCCCGCACCGCCGTCGCCGAAGAGCATGCCGCCGTTGCCGCCGGCCCCGCCGGCACCGCCGATGCCGACCACCGGGGTGATGCTTTCGCCGCCGGCGCCGCCGGCGCCACCCGCCCCAAGGCTGAGCATGCCGGCGTTGCCGCCGGCGCCCCCGGCCCCGCCGAAGGTTGCGCCGTGGCCGCCGGAGTTCCCGAAGCCCATGTTGTCGGTCCCCGAATTGCCGCCGCCGAAATTGCCGGAGGCCGCGTTTCCGA